>NZ_FUIH01000007.1:657082-1314165 GCF_900162695.1 Virgibacillus siamensis
TGAAGAAACATACAACAATTGGGGTGAGGACAGTAATGAGTATTAAGGTAGCAAAGCCAGGGCTGTTAACAACGGTTCAGGATTCCGGGAGATACGGCTATCAAAAATATGGTGTTATTGTCAGTGGTGTCATGGATGTTGATTCCACCCGCCTGGCTAATTTACTGGTTGATAATGAATCAGATGCCGCCGTACTGGAAATGACAATTACCGGTCCAACCATTGAATTTCAGGAGGATGCCTTGATTGCCATTTGCGGGGGAGATATGTCACCAGAGATTAATGATAAGCCGGTTCAGATGAATAAAGCCGTATGGGTAAAAAAAGCATCCACTTTGAAATTCAAGTCAGTTCGGACAGGCTGCCGGACTTATATGGCTTTGGCAGGGGGGATTGATGTGCCTCCTGTTATGGACAGCCGTTCCACGTATCTGCGGGCTGGAATCGGCGGTTTTAACGGACGTGCCTTGCAAAAGAATGATAGATTGCCGGTCGGTTCACCTTCCAAATCTGCTGCGATGATGATAAAGCAAATGCAGAAACAGGCTGGTGCAGCGCATTTTCTTGAAATGGATTGGGGCGTGTCCCTTGATTCGCTGAATGATTATCGCGATGGCGCAGTTATACGTACAATCCCAGGGCGCCAATCGGAGTGGTTTACCGAAGAAAGCCGTTCGTTGTATTTATCGGAAGCCTTTAGCGTTTCCACACAGTCAGACCGTATGGGGTACCGGCTAAATGGACCGGAACTTGCTTTACAAAGCAGGAAGGAATTATTATCCGAAGCAGTGGCTTTCGGCACAATCCAGGTCCCGCCTGATGGGAACCCGATCGTATTGATGGCTGACAGGCAGACGACAGGTGGATACCCGAAAATCGGGCAGGTAATAACAGTGGATTTACCGGCGATGGCACAATTAAAACCCGGCGAAAAAATATATTTTAAGGAAATAGAACATCGTGAAGCTCAGGAGTTGCTGGTGGAAAAAGAGAAACAGTTTGAACAATTAAAGGTTAGCATTCATTTGAAAAAAGAACAGGAGGGCTATGCATGAATATCGATATCAATTGTGACATGGGAGAAAGCTTTGGAGTATATAATATGGGCCGGGACGAGGAAATCCTGGATTATATTACGTCAGCAAATATTGCCTGCGGATTCCATGCGGGTGACCAGTCGACAATGCGGAAGACAGTGAAAATGGCATTGGAAAAAGATGTCGGAATCGGTGCGCATCCGGGTTTTCCGGATTTGAACGGGTTTGGAAGAAGGTATATTGCATTATCCCCGGAAGAAATTTATGAACTGGTCATATACCAGGTGGGTGCACTGCAAGGTTTTGTTAAAGCAGAAGGAGGAAAAATGCAGCATGTGAAGGCACATGGCGCTTTATACAATCATGCCGCGAAAGATAAAGCTGTTGCGGAAAGTATTGCGAAGGCGGTCCATGATCTTGATCCGGAGCTGATTCTGTTTGGTTTGGCCGGTGGTGAATTGGTTAAAGTAGGTGAAAAAATCGGCTTGCCTACAGCCAGTGAAGTATTTGCTGACCGGACATATCAGGAGGATGGCTCGTTAACCTCCCGTCGTGAAAAAGACGCACTTATCGTGGATCAGGAAGCAGCTTCCAGCCAGGTTGTTCAGATGGTGAAAAATGGGACTGTGCGGTCACAGCAGCGTACAGACATTTCCATTAAAGCGGATACGGTTTGTATTCACGGTGACGGCATTCACGCGCTGGAATTTGCCCAGCATATCAATGAGAAACTGGCCGTCGAAAATATTTCCGTTTCCAAGATAGGTACATTTTTACGGTGAGATTGAAGGAGGTTTTTTTGTGGATACATTTGCTGATGCATCTCCTGCCGAAGCAAGGCAGTTCATACGTGAGGGGAAGTGGGTCAGGCCGACATCCGGTGTTTCCAGTGGATTTACCCAGGCTAATCTGGTAGTGCTTCCCAAGGAGTCTGCATTCGAATTTTTGTTATTCTGCCATCGAAATCCAAAGGCATGTCCGGTTTTGGATGTTACCGAACCGGGGTTATTTGCGCCGTCTGCGGTTGCACCGGATGCTGATTTACGGACGGATATCCCGAAATATCGCATTTACAGGAATGGCGTACTTGAGGAAGAACGTACCGATATTACGGATCTCTGGCGGGATGATATGGTCGGATTTTTAATCGGGTGCAGCTTTACGTTTGAGCAGGCTCTGATCCGTAATGACATTCCGATTCGAAATATCGAGGAACAATGTAATGTGCCGATGTATATCACGAACCGTCAATGTGTTCGTGCCGGGAAATTTGACGGTCCGTTGGTAGTCAGCATGCGTCCCATCCAGGACAAAGACGTTGTCAGGGCGGTTCAGGTGACATCGAGATTTCCATCGGTGCATGGTTCCCCGGTTCAAATCGGTAGCCCGCACTCAATTGGGATCCGGGATTTGGATAATCCGGACTTTGGGGATGCTGTTACCGTTAAAGAAGGAGAGGTGCCGGTATTCTGGGCGTGCGGTGTGACACCTCAGGCTGTGGCAATGAACAGCAAGCCGAAAATGGTGATTACACATGCCCCCGGCCATATGTTTATTACGGATTTGAAAGATGAGCAGTTTTCTGTGTTATAATTCACTTCATTAAGGGTTGCTTCATAAAAGCAACGTGGAATAAAAATAAATTTTTCATAGTAACCATCCTGGAAAAAATTTATATTGAAAAGTGAAGAAGATAGCAGTAAAATAGATTATTGGATTTAGATAAAAATATAGCTCTAACGTTGTATAACCTCTAGGATATGGCTGGAGGGTATCTACCAGGAACCGGAAAATCCTGACTACAAAAACAATGCTTTTTTGTAGTCAGGATTTTTTATTCGGAATTGAAGTAGAAAGGAATTGTGGTATTATGAATTTAAAAGTATTAATACTCGCAATATCAGCTGTTGCAGTTGGACTTGTTGAATTAATTGTCGGCGGAATACTACCGGCCATTGCTAAGGACTTCGATATTTCACTTGGCACTGCCGGGCAGCTGATAACTGTGTTTGCACTCATTTATGCAATTGCCGGGCCTGTTTTATTGGTATTAACAAGTAAAATGGAACGGAAAAAAGTTTATCAGATATCTTTACTTGTATTTTTTGCTGGAAATATCATGACCTTTTTTAGTCCGAACTTTACATTCATGATGATTGCCAGAGTATTAACGGCAATGAGTACAGCATTAATAGTGGTTCTGTCCCTGACGATTGCGACAAAAGTTGTTGAGCCGGCCCACCAGGCTAAAGCTGTAGGTTCTGTGTATATGGGGATTAGTTCGTCACTTGTTTTGGGTGTTCCTTTAGGTATTTTAATTGCAGATGCATTCGGTTGGCGCGTTATTTTTCTTTGTATAGCCGTTTTCTCAATTGGAACCTTAATTCTTATTTCACTATTTTTAGAGAGGATACCAGGTGAAAAGTCCGTTCCATTAAAAACGCAATTAAAGGCGGCAGCAAGCCCGAAATTTGGCGGAGCCCATTTGGCTACTATGTTCATGCTGGCTGGACACTACACCCTTTACGCTTATCTTACACCATTTTTGGAAACCACACTCCAGCTCAATTCCTCCTGGATAAGTATTGCATATCTCGTATTTGGAGTTGCAGCTGTAAGTGGTGGAGCACTTGGCGGATCGCTTTCTGATAGGATAGGGGCACAGAAGAGCATTCTATTGGTGATAGGTTTATTTGTCCTTGTACTTTTTATACTGCCATTTTCGACTGTATCAATCTATTTATTTACACCTATAATGATGATATGGGCTGCACTCAGTTGGGCACTCGCCCCGCCGCAGCAAAGTTACTTGATTCAAACAGACCCAAATACGGCGGAGGTTCAGCAAAGCTTTAATAATTCAGCCCTGCAGATCGGAATTTCCCTTGGTTCTGCAATCGGCGGGGCGGCCTTAGGTCAAATTGATACAATTTCAAACATTGCATGGGTAGGATGTGCTGTTGTTGTTATTTCTCTACTTTGCGCAGTATTCTCGTTGACCAGACCAGTGACTTTCCAGCAATCCAAGGTAAAAAGTGTAAACGGCCGATTATCATAAGGTGAGAGCGTATCCGGTATGAAACCGGGTACGCTCTTGTCATGATAAAGGAATGTTCAATTCGTTTACTGTTGGAGTTTTCCTGCAACATACCCGCCATCAACAGGGATGGTTACACCACTTATTTGTTTAGCCAGGTCAGAACATAAAAATGTTACTGCATTACCCTGATCTTCCGGTGTAGACATTTCCCCCGAAGGAAGAGTTTCCAAAACACTTTTAAATTGTTCAGGAGCTTTTTTTGCCCACCCTTCTACAGCAGGTGTGATTGTTGCACCTGGCGCAATAGAATTAATCCGAATACCTTGTTTTCCATATTCCAGGGCAACAGATTTGGTTAGTCCAACAATACCGTGTTTAGAGGCTGTATAAGGCGTCATATTTGGTGAACCTTCTACTCCGGAACCGGATGCAGTGTTAACGATTGCACCACCGCCTGTTTTAATCATCGCGTTTACTTCATGTTTAATGCTATAAAAAGTTCCATATAACGTAACTTTCAATGTTTTATCCCAATCATTCGAATCCAGTTCTCCAATTTTCTTTTGCCCGGCATTGATGCCAGCGTTATTATGCGCAAAGTCCAATTTGCCAAAAGCAGAAATCGTTTCATCAATTAATGCTTTCACTTGTTCTTCATCACTTACATCACACCTGAAGAACCGGGCTTCGCCGCCATTGTCATTTATTATTTTCACAGTTTCTTTACCTGCTTCTTCATTAACGTCCGAAACCATAACTTTGGCCCCGGCTTTAGACAAAGCTACAGCACTGCCTCTGCCTATACCTGAACCAGACGCTGTTACTAAACCGGCTTTGCCTTCCAATAATCGTGTCATCAAAACACTCCTCTTTTATTAATCCCACATTTATTTTACGCTTTTTAGTGCTATTATCAAGAAAAATTATTTACAAGATGGGGGCTTTCAAAAACTACCTTTCTCTATGATAGAATAAGAGAATATGTGCAACTATCACATATTTGACTATCAGCACAGGGGTGAAACAACGTTGGATAAAAAAGACATTGCAAATATCCGGAAACAATTCAAAGTGAATAATGATTCATTGAATATAGAAGAAATTTTTAATGTGTATATCATGAAAGAATCGAGCGAAATTTACCATTACCAGAGTATGCCATTTGAAATGCTGGAACAGGAACAGCAGGAATTATTTATGGACAATTTTAAGAAAGTGCTTTCCGGTCAATTGGATGAGAAGTTATTTGAATTAAAATTTCAGCGTGATGTGGAAAACAGCAGTCAGCTTATTCTCCATCAGGGCCTGTTAAGCAACGATACCGAAGAATGGAACGGGCATATGCTGCAGCTCGTTGAAAAAATGCTGAAAGATAAACAATATGAGATGGATATTGTTGTGACCTTTATCCGCGGAGAATATAAGAAGCCGATGAAGAAGATGAGCGAAGAGGCTGAAGAAAGCGAACGGGACACTGTTTATTCCCACCCTTTTATTTTATGCAGTATGAATAAAACGCAGGATCCGAAAAAGGAATTACTGTTTGACTATGTGGAGAAGGAATTTAAGTATAATATTGTCGTTGATCCTATCATTAATCTGAAAGCTCCGATGTCAGGGTTTTTGTTTCCGACGATTACCGACAATGCTGCGGATGTTAATCATGTGCTTTATTCGGCAGGGAAGAAGAATGAACCGAGTTATCATTTTATCGAAGAAGTGTTAAATGCGGAAGAAATGATGACTGCTGCACAGGATAAACTGGTTTTTGAAGAGATTGTGAAAAATGTAGCTGGTGATCAGGCAATCAATACATCCAAACTTTCGAATGTATATGATGAGATTCATCGTGTTGTGGAAGAGAACGAAGAGGAAGAAGTACCAAAACTGGATTACAAGGATGTTGAAAAGGTTTTAACAAGCAGCGGGATAGAAGACGTTAATACTGAAAAAGTGGAGTCCGCTTTTAAAACAGTGATTGATGATGAAAAATATGAATTTAAAGCAACAAGTGTGGTGCCAAAATATAATTCCAAATCGATTAAAATCGAAACGAAGATCGCAAATATTTCAATCAGTCCACAAGACCTGAGGCATGTCCGCCAAGTGCATTTCGACGGGAAAAGTTATTTAATGATGGAAGTGGAAGAAAACACAGTGATTGAAGGCTTCGAAATGATTCCGGAAGCACTATTTCAAAAAGCACCGGAAGATGGGGAATGAAGCAAGGGGAATCTTTCAGAAAGGAGTTTTTTTTAATGAGAAAAGTCATTTTAGATTGTGATCCGGGACATGATGATGCCATATCAATTATTTTAGCAGCATCAAAAATAAGCCCTCTTCAGATTGAAGCAATTACAACCGTAGCAGGAAATGTTGAAGTTGAAAAAAATACATTAAATGCTCTCAGCGTATGTGATATTGCAGGATTAACCGATGTACCAGTAGCACAGGGCTCCGCGAAGCCGCTGCTTAAGAAGATGGAAATTGCTGAAGAAATTCATGGGGAAACAGGTTTGGAAGGTCCGGTGCTTCCGGGTGAACCAAGTAAAAAAGCTGTTCATCAGCATGCGGTTGACCTGATTATCAATAAGGTGATGGAGTCGGATGGAGATATAACATTAGTACCGACTGGGCCCTTAACCAATATAGCCTTGGCGATGATCCGCGAGCCAGCTATCATCCCGAAAATTAAAGAAATTGTTCTAATGGGCGGCGGTACATTCGGCAATTGGACCCCGGCTGCAGAATTTAATATTTACGTGGATGCGGAAGCGGCTAAAGTAGTTTTTGAGAGCGGCGTTCCCATTGCCATGTTTGGTTTGGATGTGACACATCAGGCCTTGGCAACACAGCGAACAGTTAACGAGCTATCTGAAATTGATAATCCGGTCTCCCATTTTGTTGTGAATTTATTGAAATTTTTTATTAAAACAAATCAGGATGTTTTTGGGATGGAAGGCGGGCCGATACATGATGCCTGTACGGTCGCATATTTGATTGATCCTTCCATTTTTGACTTTAAACATGTACGGGTGGATATTGAAACGAAGGGTGAATTTACGTATGGCATGACGTGTATTGATACAGGCGGTGTAACCAGCAGGGAACCGAACGTAAACTTCGCCTATCAATTAAATCAGGATAAATTCTGGAGCATGTTTAAAGAAGCATTAACATCTTATACGGAATAATGGTTGGCGGTGCATAAAACCCTCCATTTCAGGGTAACTCAACTATAGACAGATTTTGGAATGGAGGGTTGGCGAAATGAAGAAAATGAACAGAGGTATTTTAACGGCATTATCATCCATTGGGATTGCACAGGCTCTTAAAATATATACACATAAGCGGATGACCGGGAAGTGGGATATAAAGCAGGCAGCAACAACTGGCGGTATGCCAAGCTCGCACTCAGCCGGTGTTTCAGCACTTGCTGCCTATATAGCTGCAAATAAAGGATCACGGCATACGGAAACAGCACTGGCAACGATATTTGGTGTGATTGTTATGTACGATGCACAGGGAGTCCGCCGGCATACGGGTGAAATTGCACAGCTGGTTAATGATCTGGAAGATAAATTTGCCGATCTTTCCGGGGAATTTCCAAGCTTTGAATTTGTTGCAAGGGATAAAGAACTGAAGGAGCTTCTCGGACATCAGCCGCTCGAAGTTCTTGGCGGGGCTGCGTTAGGGGGAATCTTGGGGTTCTTTTCCGCCAGGTATGAGAATAGAGGGGAATAGGGAAAAGCGCGGGGAGTTATTCGTTCCTGCGCTTTACTTTCCTGTAAATAAAGAAGAAATGAAAGCCTAATATCTTTCTCCACACTTTGTAGTAAAATAGTATGATTTTTTGCAAAGAGATTGCGAATATTTAAAAATCCATGCCATAATAGAAATGAATGGAAGCGGTTGCACAAATGAGGGAAAGGAGGCATCAGGTATTTTTTTTACGTTTTTGTGCAAACGATTTCGCAAAAGGGGGAGAGTAATCATGTGAAAAATGGGTTATATACATTTACAGCAACATTACCTGCCGGAGAATATGAGTATAAAATTGCTGTTGGCGGTAACTGGGATGAAAATTACGGTGCTTGGGGTAAGCCGAATGGCGCCAACATTCCATTCAGTCTGGATCAGAAAACGAAAGTGACCTTTTACTATCATGACGAAACGCATTCAGTCACTGACTCGACACGCTATACAGCATTGATTGGAGGTGAAACTCCACGCCTCGTTGGTGACCTGCAACCGGAAATCGGCCAAGGAGGCGAATGGCTGCCCAATGAGTCGCAAGCATTACTGCACGATGATAATTTTGACAATGTTTACGCTTATCGTGTGATGGTTCCGAAAGGTCATCACGAATTTAAAATCGTTCTTGGTGATACATGGGAAGATCCGGCTTATCCGGGAACAAATGCGGTACTCAATGTTACAAAAGAAACAGAGATTACTTTCTTTTATAATGCCGAAACTAATAAAGTTTGGACCGATTACAAAGGGAACACCATTCATAAAGATGAACTATACCACAACACTTGGAAAGATCTTTACCGTAAGCCGTTTGGTGCAGTTGCTGCGGGCGAATCTGTCACATTGCGCCTTCGAACTGAAAAGGACGATATAACAAATGCTCGTCTTGTCCTGAAAAATTACAAAACCGGAACATCCAACACATATAAGATGGATTTTTCCGGGTGGACCGAACTGGAAAATGGAACAAAAGCTGACTTTTGGAAAGCTGAGGTCATACCTGAAGAAAAAGGGGTATATGGCTACAAGTTCATCGTTAATGATGGTCCGGTAAAAGCTGCATATGGTGAGGATACAACGGATGGCGAAAGTGGAAAAGCGATAGATAATGGTGCACAAATGTTCCAATTAACAGTGTATGAGGCGGAGTATGAAACTCCCGACTGGATGAAAGAAGCTGTTGTCTATCAAATTTTTCCTGATCGATTTTACAATGGAAATCCGAATAATGATGATGCAAAACAATATGCGCGCGGCTTCGAACCAATCGAGCACAGGAAGTGGACCGATTTACCGGATAACCCTCGGTTGAAAGACATAAAGGATTATAAAGGAGACGGTATCTGGAGCAATGACTTCTTCGGCGGAGATGTGAAGGGGGTGCAGGAGAAACTGGATTACATTGAATCGCTTGGTGTCAACACGATTTACTTAAATCCGATTGCACATGCGGCATCCAATCATAAATATGATGCAACTGATTATAAGGCTATTGATCCAATGTTTGGCACACCTAAGGAGTTTAAAAAATTCACGCAGGCGCTGAAAAAACGGGACATGCATCTGATACTTGACGGCGTTTTCAACCATGTTGGTGATGATTCTATTTATTTTGACCGGTATGGAAAATATAAAACAGTTGGTGCATACGAATATTGGGCTAAGATTTATGATTTGATGAACAATGAAGGTTTATCTGAAGAAGAAGCGAAACAAAAGACAAAAGCGTATTTTCTTGCTGATGGACAAGTATTCAGCGAGTATGGATTCCATAACTGGTTCCATATTGAAAATGAAAAAATAAATTCCGGTCAGCCGAACGAACATTATAAGTACCAGGGTTGGTGGGGTTACGACAGTCTTCCGGAAATTGCTGCGATTCCGGGTGATGTTGTGGACTACAATAGTGAGCTGAACAATGAAAAGTTTGCTGATTACATTATGTATGATAAAGACTCAGTTGCGAAAACATGGCTTAAGCGCGGGGCTTCCGGATGGCGCCTTGACGTTGCAAATGAAGTTGATCCAGAATTCTGGCGGGAATTTCGCGATGAAATAAAAGCGATGAAAACAAAAACAAACGATTCACCGGTTATTTTGGGTGAAATTTGGGATGATGCTTCAAAATATTTTCTTGGCGACATGTATGACACGGTCATGAACTACCGATTCCGCGGTGCTGTGCTGCACTATTTGACAACTGGAGATGCAGGTGAAGCAGCAAAGCAGTTAAAAGCAATCAGGGAAGATTATCCGAAAGAGGCGTATTACTCGCTGATGAACTTGATTGGTTCGCACGATACAGCAAGGGCGGTATATCTTCTTGGCGGCGGCTCCGACACGTATGAACGTGCGGAAAATGATCCGGATTATAACCATGCACTTGGTATAAGGCGGTTAAAACTTGCCGCCATTTTCCAAATGGGCTACCCGGGTGCACCGACGATTTATTATGGTGATGAGGTAGGTGTTACGGGTTCAAAAGATCCTGACAACCGCCGTACCTACCCGTGGGGGAATGTGAATGAGGATTTACTGCAGCATTATCGTAAAATTGGTGAAGTTCGCCGCAATTTTGCAGATCTGTTTGCACACGGTAATATTGCTGCATTGCATGCTGAAGGTGATATATATGCCTATGCACGCTATACCGGTGATCGTTTTGCAATTGTTGCTATCAATGGCGGCAGTGAGGAGAAAACAGTGGAGATTGATTTGGATGGGAAGCTGATTAATGGAATTAAGCTTACTGATCAGCTTGATGGAGCATACACAGTTGAATCCAGGAAAGGCAAAGTATCCGTAACGATTCCTGGAATGAGCGGCCGGATGCTTGTATCGAATGATGGACAAACATTTGAACGTCCTCCACAGGTGGCCCATCTAGTTGCGGAAGAGGGCTCAAATCAGGTAACCCTTTCATGGAATGGGAAACCTGGAAAATACAATGTTTATCAATCAACAGTTCAGGGAGGATTGTATGAAAAAGTTGCCCATACGTCTGACCAAACTATCACAATAAACGGGTTGGACAATGGCCGGAAATACTATTTTGCGGTCACTTTAGTTGATGGTAAGAATAACGAATCAGAAAAAATGAAGACTGAAGCGATCATACCGCATGTTACACTAACAGATAGAAACTATGAGATTTCCAATGTGACAGATCTTCGAGACGGATTTGTAGACCTGTCCAAACATCGTGAAGTCTCTGCTGATATTTGGATTGATGGTGTTACAGAAATAGGGCAGGCGGAAGGGCTAACCGTGAAACTTCAGGTTAAATTTGGTGGTGAGTGGCAATCATATGATGCAGCTTATACAGCGTCTGAAGGTGATGGAAACACATTTTCCAGTAAATTTTTACCCGTGAACGCAGGAACATACACGTACCGTTTTGCATTTTCAACTGACCTTGGCCGAAATTGGGTATACAGCAATGAACAAACTATCACCTACCGTCAAAGTAATGATGATACTGCTGCGCCAGCATCAAGCTTGGAACTGAAGCAGCCGATTCAGGAATCCGGGCAAGTTAATCTTGATTGGAAGCTTGTTGAACCGGATAATCCATATATGTACGCGGTTATTCGAAATGGAAAAATCATTAAAAAGATTTGGAAGCCGGATAAAACAGTTTACACGGATTTCAATGTTGAGAATGGAATGACGTATGAATATATAATTCGTGCCTACGATCAATACGGAAATGCAACTACATCAAATACGGTAACGGTCACACCGGATGTGGTAATGGTGGAAGTCACATTTAAAGTTCACGCACCTTCCTATACATCACTTGATTCATCGATAATGATTCCGAACAGCCTGAATGGATGGAACACAGGTGCCTGGGAAATGTCCAGAAACGGTGCCGTCACGCCTGACTGGGAATATACTGTTAAAGTACAGGAAGGAACAAAGATTACCTATAAATATGCCCGGGATGGTTCATGGGCTAATGAAGGATTAGCCGATCACACACGAAACGATCCGGCCGATGATGATATCAGCTATTACGGATTTGGTGCGGTCGGCACGGATCTCGAAGTAGTTGTACAAAATGAAGGATCGAACAAAATGGTTGTGGAGGACACCATTTATCGCTGGATTGATAAGCCGCTGATAATTACATCGCCTAAAGATGGCACAACCGTTAAAAGTGATGTAGTTACAGTTGAAGGAAATGCTATTAAAGAGGGTATTCTGACGATTAACGGTGAACGTATTCCGATTAATGATGATATGACTTTTTCACATGAAGTGGAGGTAGTGGAAGGCAGGAACGAAATCAAATTTCACATTGAGCCTTCCCAAGAAAACAAGCAAGCTATCTTCAACAATAATAGCGGTGCCATTGAGAAAGCGACTCAAGATAAAACACTTGTGATTTACAGATAGTTGCATTTTTTGAAGGCAAACAAAGAACGAACCAGCTCTTTACCGTTTTATATTCCAGGTAAGGAGCTGGTTTTTTGTATAATAAAGATACATTGGTCAAAAAAAAATTGTGAAAAATCATGTAAATATTCCTTTACAAGAATATTCCTTATAAGGTATATTATATACATACTCATATAAAAAGGGAGTGTTTTCAATGGTAGAAACCGGCCAATCAGGAAAAGCTGTCAGCAATGTAGGGGAGAAGTCTTTCACCATTAGGCGTGTTTTTGATGCACCAAGGGAGCTGGTCTTTAAGGCATTTACAGAACCGGAGCATGTTTCGCGTTGGTGGGCACCTGGAGGATATACGATTCCGGTATGCAAGATTGATCTTCGCCCCGAAGGTATTTGGCATTATTGTATGCAATCTCCTGAAGGCGACAGGCATTGGGCCAGGAGTGTTTACCGGGAAATTGTAGAACCGGAGCGAATTGTCTATACAGGTACTTTTGCAGATGCAGAGGCCAATCCGGTTGGAGGCTTGCCTGAACATATAGCCACAGTAACGTTCACTGAAAATGAAGGGAAGACAACCCTCGCTGTACACATTCAATTGCAATCTCTACAGGAGCTTAAAACAACATTAGACATGGGAATGATGGAAGGTCTCACGGAAACAATCAACAATCTGGATAAAGTTTTGGAGAATATCCAGTCCGCATAAAAATGATTATACGGTTTTATGGAATAACCTACAAGAAAGAGAAGAGACAAACATGAACTTAACTTTCAAAACATTAGCTGAACCGAATCGCTTACACATTGTAGAACTTTTACGCAACGGTCCCCTTACTGTCGGAGAAATAGCCGAACAGTTAGGATTACGGCAGCCGCAAGCTTCAAAACATCTTCGGGTGCTTAGTGAAGCAGGACTGGTGGAAGTGCAGGCAGTTGCCAATCGAAGAATTTATAAACTTCTGCCCGGGCCGTTCCAGGAACTTGATACCTGGCTTGAATCTTATCGCCGAATCTGGGAGGAGGGGTTTGACCGGTTGGACGATTATCTGAAGAAACTGCAGGAAAAAGAGGATGAGGAGTAACATTTTATATGGAGTAATTTGTTTTCCATAAAAAATCTCTAGGAGGAATCTCGATGTCAGAAAATAAAATTTCCTACAAAACGGAGGGGCGGACACTTGTTATGGAACGAGTGTGTAATGCCCCGAAAGATTTGGTGTTTAAGGCATTTTCGGAGTCGGAACATTTGGAGAATTGGTGGGGACCAGAAGGATGGGAAACCGAAACCCGTAAATTTGAGTTTGTTCCCGATGGAGAGTGGCATTATTGCATGCGTTGTACAGACAAAAAACAGGGAGACTTCTATGGTCAGGAATCCTGGGGTAAAACCATTTATAAAGAAATCAACGTGCCGAAGAAAATCGTTTACACTGATGTATTTTCGGATGAAATGGGCAATTCAGCCAATGATTTACCAGTAATACAGGTAACCATAGATTTTATTGAACAAGAGGGAAAGACCAAACTCATTTTGCAATCCCAATTTGAATCGATTGAAGCACTTCAAAAGGTTATAGATATGGGAGTAGTTGAGGGAACCGATTCACAATACAAATGTCTTGATGATTATTTGGCACAGATTCAGCATGTGTAATTAAATAGTAGCTTCAGCAAAAAAACTCCGGAAGTCAAGAAATCTGACTTCCGGAGTTTTTAGATTTATTGTTTTCTAATTAAAAAACCTTGTCTCCATTAAAGATGGAATTCTTCACAATCGCATAATCCACATTGCGAATAGCTTCAAGTTTGTTACCGCCTGCATAGGAAATAGCTGATTGCAAATCTTGTTCCATTTCGGTCAATGTATCCTGCAGTGATCCTTTATATTCCACATACATTTTCTTGCCTTCTACATTTTTCTTTTCACCTTTTTGGAATTCAGAAGCAGAACCGAAATACTCTTTTAAAAACTTTCCGTCTTTCTCAACCGTCTCACCTGGGGATTCATCATGTCCCGCGAAAAGAGAGCCGATCATCACCATGGACGCCCCGAATCGGATAGACTTGGCGATATCGCCGTGTGTTCGGATTCCGCCGTCAGCAATGACTGGTTTGCTTGCTGCCTTTGCACACCAGCGCAATGCAGCAAGCTGCCATCCGCCGGTTCCAAATCCGGTTTTAAGCTTAGTAATACATACTTTCCCTGGGCCGATGCCGATTTTTGTTGCATCCGCTCCGGCATTTTCCAGTTCGCGTACTGCTTCCGGAGTGCCAACATTCCCGGCAATCACAAAGCTTTCCGGCAGGTGTTTTTTAATATGTTTGATCATGTTAATGACTGAGTCGGAATGCCCATGTGCGATATCAATGGTAATAAACTCCGGGATAAGGCGTGCGTCAGCCAGTTGTTGAATAAATTCATATTCTTCCGCTTTTACACCAACACTGATTGATGCTATCAGGCCGCGTTCCTTCATATCCTTGACAAAATCCATTCGTGTGTTTGGGTCAAAGCGATGCATGATATAAAAGTAATTATTTTCCGCTAAATAAAGCGCTATTTTTTCATCAATAATGGTTTGCATATTTGCAGGTACGACCGGCAATTTGAATCTATGTCCGCCAAGCGTTACTGAAGTATCACATTCTGATCGGCTGTTTACGATACATTTTGCGGGTATTAGTTGTATATCTTCATAATCAAATACATTTTCCATTATTAACACTCCTAAATACGAATGATTATTTTGTTTGGTTGATCATTGTTCGTATATAATCTAATTTACAGCATTTCTCCTGTTATGTCAAAGTTGATTGGATTGAAAAACGAACTATATTTATTCCAAAGGAGTGTTAAAACAGGTTGCGTTGTACTTTCAGTTGCAACATGGTTTGATTGTTTCTTGTCAAGCTTTGGAGGATGAGCCGCTTCATAGTTCCTATATCATGTCGAAAATGGCATTGGCTGCAAAAGCAGGTGGTGCGGTTGGAGTCAGGGCAAATGGGGGGCCGGATATCAAAAAAATTAAGGAGGAAATCGATTTACCTGTTATCGGCCTGGTTAAACGGAATTATAAAAACAGTCAAGTATACATAACACCTACATTGAAAGAGGTCAAAGAAATTGTTGCTGCGGGTGCAGATATTATTGCTATGGACGCCACAGATCGGATTCGCCCAGGAGATCATACCTTGGAGGAACTTTATGCGGAAATTAGAAAGCGCTTTCCCAAGTTGACGT
Source organism: Virgibacillus siamensis (assembly GCF_900162695.1). NCBI lineage: Bacteria > Bacillati > Bacillota > Bacilli > Caryophanales > Bacillaceae > Virgibacillus > Virgibacillus siamensis. The sequence goes on from NZ_FUIH01000007.1 coordinate 672,558, forward strand.
TAATGGCAGATATTTCAACATATGATGAGGGTTACTCTGCTTATCAACTTGGCTTTGATATAGTCGCAACTACTTTGTCAGGAAACACCTTGGAAACGAATCATCATCCTAAACCCAATTTACAGCTTGTCGACGAAATGGTAAATCGTTTTGACATTCCGGTTATAGCGGAAGGCGGCATTTGGGAGCCGGCAGATTTGCAAACTGCCTTCAACGATGGTGCATTTGCCTGTATTATTGGATCCGCTATAACAAGACCTCAGGAAATTACAAAAAGATTTGTAAATCACATTAAATAGAATAAAAAGCAGGGACAGTACCGAAAACTTGAATAATACTGGGTAAATTCAGTTGAATAATTTTCAAAAAAATATCTCTTGAGATATTTTTTTGAAAATAAATCAAAAACAAGGGGTGTGAAAAGTGCGAAATAAATACGTTTTTAGTCTTATCGGCATACTGATGGCAGCAATGGTTATTACGGGGTGTTCATCATCAGAATCATCCTCTGATTCCGGGGAAATTACACTTACTTACTGGGGGGCCGGCCATATAACGCAAGACAGTCAGACAATGGGTGAATGGGATAAAATGATGGCGAAAAAGTTTGAAGAAAAACATCCAAATGTCAACATTGAATTCCAACGGGTTGGAGGAGCGGATTTCACCAAGAAAGTTAATACTGCAATTGCAGCGGAAAATCCACCTGATATTATCGGTACGAATGCTCCCTTAAGGATCATGCAATATGCGCGAAATGGACTGTTGGAACCTCTTGGGGAGAAAGTGCTTGGTGACCGGTCAGACTGGAATGAAGATATTTTAAAGAATGGTATGTATAACGATGAGTTGTATGCGATAACCACGGTCGTAGGTCCACAGGTTTTGGTAGTTAATAAGAAAATTTTTAAGGAAGCAGGTAAACTGGATTTACTGCCTAAAGATCATGATTGGACATGGGCTGAATTTGAAAAGGCCAGTAAACAGGTAATAGGTGACGGAATATACGGTACCGCATTTTGGGCAAAAAATGAACAGGTCAATCAGAACAATCTAAATTATTTAATGAGCTTCGGGGCGGAATGGGCAAACGATGATTTTTCAAAGTATCTTATCAATAGTGAGGAAGGGGTAAAGGCACTGGAAAACATGGTGCGGCTGGTTGATGAAGGTATTGTTGCACCTGGCCCGGCAAATTCTGATTACAAGTCAGGTTTTAAACTATGGAAGCAAGGCAGATTGATAGCTTACTGGGCTGCCCCCGGTGAAATGTTCAACGTGGATAATTCCAAGTTCGACCCATATCCAATTGTTCCGCTTCATGCGAAAGGTGTAGACCCGGGCGTTCCGGTTACGGGGGAACAAGGGATAGCAATTTTCAAGCAGGAAGATCCCGAGAAGGAAAAATGGGCAAAGAAATATTTAAAGTTTATCACTTCATCGGAGGCAATCAAGAAGACAGCAAAAGGCTGGTTATATTTACCAGCGCGTAAATCATCAGAATACACCATGAATGGGGAGAAATATAAGGCTTTTAATAAATATCTGGAATTGTATAGTTCATTGGAAAAAGAGCAAACCGGCAAATTTGTACCTTGGTTCCCGGAATTGCGTAAGTCTATCTTTCCAAATTTACAAGCCGCATATCTTCATGAAAAAAGCCCGCAAGAGGCATTGGATACAATTGCGGACAAGGGTAACAGCCTGGCAGAAGAACAAAAGAATAAATAGACTACTGGTTTTATCTTGATAGAAAAATGACAATGGGGCATCGTTTTGCTCCATTGTCACATTATAATTTATTCATTTTGAGGTGTGCGTATGGAAAAAAGAAGATGGATATGGGGGTATATTTTTGTACTGCCGTTTCTTTGCTTTCTGTCTTTATTTTTAATTTATCCTTTAATAAGAACCTTCTATTTAAGCTTGTTTGAAAAAACATTATTCACCACCACGTTTATTGGATTAGATCACTTTTTTAATCTTTTTACGGATTCCTTTTTTTTAATGGCGTTGGAAAACACGGTATATTTTGCCGTAATTATTGTTCCTATTACCGTTATTGTTCCATTAATTTTTGCTGCAATGCTGCGCAATATGCACAGACATACAAAAAGTTTTTTTCGTCTGGTTTTCTATTTACCCGTTGTTACGACATCAATTGTATTGGTATTTGTGTGGATATGGATGTATGACATGAATTTCGGAATCATTAATTATTTCCTTGGTTTGTTTAATCTGGGCCCTGTGAACTTTTTTGGCTCACAGTTTACTGCGTTATTGTCTACGTCAAACGTGGTTATCACCTGGATGATTGGACAGCCGCTAATTTTGTATATGGCTGGGGTTGATAATGTTCCGGAAGAATTATATGAATCAGCCAAAATAGATGGGGCTAACTTTCTTCAGATCTTTTTTAAGGTTACGGTTCCTATGGTAATTAACACTACCCTATTAATCGTTGTTACTTCAACAATCGCTGTATTCCAGATATTCGTTGTTATCTACCTGATGACACATGGCGGGCCATATCACGGAACAGATACGCTTGTGTTTTCAATTTATAACTCGGCATTTGAGACAGGACCGTACTTTGGTCAGGCTGCTGCTGAGAGTGTTGTGCTGTTTATATTGATAGCAATTGTAGCATGGGTGGAATTTAAGCTGCTTAAATCGAAACTGGATTAAAAAGGATGAATAATAATGAAATTTAATGTGTTGATACGGTACCTTATTCTTGGTTTTGCTTCGATTATTTTTATTTTCCCGCTCTACTGGATGATTACAGGGGCATTTAAAAATGAGGAATCACTTTATTCTATGCCTCCTGATTGGTTTCCAACTGAGTTATATATGGGAAATTTCATCGCTATATTTGAACATTATCCAATTATGTTATGGTTATGGAATAGCTTGTTTATAGGGATTATATCCGTTATTTTAATTATTTTGTTATCAGCGACTGCCGGATATGCTCTTGCTAAGATACGCTTTCCGGGTGATAACCTGATATTTGTTCTGGTTATTGCAACAATGATGCTTCCGCACGAGACCATTTTAGTTACGTTGTATGAACTGACTGGTGAAATTGGACTGCTTGATTCATCCTGGGGAGTGATTCTACCTACAGTGGCATTTCCATTTGGTGTTTTTCTTGTCCGCCAGTTTGCCAGAAGTATTCCAGAGGACCTGCTGAATGCAGCCAGAATTGATGGTGCCAGTGAACTGCGCATATTTTTTTCAATCGTCGTGCCCATGCTTTTGCCAGCACTAGGTGCACTTGCCATTTTTGCCTTTATGTATACGTGGAATAATTATGCATGGCAGTTAGTTGTTTTGAGTTCACATAGTAAATTAACATTTCCATTAGGATTGACATTAATGGCTAACCAGGATCCAAGCGGGGCTACACTCAATTATGCATTTCTTATGGCCGGCGCTTCGATCGCGGCAGTTCCTTTAATCATATTTTTCCTATTGTTGCAAAGAAGCTTTATTAAAGGTGTTGCATTAGGCTCAGTAAAAGGGTAGACAGTCGGGTAAGGCAAGGTTATGCTTTTAGTATATTGATTTCATGGGGATGATTGAAATTAAACCATTTACAGACAAAAATATGAAGCTGACGAAATCTGAAAAAAAGCTTATGAGCTATATAGAGGAACATCAAAATGAGGTTATATATGATACAATTACGGATCTCTCCAATCGATCCGGTATTGGTAATGCGACCATCGTTCGTTTTTGTAAAAAAATGGGGTATAAAGGGTATACCGAATTTAAAGTGGGCTTGGCCCATGAATCAGCTTCACATACACCGAGTGATGTATTTAGCGGGCCCATTGAAGATGAAGATTCTACTGAGGTAATTGCCAATAAATTTTATAACGTAAACCTGGAAGCCCTTAATGCAACGATGCATAATTTAGACTATGAATCCATTAAACAGGCAGCAATTTCAATTAAAAACACAAAACGAATTCATTTTACAGGGATTGGCCATTCCGGCATGACAGCACAAGAAACGAAATATAAATTTATGCGAATTGGATTCCACTCAGATGTTTATATGGATGAACACACGATGTTAATGATGGCTTCTATCATGGATAGAGGAGACCTTGTTTTTGCAATTTCCCATTCCGGTAATACAAAGGAAGTCGTTAAAATGTTGGAGGTAGCAAAAGAAAATGAAGCCACAACAATATGCGTGACGGGAAATAAACAAAGTGATATTTCGAAGCATACTGATTTTATCATTCATTATTCATCAGCAGAGAGCCTGTTTCAAACCGGTGCAGTATCCACCAAGATTGCCCAGCTTTTTGTGATTGATCTAATCTATACAGAGGTTGCAAGACTCTCCGTTGGCGACGCTGTTGAAAAGAAAATCAAGACAACACAAATATTAAAATCAAGTACCTGATGAATTGCACTTTTTATCGGAAACTTTTTACACGTCTATCAGGAAAATCCGGCTTTCTATCAGGAATTTCACCACCTTCTTCCAAAGTGTGAAAATGATGGGGGCAGGGAAACAACGTACCCATCATTTTCTTTACAATTGCCTCCCAAATATATTCAAATAGCCGAAATAATAAGATAGACCCGCAATGATGAAAAATGCACCTATCATAACAAACAGAAAAATCCAATCGCGTCTATTGATTGTCATTTTATGATAATAGGTTCGATTGCTATCCCCGGTAAAACCTTTTGACTCCATGGCGATTGCCACACGCTCCGCTTTCCTGATTCCATTTGCCAGAAGGGGGATGGAATACCGTTGGAATTGAGTCAGTTTTCCTGTCACTCCCTTTGTTCTGCCTGCACCGCGTACTTGATGTGCTTTTTTCAGTATCTGAAGTTCATGCCGGAAAACTGGAAGAAATCTGTATCCCGCAATGATTCCATAGGCGATTTTGGGCGGAAGTTTGCATTGCTGGATTAAGCTCAGCATGAATTTGGTTGCATCAGTTGTAAAGATGAATAATAATGACATTGCAAAAAAGCAAAGGGAACGTGCTGTGATACTTAATCCGGTTTCCATCCCGCCAGCTGTAAGTTCAATAAACCAGAATTCGAACAGGACATCTCCGCCGGAAAATGTTTCATTCCCATATAATGCAGCTGTCCAGCCGAAACCGAATGCAATAATCATAAACGGTGCAAAGAAACTGATCCATTTTTTAAACGAAATGGTTGAAAACAGAAACGTGACGGCTATCAGAAACAATAAATATATTAGCGGTGTAAACATATCATAGACGAAACTGAGCAATAATCCCGGAATTAGAATGGCAATAAATTTGATGGCCGGATTAATGGATATAATCATAAACTTCCTCCAATTGACCGCCCCGGATGTGATAAGGTAAACGCAAACGGGCATATCTTAACAAAGCATCCTGTTTCCATAAATTGTCCGGTTTGCCGGAAAACGCAACCTCTCCTTTATGTAAAACGAATATCCGATCTGACAGGGCAGCCAAGTTCATGTCATGAGTCACAAACACGATGGCGATTCCTTTTACTTTCAGATCCAGTATTATTTTCATCAGGTTTTCCGTTGCTTGTGCATCCTGGCCAAATGTTGGTTCGTCAAACAGCAAAATATCCGGTGTGTCATCAAGTGCAGTCGCGACACTTAGCCGTCTTTTTTGTCCGCCGCTTAAAGCAAATGGGTTATTAAATTTGTGCTGGTCCAATCGAAATTGTTTCAATAATAAGGAAGCAGTTTGTTGAATCCTCTCTTCAGAATAGTGATGGAGTTTCATGCCAAATGTAATTTCATCATATACCGTATCTGTTATAAATTGGTGTTCGGGATTCTGGAATACGAAGCCCATGCGTTTCCGCAGTTCATTTTCATTCCATTGATGAAGCGGTTTTCCAAGCATGCTGACTATACCACTGTCAGGCTTTAGGATACTTGCCATGACTTCCAGCAGGGTGGATTTCCCCGCACCATTTTGACCAACTATTGATATAAGCTCCCCGCGCATAATATCCATGTTTATTTCATTTAATACCTGCTTCTTTTTTCTGTTGTATCGAATACCTTTAAGATTCATAACAGGATCAGAGGTCGGCGGGGAAGGGGACCACACTAAGGTATCATTATCATACATTTTTGGCAGGAAAATCCCTTCCTGTTTCAGCAGATGTTTCCTTTCTGTAAATAGTTTATCCGGATGATCATCAGCAATTATTCTTCCTTCTTTGCCGATTATAAGGATGCGATCTGTAAAATCCAGCCAATCATCTGCCTGATGATCAATGATCATGATAGCCATGTTACGTTCCGCTTGAATGGATTGAATTAGTTGAACGAATTCCAGCGTTGAGGCAGGATCAAGGTTAACGGTAGCTTCGTCCAGGATTAATAGTTCCGGTTCGAGTAAAAGAACAGCTGCCAATGCTATCTTTTGTTTTTCCCCGCCGGATAATTCGTGCAGCTTACAGTCTTTATAATCTTCCATACCAACCTTTTGGAGTGCTTCTGTAATCAGTCCCGTCATTTTTGAAGTTGGCGTGTTGATATTTTCCAATGTAAAGGCAAGTTCATCTTCCACAGTAATCATACAAAACTGACTTTCGGGATCCTGAAACACAATGCCAATTCGCTGGTTTAGTACTCCTTGCGGGAATTTCGTTATATTTTTTCCTTTAAAAAAGATATAGCCTGCTGATTCCCCTTCAACAGCTTCAGGGTATAACCCATTCAGGCAAAGTGCAATCGTACTTTTTCCGCAGCCGCTCGCACCCATCAATAATGTAACTTCATTGTTGTATAAGGTGAAATCCAGGTTGGACAGAAGCGGGTTTGAGATTGAATCATAGGCAAATGAAAATTCCTTCAATGTAACAAGTGATTCTTCTTCCTGATGGTTATGCTGCCCCATTTTCACGTTTTTTCTTAAGCTCCTTTCCTAAAGCATACCCGCTGAGTACGCCGGTTTTTGCCAGGCTGTCACTAACCCATTTTCCAAGCATACCTGCAAGCAATGCACCACTTATTAATCGGACAACAAGCATGGAAACAAGCAGCCATAGTGACAGTGCGATATATCCGGATGAATACAGGTTCCAGATGAAACTAAAAACGGCAGCCGACATGCCTGCCAGCATAAGAATTCGCAGACGATAATCATGCCATTTCGTTAGGGCAAAGGGTACTTCAGCAGCCGCTCCCTGGATCAGTCCTGTTAAAAGCGTGGATGCACCGCCCGGAGCCCCGGCAAGGATTTCAACGCCAGCAGCAACTACTTCGGAAATTAATGCAGCCCCCGGCTTTCGAATGATATAGGCGGTAATAATGGAAACAATAAACCAAATACCAAAAATAATTTCAAATCCGAACGGTGCGAGTCCAAATGGGAGTAAAATATTCCGCATCCCTTGTCCCAAAAGGGAGAACATCATATATACGACCCCGCATACAACACTTAATACAGACATTAAGACGATTTCTTTTAATTTCCATGTTTTAGCCATGGGTATCAACCCTTTTTGTTGATGGACTATTTGCTGAAATGGTGAAGGTCATGGTAACGTGAGATACCTCTTGTTGTACGTTGTTAAATGCGTCATGCATGGCATGAAAGATATCCTTCACATCTCCATCAAGACGTGTTGCATAATGGTCCGGACTTACCTCAATGCCCTTACTTTTGGCTAAATCAATTTGGTTGTAAATCGCATCCATATATTGCTTATTGCCTAACGGGTAAATGGCAATCTTGCATCCTGCCAGCTGTGAAATGGGCAGGCAGTTTTTCATGTTCACTGGTTCATCCGGTGCGTTCATATAAGCATCTGCGTCAGAATCTCCCGGGCAGCCAATCGAAAAAGTACCGGTCATTGCAATGTGTTCGCCGGATTTTGCGGCATGCAAAAAAATAGCTTTAGTGACATCAAATACTTGCACCATTTTCCCGCGGATGCATGTACTGACGTCGTCTGTCTTTTTCCAGACACTCGAGGTATCAACTTCATTGAGGGTTGATAGAATCAGATCAATAAAATCATCACTCATCGGAAATAAAGTGAATTGACACCCTGTGATTCTTGAATTGCTGCAACTATTCATTCCAATCGCTCCTAACCTTTTGTAAAAATTAAAAAAACTGCATTCCCTAAAGAAATGCAGTCGCGTAATATGTATAAATTAACAACATATATAACGTACTGCACTTCCCCACGCTGGTATTGTCCAGATCGGGTTCCAAGGGTCAAGTAACCTTTCTCAGCCGCATTTTGCAGCTCCCCTAGTGCGTTCATTCAGTTATGCAGTTTTCCTATTTATAAGCGTACTCAATATCACTGCTTTTGTAAAGTCCATCATTACAACTAAACCAAATAAATAGAATTTAGGATTACCGGCCAACCATGATGAAAGCTGGGCGACTTGTAAGTTTAAAGGATTTTAACAGTTTTTATTCCAACAAAACAGCCTATCTTAATCTCACACTTTCTGGGCGGATGCATAGTATAGTCCATGAAAGGTGGCGAGAACATGGAAAACAACCAATCTGCTGTTCAATTGGAGCGTGCTGAGTGGCAGAAAAGACAACGCAATCAGAGGCTGAAAAGTTTATTAACCATTTCATCTCCAATTTTTATTTTGATTCTTTGGGAAATTTTATCACAAACGCATATTATGGACCCGCGCTTTTTCCCACCGCCTTCAGAAATAATTAAGACGTTAATATCGATGGGATCAAGCGGTGAGCTGTTCGTGCATCTTAAAATCAGTTTGGCCCGCATTTTTTCCGGCTTCTTATTGGGGGTAATTCCTGCGATAATTCTTGGATTGCTGATGGGAATGTACTCGCCGATACGACATTTTTTCTCGCCGCTGGTTATGGCGCTTATGCCAATTCCGACACTGGCAATGTTGCCGATTATTTTAATTGTATTTGGAATTGGTGAGTTTTCCAAAATGCTGATTATTGGAATCAGTGTCTTCTTTCCTGTGGTCATTAATACAGCTGCTGGTGTAACAAATATTGACCGGATTTATATTGATGTTGCTAAAAATTATGGTGCGAGTCCGAAAGATTTCTTCTTTAAAATTGCGTTGCCTGGCTCTTTACCGGTAATGCTGGAAGGAATTCAAATGGGGCAGGCGATTGCGTTATTAACAATCGTAGCAGCTGAAATGGTTGCCGCCAACAGCGGGATTGGATATCTCATTTGGGTAAATTATAAAGCTTTCTTATTAACGCAAATGTACGTAGGTCTGGTGCTAATTTCCTTCTTTGGCTACTTCTTCTCCTTATTGTTAAGGGGACTGCAGAGTAAGTTGATTCCGTGGAGATAGCCGATTCAAATGATAGGGAGGGTAACTGGTATGGCACATTCGACTAAAATTACAATTGATCAGTTAACAAAGGTTTTTTATAAACGTAATGAAAGTGTAACTGCACTGAAAGATGTAACGCTTCAGATTAAGGATGGCGAATTTGTATGTTTACTTGGCCCAAGCGGTTGCGGAAAAACCACATTGTTGAGAATGCTTGCTGATTTGGAAAAACCAAGTACCGGCACATTTAAAATTCATCAGTCTGACGGATCAAAACCGCTCCAATCAATGGTATTTCAGGAACGCGGGGTGATCCCGTGGCAGACAGTTGAAGACAATGTTGCCTTTGGGTTGAAAATGCGTCACCTTCCGAAAAAATGGATAAAAGAAAAAAAAGATTATTATTTGGAGAAGGTTGGATTAAAGCAGTATGCAAAACTTTATCCGAAAGAACTTTCCGGGGGGATGAAGCAGCGGGTAAGCATTGCCCGGGCGTTTGCCAATGATCCGGAAATCCTGTTGATGGATGAACCGTTTGCAGCATTGGATGAACAGAACAAATTTATTCTTCAGGAGGAATTGCTCAGTATCTGGGGGGAAACAAAGAAAACTGTATTATTTATTACACATAGTATTGATGAGGCACTGCTGCTAAGCGACAAAATTGTCTTAATGAGTGCCCAGCCAGGCCGGGTTGTACGTGAAAAGAAAATTGATTTACCCCGTCCAAGAAGGATAGAGGATGTCCGGTCGAATCCGGACACCGGGGAGTTATTCGTTGATATATGGCAGCATTTGCAACGGGAAGTACAACATGATCGTAAATTGAAAGAACAGAAGGGGTGATGGACCGTGAACAGGAAAATCTTAACGTTAATTGCATTCTCTTTTCTCCTTGTTACGCTTGCATTGGCAGGTTGTACGGATAAGTCAAAAGAAGACACCGAGCAGGCTCAAAATACCACGGAACAGGAAAAAGGAAACACTGATAAATCCAGCAGCGACGGAACGCTGGATCCACTGGAAGAGACAGCGACAGTGACAATTGCTGAGGATGGTTCCGCATCAGGCGCGGGTTTTTATATTGCAAAAGAGAAAGGTTATTTTAAGGAATACAATATAAACATTGAATTCGTCAAGTTCGGCAATAGTGACCAGATGCTGCCGGCGCTGGCAGCAGGGAAGATTGATGTCGCTGGCGGAATTTCTTCCGCATCATTTTTCAATTCCATTGCGCAGGGCATTGATGTTCGGATGATTGCCGATAAAGGTCATAATATAAAAGGTGATTCTTACTTCACATTTGTTATTCGAAAAGACCTTCAGGATGAAATAAAAGATTATAGCGACCTAAAAGGAAAAAGAGTTGCGGTCTCAACAAAAAATGCAGTGGATGATTACATTTTCGGGAGAATGTTGGAGCATGCCGGACTAACAAGAGATGATGTACAGTTTACCTTAATGTCCGATTTCGGTAACATGATGGCTGCGATGGGTAATAAACAGATCGCTGCAGCACTGCAAATTGAACCGTTGATTACACAGGGAGTTGAAAAAGGTTTACACGTCCGATTTGGGGATGTGGCAGAAGACTTTGCTCCAAATGCTCAAATCGCGATGGTACTTGGTTCACCGAAATTTGTTAGCGAAAACCGTGATGTTGCATTACGATTTATGGCCGCGTATTTAAAAGGCGTCCGTGACTATAACGATGTGTTCGTAAAAGACAAAGGGGACGAAGAAGCAATCATCAACATTATGACGGAGCACACAGCACTTGAGGATCCGGAATTATGGAAAAAAGTTGCTGTAACCGGCCTGAATCCGAATGGCCGGATGTTCGTTGAAGACATCAAGAAACAATATAATATGTATAAAGAAAACGGCGGAATTAAAGGGGAAGTAGACCTCGATAAGGCGGTTGATATGTCATTGGTCGAGGATGTAGTGGATATAATAGGGGAATATAAATAGTCAAAATTTCCTGCAGTAAATTGGAAAGATTAGGAACGATCAGTCGTTCCTAATCTTTTGTATGATGGTTTATTTTCTAAAATAATCATACGCTGTATAATCGACTAAATTAACACCGAAAAAGTTCCTTAGAGCAATTACAGCTCCTCCCAATGCACAAGCATCCTCACCAAGATTGGAGGCTTTTATATCGCGGAAATTATTCATTCTGGATTTTAGTCTTTGACGTACATTACCAATGAATGGTGAATTACCGTTTATTATTGAGCCATTTAAAATGATTTTTTCCGGATTAAAAATATTGATGATATTATTTAGTCCAGCAGCCAGATAATCAAAATATTCATCCAGGATGGCTTCGAATTCGTTGTCATCCCTTAACTTTTCAATGTCATCCGGTAGTGAAATCAGGGGAAATTTATTCGTTAGTTTCTTAACAAGTGAATTTTCGGAAGCATAAAGTTCCCAACACCCATTATTTCCACATGAGCATTGCTCACCACCACTATTAATTATCATATGGCCAATTTCACCAGCAAACCCCTGATAACCGCGGTATATCTTATTTCCATTAATAATTCCTAGTCCAATTCCAGAGTGTAAGGTTATACAAAATAAATCGGGTATTTGTTCAAAGTAAGCTTGTTCCGCAAATGCGCTTAGATTTGCGTTGTTATCCACATGAACATTTGCTTTAAAAACCTCTTCAAGTTTACTTTTAATATTTATATGTGACCATTGTTGTTTAGGAGTGAAAATAATTTCATTATTGTTGCTCACAATCCCGTGTATACCTACACCTACTCCAACTAGACCAATTTGCTTATATTGCAGATTAAATTTTTCTATAAAAGGTAATACATTATCAATTAGGAGGTTGATCACATGGTCAAAGTGGAAAGTCTTCAAATCTATCGTTAATTTATGGAAAGATTTACCTTTTAAGTTATTAAAAATGACTTTCAAGTGCACGTCATCGATGTCAATTCCGATACTGTAGCCAGCATTCTCGTTAATTTCCAAAATTATTGGTTTTCTCCCAGGTGCTTTGGAAGTTGCAGCATTTTTTTCAATAACAATATAGTCATTCATTAAATCGCTGACTTGGGCGGAAACGGTTGCTTTATTCAGCCCTGTTATTCTGGCTAGATCACTTCTGGATAAGGAGATGTTTTTTATGATTTCTTCAACCAGTATCTTTTTATTTATTTTCTTAATGTAACTTGCTCCACCTGTATTCAAAGCTTCGTCCTCCTGCTTCAATATATTTCCATCATATCATGTTCAGATGAAAAGTAGTATTCCAACCTTTTGATAATTTTAAAAAGTTCTTGAAATTCAAAGCGCTTACATGTACTATACAATTATTAGTTTGTTTAGTAAACCAACAATTGAATAAAAGGGGGATTAAGAACAGTTAACTACTATTTTAGAACTTAAACACACTGCTGAAATGACTTAACAGAAGGGAGGAAAGAATATAAAAGTATAAATCACTTTGTTTTAAAAGCAATTTCCTTGAGAAGATATTTGCAATAAAAATAACAATGAAGGGGAGATTTCTATGGCAATTAAAACAATGGAAGATGGGCATGAATATAACACAGCAAAATTATGGCAAATCGGTTTATTCACATTAAATAATACATCAACAAACCTTTATTTGTTTGCATTAACATTTGTAACTTACTACGCAACGGGTTTTGTAGGACTTGCAGTTTTGGTAGTCAGTACGCTTTTGGGAGCAATGCGACTCTTTGATGGTATCATAGATCCTGCTGTTGGATTTATCATAGATAAAACGGAAACAAAATTTGGAAAGTATAGACCATTAATAATTATAGGAAATATAATCCTGGCTATTTCTATATTACTTATCTATGCAACCCATTTATTACCGGAAGCAATACGATTAGTTGCCTTGGTTCTATTTTATATCATTCATAAAATAGGTTATTCGATTCAAACGTCTGTCACTAAAGCTGGACAGACTGTTTTAACAAATCACCCAAAACAACGTCCATTATATGCTATTTTTGATGGTATATATAATGCATTACTTTTTACCGGCGGACAAGTTTTTGTAGCTTCATATTTGGTTGCAAAACACGGAGGCTTTAATTTAGATTTGTTTGCAGAATTGAACACCTATACATTGATCCTCTCAGGTGTTTTTGCTGTATTAGCCGTTATAGCCCTAGGTCATAAAGACAGTAAGCAGTACTATGGATTAGGGGAAGACACGACTGAAACAAATTCTATCCGTGAATATTGGCAAGTTATTAAGAAAAACAAACCATTACTATTACTTTCCATTTCGGCATCTTCCGATAAGCTAGCATCCCAACTTATTCGGCAATCGGTTGTAGTGGTAATGTTGTTCGGAATTTTATTGGGTAATTATGAATTAAGCGGCACAATGAGCATGGTTATCATATTACCGCAAATATTGATTTCATTTTTTGTAGTGGCAATAGCTAGAAAAACTGGATTAAAGAAAGCATATCTTTCATGTGTTTGGGTTGGTTTTATATCTTTAGTAGGGTTGTTTTCTCTATTTCTGATAATCGATAACCCGTCAAGTATTTCGATGAGTAATATCGGTATAGCAACAATTGTTTTTTTAACTTTATATACACTGGCAATGAGCTTTGGCTTTCTTCCAACTACACTTGTGGTACCAATGGTTGCGGATGTATCAGATTATGAAACACATAAATCAGGTCGATATATTCCTGGTATGATGGGTACAATTTTTTCATTTATCGATCAATTTGTTTCTTCAGCGGCCCCGCTTATTATGGGTATCGTTGTGGCTATTATTGGTTATGGATCAGAGTACCCGGAGATAGGAGAACAGTTAACAACTCCTTTATTCTGGGCGACATTAATACTAGCATTTGGAATACCGGCATTGTTATTAATAGTATCGATTGTTTGCATGAAATTCTATAAACTTAATAAAAAAACGATGGCAGAAATACAAGAAGGGATTGCCGAAGTAAAAGAAAAAGCAAAACAAAACCATGTTTCTGATGCATTTTTTACCGAAAATAAGTAACAGAATAATGGCATTATGGAAAATGCCCTGGAATGTTTTTGAAAAAACACTTTCAGTCAATTTTTTATAGAATATGGACAGTTTAAAGCAATGACTTTCAATTTTTAATCGTATAAACTTAACGTAGTCCATAGAAGGGAATGCTTATTTTGAATGAATCCCTAATTGCGGCCTATCATGCACATGGATATGAGGAACCTTTTGACTACCATTCACATCAAGAATATGAAATTTATTTTTTTCACGCCGGCTCATGCAGGTATCTTATCCACAACAAGATTTATGATTTGGTTCCTGGAGATATTCTTTTAATGGATGGAATGACACTTCATAAACCTAATGTTCGTCAAAATAGTGAATATGTCCGCAGTGTTATTCATTTCTCACCGACATGGATTAAAGGTGTCCTTGAAGAAATGGGAAGTATGTCTTTACTTGATCCTTTTAAAAAGCTGCACCACTGTTTAATTCGGACAAACGAAAATTCCGAATCGAGACGTTTAGAGGAAATTGTTTGTCGGCTTGCCAAGTTAAGATGGACAACCGATTTACAAGATCGTTATGCAGAAACAGAAATGAAAGTGTTGTTATTACAAGCGCTAATTAGTGTGAATCGACTCGGTAGAATAGATTCTATAAAGCTGCCAAGTTATAAAGCAGACAAAACGGAGCATGCGGAAAATATCGCCACTTTTGTCCAATCAAATTATATGCAAAAGTTAACATTGGACACGATAGCAGAAGCCCTTAATCTTAGCAGGTCATACGTTTCACATGTTTTTAAAGAAATGACGGGATTTACAGTGATGGAGTATTTAATGGGGTGTCGCTTAACACAAGTGAAATATTTACTTGAAATGGAACCAGGCAAAGCCTTAAAAGACGTTGCTATTGAAAGCGGATTTGAAAGCGTTTCCCATTTCAGTCGTTATTTCAAAAAGAAAGTGGGCGTAACGGCGCGAGCGTATCGTAATTTACGGAAATAATTAATAGAGAGGAGAATTAATCTATGAAAAAAGTAAGATTAGGTATCATTGGTCTAGGTGCACAAGGCGGCGCTTATGCAGGGTTTATTACAGAAGGCAGAGTACCAAACATGGAAGTCGGGGCTATTTGTGATACCGATATAGATAAAAAGGCCGTGGCTAAAGAAAAATATCCAGAAGTTCCTTTTTATGATAATTATATTGACATGCTTGAAAGCGGCAATATTGATGCTGTTGTTACGTGTGTTCCACATTACCTGCATCCAGAAATGGGAATGGAATCACTGAAAAGAAATATCCATGCATTGGTCGAGAAACCAGCTGGTGTATATACAAAGCAAGTTAAAGAATTAAATGATTTTGCAGCAACAAAACCGGACGTAACGTTTGGTATTATGTTCAACCAAAGAACTAATGAATTATACCAAAAAGTGAAAGAAGTTATTGACAATGGTGAAATCGGTAACATCCGCCGAACGAACTGGATCATTACTTCTTGGTGGAGACCACAGGGCTATTATGATCAAAGTGCATGGAGAGCAACATGGGATGGTGAAGGCGGAGGTGTTCTTGTGAACCAGGCACCACACCAATTAGATTTACTGCAGTGGATATGCGGTATTCCGAAAAAAGTATATTCCAATGTGAAATATGGTTATCAAAGGGATATCGCAGTGGAAGATGAGGTTACGACGTTACTTGATTATGGTAATGGTGCAACAGGTGTATTTATTACGTGTACACATGACATTATGGGTACCGACCGTTTTGAAATTCATGGCGATAAAGGAAAAATCGTGGTTGATGACAGTAAAAAGGTCACAATTAAACGGATGCATAAATCGGAGCAAGAAATGAGCGATACAATGGCTTGGGAAGATGTTACAAAACTTTTCATGGGCGGGGACCTGTCAGAAGTATATCGTGAAGAAGTGCTTGAATTCGAAAGTGTTTGGGGTGCACAGCACACTGCGGTCATGGAAAACTTCGCAGCGAATATTTTAGATGGAACACCATTACTTGCACCTGGCAGTGATGGGATACACGGTGTTGCTTTAGCAAATGCTATTCATTTATCAAGCTGGTTAGGTAAAGAAGTGGAACTTCCAATTGATGAAGAAATCTACCTGTCGGAATTAAATAAAAAGATTGAAGCGGAAAAGCGGTATGCTGTTAAAAAGTAAGTTGTCGACTTAATTATGTGATAATTTTTAAAGGGGTTTAGATCCATGCTGAAAATAGCAGTTATTGGACTTGGTGATATATCTAAAATTCATATTCCTGTTATCCGGGATAATCCAGACGCAGCGTTAGTTGCAGTATGTGATATTGATGAGGCATTAAAGAATTATTTTTCGGGTGTAAACTTTTATACCGATTTCCATGACATGTTGGAAAAGGAAATATTGGATTGTGTCCATATTTGTTTGCCGCACCATTTACATTATGCCGCTACGAAAGCATGTGTGGAAAAAGATGTTCACGTATTTCTGGAAAAACCGTTAGCCCGGAATGCAGAAGAAGGTTTGGCTCTGGTTGGTTTGGAGGAGGCATACAAGAACATTAAAATATGTGTGGCCTTTCAAAACCGTCTGAATGAAACATTTGAAAAACTTAAGGAGATGATTGACAGCGGGAAATACGGCAGCGTAACCGGATTAAAGGGTCTGGTGACATGGTTTAGACCGAAATCGTATTACGATGTAAAGCCGTGGCGGGGTATTATGAAGCAAGCCGGTGGCGGTGTCATGATTAATCAAGCGATCCACACATTGGACTTAATGCAGGTTATTGGTGGTGAAATTGAAACAATAAGGGGATCGATTGACAACTTATTAGATTATGGTTATGAAGTCGAAGATACTGCAACAGCTAATATTCAATTTAAAAACGGCGCAGCAGGGTTGTTTTTTGCAACCGTAACCAATGCAGCAAATTCTTCAGTGGAACTTCAAGTGATCCTTGAAAAAGGGAAATTAACGATTAAAGACAGTATTTTAACGAAGCTGAATGATGATGGTAAAAAAGAAAAGGTTATTGAAGATACCAAACTGCCCGGTGCTAAATTTTATTATGGAGCAAGTCATGCAAAATTAATTAATCATTTTTATTTTTGTATCGAAAATGATACGGATGATTATATTCATGCGAAGGAAGCACAAACCTCGATGGAAATAATTAATGCAATTCGCGGATCATCGGAAATAAAAAAAGAAATAAAAATGGAGGTATACCAATGAATAAAGGAAAAATTGGCGTTCAAATGATGATGCTTAAAGGTAAAGTTGAAGAACTTGGAGCTTATGAAACTTTGAAAAAATTACATGAGTTAGGTTTTAGTGCAGTGGAAGTGTCACAGATTCCAATGACTGAAGAAAATGTATCGGAGTTAAAAAGGGCAAGTGAAGATTTTGGTATAAAAATTGCAGCACTTTCTGCAGGTCTAGAGCCAATGATGCCGGGTTCTCTTGGGGAAACGTTAAAAGGTGATTTTGATAAAATTGTGAGTGATTGTAAAACGCTGGATTGTAATTTTGTTCGTATTGGTATGCTGCCATTAACTAAAATGGCTGACAAAGATAAAATAATGGAGTTTATACATGATGCTGAAATAATGGCTGGGCGCTTGGCTGAGCACGATATTGAATTGTATTATCATACGCATCATATTGAATTCCAAAAATACGATGGGGAATATCTTCTAGACCTTATGAAAAACAACACGTCT
Organism: Virgibacillus siamensis; assembly: GCF_900162695.1. NCBI lineage: Bacteria > Bacillati > Bacillota > Bacilli > Caryophanales > Bacillaceae > Virgibacillus > Virgibacillus siamensis. Next base: position 690,611 of record NZ_FUIH01000007.1, read on the forward strand.
AAGTTGGGTTTTGAATTGGATGTTCACTGGATTCAAAGAGCAGGTGAAGATCCTGTGAAAGTTATTCAACATTATAAGGATCGTATTTCATTATTACATTTGAAAGATTACCGTATTGGAAAATTAGATGTGAATGATGAAGATTTTAAAGAATTGGGTAAATTCTTTGGGAAATTTACCAATATTATTGAATTTGCAGAAGTCGGTGAAGGAAATCTTGATATGAATGCGGTAATTGCGGCCGGTCTTGAGAGCGGCGCTCAGTATTTCTTAATTGAACAGGATGATACATATGGACGTGATCCATTTGATTGTTTAAAAACATCCGCTGAAAATTTAAGAGAATTAGGATATGCAGATTGGTTTTAATAAGTTTTTGGGAACAAAGGGAGTGGATGATACATGAATAAGGATGGAATGAATTACGCACCCAAAGGTAAACCCAATCCGGTTGTGAAAGAAGGGGAGTTCCCGGTTGCAGCTGCAGCCCTTGATCACGGCCATATTAATGGAATGTGTAATGGATTAGTAGAAGCAGGCGCTGCACTGAAATGGGTATATGACCCTGATCCTGAAAAAGTGAAAGCGTTTGTTGAACGATTTCCAGGTGTTCAAATTGCGGATTCATTGGAGCAAATTTTAACCGATGAATCGATAAAATTAGTAGCAGGAGCAGCTATTCCTTCTGAGCGGAGTGCGTTAGGTAATAAAGTAATGGAAGCAGGTAAAGATTATTTCACAGATAAAACACCTTTTACCACAGAAGCCCAGCTAGAAGAAACGAGGCATGTAGTGGAAAAAACCGGACAAAAATATATGGTTTATTTCAGCGAACGACTGCATGTGGAAGGTGCCGTGTTTGCAGGTGATCTTATTCATGATGGTGCAATCGGAAACGTTATTCAGGTGACTGGGTTTGGACCGCATCGTTTGAATGCACCCAGCCGTCCGGATTGGTTTTTTAATAAAGAACAATACGGTGGTATACTATGTGATATCGGAAGTCATCAAATTGAACAATTTTTATATTATGCAGACTGTAAAGATGCTGAAATTTTACACAGTAAGGTAGGAAACTATAATAATCCCGACCATCCGGAATTGGAGGATTATGGTGATGCCACAATACGTGGAGATAACGGTGCAACACAATTTTTTAAGGTGGATTGGTTCACACCGGAAGGGTTGAGTACATGGGGGGATGGCCGCACCTTCATTACGGGAACAGAAGGAACAATTGAAATCCGGAAATACGTTGATGTGGCACGTGCGGAGTCCGGCGATCACCTCTATTTAGTAAATAAAGATGGCGAGAAACATTACGAGTTATCAGGTAAGGTAGGCTTTCCCTTTTTCGGTGAACTTATAAAGGATTGTATGAACCGTACGGAAAATGCGATGACGCAGGAACATGCGTTTAAGGCTGCGGAATTATGTTTACAAGCACAGAAACAGGCAATTGTTGTATCACAGTAAGAATAAATAAGGCTGTTCTGAAGTTCTGAAAAAATAATAGTTTGACAGATATGTACAACCCATCATTATGACGGGATTGTACATATCTAATAATTACCCTTCAAAGCAGGTCTTTTTCAATTTGTTTCATCTGATAAAAATAACCTTCCAATTGCATCAGTTCTTCAAATGTTCCAGATTCGATAATTGTCCCTTGGTCCATAACAATGATTTGATCCATTTGCTCAAGTCCTGTCAGGCGGTGACTGACAAGTATAAGTGTATCTGCTTTCGCTTGATCAAACAGATGTTGATAAATGGAATGTTCCGTAAGGGCGTCTATGGAGGATGTTGGTTCATCCAATAACCAGACTCGCGCACCCTTTAACATTGCCCGGGCAATCGCGAGCCGTTGTTTTTCCCCGCCGGAAAGATTTTCACCTTTCTCAAAAACAGGATCGGACAAGGTAAAATGATCAAGCTGGAGTTTTTTGAGCACTTCCCACATTTGTGCATCGGTTAAATCATCTTTGGCAAGGAGCAGGTTACTTCTGATTGTTCCATAGAAAAAATGATTTTCCTGTAAGACGACATTGGTTTCTTTCCATATATCCGTGTCTTTCAGGTCATCGATTAAAATGTCATCAAACCGAATATTTCCGGTATCGGCTTGATTCATTTTGAGTATTAACTGCAGCAGTGTTGATTTTCCACATCCACTGGGGCCGACAATAGCGGTCTTTGAACCGGCCGGAAAGTGTACATTCACATGCTCTAAAGCCTTGCGTTTTTCGCCCGGAAACGAAAATGTGATATTATCCATTTTAATATGGTGTGCTGTATTAGGCTGAATTTGCCCTGTTTTTTCAGGTTTCCTTGATTTGTCATGGTGTACAACCGAGAAAAGGCGTGTTGCTGCCCGCATACTGTCTTGCAGATGAATGGGAAAGACAGCCATTGGCGGTGCATCTTCAAAAACGGTCAGGGAAATCATCAGCAGCATTGCCAGAAAAATACCTTCCAGATGTCCCTCCACTACAAGATAAACCCCAGTTGCCAGGACACACCAGGATACAAGCAGGGAAAGAAATGTATTAACGGATTGACTGTATATCGTATTGATATTTTCTTTCTTCTGTTCGTTAATATATGCTTTGGATGATTGGAGCAGATTCGCTTTTTTTTCGTCTAGCTTTTGATAAATCTTCAAATCACGGAATCCATGAAATAGTTCGGTGACTTCCGTTGATAAACCGCCCCGTTTTTCACGGACGCGGTTGTCAATGTTTGCCTGTCTCAGAGTGAAGAGGGCGGGTACTGCGACAACTGTCAATAATAGCCCCGCTAGTAAAATTAACGCTGCATAAATGGAATAAAAAGCGGTAAACAGGATGGTACTCAAAAAAACAGTAAACAGTACAATCGGCGGATAAAAAACGCGTAAAAAGAAATTTTGCAGAGATTCAACGTCGCCAACAATTCGTGCCAGAAGATCGCCGCTTCGATACCTTTGCAAGATTCCCGGGGCAAGTGGTTCCAGCTTTTCAAAAAATGCAACCCGCAAATTACTTAATATGGTGAATGTTGCCCGATGGGAAAAGTACCGTTCGGCGTATTTGCTTATTGCCTTTGTGATTCCAAGCATTTTTACCGTCGATGTTAAAATGATTAACGCATATAAAGGAGGAGCAAGTGCAGCTTTGGAAATAAGATATCCACTGGCTGCAAATAAACCAACCGCAGAAACCCCGGCAATGAACGCAAAAAGAATGGAATAAACAATATCTTTCTTTTCAATCATCATTAATTTCATAACGATCACTAAATCTTTCATTCTGCCACTCCTCCTTGCTGTACGAGAACCATATCCCTGTATGCTGCAGCTGACTTCATCAGCTCATTATGTGTTCCTTCAGTGAGCAGTCTGCCATTTTCAAGGAACAGTATTTTATCAGCTTGCTTGATGGTGTGAAGCCGGTGGGCAACAGTTATTACGGTGGCATGTTGCGCCAATTGCTTCATGGAACTTTGCAGGATTTGTTCTGTTTGCAGATCCAAGCCTGTTGTTGGTTCATCAAACAGTATGATGGATGGCTTCTTAAGAAACGCTCTCGCGATAGCGATTCGTTGTTTTTCCCCGCCGGAAAGTCCTCGGCCGGCTTCTCCCACAGGTGTATCAAATCCGTTTTCAAGGGCCTGTGCCATGTCTGCAATTCCTGCTTGTTTTGCCGCCATTTCCACTTCATCGCGTGCAGCGTCTGATTTTCCGCCAATTGCAATATTCTGTGCAATGGTACCGGAAAAAATATACGGGTTTTGTGAAATATAGCAGAGTTGGTCAAACCAATCTTTCTCCTTATATTCTGAAATCAATTTATGGTTTACATGGACACTTCCTTCAGACAGCGGGATCAGACCAGCAATCAAATGGAGAAGCGTTGATTTTCCGGAACCGCTTCGGCCGGCGATGGCAATCTGCCCAAACGAAGGTATTTCTGTAGTAATATTTGTCAACGCGAATTGGTTTTCGCCATAACTGTAACCAGCATTCTGTAATGTAATACTAGGTGGCATCGTATTTTTGGGGAGGTCTGCATTTCCCCATGTGACAGTCCGGCTTGGTTCAGCAAGTTCATCCATCACTTTTTGAGCCGCTCCCATACTGCTTCTGCCATTGTGAAACGTACTGCCTAATTGCTTTAGCGATGAATAAAACTCGGGAGCAAGCACTAGTACGAAGAAAGCGGTGAAAAATGAAATGCTTTCGTAAATAATTAACTGAATCGCTACTTCAAGCGCAATGATTCCAATGCTTAGCATAGAAATCAGTTCAAGCATGAAAGATGAGGTAAAAGCAACTTTTAAAATCTGCATTGTAGCATCCCGGAATCCAAGACTGTTTCTTTCAATTGTTTCGTTTTGCTGTTTTGCCCGTCCGAATAATTTCAATGTCGTAAGTCCCTGTAATGTATCAAGAAAACCTCCGGAAAAAGTGGAAAGCTTGTCAAGTTGTTCCTCAGACTTCTTTTTTGTCTGCAGCCCAATAATAATCATAAAGATAGGAATGAATGGTGCAGTGATTATCATAATAAGCGCTGTGTTGACGTGCTGCGTCAGGACAACTGCTAGAATCAGCAGCGGTGTAAAAGATGTTTGTATCATTTGGGGGATGTATTGGCTGAAATAATTGTCAATTCCATCAACAGCATCCATCATAATGCTTGTCTTTTTCCCTGATTGTCCCTCCAATAAGGATTGTACAGGGCTTCTCCCATACTTATTTAGAAGTTCTTTACGGAAATAACCTTTTACTTTTGCCGCCATCAGTATGCCGGTTCTGCCGCTTAAATAGGTGAATAGGGTCCTGATCAACAGAATAATCAGCAGGATACCCAATAATGGAAGGGCGTCTGAAAAAGACATTTCCTTCACAAAAACCCCATCAACAATTGTGACGATAAGATAACCTTGTCCAACAATTGCAGCACCTATTAAGATTGCCGAAAACAGCAGAAACAACATGCTTCGCTTCTGTATAAATGCCATATCTTTTAAACTATTCATAATCGGATCATTCCCCCGAGACAGGAAATCATATCAGTCACGTTTACCTTTGACATAGTCAGCATTGAACAGGAACAGTTTCATCAATAAAATAAGTGAAGGTATCAGCAATAATAAACCTCCAATAAATGCCGCGATTAATGCAATGGCCATCGAATCATTTGTAACACCATCACTAATGGTTATATATGGATCCAGTATATATGGCAAATGTCCCTTTCCATAGCCGAAGAAGGCAAAGAAGAACTGCAGCATGACACTTATAAAGGCAATGCCAAAATATTTTTTCTCATAGATGAGCCATATCGCAATCATGAAAAATCCAACAGACAATCCAAACATCCACCATAGATCGAGCATAGCTTCAAAGTGCCGTTCATTGTGCTGACTCAATGCGATAAATGTTGTTAAACTGGCGATGATGGTTGGAACGCTCCAAAATAATGCATATTTCCGAACCAAATTTAAAGCGGGCTTATCGTTTGCCCGTGATGCATAGAAAGTCAGGAATGCAGCACTTATATAAAGCACGGAAACGATGGCAAGGAATACAACGCTCCATGCATAAGGGCTGGTGAACAATTCCAGATACTGAAGTGAAACGACGCCGTTTTGTTCAACAATAAATCCGCCTTCCGACAATGTTAAGGCAATAGATAATGATGCAGGGATCAACAATCCGGTTGCTCCATAAAGGAACATGTATATGCTGCTTTGCTTGGAACCGTAATTTTCGAATGCATAAAATGAACCACGGATTGCAAGCAAAATGATTGCAATACTTGCGGGAACCAGAAGCGCAGACCCATAATAATAAGCTGCTTCAGGGAAAAAGCCAACAACACCGACAAAGAAAAACACAAAAAATACGTTAGTAACTTCCCAAACCGGTGACAAGTATCTGGAAATTAATTGATTCATGATGTGATCATGTTTGGTGATTTTTGCGTAATATGCAAAAAACCCTGCACCAAAGTCAATGGAGGCTACAATCAGATAGCCATACAGAAAAATCCACAGCACACTAATCCCTATAATTTCATAGCTCATTCGATATCACCCTTTTCAATAGTTGGGTATTGTTTTTCCAACTCTTCTTCTGCTGGATTATTCCGGAACATCTTCCGTAACGTAATGACGCATAATGTTCCTAAGACGATATACAGGCCCAGGAAAAGGAAGAACATCAGACCGATATATTCAGAAGAGGTCGCGGCCTCTTCAACTCGCATATACCCGCGGATAATCCATGGCTGCCGGCCAACTTCTGCAAGTATCCAGCCGAACTCGATTGCAAGGAATGCTAAAGGTCCGCACACAGCAATTAGTGACAGCATCAGCTTATGATGTGCATTCCAATTTTTTATCTTTGTAACGATAAAATATAGCAGTGGTATGGCTGCCAAAATCATGCCGATTACGACCATTAAATCGAACATATAGTGTATCCAGAGCGGCGGCCGTTCATTTTCGGGGAACTCTTCCAACCCGGTTACTTCACTGCTGAAATCGCTATGTGCCAAAAAACTTAATGCGCCGGGGATGCGGATTTCTCCTGCTGGTTCATTGTCTTCATCCAGCCAGCCGAACAATATTAAATCAGCATTATTTTCGGTTTCAAAATGCCATTCAGCTGCCGCCAGTTTCTCTTCCTGGTGGTTGGCGAGAAATTTAGCAGAAATATCGCCCGACAGCAAATTAACCGATGCGAAAATGAACGTAACGGTCAGGGTAAGTTTCAATGCCTTTTTATGGTAGGCAACACCCTGATCGGTTACTTTTTTCTTCAGAATCATAAAAGCGGCAATGGCAGCAAGAAGAGCAGCACATGTCAGATATGCAGAGCTCAATACATGGAACACCTTTGATGGGGTAGCAGGGTTCAACATAGCTTCAATCGGATTTACCGCGGTAAACGTACCATCCTCCGTAGTAAATCCATCAGGTGTATTCATAAATGCGTTGACCGTTGTAATGAATATGGCGGAAAAACCACCGCCAATGATGACTGGCAATGACAGCAGCCAGTGTGTAATTGGTTTTTTAAATCGATCCCACGTGTATAAATACATACCGAGGAAGATTGCTTCAAAAAAGAATGCGAATACTTCCATAAATAACGGCAGGCTGATCACGTTTCCTGCAACCTGCATAAAGTTGGGCCACACGAGTGACAGCTGCAAGCCAATCGCTGTTCCCGTTACAACCCCAATTGCCACGGTAATGACAAATCCTCGTGTCCAACGTCTGGCTAACATCAGGTAATGTGGATCATTCTTTTTAATACCGATAAGTTCTGCCAGAGAAATCATAAGCGGAACACCAACACCGATTGTTGCAAAGATAATATGAAATCCGAGTGTCATTGCGGTAATAAGTCTGGCAATTAAGACTGTATCCATTGCCGAAACCCTCCTTAAAAACTTGTTAGCGAGAATGTGGCGGTTAACCGTATTATGCCTTTGAAGCTAGTATAAGCTTTCTGTAATAAAAGAGCTATGGCGGATATATGACATTTCAGAAGCAAGGATGGCGTAATTTTTAGCGTAAGCGTTTAACAATCTGTTGTGCTTGATATTCCCTGTTAACGAAAGAAATAAGCTTTCTTTTATCCGCATTTTAGAAGGCAGGCTATCCGACGTTATTCTGTTATATTCAACTGTAAACCGTTAAAATAGTAAGCAGGTAGAAAATAGTAAGGAGTGGTATCATGACAGTCACCAATAATAAATCAGCCAAAAAGGGTACGCACATACGAGTGAGTAATCATGCATACGTAGAGTTAAAGCAATTCGCCTGGGAGAAGAATCAACCGTTGAGTGAAATGATGGATGAAGCAGCGATTTTTTATTTGGAAACCCAGAAAGAGAATATTCGTGATTTATTTAGACAGTAAAAAACACCGGAAACCGGTGTGAAGAGGCTGGATTAACGGACAAAGACATTGGGAGTGCAGGGAAAAAATAACGAGGCTGGGACATATCAAAAAGTGTGATTCAAAAGACGAACAATCTAGCGATTTAGCGAAGTATATTTCCGGAGCGGTTATACGCTCCATTTTTCATTTAGTTGTTCGGATAAACACTTTTGTCCCAGCCTCAATTATTTTCGCGTCATGTTAAGCAGATTTAACAAATCATCAGATGCTTGTTCATACGTTTCCGATTTGATGTTTTCTTTGATACTTTTAATCAGGTCCAGTGCCTCTGGATCAGTTGCTGTAAGAATTTTGACATTGCCGTTAAACATATCATTGATTTCCTGTTTCGCCTGAACCATGTTGTCATGCTGATTTTTATCTGTATCATTGACCCCTTGTGGTTCACCTTTTCCAGACATGCCCTGTGTGCCGCTAAGGAGCTTTTGTTGCATATCATCGTATTTGTGGCTCGTAGTTGTTTGTTTTTTACGGGCAAGCACAACCGAATCATCAATTACAAATACTTTAACTCCGGTTATCCCAACCCCTTTCAGCATTGATTCAAAGTAGGAAGAAACCCCCCCGGCATGAATTCCCGAACTGCCGATGGAACTATATAAATCCTTTCCCATTCCACTGTATGAAGTACCTTCCTTGTTCGTCGTCCCTTTTTTATCACTGGATTCACCCGGAATAACAGATGGGTCATTAAGATCATTATGATTGGCGGTATCTGCTGTATCCGGGTCTGCTTTTTCAGCATTCGTATTCATGGACCCCTGCTGATTCATACAAGCAGATAAGAATGTCAGCAGCGTGCAAATAAGCCCAATGGTAATTAATTTGTTCACTTTATTCATATGAAGCCCTCCAAATCCAAATTATTTTATAGTGTGCACCAAAATTTTGTATGTATGATTGGTTATTTTTGGTGACATAATAAGGTCAAATTTCTTCCGGGGAATTATTTATCCGCGGAAGGTTTAGGAGGTGAGTTCATTGGCAGACGATGAAAATAAGCATGAAGAAACAGACATGTCCCGGCGGAAGTTTTTACGAAATTCCGGATATGCTGTAGGCGGTCTGGCAGTAGGTGGCGTTCTTGGCGGTGTTATCCCATGGGGCACCGATGATGACGATAAGAACAAATCAGCTAAAAAATCACAAAACTATAATCAAGCCTTAATGTTTTTTACGCAGGCGGAATTTAAAACAGTCGATGCGGCAACGGAACGGATTTTTCCAAAAGATGAGGAAGGTCCCGGTGCGCATGATTTAGGTGTTGCATTTTTCATTGACCATCAGCTTGCCGGTTCATACGGGTTTAACGCAAGAGATTATATGCAGCCGCCATTTTTTCATGGTGAAAAGGAACAAGGTTACCAGGGCAGGTTGAAGCGACGGGAGATTTTTAAAATTGCTTTGCGTGAATTGCAGAATTACAGTCATCAAAAGTTCAAAAAAGGATTCACGGAATTGTCGGAGGAACAGCAAGACAAGATTTTGAAAGATTTCCAGGAAGATAATGTGAAGCTGACCACGATTTCTGCAAGTGGATTTTTTGATTTACTGCGCAGTTTGACACTGGAGGGTTTATACAGTGACCCGTTATATGGCGGAAATCGTGATATGGATGGCTGGAGAATGCGAAATTATCCGGGTAACCAAATGAATTATACAAATATAATTGAAGATGAATTCAAGGATATTGAACCGAAGAGCCTGCATGATCATATGTGAATTTAAGAATTGAGGTGACAAACATGGTAAAAAAGCTTCCTAAAGCAGATGTGGTCATTGCCGGTGTTGGCTGGGCGGGAGGCATTATTGCTTCCGAGTTAACAAAGCAGGGACTGCATGTTGTTGGATTGGAAAAGGGGCAAGAACGAAAAACGGAAGATTATTATATGGTTCATGATGAACTGCGCTATGCAATTCGTTATGAACTGATGCAGGATTTATCAAAAGATACGATTACATTCCGTGGAAATGAAAAGATGCGTGCACTTCCAATGCGCCAGTATGGTTCTTTCCTTTTTGGCGACGGTCTTGGTGGTGCCGGTGTGCACTGGAATGGTCAGACATTTCGGTTTCTTCCCTATGATTTTGAGATTCGCAGCAAAACGATAGACCGCTATGGAAAGAATAAAATACCAGCGGATATGACGATTCAGGACTGGGGGATTACGTATGATGAGTTAGAGCCTTATTTTAATAAGTTTGAAAAAATGGCGGGAATATCCGGAGAAGAAAATCCGCTTGGCGGCAAACGTTCGGAAAAGTATCCGACAAAGCCGATGAAACATTCACCACAGATGAAAATGTTTAAAAAGGCGACTGAAAATCTGAAATACCATCCTTATACGATACCTTCAGCAAATCTATCGGAAGCGTATACGAACCCGGATGGAATTTCCAGGTCTGCATGCCAGTATTGTGCATTTTGTGAGCGCTTCGGCTGTGAATACGGTGCAAAGGCGGATCCGGTCGTAACGGTTCTGCCTGTTGCAGAAAAAACGGGAAAATTTGACCTTCGTACACACTCATGGGTCAGAAGGGTTATGCATAATAATGAGGGAAAGGCTACCGGTGTCCTCTATACGGATGTAACAACAGGGGAGGAAATTGAACAGCCGGCAGATGTAGTTGTTTTAACAAGCTATGTTTTTAACAATGTAAAACTCCTGCTGAATTCCAAGATCGGAAAACCGTATGATTCTTCTACAGGAACAGGTGTAATAGGGAAGAACTATGCATATCAGGTAGTAAAGGGAGCAGCATCCGGCTATTTCAAGGATCAAAAGTTTAATAATTTTGCGGGCGCGGGTGCACTTGGTATGGTTATCGATGATTTTAACGGGGATAATTTCGATCATTCAGATGTCGACTTTATTCATGGGGGGTACTTATCGCTTACGCAGACCGGAAAAAGGCCGATTGCCTCAAATCCGATACCAAAAGGATCACCTGTATGGGGAAAGGAATTCAAGAAAAATTCCCTGAATTATATTAATCAGACATTGTCTGTTGGTGCTATGGGGGCCAGCATGCCATATAAGCACCATTATTTGGATCTCGATCCGGTTTATAAAGACACATTCGGTGATCCGGTTGTACGGATGACATATGATTTTGAAAAGCAGGATCAAGCACTTGCCAAGTTTACCTCCAAAAAATCCGCTGAAATTTTAAAAGAAATGGGAGCGGATAAAATTGATTCGATGGATGAGCTTGGTCCGTATAATATCACGACGTACCAGTCAACGCACAATACAGGCGGTGTTATTATGGGGGCCGATCCGCAAACATCAGCGGTAAATAATTACTTACAAGCGTGGGATATGGAAAATCTGTTTGTTGTTGGTGCTTCAGCATTTGCGCATAATGGAGGATATAACCCGACAGGTACAGTCGGAGCATTGGCATACCGGGCAGCGGAAGGAATCATGAAATTCAATAAAAAAGGCGGAATGCTTGCATAGCACATTAGAGGGAAATCGACCGGCGAGGGATGATTCCATCGCCTTGAAGGTTGATTCCATTCTTGGAAAGGTTGATTCCTTTGTCTTGAAGGTTGAATTTATCCGGGTAGAGGTTGATTCCTTGCCTTGAGGGTCGATTTCATCTTGGAGAGGTTGATTCCCTTGTCTTGAAGGTTGATTTCATCCGGGTGAAGGTTGATACCCTCGCCTTGTTGGTTGATTTCATCTTGGAGAGGTTGATACCTGGCCCTGAAGGTCGATTTCATCTTCGAAAGGTTGATACCCTCGCCTTGAAGGTCGATTCCATCCGGGTGAAGGTTGATTCCTGTCCAATGTTGGTTGATTCTATGTGTCTGATGGTTGATATTCACCTCAGAAGGTTGATATAACGCTGGTTTTACGGTACTTTTTTTCAAAATATGGTCTATTGCAGTTGACATCATTCTTGCGATAGCGATAATCGCACAATTGTCCCAGGCTTCTTCTATTTTCTCTATAATGCTCGCATTGCGGCTATTTTCCAAGCCGAAATGCGAGCATTATACTGAATTTGTGCATTCCCATCATTAAGGTTCCGGCCATTATCTGGTCAAAGTTGGTGTTGAAAGGAAGAGGAAGCAGTTTGGCAGAATCAATTTGGGAAGGGGTGCAAAGGTGTGCTGTGATTTCAGTGAGGAAGGGATTTTGAATTCCATCTGTAAAGGCATTCAGGATGAATATTAGACATGCCGGCATCAGTATCATGCCACTGCGAATTGCGTAACGCTTTTTTTGCCTGCCGTATAGACGATGCCTTGGGTCATGGACTGTAATTGGCCGCCACATACTTGACAGAATAAAAAGTAACAACATATACCCATTATGGAGAAGGGTATGTTGTGAAAAAATGTTTAAAAATACAGGCAGATGATACATCAGGAATAATATTCCAAAAGCATACAGCGAAATAACCGGTGGTAAAAAAAGTTTGTTGAATCCTTTCATAGCCGGTACCTTTGACAGTTGACCGGGTATCCCAAGAATAAGGAGCGGTGGGATAATAAAAAATAGAATGCTCATTTGCAGCATGTGTGTACTGAATGAAAGATGACTAATAGCGGCTATTGGACTTCCTGTAGTGATATAGCATAATCCCAAGCCAAGGAAAAAAAGAAGTGACTGTTTATGAACGATGTTGATATCCGTATATCGTTTCAGTGCCAATATATATAAAACAAATATACAGACAAGTCCCATGAATAAGGGTAGATTCCAAACCGATTGATTTATAAGCAAAACATCAAGCTGCATTAAATCTCCTTTCCTTCAAAGTTTATTCTTGAATTATCATAAATTATTTTATGTTTGGTTTGATGGTTTATAACAAAACGCACAAATCCATTAACACATTGGCTGTTTAGGACAACATTCTCACTATAGATGGGGAATGTTTTTTCTTTTGCCTAAAATGAAATACATAATTCTCTAACAATAATAATATTATAAGAAACAATAATTATTTATTGTAATTCGATAAATTGTAGTTTAATATGAAAATGAAACTATGAATGTGAGGTGTTTTTGATGAAACAAGGGTCGACTCTTTTTTTAAAGGCGGCTGTATTTCTTATTGGGGCTCCGGTTCTTGCTTTGTGCATATTTCCCGTGCCTATTATAGCGGAATATGCGGCAGAACTGTATCCGGAGATCGTTTTTATGAAATTTTACTTATTAATTGTTATGTACGGAGCAGCAATTCCATTTTATTTTGCTTTGTATCAGGCTTTAAGACTATTACGTTATATTGACAGGAACATCGCGTTCTCATCATTATCAGTAACGGCTCTAAAAAATATAAAATACTGTGCAATCATAATCAGTGTCATTTATATAGCAGGCATGCCGCTTTTTTATCTTGTAGCGGAGAAAGACGATGCACCAGGTATTATCGTGCTTGGAATGATCATTATTTTTGCATCAATGGTGATTGCAGTCTTTGCGGCTGTTCTTCAAAAGCTTTTAAAAGAAGCAATCGCTATCAAATCAGAAAACGAATTAACGGTCTGAGGTGAATAAAATGGCAATTATAATCAATATTGATGTCATGCTGGCGAAACGGAAAATGAGCGTTACCGAACTGTCGGAAAAGGTTGGTATAACGATGGCTAACCTTTCTATCCTGAAAAATGGAAAGGCAAAGGCGATTCGTTTTTCAACGCTGGAGGCAATCTGCGAGGCTTTGGACTGTCAGCCGGGAGATATTTTGGAATACAGAAATGATGACAACATCCAGTCATAATGTGAGAGGGGAAGTCACACATGAAATTAAGTTTTTCTGAAGTTTCCCGAAAAAAAACCGCGAAAGCGCAAATGATTAGAGGACTGGAACAACTAGTCCGTTTTGGCTGGGAGCAGGCCCTGTCTTGTCTGTTTCCGGTCGTCATTTTTGTTTCCTTAGCCATCACCCAGATCATGCCGCCCCCGCTTCTGCCCCGGTATGACTGGCTGCTGATCATCTTTCTTTTAATGCAGGTTTGGATGGTGCGATCCGGACTTGAATCCGTGGATGAATTAAAGGTTATAACATTATTCCACCTTATTGGACTTACGCTTGAAATCTTTAAGGTGCATATGGGTTCCTGGTCTTATCCGGAAGAAGGATATTTCAAAGTTTTCGGTGTGCCTTTGTACAGCGGATTCATGTACGCAAGTGTTGCCAGTTATCTTTGTCAGGCATGGAGAAGGCTTCAGATAGAATTGGTTAAGTGGCCGCCGTTTTTAACGGTTGTACCACTGGCGGCTGCAATCTATTTGAATTTCTTCACCCACCATTATTGGATAGACGTTCGTTGGTGGTTATCCGGGCTGGTTATTATCATTTTTTGGCAATCATGGGTAACATATGAGGTTGGTGGAATCCGCTACCGTATGCCGATCGTGTTTTCATTTGTGCTCATTGGATTTTTTATATGGATAGCCGAAAACATCGCAACATTCTTCAGTGCCTGGGAATATCCAAACCAGACAGATGCATGGAGTCTTGTTCATTTAGGAAAGGTGAGTTCATGGCTCTTATTAGTGATTGTCAGTTTCCTGATTGTGGCTGCGTTGAAGCAGGTAAAGGGAAAAATGCCACTAACTTCCTCCGATGAAGCGGAAAAATCAATCTAACCATGGACTTATCATGGTCGTTGCAGATTTAAAAATAAAAAACACTTGATTTCCCGGCGAAAATATGTAAAATAGGGTAGAATCAATTATCGAACACTGCGAAATCAAATTAAAAAGTGTCTGAATTGCCCCCCAAAAAACTTTGAGTGTGCAGACACATTCCCGTCATTCCAACTATTCGATGAAGCAGGATGTCGATAATTATTCCTTATTTCATTTCATACCGGTTAATCTACCGGTAATAAAAGTGTAGTTCCCCCACAAGTCATTCAGGAGAATCACCTTCTCTATCAGTTTTCGGAAATGAATGACACACTTGATTAAACTTTTTTTAGATCTAAAAAAAATAACTGCCTGTAGTATTAAGGCAAAATTTTGAATCCCCTGATTTGGGTTTATTTCGTGAATTGTTTGACGGCGGGTGTATTGCCCGTTAATTATGCTGCAAACAACTCTGTGGATTGGCAGCACCTTTACAACAAGACAGTTGATAAAACAGGTTTTATTGATTGGTTTCCAATTCATGAATTCCTGCTAGTTAGTGTAAAAACGTTTCCAGAGCAAAATAAAAGGGAATGCTAAAGTTAGAATACGTTCGAGGAGGGTTAGACTATGCAATTGTTACCACGAGAAATGGACAAACTGATGATTGTGGTTGCAGCGGACCTTGCAAAAAGGCGGAGACAGAGGGGGCTGAAGTTAAATCATCCTGAAGCAATGGCACTTATTACATATGAGGTTATGGAAGGTGCAAGGGATGGTAAATCAGTTGCTGAATTAATGGAATATGGGGCAAAAGTTTTAACACGAAATGATGTAATGGAAGGAATTCCTGAAATGATAGATGATATTCAGGTGGAAGCTACTTTTCCGGATGGAACAAAATTAGTGACAGTGCATAATCCGATACGATGAATAACATTATGACGGAAATGTAACCGGGTTTGCGGACTTTGGAACAAACGCGGCGGATTCAAGGTTATCTACTGTACGGTAGGATCCCGGACGAAGAAAGGAGTTTGATGAAATGTTTCCAGGAGAATTTATTCTGAAGGATGAGGAAATAGTTTGTAATGCTGACAGGTCTGCCTCAAAGCTCAAGGTCATTAATATTGGAGACAGACCGATTCAAGTTGGCTCGCATTATCATTTTTATGAAGTGAATGATTCATTGGAATTTGAACGCGACGAGGCTTACGGAAAGCGGCTGAATGTTCCGGCGGGGGCCGCGGTCCGTTTTGAACCTGGTGATGAAAAAGAAGTAGAATTAATTGATTATGCAGGAAAACGGGAAGTTTATGGTTTTCATAATAAGGTGGATGGACCATTGAAAGGCAGTGATAAATAATGAGTTTTAAGATGCCCAGAGACCAGTATGCCCAAATGTACGGGCCGACCACAGGGGACTCTGTCCGTTTAGCGGATACGGATTTATTTATTCAGGTTGAGAAAGATTACACAACCTATGGGGAAGAAGTTGTATTCGGCGGTGGAAAAGTCATTCGCGATGGAATGGGCGAACATCCATTAATTACACGCGAGGAAGATGAGCGTGTCCCGGATACGGTTATTACGAATGCACTTGTACTCGATTATACCGGGATTTATAAAGCGGACATTGCCATCCGTGAAGGAAATATCTCGGGAATCGGCAAGGCGGGAAATCCACTGGTTCAAAGTAATGTTGATATTATTATCGGTTCAGGAACTGAGATTATTTCCGGAGAGGGTAAAATTCTTACTGCTGGGGCGATTGATACGCACGTTCATTTTATTAATCCGGATCAAGTTGATGTTGCACTTACGAATGGAACGACAACAATAATTGGCGGTGGTGCCGGTCCCGGTGCAGGTTCAAGGGCGACAACGGCAACACCGGGACCATGGCATATCAGCCGGATGCTTGGGGCATTGGAAGACTTTCCGATTAATGTTGGATTGACCGGAAAAGGCCATGCCGCTTCAGATAAGCCTTTGGCAGAGCAAATTCTGGCTGGTGCAATCGGGCTGAAAATACATGAGGATTGGGGCGCAACGCCGTCCGTCATCGATCATGCATTACGGGTTGCTGATAAGTATGACGTACAAATCGCTTTGCATGCGGATACGTTGAACGAGGCAGGATTTTTTGAAAATACCATGAAGGCCATCAATGGTCGTGGTATCCATATGTATCATACAGAAGGTGCTGGCGGCGGACATGCTCCCGATTTAATTAAATCTGCCGGGATGATGAATGTACTGCCAGCTTCAACAAACCCAACTCTTCCATATACAGTTAACACAATTGATGAACATTTGGATATGGTCATGGTTGCACACAATTTAAATGCATCTGTTCCTGAGGATATTGCCTTTGCAGATTCACGTATTCGATCCGAAACAATTGCAGCGGAAGATATTTTACAGGATATAGGTGTATTCAGTATTGTGAGTTCGGATGCACAGGCAATGGGACGCATCGGGGAAGTTGTGCTCAGAACCTGGCAAACAGCCGATAAATTGAAAAAACAACTGGGAACGATGGAGGGTGACAGCGAATACGTGGATAATAACCGGGCTAAACGCTATGTTGCCAAATATACCATTAACCCGGCTATCACGCATGGCATATCGGATTATGTCGGCTCGATTGAAGTCGGTAAAATGGCTGACCTTGTACTTTGGGATCCGAAATTCTTTGGTGCAAAACCGGATATGATTATTAAAAACGGGATGGCAGTCACTGCCTTGATGGGTGACCCGAATGCAACCATTCCAACCCCACAACCGATGATTTACCGCCACATGTTCGGGGCGATAGGAAAAGGGTTGACAAACAGTTCAATTACTTTCGTATCACAAGCAGCTTATGATGATAACATCAAGGAAAAATTGGGGCTTGAGAAGATTATTCTGCCGGTGCATGGTATCCGTCAACTTACTAAAAAGGATATGAAGCTTAATTCCGAGACACCGGATATTGATGTTGATCCACAAACATACGAAGTGAAAATTAATGGTGAGCTTATCACCTGTGATCCGGTTGATACAGTGCCAATGGGGCAACGTTATTTCTTGTTTTGAGGTGAATGAAATGATTATTGAGGAGATTGTAACAAATATAAATGATCTTAGTCCGGACGAACGAAATAAACGGCATTTAGAAAAGGTACATTTGGAAAGTGCAGACTTGATGAAACGTATCCAGCGTGTGGAAACCGACCATGGCAGGGATTTGGGAATACGCCTTAAAAACCCGCATGATTTAGAGGCTGGCGATGTACTTTATATGGATGATCAGAATATTATTATGGTTGAAGTTAAGCGTGACGATTTATTGATTATTCGACCGCGAAATATGTATGAGATGGGTACGATTGCCCATCAGCTGGGCAACCGGCACCTTCCAGCCCAGTTTGAGGGTGAGGAAATGCTTGTGCAGTATGATTATCTCGTGGAAGAGTTGTTAGTTGAACTCGACATTCCTTTTATACGGGAAGACAGAAAAGTTAAACAAGCCTTCCGTCATATAGGACACAGTCATGGATCATAATGTGTTGTCATTGTTCCAATTATGCGATTCGAATTTTCCGACGGGTGCTTTCAGTCATTCATTCGGACTGGAAAGCTATATTCAGTCAGATAAGGTATGTGATCAGACAACATTTTCAGATTGGCTGGAGGTTTATCTGATGGAACAGTTAGTATATGCTGACGGGTTGGCAGCGAGAATTGTTTATGACGCTTTGGATGATGAAAGCCTCGATACCATCTGGAAAATGGATCGCTTATTGACAGTACAAAATATTGCACGGGAAACAAGGGAAGGTACCCAGCAGATGGGAAAACATATGGCGAAAATCGCGGAATCAATTTATGGTGCCCCAATGCTTTCCTTATATAAGGACCGAGTCAGGCAAAAGAAAGCATTTGGACATTCAGCTATCGTGTTCACAATGGCTGGACATCATTTGAACGTTCCAAAACAAACAACCATTTTATATTATCTATATTCAACGATTGTCAATCTTGTACAAAACGCTGTGCGGGCTATTCCATTAGGTCAAACAGCCGGACAAAAAATTATTTATTCGTTTCGGCCAAAACTGCAGGCCGCAGTCAACAAAATTGAACAATTGGACGAAATGGATTTCGGGGCAATATCGCCTGGAATAGAATTATCACAGATGCAACATGAGCGGGTGAATGTAAGAATTTTTATGTCTTAGTAAGTTAAACGGTATAACTCTAATAAAAGGATGTGATTGATAATGGAACCAATTAAGATAGGAATTGGAGGACCTGTGGGAGCGGGCAAAACAGAACTGGTGGAGAAAATAACCCGTACATTGAATGAAGAAATCAGTATGGCGGTCATAACCAATGATATTTATACAAAGGAAGATGCTAAAATACTGAATGAAAATGGCGTTCTTCCAGAAAACAGAATCATTGGTGTGGAAACCGGCGGATGTCCGCATACTGCGATTCGTGAAGATGTGTCAATGAATTCCGAAGCGGTGGAAGAATTACAGGATAGGCACCCTGATGTTGAGCTTATTTTTATCGAGAGCGGCGGGGATAATTTAGCGGCTACATTCAGTCCGGAGCTTGTTGATTTTTCAATTTATATTATTGATGTTGCCCAGGGCGAAAAAATTCCCCGAAAAGGCGGACAAGGGATGATAAAATCCGATTTGTTTATCATCAATAAGACTGACTTAGCCCCATTTGTCGGTGCCAACCTGGATGTTATGGAATCAGATACAAGAGTGTTTCGCGGAAATAAACCGTTTGTATTTACAAATTTAAAAGATAATACCGGTCTTAATGAAGTGGTTGATTGGATTAAGGACAATGCATTGCTGAGAGGTTTAGAACAAGATGTCTGATTGGACAGGAATCCTTGAACTCGATGCAGAAAAACGTCACGGAAAAACAGTTACGAAAAACCTGTATTTTCAAGGCGCCTTTAAAATCATGCGACCCGTTTACCACCATAAATCCAGCCACCCCAGTTACTATGTTCTGAACCCGGGTGGCGGATATCTGGATGGTGACACATATCGGATGAGAATTGCACTTGGTGAAAAGGCTAAACTCACTTTAACAACTCAATCGGCCACAAAAATATATAAAACACCAAATAAACGTGCATACCAGGAGGCTGAATTTCATCTTGAAGAAGGAAGTTACCTGGAGTATCTTCCCGATCCTTTAATAGCATACAAGGATGCGCGATACTTGCAACGAAATATTTTTCATATGGCAAAAGGGGCAACATTGCTTTATTCTGATATTTTGACACCTGGATGGTCGCCGGATAGAAGTGATTTCAGTTATGATTCTTTGCGGCTGGTCAATGAATTTTATATGGTTGGGGAGCTTATCTCCTACGATCATATTAAATTGAATCCGGAAGAACAGCATATGAGCGGGATAGGTTTCATGGAAGGATATACGCACTTGGGATCTTTTATCGTAATAAGTGATAAGGTTGACTCCGAACTTGTTGATCAACTATATGAGATGCTGCAACAGGAACCGGAAGATTTTAAGGCTGGAATCTCAGAACTCGCTGTTCCGGGCTTTACCATAAGGGTATTGGCAAACTCAACACAGATAATTGAGCGAATTATTTCAAAAAGTCACCATATAATAAGTCAGGAATGGTTTCAAACTAAACCAAGTTTTCTAAGAAAATATTAAACTGTTCAGCCCGGCAAACCATTGAAAGGATTGTCGGGCATTCTAAAGATGCCTTATTGAATATTTATATAATTTTTCACAACGTTTTTAGAAGATTGCAAGCAATGGGGGTTGAAAGAATGAAACGTGGAATTATGCTTTTAATTATGTCTATTATGATGATCAGCACTTTATCTGCTTGTGCCGGAAAAGAAGATGACGGATCAAAATCTGCTTATAACGCGAAAGATGAATTGATTTTGGCGATAGGCGGGGAACCGGAAAATGGGTTTGATCCGACAACAGGATGGGGCAGATATGGATCACCGCTTTTCCAAAGTACATTGTTGACGTACGATAAAAATTTTAATATCAACAAGGACTTGGCTGTTCGTTACAATGTCAGTAACAATGGATTGGAATGGACGGTGAAGATCCGGGATGATGTGAAGTTTTCGGATGGTAAACCTCTTACAGTAAAAGATGTCGTTTTTACATATAGAACAGCTAAAACGAGTAATTCTGTAATTGATTTGACGAATGTGAAGCATATCGGGAAAACAGGTCCGCAAACGGTCAAATTCACGTTGAAACAGCCGGACTCCACTTTTATTTATCACCTAACAACCATTGGGATTGTACCGGAACATGCATATAGTGACACGTATAATGAGCATCCGATTGGATCGGGACCGTATCAATTAGTGCAATGGAACAAAGGCCAGCAGCTGATTGTAAAAGCAAATCCATATTATTACGGGGAAAAGCCTTATTTCAAAAAACTTACTTTCTTATTTTTATCACAGGATGCGGCCTTTGCGGCAGCAAAGGCCGGTAAGGTTGATGTTGTGTCGGTGCCTCCAGTATTTGCAAAAGAAAATGTACAGGGAATGCGTCTTGTTGAATTGAAAAGTGTTGATAACCGGGGTATCATGCTCCCTTTTGTACCTGATAAAGGAAAAACGATTGATGGGGCGCCAATTGGCAATGATGTTACCGCCAATCGGGCAATCCGTAAGGCTTTAAATATTGCCGCAGACAGACAGGCATTGGCAAATGGGGTATTGGAAGGATATGGCACACCAGCTTATACAGTTGCAGACCATTTACCATGGTGGAATCCAAAAACGGAAATTGCCGGTGGGAACATACAAAAAGCAAAGGCGATTCTCGAAGATGCCGGATGGAAGGTCAATGATGATGGGGTGCGGGAAAAAAATGGACTTAAAGCTAAGTTCACATTATATTACCCTACAGGTGATCAAATCCGGCAATCCCTGTCAATCGCTTTTGCGGATATGATGAAACCTTTGGGAATTCAAATCGAAACAAAAGGGAAAAGCTGGAATGAATTAGAAAACGTAATGCATGCCAATCCTGTCATGATGGGCTGGGGAAGTCATAATCCTTTGGAAATATATAACTTGTTCAGCAGTAAAACGAAGGGCAAAGGTTTTTATAATGCAAATTATTACTCCAACCCTGTGGTGGATACTTATTTGAATAAAGCCATGCATGCAACAACACAAAAAGAGGCAAACAAGTATTGGAAAAAGGCACAATGGGATGGAGATACTGGTTTTTCTGCCAAGGGAGATGCCCCGTGGGTTTGGCTGGTGAATCTAAAACATCTTTATTTCGTAAGTGAAGACCTGGTAATCGGTGAACAAAAAATTCAGCCTCATGCACATGGTTGGCCAGTAACAGAATTTGTTGAATCATGGCATTGGAAAAGATAGAAAGTAGGCAGGAAATTGCAATGAAACAAATCATAATGTACGTCCTGAAAAAATCTGTGAAACTAGTAACATTACTTATTACAATCAGTATATTATCTTTTATGCTTGTAAGTTATTCACCAATCGATCCAATCCGAGCTTATATCGGGGCGGATATAACGAAGGTGAGTCCGGAGCAAAGAGAAAATATTGCTGAATACTGGGGTCTGGATGAATCCAAGCCGAAGCAGTTTATAAACTGGGCGAGTGCTGTTCTGCACGGCAATCTTGGAACGTCTGTCATATATCGTGATTCTGTAGCAGAAATCATTGCGGAACGCTTCCTTGCATCCTTGGCATTGATGGGAGCTGCCTGGTTTTTGTCAGGTGTCATCGGGTTTTTACTGGGTATAATTGCAGGTATGCGTGAGGGGACAATAATAGATCGAATCATCAAGGGATACTGTTTCACACTTGCTTCGACACCGGCATTTTGGTTAGGTTTGTTGTTTTTAATGCTTTTCTCGGTATGGCTTGGCTGGTTTCCAGTTGGGCTGGCATCTCCAGCCGGTATCGTAACGGAAGATGTAACATTAATAGAGCGTGCCAGACATATAGTTTTGCCTGCCTTGACTTTGAGTATTGTTGGTGTTGCAAATGTAGCACTGCACACAAGACAAAAATTGGTTGATGTGCTTAATAGTGAGTTTGCCCGATTTGCCAAAGCAAAAGGAGAACGAGGGTTTTCACTGCTTTGGCGTCATGGGCTGCGAAATATTTCACTGCCGGCAATCTCGCTTCACTTCGCCTCTTTCGGAGAACTGTTTGGAGGTGCAGTGCTGGCAGAGCAGGTATTTTCCTATCCTGGTCTAGGTCAAGCTGCGGTACAAGCTGGTTTGGGCGGTGACGTGCCGCTCCTGTTAGGTATTACTCTATTTAGTGCGCTGTTTATTTTCGTTGGTAATCTGATTGCTGATTTATTGTATCAGGTGATCGATCCGCGGATTAGAAGGGAAGGATTCCAATGATCGATCGAGCAACCATAAAAACAGAATCAATCAAGCGCATCAGCAGACTCAATCCCCAAAAAAAAGCTGCAGCAACTATTGTAATTGCAATACTCTTGTTAGCGGTGATGGTTGCATTTGGAATGTTTGTTGGGCCGGAAAATCAGGGAGTGAATTTTCAAATTAAAAATAATGAACCGTCGTTTTCCCATCCTTTTGGAACGGATTGGCTGGGCAGGGACATGCTTATACGGACGGTAAAAGGACTTACACTTAGTCTTGGTGTTGGGATATTGGCTGCATCCATAAGCGCGGTTATTGCATTGGTCTTAAGTCTGCTTGCTGCCTCGAATAAAATGATGGATTCGATGGTGACGTGGCTCATCGATCTATTTCTTGGAGTACCGCATATTGTGATCCTAATATTAATTTCGTTTTCCGTTGGCGGGGGGTTTAAAGGGGTTGTTATTGGTATTGCATTAACCCATTGGCCAAGCTTGACCCGCTTACTTCGCGCAGAGGTTCTCCAAATAAAAAACACGGAGTATGTGGCTGTTTCCAAAAGTTTTGGGAAATCGCGTTTTTGGATTGCTGTACATCATGTGCTGCCACATTTAATTCCTCAACTTGTAGTAGGCTTTATTCTGCTGTTCCCACATGCCATTTTACATGAAGCGGCGATTACCTTTCTGGGATTTGGATTGTCATCCGAACAACCGGCAATTGGTATCATTTTATCTGAATCAATGCGGTATTTATCCACTGGTATGTGGTGGTTGGCATTCTTTCCGGGCTTATCGTTATTGGTAATGGTTGGAATTTTCGATATGCTGGGGCGAAATGTGCGGAAATTGCTGGATCCCTTCAATGGCCAACAAATCTAAAGGAGTTGAAATAATGACGACTGCACAAAATAAATACAAGCAAGCTTATACGCATAAGGTGCATCCGCTCTTTGAGGTGAAAAACCTTTCCCTCTCATTCCGGCAATATCAGAAAGGGTTGAAGGAATCAGACATTGACGTAATCACCAACTTTGATTTATCAATTAATGAGGGGGAAATTGTTGCGATTGTTGGTGCCAGCGGTTCCGGAAAAAGTTTATTGGCAGATGCAGTTTTAGGTATACTTCCGGAAAATGCAAAAGTGAATGGTACGATAAATTTTAATGGAGAAAAACTTTCGGAGGAACAACAAATTCGTTTGCGCGGCCATGCTATTTCACTGATTCCCCAATCCATAAATGCGCTTGACCCGTTAATGAAAACAGGTAAACAGGTGCAATCTGTCATCAAAAGCAAGGATAAAAAGGCAATTCAAGAACAGGCTTTTCAGCAAGTTGGTTTATCTCCGGAAACCGGGGAACGTTTTCCGTTTGAATTATCCGGCGGCATGGCAAGAAGAGTATTGGTATCGATGGCGATGGTGAGTGATGCAAAGCTGGTTATAGCTGATGAACCTACACCCGGATTGGATGAATATGCACGTGGGGAAACAATCCGGCTCATCAAGCAGCTGGCTGATCAGGGGAAGGGTATTATGTTTATTACGCATGATATTGATGCCGCTTTGCAAATTGCGGATAAAATTGCTGTTTTCTATGCAGGACAAACAGTTGAGATAGCAAATGCCAAAGATTTCAGTGGACAAGGAGAAAACTTAAGACATCCATATACGAAGGCATTATGGAATGCGTTACCGCAAAATGATTTTATCCCCCTTAAGGGAAACCAGCCATTGCCGGATGAAAGGATACCGGGATGTGTTTTTGAACCAAGATGTCCCATTGCAACAAACCGCTGCAAACAAAAAAGACCCGAGCTTTTAAATGTAAAAGATGGGATGGTAAGGTGTTTTTATGCTTGAAGTAAAAGGAATCAGCTACCGCTATGATAACGATTCTGCCTTATTCAATCAAATTCATATCAACATTAACCCTGGCGAAATAGTTGGCTTATATGGAAAAAGCGGTTCAGGGAAAACGACGATGGCGAAAATAATTGCCGGTTATTTTAAACCTGATAAAGGTTATATAAAGGCAGATGATAAGCATTATCCGATTAAAGGACCTCAGCCTGTGCAATTAGTGTGGCAGCATCCGGAAAGAGCAGTCAATCCGAGATGGCGAATTAAAAAGATACTTTTCGAAGCGGGTCAGCCAAGTCCCGAATTATTAAACGATTTGGGGATTAGTCAAGCCTGGTTAAACCGCTTTCCGAGTGAACTTTCGGGCGATGAATTGCAACGCATCTGCCTTGCGCGTGCACTGTGCTCAAAAACAAAATACTTGATAGCTGATGAAATGACCACGATGCTGGATGCAACGACACAAGCACATATATGGAATGTCATACACCGATTGGCAAAGCAGCATAACCTTGGTATACTTGCAATCAGTCATGAACTGCACCTATTGAGACGGGTAAGCAGCCGTGTTATCAATTTTGATGAACTTGTAAGAAAGCCGTGAATAGGAATACGTATTTTAGGGTAAAGCAATAAGTAAATCAGACTTGTGAGGTGTATTTTGATGGATAATTTTGAGGTCAAAAAAGTATATGAGAAACGGACATATGAACGTCATCGTTTTAGTTTTTCATTGAACGGCAAAGAGTTTAAAGGCAACTTTCATGAAAATGGAATCCAATGGCTGCATCCCCACCCCAAACAAGATGTTGATGCGGATCATTTGGAATGGATCGAGGGTGAAATTTACCGATTAGTTGGTGAAGATGACACTCTGGATGAAGTTGATGATATTGAGGTAAAACCATTTCTGGCAGATCAATCACATGAAGCACATCAATTCAAATTAAAAATCGATGATGAAGAATTTAAAGGTATTATCCGTAATGGGAACTTGGAATGGTTCCACCCGAAACCAAGACGTAAGGTGAAGGATGAAAAAGTGGAAAAGGCGGAGAAGAGAATACATGAAAAGGTCAAAGAACAGAAAGAGGGATAAGGCGAAAGTCTGTGAGCGTGCACTTTTTATCAGGTACAACGCTCACTATTTTTTATGGCCCGTCAATTTTTGTTTTGCCTTAAATTGCTTTCGCTGATAAGTGGAAAAGATAACTCCGCCCACAATAAACAGTGACCCTGTTATCTCTATCCCGGTAATTGGCTTGGCAAGCAATATGAATCCCGCAATCATTGCCACAAAAGGTTCCAAATTGGACAATACAGACGCTTTTGAAGCATCAACATAGCGAATGTTGCTATTCCAAACAAGCGTAGCTATACCGTGGACGGTAACAGCAGTTCCGATGAGCAGCCCCCAATCAAAAACGGTATTGCCGATCCGCAGTGGGTTGTCCAGTATAAAGACAAACGGAACAGACACAATAAATCCAACGATATTTGAATAAAGGGTTATCGTCAGCGGGTCCATTCGTTTGGAAAGCGATCTTGTCATAATAATCATAATGGCGAATGTCACCATTGTCAGAACAATCCATAACAACCCTTTATCAATATATAGAGAGGATAAGCTTCCCTTCGTGACAACAAGGTAGATTCCGATGATTGCAAAAACGGATCCTGCCAGCATACGTATTGTTAATTTTTCTTTCAGGAATATGGCAGCTAAAAAACCGGTCAGAATCGGAGCGGTTGCCAGTACGAGAGCAGATGTTGTTGGATCGGCTGTTTCCAGTCCAACAAAAAAAGACCATTGATTAATGAATACACCAATAATCCCCAAAATGATAACTGCAAGCCAATCTGCTTTATTCAATCGTTTTACATGTTTTTTAAAGCAGGATATACCCGCCAATAATAACACGATAAAGAAAAGCCTTAATGATGTCAGCAGAGTCGGCGAGAAGTCCTGAACCAGGATTTTTCCAAACACAAAATTGCTTCCCCAAACGATGACACAAAACGTCAGCCAAGAATACGCTTTTAACATTTATAATACGGTCTCCTTACTTCATATAACAACTTTTATATTGTAAACCTTTCGATATGTTCTGTATACCTTTTTGCCCGGAAAAATCATGGATCCATGGTATTCACTAGGTGACGGCAATTTAATGCACGTGACCGAAATAGGATTGCATGCCTGTCACATGACAGATTATGATCACATCGTTAAGGCACTTGACATGATTACTGTAAATGGAGCAAAAACACTGGGCATTACTGCGGATTATGGTGTAAAAGAAGGTAATACAGCAAATTTGATTGTCATTGATTCTGATTCAGAGTATGAGGCAATTCGTACGCAGGCACCTGTACTTTATTCAATCCGGAATGGGGAAATCATCGTACAAACAAAACCTTCCGAGACGACGATGAACATCTCCTTGTAATCGGTGGAGCTTAGAGGTTATTAATATTTTTGCCGGGAGAACTTGGTGATTGCCTAAAAAGCGTTTTCTCCCGGTATCATTTATTTTGCGTTTTCTGATTGATTCCTGCCAGATAAAAACCATCCAATAACCGCGATTGCAATTAGTACCCCCCAGAAGATAATTGTCCATACAGTACTGTGCGGGAATGACTCAGGCAATACTCCGACATTCTCATGGGAAAGTGTAATTACAGCCAGTTTCACACCGACCCATGCAACGATAAGGAAAGCAACCGTTTCGAGACCAGGACGTTTATCGAGAAGTTTTGTAAACCAGTCTGCTGCGAATTTAATTAAGATTAATCCCGCTACTGTACCGGCAACAATGATGGCAAATTGTCCACCATCCAAACCGCCGAATTGAGGGAGGGGTGTTTTTGGCAATGTAACTGCAAGCGCAACAGCGGCAAGGACGGAGTCAATTGCGAATGCAATATCAGCTACACCGATTTGTGCTACTGTACCCCAAAAACCGGAATTTTTTTCCGAACGATCATCTTGCTTTCCCTTTGAACTGAAATATGCCTTATAAATATGTTTTCCGCCTATATAAATGAGGTACGCCGCACCAATCGCCTGTACTTGCCAAACATTTGCCAAAAATGATATAAGAAAGATAGAAGCAAATCGGAAAATAAATGCACCCAAAATACCATAATTGATTGCCCGCTTTTTTTGATCATCGGGTAAATGCTTCGCAATCACTGCGATGACGAGTGCATTGTCCGCCGATAGTATTCCTTCCAAACCGATTAATATCAATAAAGTCCATGCGTATTCTATCCATATTGTGTCCATTACATTTGACACCTGCCTTCAAATAAAAAATAGGATTGCACTTGTAGTATAAATAAATTTCCGCTTAATATGCAATGACTGTCATCAGGTTGTCCATCAGGTAACAACTAAAAATTGTAATCCAGAAGTATTCCACTCCATATTTCATGGTAATATGAATTTATGAATGGAATCTATATTTAGGGAGGAATTTTTGAAATGGCAATACAAGTGACGCCTTATTTTATGATGGATGGAAATGCCAGAGAAGCCATCCGATTTTACGAACAAACATTGGAAGCAACCGTTCTTTCTGTTCAAACCTATAAAGACGTGATGCCTTCTTGTCCTACCGCAATAGCGGAACAAGTGGCACATGCATTGTTAAAGGTTGGTGATGATGAACTCCTATTTTCGGATACACCCGGACCGCCAATTCAAAAAGGCAATCAATTGATGATGAGTATTTCAACAGACAGCCCGGAGAGGACAAAGCGGATATTTGAAGCATTGAAGAAGGGCGGCAAGGTTAATCAGCCACTAGAAGAGACGCCATTCAGCCCGGCATTTGGAAATGTAACCGATCAATTTGGTGTAACGTTTCAACTTGTAACAGAAAAATCATCTTAAGCATAAGTGCGATTATTCGCAGTATCACGCTTAAATTAAATGGAGTGCATGTTTGCCGGCACTCCATTTAATTTAAAGTGCCATGTATCCGGTTTTTCCAATAGACGGGTTGGATCAACGTTATGGGTAAGGGAAAGGTTACATTAATGCTAAACATTGAGTTGAAATAGGAAGAGTTGTTGGGAAAAGGACTATTGTCAGTTTGCTGTATTAAATTGGGAGGGATTTTACTATCCGAACTTTGTGGTCTAATCCTTCTTGTTTATTACATACATTGACATACATAAAAACACCATAACATCTCTCTATTCATTAAATTCCCCAATGGGATTGAATACGTTGATTCATGTTTAAGCCCGTTTGGCATAAACTTGTAAATTGTTTCGGAATAAGCAATCTTCTGCGTCTTTAAATAGGTATATTACTTGCATTGTATTGGTATCGTAAAAAAATATGATGTAGTCTTTTTCCTTGTCGATAATTTTTAAGCCGAATGGAAGGTTTGGGTAGGGACTGATCACGATTTCTTCCAGCTCAACGAACTTCTTTATGCAATTAAATACTGCATCATAGGACAAAGCAACTTCACCTCCTATCAATCTATGTACGTTCTTTTCCCCAAAAACATAGATGTAATCTTATTTCGACAAGATCAGTGTAATTTAGAACATCTTTTTCAATAAAAAACCGCAGATAAATTCAGCAATTTAAGAGAAACAAAAACAAAATCAAGTTGGTAGAATAAAAGAAAAATAGGCCAGGAGGATTCGTATGACAAAAGTAATTCAGAATATCGTTCCACATTTATGGTTTGACAAGGAGGCGAATGAAGCAGCAACCTTTTATGCTTCCGTATTCCCTGAATCAAAGGTTACGAATGTAACAACACTTCACGATACACCATCAGGAGACGCACATTTAGTTTCGTTTAAATTATGGAATGAAACGTTCATGGCAATCAGTGCAGGACCTTATTTTAAATTCAATCCGTCGGTATCTTTTATGGTTAATTTTGACCCGTCACGGGAAAAAGACGCAAGTGAAAAAATAAATGAGGTTTGGAGCAGATTCTCTGAAGGCGGTACAGTGTTAATGCCGCTTGCTTCGTATCCGTTCAGTGAGAAGTATGGCTGGATCCAGGATAAGTATGGTTTGTCTTGGCAGTTAATCCTTACAAATCCGGAAGGTGAAGAACGGCCGGAAATTATACCGTCGTTTATGTTTGTGGGTGATAACTGCGGTAAAGCAGAAGAGGCGATTAATTATTATCTGTCTGTATTTAAGAACTCAAAAGAGGGGCATATTGCTCGCTACCCGCAAGGCATGAAACCTGATAAAGAAGGAACAATTATGTTTTCTGATTTCATGCTTGAAGATCAGTGGTTCACCGCAATGGACAGTGCGGGGGATCATAGCTTCCATTTCAATGAGGCAACTTCATTTATGGTATATTGCGACACACAAGAAGAAATTGATTATTACTGGGATAAGCTGTCCGCCGTTCCGGAGGCCGAGCAATGCGGTTGGCTGAAAGATAGGTATGGAATATCCTGGCAGATAGTACCCAGGGAAATGGATGAGATGATGGCAGACGGTACCCCGGAACAAATTGCGCGCTTTAATAAGGCAACTCTTAATATGAAGAAACTTAATATTGCGGAATTAAAGAAAGCATACAATGCATAAAGGCCCGTTGGTGTTAAAATTTCTGAAAAGTATGGTATGCTTATTTAAGCGTTTCAAACCAGGGGGATAAACTTGAAAAAGAAAATAGATGAGAATCAAATTCATGAAAAACATTATAATGAAATTTATGAACAGGTAAAAAGGGATCCGTATGCACAATCACTTGGAATTGAATTAACCGACTTCAAGGCGGGATTTACGGAAGCAATGTTAGTCGTGCAAAGCCATATGGTTAATGCCCATGGGACTGTTCACGGGGCAATCATATACGCATTGGCAGACCACGTTTTTTCGGTTGCCTTCAATGCATATGGTAAAATTTCTGTCGGCCTTTCAACAACAATCCAGTTTATCCGGGCAGCTGAAGCTGGTGACAGAATCACAGCCCGGGCAACTGAAATTAGAAGGAATTATCGAACCGGATTTTATAGAATTGATATATGTCACCAGGATGATTTAATCGCGACAATGGATGCAGTATCATACCGGAAGGATCATTATTTTATTGAACTGGAAGAAAAGTGGTAATGAAAGCGGAGTGAAGGGTTTGAACTTCACTCCGTTTTGTACTGATGGGGAATCTTACTTTTTATTTTGCTTCTTATCCAAAATGGACCTTAACTCTTTGATTTCTTCTTCCGACAGGTCTTCATCCTGAATAAATTGAACGAGCATCGATTTTAAGGTGCCGTCATAGATTCGTTTTACGAAGGATTCTGTTTTTGCACGCTGACATTCGTCCTGGGAGTAGAGCGGATAGAACGTATATATCCGACGATCTTTATGAACACCGACAACCTCTTTTTTTGTAAGCCGATCTAACAAGGTACGTACGGTCTTCGGCTTCCAGTTCGTATGTGCCGGCAAGGATGAAATGATTTCATTTGCTGTTTGCGGCGCTTTTGCCCAAAGCACCTTCAATACTTCCCATTCTGACTCTGAAATAGCGGGTATTTTATTTGTCACGTGGATCCCTGCCTTTATTTTCTAATAAATACCTTTGTCTTTCAAAATGGATTTTGTAATCTTCGCAGCTGTACTGCCGTTTGCATGATGGCTGTTTTCAATATTGGCTGCAAAGAAATAAGTGTTGTGTTCCGTTTCTGCAAATCCAATGAACCAGCCATTCACATTTTTTCCATTGACTGTTCCTGTACCGGTTTTGCCATAAAGGGCTGCTTGGTCTTTGGTCTCTAACTTGATGGCTTCTTTTACGAATTGAATATTCTTCTTATCAAATCCAAATTTGTTTGTGTAAAAGTTTTTGAGTAACTGCACCTGTTCAATTGGCGAAATTTTTAAAGAAGATTCAAGCCAATAGCTTTCAATTCCGCCGGACACATTTTGATTCCCATAATTCAGTTGATCAAGATATGCTTGAATACTTTCCATTTGAACCAACTTATCCAGCCTTTGAAAGTACCAGGTTACGGAGTTTTCCATCGCTGTAAATAAGTTTTGATTTTGGTTCCAGGTGTTGTACGGATATGTTTTGCCATTCCACTTCATGGAGGTCTGATGTCTCGTGATTACACCGGATTCCAATGCGAATAATGCGCTGTATATTTTATATGTGGAATTCGGTGATACCCGTAACGTGCTTTTATCTTTATTATAGATATGGTATTGTGCTTCCCGCAAATCATAAATTACAAAGCTGCCATCATAGTCTTTGAAAAATCCGCTTAAATCTTCATATATCGTATGTTTTTTATCGAAGGTGATCCGATTATCACTATAAGGCATTGCAGAAGCAATCGGAATTTGGCTTGTGACAATTCCTGCCAGTACTATAAAAATCAGCATGCTTTTCAGTTTTAACAGTTTGGATTCTTTTGTGAAGTCCGCAATTCGTTCAATCCGCTTTTTTAACTGTTTTTTTGACCCGGCAAACTGGTTAACGATTGCGAAATGCCTTGAATGATAGGATTTATCTACAAAATTAAGAATCGTGTTCCCGTAGGCTGCATGCTGGTTTTCTTCAAGCATTGTTAGGACGGCTCTGTCACAGGCGATTTCACGGTCCAGACGCATTTCCTTGAAGGCAATCCAGATTAATGGATTAAACCAGTACAAAATCTGGAACAGGATGACTATATAATTCGTGGCAATGTCTTTATATTTAATGTGATTCAGTTCATGCAGCAAAATGTATTTCAAATCTTTCATAGACATCCAGGCTTCCGCATGTTGTGGCAGGATAATGTATGTTCTAAACATGCCGAACGTCAGCGGTGACTTAATAAGTGGTGATTTCACCAATATAATCCGACGCGAAATATGAAGGTGTTGTTTACTTTGTTCGAGTAATGTGAGCACCTCTTTATTTTTAACGATGCTTGCAGATGTCTTGATTTTTCGCAGTTTAAACCAGGCGTTCATTGTCAAAGCAATCATGCCGAGCATTCCTAAAATCCATATAATGGTTACGATATAGTTTGAAAATGTAAGGTCAATCCGGGTAACAGATGTTGAAAAATCGTGCATCCAATTTCCATTTTCCGATGCAGGATTTTCTGATGCAGTGTTGATTGGGGACGTATTGTTTTGTGAAGTCCCATTCCATGAGAATTCACCCCCGAAGTTCAATAATTGTGCCGGCAGGAAGGGAATTATTAATGCAGTCAGTAAAAGAAACCATAAATTATATTGCCATTTGGATGTCAATTGATTTTTAAAAACCTTCCGGATAAGCATAATTGCAGTGACTACAAAAGAAGATATGAACATGCATACAGCCAGTTGGGGGACAGACATCTGTTTTCATCTCCTTTATTGCGAAGTTATTAACTCAAAGTACCTTAATTCTGCCATGGCGTCAAATATGAATTTTTTATGAATAATAGTGTATGCAGCAGGTAATTCCCGCAGCATGCAAGAAATAAAAGAATATCATAATATGGAAAGGAGGTATTGTGTATGAGTGAAAAACATAATGATTTCATCGGCGATATGATGCGGGAAAATCAGGACGACTATAACAATTTACCTGGAAAAGGAAAACCATTGCCGAAAGAAAATTTGCAGATGGACACCTTTCAGCGTTTTCAAAAGACAGCAAAAGATGCCGGTTTTTTGCCGCCATGGTTAAAACTGCAAAAAGAAATAGCTTCTTTATTAAAAACAGCAAAAACAGAAAAAGATTTGGAAGACATAAACTCGAAAATTAAAAAACATAATCGTATCTGTCCCATACCCATGCAAAAAAATTTGGTCAGTTTCGTAAATTTGGAAAAGGCAAAAGACAATTGGAGCGAATGAGGATTATATGAAGGGTCACACATGCCAGATTCGATTGACATGTGTGATCCCGAATTTCTTATTGTAGAGCGTTCAGCGTAATTTCAGCAGCCTTTGCAACCAGTGCGTCGTCATATTCGGCGTCCTCTTTATTGTGCCGGGACATAACCGCGATGACGATTGGTTCTCTGTTCGGCGGCCAAACAATTGCAATGTCATTTCGTGTGCCATAGCTTCCGGCACCGCTTTTGTCACCAACTTTCCATCCTTCAGGCGCACCTGCACGTATCAGTGCGTCTCCCGTTGCATTTCCTTTCATCCAATCGATAAGTAATTCACGCTTATTTTTTGAAAGAAAATCACTTAGGGCGACTTTTTTCAGATTAGCGGCCATGGCTTTTGGTGTGCTGGTATCACGCTTGTTACCCGGTTTGAATTCGTTTAACTCAGTTTCGTAACGTTCCGGCTGGGTAACATCATCACCGATGTTGCGTAAAGCTTGCTCAAATTTATCGGGACCCCCGATCGCTTCAAGCAGGAGGTTCCCGGCGGTGTTATCGCTTTTACGGATGGCTGCTTCACTTATTTCCAGCAATGTCATACCATCATCCACGTGTTTCTCGGTAACCGGGGAATAGGTAACCAGATCATCCTTCGTGTACGGAATAACTCTTTCAAGTTCTTGGATGTCGTTTTGCTTCAGCAAGATTGCTGCAGCCAAAACTTTAAATGTGGACGTGTAGGCGAAACGCTCATTTGGATGGTATGCGACAGTTTGTTTCGTACCTGTATCGATTGCATAAACACCGATTCGGGCGTCGAATTCATTTTCAAGCTGGGCAAATTTTTCATCTTTACTAATTCTTTGCTTTGATTTTTTACCTGTGTCAGATGACGCATCCGTCTTACTGTCTGCATTAGCGCATGCGGTAAGTGTTGTTAATAACATTAATGAAATGAACAATGTAAACATGCAGGTGCTGGACTTCAATGAAAATCTTCTACTCACAAGAATACCCACTTTCTATTGGATTGTTTAAATATCCCGTTTACCAATCGTTTGCGGAAGTTATCAATACCTCCTTTTTAAATCACTGGATTACATCTGTAGTTCAATATTACACATGTAGTCTAAAGGGTGTCAACCCAAAATATAAAAAAGAAGCCTGAAATTATCCTCGAGGTGTCGGAATTAAGGTGAATGATACAGGGAACACGGGAAGGTATTGATTTTAATGATGAAGGCAGATGTGATTTATGGAAGCACGATTTCAAAAATAACGGAGGGGTTATGATACAGGAGTCTGAAACGAAGCGAATGGTTCCATCTAAAAATAATTATATCCCCCGCCTGATTGGCAGGGGATATTAGATTAACATAAAGCAGTTTTATTCTTAAGCCTCGGAAACCCTTTTTTCCACATCAACATTCAGAAATTTTTCGGATGTCAAAGCTGCCACACCAAGTGCAGTTGAGTGCGTGTTCAGTTCAGAAAAATAAATATTCATATCGTCATGCTGATACCAAAGTGTATGTGTTTTCATTCTTTGTTCCAATGTTTCTTTCAGCCATTTCTCCGAAGCAGCAATCCGATTTCCAATTATTATTTGGTCAGGATTGAAGATGTTAATAATATTGTTTACCCCAATCCCCAGGTAATCGCCAACTTTCTCAAATAATTGTATTGCTGCTGGATTATTATTTTCTGCAAAGTCGTTAAGATCCTCCAGGGTAAGTTCTTTATCGCTGGCGGTTGGCAGGTCTGAATGTTTAGCTGCGTTCAATAAAGCCTGTTCCGAAGCATATAATTCCCAGCATCCTTCATTACCGCAACGGCATTTTAGCCCGTTTGCCTGGATTGTCATGTGTCCCAATTCCCCCGAAAAACCGTTACTGCCTTTATATAACTTTCCATTTAGAATAAGTCCTACACCAATTCCAATCCCGGCACTAATATAAATTATGTTTTCAAAATTTTCACCTGCTCCGAACCTTTTTTCACCATATGCTCCAGCATTTGCTTCATTTTCAATGGTCACGGGGATATCATACTTTTTTTCCATGACTGTTTTTAAATCAACATTTTTCCATCCCAGGTTCGGTGCAAGGAGGATTTCATCTTTAGTACTTACTGTTCCGGGAACACCTATCCCAATTCCAATAATGCCGTATGGACTTTTCGGGGCAGAGGCTGTTAGAAAGTCAATTATTTCGAATAATTTCATTTCGATTTCTTCATATGATAATTCATTATGATTCATTTTCTTTTCGCAGTGTATGTTTCCTTGGAGATCGGTTAACGTTCCAAGTAAGTAATTAACTCCCAGATCAATACCTATTGAAAATCCGGCTTCTTCATTGAAATGAAGCATTACAGGTCTTCGTCCACCACTTGATTGCCCTGGACCAGATTCACTGATTAACTGTTCGTTAAGCAATTCATTGACCAGGGACGAAACTGTCCCTTTGTTCAATCCAGTATAGTGGGCGATATTTGCGCGGGAAATAGGGGAGTAAGTCATAATTGTATGAAGTACTAGCGATTTATTTCCTTTTTTAACAACAAATTGGTTCCATGTTTGATTTTGTCCCATAAGAATATCATGCTCTCCTTTATCCACCGAATAAACTATCCTAAACCGATTACTTTTCCATTATTATAACCTATTTATATTACCAAACAAACGGGTTCGTATAGGATCATTAAATTTCATTATAAACTTTGTTCATTCGGTAGACAAACGATGGTTATTTTGCTATTCTATAAATGCATGATTTAGTAAGCGTTTACAATAAAAGGGGGAGAAGTATATTGAAGAATAAAGCGGTAGTTTTGTTTGCTGTCTTATCGTTTGTTTTGCTTGTACTTGCCGGATGTTCAGGCAGTGGGGGAGAAGACGGTGAAAGTGGCGGCAGTGAAGCGTCAGCTGATCAAAAGACAATTGAATTTATGCATTTATGGCCTGAAGGAAGTTCAAAAGATCATTATGAGATTGTAAATAAAATCGTCAGTCAGTATGAAGAAAAGAATCCTGGAGTAAAAGTAGACCTTGAAATCCTGGGTAATGAACAATACAAGGAAAAATTGAAAGTACTATCCTCTTCAAATCAGCTGCCTGATGTTGGGATGACGTGGGCAGCGGGGTTTATGACACCATATATTGAAGGAGATTTGTTCGCTCCATTAAATGATGTTCTGAAAAACGGACTAAAGGACAAGTTTGTTCCAGGAACAACAGATGCCTATAGTTTTGACGGTAAAACATATGGACTTCCATTGGAATTGAATATAGCGCCAATTTTTTATAACAAAGCAATCTTTGATGAATATGGATTGGAAATTCCGAAAACGTATGATGAATTCAAAAATGTTGTTAAAACACTCCATGAAAATGATATAACACCAATCGCTTTAGGAAATAAAGACCGGTGGACAGGGTCATTATGGTATATGTACCTTGCGGACCGCATTGGAGGCTCCAAGACCATAACAAAAGCCATTAACCGAAAAGGGTCCTTCGAAGATCCAGCGCTCATCAAAGCAGCAGAAGAAATTCAAAATCTGGTGGAAATGGACGCATTTAATGAAGGATATAACGCTTTGTCCGATCAGGAAGCAAAAAGTCTGTTTATGAATGGTCAGGCGGCAATGTATCTAATCGGCTCCTGGGATCTTCCAAACTATACTACAAATGAGCAGGTACCACAGGAGTTCAGGGATTCCGTTGGCTTCTTTAATTTCCCGACTGTTAACGGAAATGGCGACATGAACAGCTGGGTAGGCGGGCCTGGAGTTGGTTTGTTTGTGGCCCAAAACTCTGATGTGAAATCAGAGGCAAAAGATTTTGTATCTTTCTTCGTTAAGAAATGGGGACAGCAGGCTGTCGCAGATGCAGGTGTAATACCAGCGACAAAAGCGGATACCAGTTCTGTCGACCTTCCACAAATGTATATTGATGTTTTGGATGAGTTGAATAAAGCTAGTAATATTACTTTATTTGCTGATGTTCAAATGCCTCCTGATGTAGCACAAATTCATTTGGATGCTATACAGGCATTGTTTGGCGGGGAGATGACACCCGAGAAATTTGTGAAATTGCAGGAAAAAGCACTTGCAGAGGGAGAATAAAATTGTTGGGCAACTAGCCCATCCTATTTAGGGGCTGCCAAATATTCGGCGGCTTTTTTTCTTTTGATATATCTATTGGTGAGAATTTAAATTAACTTTGTTTATCCACTAGACAAACAGTAGAGGTTTTGATATTCTAAACATGAACTTACAAACTTTCAAACTATTGAAAGTAATTTTCAAGCTTTTTTATCAACTAAAAAGAAAGCGATTTCAACATGACGAAGTATTCCGTTGGCTACGGTGAGGGATATGAGGCGCTTTGTAATCGAAAATTGGTTGAGCGCTTTAATAGATAAATATTTGGGGGTGAAAGAATTGAACAAAGTTATGTCCAACAAGCTAATGATAGCATTGTATATCCTTCCCGCATTGCTGCTTGTGGCACTCTTAATTTACATTCCGTTATTTCTGAGCGGGTATTATGGGTTAATGGAATGGAATGGGATCGGTGATATGACCTTCATTGGATTAGAAAATTATATGACTGCCATGCAGGATGAAAAGTTCTGGGAAAGTGCAGGACACTCTTTTTTACTCGCACTCTTCTCTGCACTTAGTTTACTTATCTACCTGGCAATATCACTAATTTTGGCTTCCAAAATAAAAGGTGCAGGTCTGCTTAGAAAAATCTACCTGATTCCAATGCTATTGTCTTCAGTGGCAATCGCACAACTTTGGATTAAAGTTTACAATCCCGCAAATGGTATTTTAAACAGTCTTCTGGGATATATTGGCATTGAAGAAACACCTGTATGGCTTGGGGATCCTGATGTAGTATTGTATGCCATTTTTATTCCGATTCTTTGGCAGTATGCGGGTTTTTATATCCTCATTTATTATGCTGCATTAAAGAATATCCCTGAATCACTGATAGAGGCAGCCAAAATCGATGGTGCTTCTCCTATTCAGATAGCATTCAAGGTAAAGCTGCCACTTATTATGGGCGTATTCAAAGTTACAATTGTACTTGCTATTGTCGGGTCTTTAAAATATTTTGACCTGATTTATGTTATGACCGGCGGCGGGCCAAGCGGAGCGAGTGAAGTAATGGCTTCCTATATGTATAAATTGGCATTTTCCACTTCTGAATTTGGTTATGGCAGTGCAGTAGGCTTTCTTCTGTTGATCATTACACTGATTGTCACCTTTTTCATTAGAAAATTAACTGCAACCGATGATGAAATCCAGTATTAAAAGGAGGTAAAACCATGAATCGAATCGGATATTTGTTTCTTTATATATGCCTAGGGATTGTAGGTTTGTTCCAAATTTTCCCGCTGGTGTGGCTCGTCTTGTTTTCGCTGAAGGATACCAGGCAGATTTTCGGAAGCCCCCCGCTTTCCCTTCCGGAAGAATATCAATGGGAAAACTATATTAAAGTATGGCAGAGCGATATAGGAATCTATTTTTTTAATAGTGTGTGGTACACGGTAGTGGCTATTATTTTAACGGTCGTGTTAGCGAGTATGGCTACTTTTGCTATTACACGGATGCGATGGAAGCTAAGCTCCTTTGTACTTGGTTTATTTATGGTTGGATTGATGATACCGATTCATTCAGCATTGATTCCGCTTTTCAAAATGTTTCTGAGCGTTAATCTGATTGATAACCCGTTGTCCATTATCATAACGTATACGACGTATAACCTGCCAATAACAATGATGATTTTACTCGGATTTTACTATACATTGCCCCGGGAAATTGAGGAAGCGGCAATTATTGACGGCTGTTCAATTAACAGATTGTTTTTCCGGATTATTTTGCCAATGACTACACCAGTTATGTCAACTACTGTCATTATCAATATGATTTACAACTGGAATGAATTTGTGTTTGTCAATACGTTTATCAGTTCGGACAAGTACAAAACTTTGACAGTCGGTATACAGAACTTTGTTGGACAATATATGACGGATTGGGGAGCAATTGGTGCGACCCTTGTTATTAGTATTGTGCCGATTCTGATAGCGTTTCTGTTTTTCAGTAACAAGGTTGTGGAAGGTATTTCCGCAAGTGCCGTAAAAGGTTAAATTTAATGAAGGGGGACCAGTAAATGACAACTATTCAAAATCCAATTTTGACAGGGTTCCACCCGGACCCGAGTATTTGCCGGGCAGGGGAGGATTACTATATCGCTGTTTCGACATTTGAGTGGTTTCCGGGGATTGGGATATATCATTCCAAGGATCTGAAAAATTGGCGGTTGATTGGGAGACCGCTTAATAGACTGAGCCAGTTGAATATGATGGGGAATCCTGACTCCGGAGGTATCTGGGCGCCGGCACTATCCTATAGAGACGGTAAGTTTTGGCTGATTTATACGGATGTCAAAGTTACAGAAGGGAACTGGAAAGACTGCCATAATTATTTGGTAACG
Organism: Virgibacillus siamensis; assembly: GCF_900162695.1. NCBI lineage: Bacteria > Bacillati > Bacillota > Bacilli > Caryophanales > Bacillaceae > Virgibacillus > Virgibacillus siamensis. The sequence continues at coordinate 730,777 of NZ_FUIH01000007.1, forward strand.
TGCGATACGATTGATGGCGAATGGTCAGAGCCGGTTTATTTAAACAGTTCGGGATTCGATCCATCCTTATTCCATGATGATGATGGGAGAAAGTATATCACCAATATGCTTTGGGATCATCGTTCCGGTAACCACAATTTTTACGGAATTGTGCTTCAGGAGTACAGTCCGAATGAGCAGAAGCTTGTTGGAAAACCGGAAGTGATTTTTAAAGGGACCGATGTAAAGCTGACCGAGGCACCACATCTATATAAAATGAACGGATATTTTTACTTATTGACCGCTGAAGGTGGGACGAGATTTGAGCACCAAGCTACCATTGCCCGTTCCAAGGAATTGCATGGGCCATATGAGGTGCATCCGGAAAATCCATTAATTACATCGTGGCCATATCCGAGCAATCCGATGCAGAAAGCCGGACATTCTTCTATCGTTCAAACACATACAGATGAGTGGTTTTTGGTCTATTTAACCGGGAGACCGCTGCCGAAAGAAGGGCAGCCGTTATTGGATCCACGCGGATTCTGTCCGCTTGGAAGAGAAACCGCTATTCAACGACTGGATTGGGAAAATGACTGGCCGTATGTAGTCGGCGGGAACCAGCCAGCTGCAGCAATCGAGGGGCCATCAATCAAAGAAGTGCAATGGGGAAAAGATTACGATGAAAAAGATGATTTTGACACGCCTGAATTAAATCCACATTTTCAGACATTACGTATTCCGCTTGGTGGGGAAACACTTTCATTAACGGATAATCCCGGCCATTTGCGGTTATACGGAAAAGAGTCATTAACATCGAAGTTCACGCAGGCATATGTGGCACGGCGCTGGCAGCATTTTAATTTTACAGCGGAGACAAAGGTGGCATTTGATCCAGACAGTTTTCAGCAATCTGCCGGGCTGGTAAATTATTATAATACACAGAATTGGTCATCCTTACAAATTTCCTGGCATGAAGAGAAGGGGAGAATACTCGAACTGATGACGTGTGACAATTTTACGTTTGACCATCCGTTAAAGGGCAGTGAAATTGTTGTGCCGGAGGGTGTGGATTATGTTTATCTGCGCGTTGACGTACAGACAAATATATACGAGTATTCCTATTCGTTTGACGGTTTAGATTGGCGGAAAATTCCAATTCCGTTCCATTCCTACAAGCTTTCGGATGATTACATTCAAGGCGGCGGGTTTTTTACCGGTGCATTCGTTGGGATGCAGTGCCAGGATACGTCAGGACAGAATAAGCATGCCGACTTTGATTATTTTATGTACAGTGAAAATAAATCATAGGGAAATCCCCGCTCTCTTGGGGAAGAGTGGGGAAGACTTTCACTGACATAACTATCTGGCAGCATTTTTACTATTGGTGTTTTCAGCCTTCTTTTCAATTTTTGTAAAAGCATTCAGACAGAGCCACATTGTAATAAACGCATACGTACTTGCACCAAAGATAAATGCCAATGCTGGCAGTTCCGCCATAATAAAGCAGATGGATACAAGACATATAAAAATCAATAAGCTGTGGAGCGGGGAAATTAACATAATCAGAAAAGTATTCCTGATGATTTTTCCTAGTTTTAAATCGTAATGGACGAAAGCGGGAAATATATAAAACAGAAAGAGTAAAAATAAGAACATAAAGACGGACAGCGGTAAATACATTAATCTCAGTAAATCGTTTACATTTACTTGCATGAATACAAAGTCTAAACCTATTAATACTGCAATTCCGATAATAAATACTCCAAGAATATTGCTTTTTACAAAGTCATGTTTGAAATAGTTCCAAAATGTTTTAAAGACCGGAATCTCTGTATTCCCTGTTAACCATTTCCGGATTACGGCGAACATCGCTGTTGTAGCGGGGAAGACACCAAAGATAACACCGCCGGTCAACGTAAATGTGATCCACAGTAAATTCACATATGCAAACCTTGTAATCCATTCCATTACGTTAAAAATAAAAGTGCTGGTACTATTCACGGGGATCCTCCTTGGATTTCAGATAGGCTTCCATGCTTATTATAAGTTAATCATTTTAAATAGGATAGCGTAAGTCTATTATAACTTAGTATATCCGACAGACAAACTAACTTTGTGCTGCTATAATTTGCGCAAGCAGTTACATTCCAGTATACATGCATATTCACCCCATTTTTATCGGGATGTTGAATATATATTATCATTTTAAATGGGAGGTCATCATGATGGCATATTTTAAAGAAGTTGGTCAAATTCAATACGAAGGGTCACAATCTACTAATCCGTTTGCATTTAAATTTTATAATCCTGAAGAAAAAATAGGTGACAAAACGGCAGAAGAACATCTCCGTTTTGCCGTTGCCTATTGGCATACATTCACAATGGATGGATCAGATCCATTTGGTGCGGGTACAATGGTCCGTCCGTGGGATAAGTTTAAAGGTATGGATTTGGCAAAAGCCCGACTGGAGGCTGCCTTTGAATTTTTTGAAAAACTGAACGTACCTTATTTCTGTTTCCATGATGTCGATATTGCACCTGAAGGAAGTAATTTGCGGGAAACGAATCAGAATTTGGATACAATCGTTGGTTTGATGAAGGATTACATGAAAGACAGCAAAACAAAATTACTTTGGAATACGGCGAATAACTTTACACACCCCCGTTTTATTCATGGGGCAGCATCTTCCAACAATGCGGATATTTTTGCGTATACAGCAGCAAAAGTTAAAAAAGGGTTGGAAATTGGAAAAGAACTTGGCGCACAAAATTATGTGTTCTGGGGCGGACGTGAAGGTTATGAAACACTGCTTAATACCGATATGAAACTGGAACTGGATAATTTGGGCCGCTTCTTCCATATGGCTGTCGATTATGCAAAAGAAATTGGCTTTGATGGACAATTTCTGATTGAACCAAAACCGAAAGAACCTACAACACACCAGTATGACTTTGATGTGGCAAGTGGATATGCTTTTCTGCAAAGATACAATCTGCAGGATCATTTTAAATTTAACATTGAAGCAAACCATGCGACACTCGCCGGCCATACGTTTGAACACGAACTGTGCTACGCACGCATAAACGATATGCTAGGTTCGGTGGATGCAAACCAGGGTCATCCGCTGCTCGGGTGGGATACAGATGAATTTCCGACAGACCTGCATGCTGCTGCATTGGCAATGTATGAGATTCTTAAAAACGGCGGTCTTGGCCGTGGCGGTTTGAATTTTGATGCAAAGGTGAGAAGAGGTTCATTCGAGCCGGACGATTTATTCCATGCACATATTGCTGGAATGGACAGCTTTGCAGTAGGACTGAAGGTTGCCCGGAAACTTATCGATGATCGTGTGCTGGAAGATATTTTGGAAGACCGTTACAGCAGCTATACAAATGGAATCGGATTGGATATTGTACAAAACAAAACGGATTTCCATGAGTTGGAGAACCATGCGTTGGGACTTTCGGAAATCAAACATCAATCCGGTCGGCTGGAGAAAATCAAGGCAACAATTAACCAATATTTGCTGAAAGCTTATGCTGGGGAGTAATGCCATGAAATATGTAATCGGAATCGATTTGGGAACGAGTGCGGTTAAGCTTCTGCTGGTAACTAAACATGGCAGCGTTATACAGGAAATTTCCAAAGAATATCCGTTAATTCAGGAAAGAAGCGGATACAGTGAACAAGATCCTAACGTATGGGTGGACCAGACAGTTGCAGGGTTGACTGACTTGCTTCAAGATTTCAACGGTGACCCGGAGGATATTGAAGGAATCAGTTTTTCCGGACAAATGCACGGACTCGTTCTTCTGGATGAAGACAATGAAGTACTGCGGAATGCGATTCTTTGGAATGATACACGGACAACCAATCAATGCCGTCAGATTTATCATGCTGTTGGCGAGGAACGATTGCTGGAAATAGCAAAAAACCCTGCTTTGGAAGGATTTACGTTACCAAAGCTGTTATGGGTGAAAGAACATGAGCCCGCATTGTTTCAGAAAGCTAAGAAATTTGTTTTACCAAAGGATTACTTGCGGTACAAACTGACGGGTCAATTGAACATGGAATATTCTGATGCTGCCGGAACGTTGTTGTTGGATATTCGAAAAAAAGAGTGGAGTAAAGAGATCTGTGCGCTGGTGGACATTGATTCGACCATTTGCCCGCCATTAGTAGATTCCCATGCTGAGATCGGGGGAATACAATCTGGAATTGCGGCATCCACTGGTCTGTCGGAAACAACCCGGGTTTTTGCCGGTGGAGCGGATAATGCTTGTGGCGCCATTGGTTCAGGAATATTAGAAGATGGTAAAACCCTTTGCAGTGTTGGCACATCAGGTGTTGTGCTTTCCTATGAGGGAAGTGATGATAAAGATTTTCAGGGACGTGTCCATTACTTTAATCATGGCGCTCCCGATGCCTTTTATACGATGGGGGTTACTCTATCAGCAGGCAATAGCCTAAGCTGGTTTAAAGATGTCTTTGCCGCGGATGAGTCATTTGAAGATTTGGTTTCTGAAGCGGGAACAGTCCCTGCCGGAGCAAATGGATTATTGTTCACGCCGTATTTGGCAGGGGAAAGAACGCCTTATGCAGACGCATCGATTCGGGCAAGTTTTATCGGTATGGATGTGTCACACCGGCGAAAAGATTTTGTTCGGGCGATCCTTGAAGGGATTACTTTTTCCCTGAATGAATCGATTCATATTTTCCGCAACAATGGAAAAGTAATTGATTCTATTGTTTCGATTGGCGGCGGTGCAAGGAATAAAGTGTGGCTGCAAATGCAGGCGGATATTTTTAACGCAAAAATTATTAAACTTTCAAGTGAGCAGGGCCCGGGAATGGGAGCAGCAATGCTGGCAGCATATGGATGTGGATGGTTTGATTCATTAAGTGAATGTGCAGATGAATTTTTGAAAATAGAAAGCGTGTATACACCGGATAGTGATCGTGCAGAAAGCTATAAGAAGCTATTTGAAATCTATCAGGAAGTATATGGACAGACAAAAGCGATGAACGAAAAACTTGTGGAATTTCGGAATTAATTTATGTAAACAGGCTATCTCAGAAGTATTCAACCAAGATTGAATTATTTTATGAGGTGGCCTTTTTAATTACTTAATGGGAGGTGTTGTAGCGAAGAAGTTAATTTATCAAGTCATTATAGGAAAGGGGTATGTTGAATGGTGAAGTCGCTGCGTATATCAATTATTGCAGTATTTGTTTTGTCACTGGTATTACCTGCCGGGACAAGCACTGCCAAAGCTGAGGAGGGATATAAATCAATTAGTGCGCTGGGGGTAACACCGCTTAAAAGCAGATATGAAGATTCTTTTGAAATCGGAGCTGCAGTTGAACCCTATCAGCTTGAAGGGATTCATGGCGAGATTTTAAAACGGCATTACAACAGCATTGTTGCCGAAAATGTGATGAAACCGATCAATATTCAGCCGGAAGAAGGCAATTTTAATTTTAAGGAAGCTGACAAAATTGTCCAGTTTGCCAAAGAGAATGATATGAATTTGCGTTTCCACACACTTGTTTGGCACAGTCAGGTACCTGAATGGTTTTTCCTGGATGAAGAAGGAAATCCGATGGTGGAGGAAACCGATCCGGAAAAACGTGCAGAAAATAAGGAGCTTTTACTGGATCGACTGAGAAATCACATTAAAACAATCGTGAAAAGGTACAGGGATGTAGTAGATGAGTGGGACGTTGTTAATGAAGTTATCGATCCTTATGCGTCTAATGAACGGGGTCTGCGTGAATCCAATTGGTATAAGATTACCGGTACAGACTATATTAAGGTAGCTCTTGAGACTGTTCATAAATACGCGGGAGAAGATGCCAAATTATATATCAACGATTATAATACTGAAGTGGAACCAAAAAGGACCTACCTCTATAATCTGGTAAAAGATCTGTTGGAGCAGGGGGTTCCGATTGATGGTGTCGGGCATCAGGCGCATATCCAGCTTGGCTGGCCATCTATTGAAGAAATGAGAGACGCCATTAATATGTTTGCCAGTCTTGGATTGGATAATCAAATTACTGAGCTCGATGTCAGCCTTTATGGCTGGCCGCCAAAGCCCGCCTTTCCGAATTATGAAGAAATTCTGGAAAGTGGGCGTCTTTTGGATCAGGCAGATCGATATGATCAATTATTTGAATTGTACGAGGAATTGGATGATAAAATCAGTAATGTAACGTTCTGGGGTATTGCAGATGACCATACATGGCTTGATGATCGTGCTGAAAAGTATAACGATGGCGCAGGTAAAGATGCACCATTTGTTTTTGACCCGAATTTTAATGTGAAGCCCGCCTATTGGGAGATGATGGATTATAATTTGAATGAGATGGATGTGCTAATTGCAGACTTCGAAAAAGAAGGGGAATTTGCGAATTATGGTGCTGCCAGATCATTGCAGGCCAAATTGAGATCCGTCACGCATTTTAAAAAACGGGGAAAAACTGATAAAGCCGTTGAACATATGCGTGATTTCCTCCAAAAGCTTGATAAACAGCGCGATAATGAATTTATTGATGAAGATGCATATAATATTCTGAGACAAAATGCTGAATATTTAGTTAGGAAATGGTAAAATTAGTTAAACCGATTTAACGTACGTAACTTATTGGAAAAGCTGACTCCTTTGAGGAAGGGGTTGGCTTTTCTGCCATTATTTCTTTCCAAGGGGGTAATACCTTAATGAACCACTCAGCAAAAGATACTTATGACAAACTGGCAGGTACATATCAAAATGATATTGATGAGGCAAGCCCATATAACGCTTATTATGAGCGTCCGGCTATGCTGGAGGAGCTGCCTGATGATTTAACTGGAATGAAGATCCTGGATGCTGGATGTGCAGCTGGGTGGTATGCAGAAAAACTCGTGAAGCGCGGGGCAGAAGTTACCGGTATAGATGTCAGTCCTGAAATGGTACAGGAAGCGAAAAATAGATTAGGGAATCACGCGGAAATCTTTTGTCATGACCTTCAGGAGGCATTGCCTTTTGAAGACCATTCCTTTGATATCATTATCAGTTCCCTTACCATGCATTATGTAAAAGAATGGACGCCGACGTTTCAGGAACTTAATCGGGTCATTAAAAATGAAGGAACATTCCTGTTTTCAGTCCACCATCCATTTATGGATTTTACCAGGTTTTCGTGCACGGATTATTTTGAAACACAGTCATTAACGGACACATGGAAAAAACCGAACATCACGATTGATGTCAGCTTTTACCGCAGGCCAATGCAGGATATAATAAGAGAAACAGTGCATTTTTTCATCCTGGAAAAGCTGGTTGAACCACATCCGCACCCAAAGATGAAGCAAGCACATAAAAAATCTTATCAATATCTCATGAACAACCCTCATTTTTTGATAATCAAAGCAAAAGCGGAGAAATAAAGTATTGTATAATTTTAGATAATCATTTATCCGTTATAAAATGGTTACTTCCAATATTGCATCGAAAGTAAGTTTATTTGTTGTCGGGTGTTTAAGGTACAACGTTTTTTGTTCTAAATTTATCTCGCTGATTTTTGCCTTGACTACTGTTACATCATGATTTGCAAAGAATACCACTTCAATCGTCAAATCATTATGAATAGCACATTGCAGTTTCATGTTGATTTCTTCTTTCTGCTGTTCATCAATGATTGGTTTTTTTCTGAACTCCATCTCTGCAAAAATCTCCCTTAACATCTTGACATGCTCCGGGATCATCATTGTAGAGCCAATCCATTTCTTTGAACCTCGGTCATTACTCAATTTCATCACCTGCTTGTGGAACATTTGTTCGATTATAACATGATCTTTTCTGATTGTGAATTCCGGATTAGGAAATCCCTCTTCAGAAGGAGTGCATTTTTTTGCATACCCTAATTGTTACGATAAGATTACAAAATAATTAGGGGGTAATTAGAAATGAAGAAATTATTTACTGGCTGCTTGACTGCGATTGGAGCAGTAGTTGTTTTAGGAATTTTAATTGGTATTTTTGCCAGTGGAGGAGATACGTCTAACACCGCAGAAGGGGGAGCGGATCAGACGAAACAGGAAAATTTGGCCAATAATGATGCTATGAAGCAAGATAAGGAGTCAACAATCAAAAAAGCCGGAATCGGTGAAACTGCTACTGTTGCAAATGTTGGATTTACTGTTAACCATGTTAAAACGACCAGTGAAATTGACAGCGGAAATGAATTTATTGAAAATGCTAAAACAAGTGGTAAATATGTCGTTCTTGATGTGGCAATAAAAAATGGACAGAAGGAGCCACTGATGATTGATTCGAGCTACTTTCAAATCATGTCATCTGACGGAACGACCTATGACCCTGTGACAGATGGACAGGTGATGATGGCAATGGGAGAGAATGGAACAGATTTCTTCCTGCAGCAAATCAATCCCGGCCTGAGTAAATCTGGAAAAGTTGTTTTTGAAGTGCCAAAAGAATTAAATCTTAAAGGTTCCGTTTTGCATTGCCAAACAGGGTTCTTTGGAACGGAAAGTATTGAAATTAATCTAAACTAATGAAAATATAAAGCGGCTGGGACAAAAGTGTGTTATCCAAAGAAAAAAACGAACAACCAATTAGAAAATGGAGCGTCTAGCCGCTCCGGAAATATACTTCGCTTTCACTTTCGAGCATAAGTGCGACATCTGCTTAAGCAAGCTTTCGCAGTGTCTTCTTTACCGCGGGCAGCTGTTGAGCCTCCTCGTGCTGGGTGCTCGTCGTGTTGCAAGTGTTTCAATGAAGCAGCACTCCTCGCAACTCGAAGCATATTCGGTGGAAGTAGTGCTCGTCGCACTGCGGGGTCTCATCTAGGCTTTACTTCCCGCAGGAGTCTCCGTATATTTCCTACGCTAATTCTCTAATTGTTCGTCTTTTTAATAACACGTTTTGTAATGTCCCAGCCACTTTAATTTAAGTGGATTCTATTGCAGGTGTTCCGGGGGTGTATTCTTATGCTCCTTGTTTTTAACTTCTGCAAAAATGTTATTTTGGTTTAATTGCTGTTTAATCTGATGCAATTGGTTGTTAAGCTGCTCTATTTGTTGTTCATTAGATTTGGTTGTGGCTTGCTGTAATTGTTTGAACTCCTTCTTCGTAACGGGTTGTGCATCTTCTTTTAACGTATAACCCAGTTGTCCGTTTGGTTCAAGTGTAGCCCATTGCACATCGTTTATACTCGTTACATTTTTTTGCCTCAAATTCATTTCAAGTTGATCAACGGTCATTCGCAGCTTTGCCATTGTTTTTTCATTCAATGATCCATTTTCAATCAAAACTTTGGATTTTCCGGTTATCAGTTTTTCCAGTCCATCGAATTTGAGCTGGCCAAATTCCATAACAATCAGTGTCAAAACGAGTACTGCGCCGGTTCCGATGGCAATCCAAATGTTTTTATCAGCAATAGGCTGTACAAGTGCTGTTCCAATTGAAATCATGATAATTGTTTCGGCCAATGTCATTTGTGATATTGTTTTTCTGCCAGCTATTCGTAAAAGCAGGGTGCCGACCAGTACAATCAATATTCCTTTCCAAATCCAACTCCACTCCATTAACAGGTCACCCCTTCGAATTTAATTTTAGTTTTAGCTTTTCCCTAAAGCCGCAGTCTATACGATAATGACCGTGGAACAGTGCAATTCTGCATTATTTCCCTGATGGAATTTCTATTAACATTAAATTTATAAGAGGGAATAGGGTGTTTATGTCGAATTGTAATAAAGGAGATAGGGAGATTGATTGTAAAATAATAAGGGGTGTGGCTATGATTCCAATTAAGAACAAAATGAATACCGTTTTTGTGCATGTCAGTGATTTGAAGAATTCAGTAAGGTGGTACAGCAGACTATTGAATGAGCAGGTTGATTTGTCTGAAGTCAAAGAACCAGTTCACAATATGACGCTCAACCAATACACAGGCTTGACATTGGATGCTGGGCCAACCGGTGAGAAAAAGGAAATCGTCCCATCCGAGTATCCATTGTTTAATTTTCACACCGAAGATATTGAGAAGGCGTATGTATTTGTTAAGGAGCTGGGATATCCGATTGAAAGCGAAATTATTCGGTTTGATGATTTTTCGTATTTTAATGTCAGTGATCCGGACGGCAATATAATTATGATCTGTACGGGTTAATGATTGGGGGATAACCATGCTTGCAACAACAAGATGTACTATCCGAAAATTGCAGCGGTCGGATTTTCGGTATATTTTACAATTGTGATGCGATTTGGGGCGGAACGGACTTTATATTCGATTAAGCCTTTAGTGTAAAAAGGCGGGGATTGGCATTGAGGGTGATTTTACTGTTATTTGAAACAGGAAAACTGAAAATTAGGTACCTGCAAGAAAGGGATAAACAATTGTTGGTGAAGTGGCTTTCCGATCCTGCTGTACTGGAATATTATGAAGGCCGGGACAACCCGTTTGATTTGGCAAAAGTAGAAAAAGCGTTTTACGGGAAGGATAATGGTGTTTTCAAATGTTTGGTTTTATACGGAGAAGCAGCAATTGGCTACATTCAGTTTTATCCGGTAAATAAACAAACAAGTACAATCAATGATTTTGATGAGCAGGAAAATACATATGGAATTGATCAATTCATTGGTGAACCTGATTATTGGAACAAAGGAATCGGAACACTGCTTGTCCGGGGTATAGTGGAATTTTTGACAGATAAGAAACAGGCACACAACGTGATACTTGATCCGCAGCTATCCAATAAACGAGCTATAAGATGCTATGAAAAATGCGGGTTCTATAAGGTTCGGGTGCTGCCGGGACATGAATGGCATGAAGGGGAATATCGGGATTGCCTGTTGATGGCGTTAAAGGCAAAGCAGAAAGGAGTGAAAACGTTTGAAAACAGATAAATGTATTCTGCGCACAGGAAAACTGGGTGATGCCGGAGAAATTTTAGAAATAATGAAATCCGTTATGGATGAACATGAGTTTTTAATTACATTATCTGAAGAGTATGATCTGACAACACAACAACAAAGGGAATGGATCGGGAATTTTTTACAGAATGAAAGGGAAACCATTATTGTAGCGGAAATTCACGGTGAAGTTGTCGGCTGGATCAGTTTTCATTCTCCGGACAGGAAAAGAATGGCACATACCGGGGCCTTTGGGATGATGATTCGTAAAGAGTGCAGGAACATGGGAATAGGAAAATTGCTAGTTCAAGCATTATTGGACTGGGCGGAAGCGAATCCTTTCATTGAAAAAGTGTGTTTGGGAGTTTTTTCAACGAATCATCGGGCTATTGCATTGTATAAACGTATGGGTTTTGTTGAAGAAGGCAGGAAAGTTAACGAATTTAAATTAAATGAAAATGAGTATGCAGATGATATTTTGATGTATAAGTTTGTGTAGAAATAGGGAAGTAATGAGTCAATAAAATTGACAAAAAAATCAATTTATGCTATTATTTACTTTTATTATTTTTGTTATATAATAGAATTCTCCATGGCGGGAGAATTCTATTTTTTTAGGGGTGTTTGTGTATGAAGCAGGGTGAATCTAGCATAACTTCATTGGTTTCGGCATTTGGTAGGGCGTATCATAGTCAATTTGGTGAACCAAAGATTTTTGATGACTACATTGTCAGGGCGTTAATTTCTGAGCGGGAGTTCCAGGACATTCGGGAAAATATGATCAGCGGCGTTGAATTTTTCAACAGGGACATTGCTGAAAAATATAAGGATGATCCGGAAGAAATGTTAAAATGGATTACACAGGTTCAGCTTTCTTCAACAACGCTGGCGCGTGCTGCATATTGTGAAAAAGTTTTGAGTAATGCGCTGGACGAAGGCACTGAGCAGTATGTCATTCTGGGAGCAGGTTTGGACACATTTTGTTACCGGCACCCGGATTTGGAAGCGTCTTTGGAAGTTTTTGAGATTGACCATCCGGCAACACAGCAATTTAAAAGGAATCGGCTGGCGGAAAAGAATTTTATGATTCCGGATAACCTGCATTTTATCTCCATGGATTTTACAAAAGGATTTTCACTCCAAAAGCTTATTGATAAGGGGTTCGACCCTGCCAGAAAAACTTTTTTCAGTTTGTTGGGCGTTTCCTATTATTTGAAAAAAAAGGAGCTTGCACTGCTGATTCAATCGTTATTTTCTGAGATGCAGATGGGGAGTTCCATTGTGTTTGATTATGCGGATGAAGGGCTTTTTTATGAAAAAGGATTTTCCGACAGAGTACAGAACATGGTGAAAATGGCAGAGGCGGGCGGCGAACCAATGCAATCAAGCTATTCCTTCGCTAAAATCCGTGAACTTTTGGAGGGAACTGGATTACAGATCAGCGAGCATTTATCACCCCAAGCTATTCAAGCATCCTATTTCCAAAATCGGCAGGACCATCTGTCAGCTTTTGAAACGATTCACTATATTCATGCTGTATTGGTAGAATGAGCGAACATACTATTGTGAAGGGAAACTATTATAATGTTTTACCATTTTATCTGTAACAGGACGGAATATCGACCTCAACCCGGCAATATCAACTATCGCGATATTAGTATCAACCTTCCTGTGGCAGGAATCAACTTTTATCGGGGAGTTATCGACCATCAGCACGAAAATATCAACCTTTACTAGATTGTCAAAAGGAAACATGCTTTTCCAGTACACCCGGTCATAAACGAGCATAAAAAGTCCGGAAGAGCTGAAGGGATCCTGTTAGATTATTCATTGAAGGGGGGGCGTAACATGGAAGGACTTCAACGCATGCTGGATGCGATTGAGTATGTGGAATCCAATTTGGATAATGAACTTCAAATTAACGACATTGCTGCGTGCGCGTATATGTCAAAGTTTCATTTCCAGCGGATGTTCAGCATGCTGACTGGTTTTTCGATAAGTGAATATATTCGAAACCGCCGGATTACCGTGGCAGCACAGGAACTTGTACATTCCGAATCGAAAGTAATTGAGGTGGCAATGAAATATGGTTACGAGAGTCCGGAGTCTTTTGCCAAAGCATTTCGCCGAATTCACGGAATCAGTCCGACTGCGGCGAGGAAGAACAGCCAGTCGTTGAAGGCTTATCCGAAACTTTCCTTTCAAATACAGTTAAAGGGTGATGTGGAGATGGATTACAAGATTGTGGAAAAAGAACCATTCACGGTAATTGGCAAGAGTATACGTACGTCAACAATCAGCGGAGAAAACCATCGGAAGATAGCTGATTTTTGGGTCAGGTCGAACCAAGATGGCTTTGCTGAAGAACTTTCGAAAAACTGTGGATCACTCGGGCTGCTTGGCATTTGCCTGGAATTTGATGAGAAACAGGAAAATATCAGGTATCTGATTGGTGCGGAAAAAAATGTGGATCAAATACCTGACGATTGGGAAAAGGCGACAATTCCTGGCGCTTCATGGGCAGTCTTTCCTGTTCACGGGGCAATGCCCGACGCGATGCCGAAAGTGTGGGAACGTATTTTTTCCGAATGGTTCCCCGCAACCGGTTATGAACATGCAGATGGACCTGAGTTGGAGGTTTACCTAAGCGATAAGGATCCATCATCAGCAGATTATTACAGTGAGATTTGGATACCGATTAAAAAATAATGGGCAGAGGCTGGGGCATATTAAAAATGTGTAATCCTCAAAGATGAACAATTAGCAAATTACCGGATGAAGGATATTTCCGGAACGTTTCTATCATCCATTTTCTAATTCTGGTTTTTCTTTGGATAAAACATTTTTACCCCAGCTTCTTTTCTTGTGCTACATAAAACGTACCCATAAACAGCAAATTCACCTAGTTTTGAAAATTTTAATAAACGTATTGACATTATATTCAGATATTATATAATGACAACTGAAATCGATTTCATATCTAATTAAGGAGATCGTTTTTATTTAGCATTTATATGAAAACGATTTCAGGGTGAAGGAGGGAGTCATAAGCGGGAAATGTCGACGATTGAAGATGTTGCAAAATTAGCTGGGGTTTCGAAGACGACTGTGTCACGGGTGTTAAATGACCATCCGTATGTGGCAGAGGGAAAGAAGGCGCTGGTACAAAAGGCGATGGAGGAATTGCTGTATGTGCCGAATTCGACCGCCCAGCGCTTGCGGAAACAAACGACACAAACGATTGCAGTGCTGATTCCGAGAATTTCCAATCCATTTTTCAGCAAAATGGTTGAAGTTATGGAAAATATGGCTGCCGATCATGGGCTGCAGCTCGTTGTGTGTCAGACGATGTATGATAAACAACGCGAACTGGTTTATCTGGATCTCGTCAAAACGAAACAGATTGATGGCGTTATTTTGGCCTCACTGGAAAATGATTGGGAGGATGTCAAAGATTATACCAATTTCGCTCCCATTATTTTTTGCAATGAGTATGATGACAGGGCTAAGGTTCCCACTGTCCGTCTGAATCAATTTGAGGGTGCGTATATCGGGACAAAACATTTAATCGAAAAAGGCTATCGTAAAATCGCGAAATGCAGAGGTGCTAACTTAACAGGACTGGTAGCTGACAGGCAGCGGGGATTTTTCCAGGCGCTGGATGAAGCTGGACTTTCTTTCGATAATGATTGGATGTTCTTGGAGACTCAGCTTGTGGAAGACGGCAGGAAAGTTTTAAGGAAAATGCTGTCAATGAAAAATCGGCCGGATGCTGTTTTTACCGGAAGTGATGAAGTGGCAGCGGGAATTATTAGTGAGGCAGCGCGATTACATGTGAAAATTCCGGATGAATTGGCCGTGCTGGGTTTTGATAATCAGCAAATTGCCGCACTTGTCAACCCGGGATTAACAACAATTCATCAGCCAATTGATCAAATTGGCAAACTGTCAATAAAAGTAATGATTGATTTATTGCATGGCGAAGGAAATGTGGACAAGCATTTGAAGGAACTGCCAATCTATTTGGTTGAGCGCAGTTCCACTTAAAAAAATGGGGAGGAAGATTTATGGACCGTTTGAAACATTTTAAGCTTGCAGCATTCCTGTTGGTTCTGATGATTGCGCTAGTAGCGTGCAGTTCAGGGTCAGGCGGGGAAAGTGAAGGAAGTTCAGATGGAAAACAGGCTGAAGAAGGATCCGATCAGGGGAAGGTAAAGCTTGTTTATGCGCGGGGGCGTGATACTACCGGGGCTACGCAAAAAATAGTTGATTCATTTAATAAAAGTCATAAGAACATTCAGGTTGAGCTCAGGGAAATGCCTGCCGACAGCGGGAAGCAGCATGACGCGTATGTAACAATGCTGAATGCGAAGTCTTCCGAAATTGATGTATTTGATGTTGATGTTGTATGGCCGGCAGAATTTGCACAAGCAGGATATACACTGCCGTTGGACAGGTTTATTAAAAAAGACAATATTGATCTGAGCAAGTATAACCAAGGGGCATTAAGTGCTGCCCAGTTTAACGGGAAACAGTGGGCATTGCCACGGTATGTAGATGCCGGCTTGTTATTTTACAGGAAAGATTTGGTCGATAAAGCACCGGAAACATGGGATGAACTGACAAAACAGGCGAAAAATCTAAAAGGTAAAAGCGGCACTGATTTCGGCTATGTTTTTCAGGCGAAACAATACGAAGGCCTCGTTTGTAATGCTGTTGAGTTTATCGCGGCGTATGGTGGTGAGATTCTTGACGATAAGGGAGAAGTTGCCATCAATAGTCAGGATAGTATTCAAGGTTTGAAAAAACTTGTGGAGATTGCAAATGCTGATTATGTCCCTGGGAATATTACAACATTCACTGAAGTGGAATCGGAAACTGCCTTCATTGAAGGGGAATCCGTATTTATCCGCAACTGGCCATATCAGTGGGCGCTGTCCAACAACAAAGAAAAGTCAGAAATTTCCGGTAAGGTTGGTGTAGCACCACTTCCAGCTGGTGATGAAAAATCAGCAGCGGCACTGGGCGGCTGGATGGCTGCTATCAACAAGTATTCCGAACACAAACAGGCTGCGTGGGAATTTTTAAAGTATCTGGCAGGACCTAAAGGCCAGAAGATCATGGCAATTGAAGGCGGAAAAGCGCCTAGTTACACACCGTTGTTTGAAGATAGCGAAGTGCTTGAAGCTAATCCATTTTTCAAAAATAAGGAGTTTGTAAAAGGGCTGGATGCTGCAGTTTCCCGTCCGGTAGCTCCGAACTATCAGGAAATATCTGAAATCATTCAGGTCAATGTATCGAAGGCAATTGCCGGGCAGGTATCGGTTGAGCAGGCGGTTAAAAAAATGGAACAAGAACTGAAAAGTGCGGTCAAATAAAACAAAATCATTAGCCTTCAAAATGGATGAAGGCTAATGTGCTTTTACCGCAGCCGCCGAAGGAAGTGCATTTAGCGCTGAAGAAAGCACCGCATCCGCCGAAGGAAGTGCATTTGGCGCTGAAGAAACCGCAACGTCCGCTGAACAGATCGCATCTCGCGCTGATGCAATTGCGAAACTGACAAACAGAATACGTGAAAAGAGGTGTGTATATGGCAGAGAAGGAAAAGAAAGCCCGGAAAAGCAAGTTGAAACGTTCCGAGAAAAAAGCGGCATATTGGCTGGTGGCTCCGTCGATTATTCTGATATTGATTATTGCCATTTATCCGGTTCTGCAGTCTTTTTATTTCAGTCTGTTTGATCTAAAGCTGAATGATCCGACCAAATCGTCCGTTCATCTGAATTATAGTGTCAATATAGAAGAATACCTGAATTACTATCCGTTTTTGGCTGGGGATCTGGAAACAGAAATACAACAAACGGATGGCGCCGCGAAAGAAAAACTGGCAGGCATTCACGAAAATTTACTGGAACTTGATTCAAAAATTCGCGACGATGCCGGGGATGTGTATGGCAAAGTCAACAAAATGCTGAATAACTTTAAAACACCGCCATCGGATTTAAGCATGGTGGAAATCAGTGATGATACTGCTAAAAAATTTAAAGGGACGATTCAAGAAGTTAATGAAGACCTAAAAGAACTTGATGAAAAAGGCGTGCTGTCAAATGGGAAGGAACTGACAGGGCTCGCATCCGGTATGACAGGGGTGATTATCGAACCGAATTTTATCGGATTTGATCACTATGCGGATCTGCTGCAAAACGGCCGAATGTGGGCATCTCTCGGGAACACATTTGTTTTTACCATTATTTCGGTATTTTTTGAGTTTGTGCTCGGCTTAGCTGTTGCGCTGCTTGTTAACAAAGCATTTTTCGGGCGCGGCCTGATACGGGCAACTGTTCTGATTCCATGGGCAATTCCGACTGCAGTATCTGCGATGATGTGGAAATTCCTGTACGACGGTCAGAATGGTGTGATTGCCAAATTTTTTACGGATATCGGTTTGGTAGATTCCATGGGTTCACTGCTGTCAACTGAAATTGGCGGGATGTTTTCTGTCATTCTGTCTGATGTGTGGAAAACAACGCCGTACATTGCACTGCTTCTGTTGGGCGGCTTACAGGTGATTCCAAAAACACTCTATGAAGCAGCATCCATTGACGGTGCGGGAAAATGGAAACAGTTTATTACGATCACGCTTCCAATGCTGAAACTGAGTATTTTAGTAGCACTGCTGTTCCGCACACTGGATGCGTTCCGGGTATTTGATTTGATTTACGTATTAACCGGTGGAGGACCGGCCAATGCTACTGAAACCATTTCCATTCTTGCGTATCAGGTGATGTTCTCTCAATTACAATTCGGAGCAGGTTCGGCAATCGCGGTTATCGTGTTTATCTGTGTAGCGATCATCTCAATGATCTTTGTGAAATTGCTCGGATCTGATTTACTGCCGGAAGGGTCTAAAAAGTAGGGGGGTTGAAGATGGAGAAAAAAGCAGGACCAGTATTTTATATCCTAATGGCAATCTTTGTTTTTGTTGTCATGTTTCCGTTTATATGGGTGTTTTTAAGCTCGATTAAACCTCCTTCAGCCTTGTTCGGTGAAAAAGCGTTTGATTGGTTTACAGATAATCCGTCGTTGAAAAGCTATAAATCTGTCTTTTTCGATCACCCATTTTTAACGTACATGAAAAACAGTTTCATTGTTTCATCGATAACGACTATTTATACGGTGTTTACTGCTTCATTTGCGGCATATGCGATTGCACGTCTGGAATTTCGGGGAAAAACTGTTATTCTCGGATTGGTGCTTTCGGTTTCTATGTTTCCGCAAATCGCAACATTGTCACCGATTTATATGATTTTAAAGAATCTGGGTCTGACGAACAGCTATCTGGGGTTGATTATCCCGTATACGACTATCACATTGCCCTTGTCTATTTGGATCATGGTTACGTTTTTCCGGAAAATCCCCCATGATTTGGAAGAGTCTGCGAAAATCGATGGTGCATCATTAATGCAGACGTATTGGCGGATTATTTTTCCGCTTGCAGTTCCGGGGATTTTTACGACCGCGATATTGGTGTTTGTGGCGGCATGGAATGAGTATTTGTTTGCACTGGCGATTAACACGTCAGAAGCATATAAAACGGTTCCGGTTGGGATTTCCATGTTCCAGGGGCAGTATTCAATCCCGTGGGCGGAAATTTGCGCTGCAACCGTTGTTGTAACCATTCCGCTCGTTGTGATGGTGCTTATTTTCCAAAAACGCATTGTATCCGGACTGACATCCGGTTCAGTAAAAGAATAGATGACAGGAGGAGTTGGACATGAACATAACGGTATGGAATGAAAATCGGCATGAACAGAAAAATCCCGATGTTCAAAAGGCATATCCGGATGGAATTCATGGGGCGATTGCCGGGATGCTGAAGCATTATGGTTTTGATGCAAAAACTGCCACACTTGATGAGCCGGAACATGGCTTGACAGATGACGTGCTGGAAAATACGGATGTGCTTATGTGGTGGGGTCATATTGCGCATGATGAAGTTGATGATGCGGTGGTTGAAAAAGTGAAACAGCGTGTACTGGATGGCATGGGGCTGATCGTCCTTCATTCCGGACACCTTTCTAAAATTTTCAGATCACTGATGGGGACATCATGTGACTTGAAATGGCGGGAAGCGGATGAACGGGAGCGGATTTGGGTTTGTAACCCGGGACACCCGATTGCAGAAGGTGTTGGCGAATATTTGGAGCTTTCCAAAGAGGAAATGTACGGGGAGCATTTTGATATTCCAGCTCCGGATGAACTGGTGTTTATCAGCTGGTTTGAAGGCGGGGAGGTTTTCCGCAGCGGGTGTACGTTCCGGCGCGGCAATGGAAAAATATTTTATTTCCGGCCGGGACATGAAACCTACCCGACATACCATAATCCGGAAATCCAGCGGGTACTGGTGAATGCGGTTAAATGGGCAGGACCATCGGAAAATCCGAAACCGGTGTATGGCAATGCCAAGCCGCTTGAAAAAATTTCAGTGAAAGAATGAAGGAAGGGAGACAGGAATAATGGGGAAGTTAAACATAGCAGTAGTTGGTTGTGGAAGTATCGCACGAAATCGTCATTTGCCGGAATATGCGGCAGAAAAAGATGTGGAAATCCGGGCGGTTTGTGATGTGGTGGAAGACCGTGCAAAAGAAATGGCAGCTTTGTACAACGCGACGCCGTATGTGGATTATCATGACATGTTTCGGGATGCAGAAATCGATGCGGTCAGTGTCTGTACACCAAATGCACTGCATGCGCCGATATCTGTTGCCGCGCTTAAGCAGGGGAAACATGTCCTTTGCGAAAAGCCAATGGCAACGTCCAGCGAAGAAGCGGCCGGTATGATTGAAGCTGCACAGGAAAATGGGAAAAAACTGATGATCGGGCATAATCAGCGCTTTGTTTCATCCCATCAGAAGGCAAAGGAACTGATTGCCAGTGGTAAAGCGGGAAAGATATACAGCTTTCGAACAACTTTTGGCCATGGCGGCCCGGAAGGCTGGAGTGCTGATGGGAAAGACAGCTGGTTTTTTAAGAAGGAATTAGCATTCATCGGTGCGATGGGGGACCTTGGTGTCCATAAGTCCGATCTGATCCGCTTTTTACTGGATGAGGAGATTGCGGAAGTTGGTGCACTGGTGGAAACAGCGGCGAAGGAAAATATCGATGTTGACGATAATGCCGTTTGTATATTAAAAACGAAAAGCGGTATTGTTGGCACATTGACGGCAAGCTGGTCATACGTTTCCGCGGAGGATAATTCCACAATTATTTACGGGGAAAATGCGATTCTGAGACTGGAAGATGACCCGGTGAACTCCCTGATTGTCCAGTATAAGAACGGGGAAACGGTCAAATATGAACTTGGCCAAATCCAGTCAAATGATGAAGGCGGACAAACGACATCACATGTCATTGACCAATTCGTTTCCGCCATTTTACAGGATAAGCCGGTGGCAGTCAGCGGTGAGGAAGGGAAAAAGTCGCTCGAAGTTATTTTGGCTGCCCTGCAATCGAGTGAGTCGAAACAGCTGGTCGAATTGAACTGAAGGTGGTAGCAGGCTATGGGAAAATTGCGAATCGGAATAATTGGTGCAGGCGGGATTGCTGAGGGAAGGCACCTGCCTGCTTTTCAGACAATGCAAGATAGGGTTACATTACAGGCTGTGCACGATATCAATGAAGTGCGGGCCAGGCAGGTTGCGGAGCTTTACTCGATTCCGGATGTTTTTGGAGACTACGGGGAAATGTTTCGGCATGTGGATGCGGTCGTTATTTGCACTCCGAACAAATTTCATTCGGAAATCGCGATTGCAGCACTGAAGCGTGGTGTTCATGTGTTTTGTGAAAAACCGATGGCGATAACCGCTGCTGAGTGTCGTGATATGATCGAAGCAGCTGACAAAGCAGGGAAGGTGCTGACAATCGGGTATCATTATCGGTTTATGCAGGAATCCCGCGCCGCAAAAGCAATTGTAGATGCTGGAGATATCGGTGAACCAATCGTTGCTCGGGTAAAAGCGTTACGAAGAAGAAAAGTACCTGGATGGGGAGTATTTACCAATAAGGAACTCCAGGGCGGCGGCAGTCTGATTGATTATGGCTGTCACTTTCTTGATTTGGCATTGTGGCTGATGGGCAATCCTGATCCAATTGAGATTTCAGGTACAACGTATAATCATTTAAGCAAAACACCGGGACTTGTGAATGAGTGGGGGAACGTTAATCATGCCACGTTTGATGTGGATGATCATGCAACAGCATATATCAAATTTGCCAATGGCAGTTCATTATTATTTGAAACGTCCTGGGCAGCTAATGTCAAGGAAGATATCGAATCGGTCAGCATTTCCGGAACAAGCGGCGGCCTTGATCTTTTTCCGCTTGAAGTAAACCAGGAAAAAAACGGGATGCTGTTAAACAGTGAACCCTACTGGCTTCCGGGCAAGGCCGACCCGGGAATTCCCCAGGCAAAGGCATTTGTAAACAGCTGTCTGGGACTTGATGATGTGCTTGTAAAACCGGAAGAAGCATTGCAAGTTTCCACTATAATCGAATCTATTTATGAAAGCAGTTTCGTGAAGAAAAAATAAAGGCAAGGGGATGTGAAACAATGAAATTAGGTGTATTTACAGTATTATTTTCAGATAAGTCATTTACCGAAATGCTGGACTATGTGCAGGAATCAGGGCTGGATGCGGTGGAAATCGGCACAGGCGGAAACCCGGGAAATGCACACTGTGATCTGAATGGGTTACTGGAAAGTGAAGATAAACGGCAGGAATACATGGATGAAGTGACAAGACGCGGATTATCCATCAGTGCGTTCAGTTGTCATGCTAACCCGATCTCACCGGATCCAGTCTACGCGAAAGAGTCTGATGAAACGTTCCGGAAAACGGTCCGACTCGCTGAAATGATGAATGTGCCTGTTGTGAATTGTTTTTCCGGAACCGCCGGGGATCATGAACACGCTAAATATCCCAACTGGCCTGTGGCACCATGGCCAACAGAGTACAGTAATATTTTTGAGTGGCAGTGGGAAGAAAAATTGATTCCGTATTGGAAAGATGCCGGAAAATATGCAGAAGAGCATGATGTGAAAATTGGCCTGGAATTGCATGGAGGCTTTCTTGTTCACACACCACACACAATGCTGAAACTTCGTGAGGCAACATCACCGGCCGTCGGTGCTAACTTGGACCCAAGCCATTTATGGTGGCAGGGGATTGATCCGGTTGGAGCTATTAAAATTTTAGGAAAAGCTGGTGCATTGCACCATTTCCATGCGAAAGATACGTATATTGACCAGGACAATGTGAATATGTACGGACTGCTGGATATGCAGCCATACAGCCAGGTACAAACCCGGGCATGGACATTCCGGTCTGTTGGATGCGGCCACGGTGTACAGGAGTGGACCGATATGATCAGCGCCCTACGCACGTATGGCTATGATCATGCAGTCAGTATTGAGCACGAAGATCCGTTAATGTCGGTTGAAGAGGGATTCCAAACGGCTGTTAAAAATTTGAAACCGATTATCATTCGGGACAAGCCTGTTGATATGTGGTGGGCGTAAAGAAAAGGAGTGCCAGCCTAGGCTGGCACTCCTTTTGATTTTTTAACTGTACTATGGACGCCATCTGGCGAATCCGCCTTCTGAATTAATGATTTGTCCGGTAATCCAGGATGCCTCGTCGGTCAGGAGCCACGTTATCAATTTTGCTGGATCTTCCGGTTTGCCGAATCGTCCAAAAGGAAATTGCGGCTCCATTTTCTTCCACGATTCGTTATCCAGATAACCTGTATTTACAGGGCCTGGATTGACTGCATTGACAGTAATATTTTGATCTGCAAGCTGATCAGCAATCGTCATCGTAATATCTGCTAGTGCCCCTTTTGATGCTGCATAAGCGACCTCACCCGGCATTGGACCTAATCGTTGCCCGGAAGTCATAAAAATAATTCTTCCTCTGCCTGTTGTAGAATCGTGCTGCCTAGCGAAATATTGTGCTAAAAGCAGTGTCGATCGGGTATTAATTGCCCAATGCTTATCCAATTTTTCTGCAGTCAGTTCCCCAAGTGTACCATCACTTCCGCTAAGCGCATGATTACAAATTAAAGCGTCAATATGGCCACATGCATTACTAACCTTTTCCATCAATTGTTGAGGTAACAAAGGGTCTGCGAAATCGCCGCTGATGTCATGCAAAAATGCGCCATCGATAAGTTCCGATTTAATGCCTTCGATTACAGATTGTAAATCATCTGCACCCCATGGCTGCTCCTTATCATGCGGCTGGTAATGGTGGATGACGATTGATGCGCCCCATGCTGCTGCCTGACGTGCAGTCGCATATCCAATTCCTTGCTTTCGACTGACACCTGTTATGAGTACAATTCTTCCTTCCAGTGGATACTGTTCACGTGATAATTTGTACATAAATGGACAGGACCTCCTTTTGTAAAACTTTCATCGCTTGTGAAGTGATACCGCATAGCACGTTTTCCACACGAGTTATCAACCTACCCCCAGTTGGAATCGACCATCACAGGTGGATTATCAACCAACAAGGGGAAGTTATCAACCTTCGAATGCCAGGAATCAACCTTCAAATGCGGGTAATCAACCATTCCGGAAAATGATCCGATACAAGCAGAAAGATTGCTTTGACTTTAACAGGGATATCTGCCTTTACAAACTTTAGAGCCGTTTTAAACTGATACCGCGGCGCATGTTTTGCAGTGCTTGCTGTCCAGCTTCATTGTTGGCAATCATGATGTTTGTGTAAAGTGCGTCAATGATGGTTAGCTGCCCAAGACGTGATGAAAGTGCTTCGGATCGGAAGTCGGTTTCTTCGGCGACAGTGTACAGGCTGATGTCCGCCTCTTTTGTAAGCGGTGATTTGGCAAAGTTGGTAACGGCAATTGTTTGGACATTGTTTTCTTTTAAAACTTGCAGGATATCCAGCAAATCCTTCGTTGATCCGCTGTGCGAGATCAGGATGGCCAGATCGTTGCTTGTCAGTTGGGATGCGGCCATTATCTGCATGTGCGAATCGATGTTGGCGTTGACGTTTATCCCGCTCCGGATAAATTTATGATAGGCATCCAGTGCAACAACAGCTGACCCGCCACTTCCGAAAAACTGCACCTGTCCAGCTTTGAGAATAGCTTCCACCGCATTCTCGATGACATCTTCGTCCTGAATATGGAGTGTGTCCTCGATAGTTTTAATGTTGGAGCGGAAAACTTTTTCCGTCACTGTTCCAATGCTGTCTTCTTCATTTATTTTCTCGTGAATATCTTTAATAGGAGTGACAACCTCCGCCGCCAATGCAATTTTCATTGCCTGGAATCCTTTGAATCCAATACGCTGACAGAAGCGAAAGACCGTTGATTCCGCCACACCCAAATGTTCCGATACCTGATTAATCGTATGGTGAATGATATTTTGGGGATTCTCTAAAATAAAGTCTGCAATCGCTTTTTCTTTATCACTGAACTTTCCGTAATTGCTTCGTATGCTGGCAAGGCAGTGTTCATTATTGTTTACCATAAGATATTCTCCTTATTTTTTGGCTCTTATTCTATTATAAAGGAATTTTATTTTTTTCAAAACATTGCATATGGAATTTTTTTTGATATAATGAACAAAACACGGAAAATCATTTCACGAATTAGGAGGACATCATGGAGATAGGAATGATAGGTCTAGGTAAAATGGGTCTTAATTTAACGTTAAATCTGCTGGATCATCAGCATAAGGTGGTTGGCTTTGATAAAGATAACGAAGCGGCCGCAAGCAGTGTTAATGAAAATTTCAAGTTTGCATCATCACTTTCGGAACTTGTAGAAAGTTTGCCCGTACCACGAAAAATCTGGCTGATGGTACCTGCCGGAGAAGTCACATCAGCAGTCATTGATGAAATTATGCCGTTGCTGGATAAAGGCGATATTCTGATTGACGGCGGAAATTCAAACTACAAAGACACAATGAAGCGGGCAGAAAAATTAGCTGAACAGGAAATTTATTTCTTTGATTGCGGTACAAGCGGCGGTGTTTCCGGTGCCAGGGAAGGTGCTTGTACGATGATCGGCGGCGATGCGGATAAATTTAAGGAAATTGAGCCGCTGTTCCGCGATGTCTCAATCGAAAATGGCTACTTATACACCGGAAAATGCGGGAGCGGTCACTTTCTCAAAATGGTCCATAATGGTATGGAATATGGCATGATGCAGGCAATTGCGGAAGGGTTCGACATCCTGGAGAAAAGTCAATTTGCGTATGACTATGAAAAGGTTGCCAAGGTGTTTAACCACGGTTCGGTTATTCGCTCATGGCTGATGGAACTGATGGAAATTGCCTTTTCGAAAGATGCTAATCTTGATGACATCCGTGGAGTGATGAATTCATCCGGTGAAGGCAAGTGGACGGTGGAAACGGCGCTGGATCTGGAGACGGCAGCACCGGTTATTGCGCTCTCACTTATGATGCGCTACCGCTCGCAGGAAGATGACACATTTTCCGGAAAAGTTGTTGCCGCACTGCGCAATGAATTCGGCGGCCATGACGTGGTGAAAAAATAAGTACTGGCAAGCAAAGTATAGGAGGAAGACCGATGAAGCAGCAAGACCTTTATCTCGGTGTGGATATTGGAACAACAAGTACAAAAGCAGTTATGTACCGGAAAAACGGGGAAGTGGAAGCAACACATACGATTAACTATCCGCTTTATACGCCGGATACGCTCGTTGCTGAACAGGATCCGG
This sequence comes from Virgibacillus siamensis, assembly GCF_900162695.1. Taxonomy (NCBI): domain Bacteria; kingdom Bacillati; phylum Bacillota; class Bacilli; order Caryophanales; family Bacillaceae; genus Virgibacillus; species Virgibacillus siamensis. Next base: position 756,448 of record NZ_FUIH01000007.1, read on the forward strand.
AAGAGATTTTCAATGCGGTGCTTGGCGTAATCAGAGAGACCGTCCGGAAAGGAAAGCTTTTGGATGGCAAGCTTCGGCTTATTTCATTCAGTTCGGCGATGCACAGCCTGATAGCTGTTGGGGAAAACGATGAACTGCTTACGAACAGCATCACCTGGGCGGATACACGGGCGGCTGATTATGCCCATAAAATTAAAGAGGAGCATGACGGACATCAAATTTATTTACGGACCGGCACCCCGATTCATCCGATGTCACCATTGGCAAAACTAGTCTGGATGAAGTCAGAGAAGCCGGAGATTTTTAACAAGACTCGGAAATTTATTTCGATAAAAGAATATGTTTTTCATAAACTTTTTGGTAACTATGTGGTCGACTTTTCCATTGCGTCTGCCACTGGATTGTTTAATCTTGAAACACTGGACTGGGACGAAGGAGCACTTGAACTTACTGCCATCAGCCGGGAACAGCTTTCAGATATTGTTCCGACGACAGAAAAATTGACTGGCGTGAAAGATGAACATCGTACATATATGGGTATTGATGCGGATGTTCCATTTATCATTGGTGCAAGCGATGGAGTTCTGTCAAACCTTGGCGTGAATGCGATTGACGAAGGTGTTATCGCTGTCACGATTGGAACCAGCGGCGCAATCCGGACCGTATACAATGAACCGAAAACTGATCCAAAGGGAAGAATCTTCTGCTATGCCCTTACGGAAAATCATTGGGTAATCGGAGGACCAGTAAATAATGGCGGCATTATTTTGAGATGGCTTCGGGATGAATTCGCTGCGTCCGAAGTGGAAACAGCCAAACGATTGTCGATTGATCCGTATGATGTGCTGACGAAAATCGCTTCCGGAGTCAATGCAGGATCAGACGGACTAATTTTTCATCCTTATCTAAAAGGAGAGCGTGCACCAATTTGGAATGCTAATGCCCGCGGGTCGTTTTTCGGACTAAGCATCCATCATAAGAAAGAGCATATGGTACGCGCGGTTCTGGAAGGTACACTTTACAACCTGTACTCGGTGCTGCTTGCACTTGAGGAACTGACAGGAGAGCCGAAGAGCATTCAGGCGACTGGCGGTTTTGCCCGGTCGGAAACGTGGCGGCAGATGATGGCGGATATTTTTGATAAACCCGTTATCGTTCCGGAAAGTTTTGAAAGTTCCTGCCTGGGTGCTGTTGTACTCGGTATGTATGCGACAGAAGAAATTGAAGACTTTCGTATTGTTTCAGAAATGGTCGGTGAGACAAACACACATTATCCGGAAGAAGAAACGACCACTGTATATCGTGAACTGCTGCCGATTTATATTCGGCTTTCCCGGATGCTTACCGATGAATATGAGAGCATTGCGGCATTTCAGCGGGAACATCTAAAGCAGGAATAATGATTTCTAACTTTGATTTAGGTTTTAAACCGGATGAAAGGGATGGTGTAAGTGGATGTTGTAACACTTGGTGAAACGATGGTGCTTTTCACACCGGAAACGCCTGGTCCAATGCGGTATACCAATCGTTATTCAATCCGCGTGGCGGGAGCTGAGTCAAATGTCGCGATTGGTCTTTCCCGGCTTGGGTTTCAGGCCGGGTGGATAAGCCGGCTTGGTGATGATGAGTTCGGCAAAAAAATCCAGTCGTTTATCCGTGGTGAAGGCGTTGATGTAAGTCAGACAATACTGGAAGCTGACGGAGACACCGGGCTTTTTTTCAAAGAAAAGCTCGCCCCGAATGAATGGCGGGTTAAATATTACCGGAAAAATTCTGCCGCAAGCATGATGAGACCGGAAGATGTGGATGAATCCTATATTGCCAGCGCAAAGTTTTTACACGTGACGGGGATTACACCGGCATTGAGTGAGGGCTGCTATGAAACCGTTTTAACTGCAATAGAATATGCGAAAAAGCATCATGTCATTGTGGTATTTGATCCGAATTTAAGGCGAAAACTTTGGCCGGAGGAAAAGGCAAGGAACGTATTGCTTGAACTCGCTTCGAAAGCGGATATCGTACTTCCGGGAATTGACGAAGCAAAATTTCTGTTTGGCAGCGGGACACCGGAACAATTGACGGAAAGGTTCCGGGATAACGGTGCAACCGTAGTCGTCATGAAACTGGGCAGTGAAGGCGCATATTTTTGGGACGATGACATGGGAGGCTATGTAGCGGGATTTAGCGTGCCGGAAGTGGTCGATCCTGTCGGTGCCGGGGATGGATTTTCGGCCGGTTTTTTATCAGGACTGCTGGATGGTTTGAATTTGCACGACTCTGTAGAGCGGGCCAATGCTGTCGGTGCGATGGTAACGCTGGTGCCCGGTGATGTTGAAGGATTGCCGGAGAAAGGTCGCCTAATGGACTTCATGCAGAGCCGTGAACAAGGAGATGTCGAACGATAAGGAGGATTTCGATGAATACATTGCAACAGATTTTAGATTATAAACTGGTGGCAGTTGTCCGGGGAGCATATCCCGATGATGTCATGCCGATTGCAGAAGCGCTTTATGATGGGGGCATACGCATCATGGAAATTACAATGGATACACCGCGTGTGGAGACTGTAATCGGTGAATTAAACAGCGCGTTTAATGGGGAAATGGTGGTTGGTGCAGGAACTGTATTGGATCCGGAATCTGCAAAAACTGCCATCATGGCGGGTGCTAAATTCATTTTTTCCCCGACGGTAAACAGCGAAACGATAAAAATGACGAAGCGGTATGGGGTTGTCAGTATTCCGGGAGCAATGACTCCGACGGAAATTTTAACGGCATATGAACATGGCGCAGATCTGATTAAAGTCTTTCCGGCTGGTGTGATGGGGCCGGGCTATCTCAAAGATGTACACGGGCCGATGCCGTATGTTCCGTTAATGCCGACAGGTGGCGTGAATGTATCAAATGTCCGGGAATATTTTGAAAAAGGTGCTGTTGCCGCTGGACTTGGAAGTGCACTTGTTAAAACAGCTTCACCGCTTGCAAATGATGATTTGCAGGCGATAACGGAAAAAGCGAAACAATTTATCGATGCGATTGAAGGTGTATAACAATGAAGATTACCGATTATAAATTGTACCAGATCGAACCGCGCTGGCTGTTTCTGAAAATTGAAACAGATGAAGGGATCAGTGGCTGGGGTGAGCCGATTGTGGAAGGTCGGGCACATACAGTTGGTGCCGGGGTGACAGAGCTTATGGAATATCTGATTGGAAAGGATCCGCGCAACATTGAGGATCATTTCCAGGTGTTGTATCGAGGTGGATTTTATCGGGGCGGCCCGATCTTGATGAGTGCTATTTCAGGAATTGAACAGGCGTTGTGGGATATAAAAGGCAAGTACTATAACATGCCGGTATATGAGATGCTTGGCGGAGCGGTCCGTGATAACATTCAGGTCTATTCGTGGATTGGCGGTGACCGGCCACAGGATGTCGGTGCTGCTGCAAAGGAAAAAGCGGATGCCGGTTTTACCGCCATCAAAATGAACGGCACTGAGGAAATGAATTATATCGACAGCTACTCCAAAGTCGATGCTGCCGTGGAAAGGGTGTCAGCGATTCGAGAGGCAGTCGGCAATGACTTTGGCATTGGGATTGATTTTCATGGCAGGGTGCATAAGGCAATGGCGAAAATTCTTGTAAAGGAATTGGAGCCATATCGTCCGATGTTCATCGAGGAACCGGTACTTGCGGAAAATCTGGAAGCATTTCGGGATATAGCGAGCCACACAACAACACCGATTGCAGCCGGGGAGCGCAATTATACACGCTGGGGTTTCAAACAAATGCTGACGGATGGTGTGGTTGATATCATCCAGCCGGATTTGTCACATACAGGCGGCATTTTGGAAGCAAAAAAAATTGCTGCCATGGCGGAAACATTTGATGTGGCAGTTGCGCCGCATGCACCGCTTGGCCCAATCAACCTTGCAGCATCACTTCAGGTTGATGCATGTACACCAAACTGTATCATTCAGGAACAAAGCCTTGGCATTCACTACAATCAGGGGAGCGATCTTTTGGATTACCTGGTGAATCCAACTATTTTTGAATATGAAAATGGATCTGTAATGAAACCTAAGGGGGTGGGACTTGGCATAGAAATTGATGAAGAACGGGTTATTGAAGCGTCCAGGAGAGGTCATCAATGGAAGAATCCGATTTGGCGGCATTCCGATGGCACGGTTGCCGAATGGTGATTACAGGAAGTGTTGGAAAAGAAAAATTAATTCATAAAGAGGGGGAGAAGACATGTCCACAACAGGACTGATTTTGCTCGCGGTATTTGGAGTTGCACTCTTGTTGTTCCTTGTTATAAGGACAAAATTGCAGGCATTTATTGCACTGCTTGTTGTCAGTTACATTATTGGGTTATTATCCGGTATGAGTCCGGAGAAAGTTTTGCAGGCAGTCAGTGATGGAATGGGGGGAACGGTCGCTGAAATCGCCGTTATTATCGGTGTCGGCGCGATGTTTGGTGAAGTATTAAAAGTATCCGGCGGTGCCGAGCGTCTGGCCATGACACTCATGGACAAATTTGGTGAAAAGCGCGTAAACTGGGCACTGATGCTGACCGGGTTTATCATTTCCATTCCGGTATTTCTGGATGTTGCATTTGTTATTTTAGTACCTATTTTATACAGTTTAGCACAGAAAACGAAAAAGTCATTGCTGTTCTTTGCCATTCCGCTATTGGCCGGTCTTGCAGTTACACACAGTTTTGTACCGCCGACTCCAGGACCAATTGCAGTGGCATCACTCTTGGATGCTAACCTCGGATGGGTGATCCTGTTTGGTTTGATTGCAGGTATTCCGGCTGCAATTATTGCCGGTCCGGTTTTTGGAACATACATTTCGAAAAAAGTTCATGTGGAAGTTCCGAAAGAAATGATGATGAATATGGCGGAAGAAGCACGCGGTAAAGAATATGAAAAAGAATTGCCGAGTTTCGGAATGATCGCATCACTGATTCTTTTGCCATTGTTCCTGATATTATTGAACACCTTTACAAGCGCGACATTGGCAGAAGGAAGTGCACTCCGGTCTGCGCTGACGTTTGTCGGTAATCCGGGCGTTGCGTTGACCATAACAGCTTTGCTGACATTTTATCTGCTTGGAACGCGGCGCGGTTATTCAAAGGAAGAAATTCAGGAGATTGCCACGAAATCACTGGAACCGGCTGGTATCATTATCTTAATTACCGGTGCTGGTGGTGTCTTCGGTCAGGTGCTCGTTGAAACCGGAATTGGGGATATTATTGCCGATACGATGACAAACCTGAACATCCCGATTCTCGTGTTTGCATTTCTTGTTGCGTCTGCTGTCCGTATTGCACAGGGCTCCGCAACCGTTGCAATGGTAACTGCAGCAAGTTTGATCACACCCGTTATCAACACACTGGGGCTTGAGGGTCCAATTCTCGCATTGCTAGTTATTACTGTCGCATCAGGTGCTACCATTGCATCACACGTAAACGATTCGGGTTTCTGGCTGGTGAACCGATTCCTTGGTTTGTCCGAGAAAGATACGCTGAAATCGTGGACTGTAATGGAAACAATCATTGCATTCGTCGGATTCGGCATGTCGCTGATTGTAAGTATGTTTATATAAATAAGTAAGGCAGGGTGCGGTCGCGGCATCCTGCCTTACTAGATAAAAGCGAGGTAAAATGGGAAGTGCCGGAAAGTTTAAAATTTGCCGGAATCTACGCGAAATGTGCCGGAAAAATTCTATAATCACCGGAAAAAGTCCAAAACTGCCGGATTATCCACTGAATTCACCGAAATAGCATTAGGGCAAATTTGTACGTCGGTGGCAAATTTCAAAATTAATCCAAATATCCAGGCTCATCCGTTTTATGCAAATGCCTGAATGCTAAATTGATTTGTGATTCCGTGTTTCTCCCTATCGACAACGGAGGGAGGTCATCTTCGCTGAAGAACCCGACCGCACTCGTTTCTATACTTTCAGATGCCTCGCCGCCGATGATTTCGCACTGAATCAAAATTTTGTACACATGATAAGGAGAAGGCGGATGGGGATGACATTTTTTATCAAGAACGCCGATTAATTTTACAGGCTGTACATCAAAACCTGCTTCTTCTTTTACCTCTTTTACAGCGACTTCACTTGGTGTTAGTCCGATATCCCCCCAGCCGCCGGGCAATGCCCAGGCGCCATCACTTTTTTCCTGCACCATTAAAAGTTTACCGTCACGAAATACAACCGATCGGATATCTGCTTTAGGGGTGGCATACCCGGTCTCATTTGCAAAAAGTTCCTTTATAATGGATTGATCGGTATATGTGTGATGCACCATTATTTCCACACTAAGCTGCTGCAGAGCTTCATATCTTTCCATGTCAAAATCATTATTGGCGTAGGCTTTTCCTGCTTGGGCAATTGATTGGATCTGTTTCGCCCATTCCAGCCATTTCGGCTCCATCTTTTCTCACCACCTAATCAAAATAGATAATTCTCCATCAATTGTACATGATTTTTGGTGCGCGGCGAATCGTTATTTTCCAGTTCATCCCTGCTTCGATATGATATGCTTTGGCAAATGAGCCTTGATTAATTGCAACCCCGAGCTTATCAAGTGAATTCACATAGATGAGCGGCTCGCCGAGATGACTGTCCGCAAACGAGCGGCCGAATGTCATGATATTTTTATAGACTTGGCGGGTGTTGTTGGCGATCGTAACTTCAAACGAATCACCATATTTAAAATTGGCTTCCTTAAATAAATCATGTTCAATATTTGTCCAGAGGTTGCCGAAGCGAACATCGTGGATATCAATGTTTCCGTGGACAATTCCATGTTCATCCAAAAAGGATTGGTAATGATCGATTTCAATGGTTTCATCAATGTTTAATTCCGGACCGACTTCCTCAAAACTGATAATGCCGCTTGCCAGCCGTGCACCGGTATATGCATAAACATCACGTCCATGGAATGTATAGGAATCGCCTGATTTTGGCAGGCGATTGACTTTTTCATCAATTTCCCGTATTGCTGTGATGCCAATGTTTTGTTTTATGTGTGTCAATGTGCCGTTGTCCGGTGTAACGATATATTTGTGATCAGCAGTTTTTACGACAACGCTTAATCGATTGGTCCCAACGCCTGGATCCACGACTGAAACAAATACGGTATCTTCCGGCCAATACGATATGGTCTGATACAGCCGGTAAGATCCTTCCCATATATTAAATTGCGGGATGTCATGTGTCAGATCGAATATTCGCAGCTCCGGAGCAACCGATAAAGCCACACCATACATGGCGCTTACCGCACCATCACTCAAGCCGAAATCTGTCTGCAGCACTAAATTTTTATTCATTGTCGATTCCTCCATATCAATAATTTTGTACATGAAAAACCACGCCCATATCGAAATTAAATTCGGCAAGGACGTGGTTGAATATACGCGGTACCACCTTACTTTACTGTATGCTCACACATACAGCCTCCATAAGTACGCCAGTCTTGTTTGACTTTGGATACTTTGGCAGTTATAACGAGTGCCAACACTCGCCGGAACCTATTAAGATCGGGATGATCTGTTCAGCACGAAACTCAGGGGCCATTGTTCAAACAGGTATTTTTGCTTCTTTTCAGCTACTGAAGCTCTCTGTGGAAAAATAGCCGTATTTTACTTTTCCCCGTCAACGTCTTTAATCATTATTTTCAAGCATTATATCCCAATAAAATGTAAAATGCAAGTGGATTTGTGAAATGGAAAAGACTTTGGACTGTAATTTGCGTCCATTGTTACAAACTGCCAATTAACAACGTAACAAATACACCAATTGCTGTAATGAAACCTACTGCCGGTCCACCTTCCTTAAATGCTTCCGGCATCATGGTGGAAGCGACCATAGCAATTATTCCACCGCCTGCAAAAGCACTGATGATTGCCTGAATACTGTCACTTGCATGGTCCAGAAGTGCATATCCTGCCAGAGAACTAAGTGCTGAAAATACGATTACAGCACCCCACATCGTAAAAACTTTTGCGCGGGAATAGCCGTCCTTCTTAAGACCGACAGTACTTGACAGACCTTCCGGAAAATTACTGATAAAGATTGCAGCAACAAGTGAGAAGCCAACCGCATGTCCGCCAATCAGGCTAACCCCGATCATAGCTGATTCAGGAATGGCATCCATGATCGTTCCAATGAAAATCGCGATTCCGGACCCGCCATTTCCGGATTCCTGTTCATTTCTGCCTTCTGAGTGCTTTCGCTTGTGGCCGCCGTTTGTTGATACGACAATATCAAAAATTGTAAAAATAAGCGCGCCTCCAATAAAACCGATTGCCGCTTCGGTAAAGCCTGCTTTTTCGACAGCCTCTCCAAGCAATTCATAGGTAGTCGCAGCTATTAATGCTCCTACACCAAGCGCCATTATGTAACCAATGATTCTTTTTTTTACATTAAAAAAAAGTACAGCTAACGCTCCAAGCAGCGAGGCTGAACCGGCAATTCCACCCCACATGATTGCAGTCCACACATGGATGACCTCCTTTGAAAACGAATTTTGCATCTATGTATGGTATACCCGATCTGGCTGAAATTAAAAGGCAGCGATATGAATTGCTGCAATGCCTACAATATTCTATCAGGAAAATCTGACGCTCTATCAGGAACTTTCATGGTTCTATCAGGAATTTTTAAGTTTCTATCAGAAATTATCGGCATTCTATCAGCAAACGCAAAAAAGCCTGAACACGCGTGCTGCAAGTTCACGTGTTCAGGTCTTGTCATGTTTACAGTTGTGGTTCTTCGTAATAGTAGTCAACCGGGACAGGTGCTACTTCAGATCGCTCCAATGCAGGTGTATCTTTTCGGGTGATTTGGAAGACTGCAGCACCAACTGTGTCAGCTACATCCTTCAATTTCTTCTTGCTGATATGCTCGATAACATCGTCTTCTGTATGGTACCACGGTTCCAATGGTGTATGAATGAACAATGCAGCTGGAATGCCCAGGTTATGGAATGGAACATGATCGCTTCGTCCCAGTTCGCTGTATGGGACTAGGTCAGCGACACGTGAACCTGCAGCAGCACCCAAATCTGTCACTGTATTTTTGTTTCCATCGGCAGTAAACATAACAAGATCTCCTGAATCCTTACTCCCGACCATATCCATTTGGAACATGGCTGCTGTTCGTTCAGCATCTTCCTCGGACATTGCTTCAGCATACTTTCGAGATCCCCATAAGCCGTACTCTTCTGCGCCAAATGCGATGAACTTGATTTCGGTGTCTGTTGGTGTATTGGCGTAAACACGGGCAAGTTCAAGTAATGTTCCTGTTCCGGATGCATCATCATTTGCGCCTTGTCCCCATGGAACGGAGTCATGGTGTGATCCAATTATGACCTGCTGGCCTGTATTATGGTTTTTCATCGGTTCCTTTACAGCTATAACATTGTGTGATGTTATTTCCTCACCGGAATATGTCTCAAATGTAAATTCCTGCACGCGAACATCATCATATCCATAGCTTTCAAATTGATCGACAAGATACGCAATTGTTTGCTGTTCACCCTCAGTACCAGCACCACGGGATCCGATTACCTCGGATAGATGGTATATGTGATTGTAAATATTATCCACTTTTATTCGCTTCGCAATCTGGTTATCAAACGCTTGATCCGATCCTCTGTTTTGCGGTGAAGCAAATACCGCAGTTGACATAAGTAATAGCATGATGGCTGCTAAACTGACTGCTCGTACAAATTGCATTGAATCCTCTCCTTTTTTGTTTACTTAACTATTCGTCAAATTGGATCACAATTCCTTTATATTTGACAAAAATAGGAATTTCGTAGGTGGTGAGGAGGTTCCTGACAAAAAATCCCGGCCAAAAGTTTCATAAGTGCAGTTTTTAATAGTTAAACATGCTATCATACAATAAATGAGGCGAATCGCATTTACAAAAGGAATCTGAAAAACAGATAGATTAATAGAATACGAAGGAGAGATTGGATGTTTACGATGAAAGTTAATGAAAATGTATCCGTTAAATTACTTGAAAAGGAGGATGCGAAAGCGTTATTTACACTTGTGGATGCGTCACGAAAATACTTAAGGGAATGGCTCCCATGGGTTGACAGTGTGGAGCGGGAGGAGGATTATGTTCCGATTATTGAAACATGGCTAAAACAATTTTCCGCCCATAACGGTTTTCAGGCGGGTGTTTTATACAAAGGGAATCTGGCCGGTATGGTTGGCTTTCATGCAATTGACTGGTCCAACAGAAAAACAACAATCGGTTATTGGCTGGCGGAGAATTACCAGGGATACGGAATTATGACAGTTGCAGTAAAAGCGCTCATTGACCAAGCTTTTAACGGGTATGGACTTAATCGTGTGGAAATTCACTGTGGCGTTGGAAATGAAAAAAGCAAAGCAATTCCTGAACGAATTGGCATGAAGCGGGAAGGGATTATGCGGGATGCCGAGTATTTGTACGATCATTTTCATGATTGTGTATTATACAGTATTCTTTCAAGCGAATGGGAATAATTTCGCCAGAGGAACGAAAGGCCCGTAAACGTTATATTGATGCCTGCACATCGAATTTAAGCAGCTTCCGGGAATGACGCATTTCCGGGAAGCTTTTTTTACACGCCAAGTTTTCTAATTTATATAAAAAATGTGTGTTAAGTACAAACAAAAGGGTTTACAAGTTGGTTTAGTTTTAGTACAATTCTAAAAATAACAAATTTGCCAATGCGGGGAGGTTTATGGAAATTAGTTTAAAATTTAGTACTGGAAGACATTAAAATTAATTCTAAGGAGAGTGAATATGAAAACAGCATTAATTTGGACAATATTCGCAGGAGTTGTATCAACCGTGGCATATAAGATGTTGCACGTTCAGGCAAAAGAGCGCTGGAGGTACACATCGTGGATATAAAAAGATGAAAAAAGCCTAAATCATGAATCGATTTAGGCTGAAAACTTCTTATGCATATTTGCTGTATCTTGCTTCCAGACGATCCTGCAAATGGGAAATAAGCATGCAAATCGGCCAGTAAATCAGTGCGACCAGAATATACATTGTCAATGAATCAAATGTACGGCCGGCGACAATTTGGGCTTTTTGGAATAGTTCCGGGACCGTGATAACAGCGGCCAGCGAGGTAGCTTTTACAATGTCCAAAAAAACATTTGCCAGTGGGGGAATTGCCGTTCTGACTGCCTGTGGCAAAATAATCTTGAACAATGTCTGCCAATAGCTCATATTTAATGCTTTTGCCGATTCCCATTGTCCGGATCCAATACTATTCAGTGATGAACGATTAATCTCAGCAATGTATGCAGCACTGTTTAGACCGAATGCCAGGATTGCAGCAAGGATCGCCGATAATTTTATTCCTACCATCGGCAATCCGGCATATAAAATAAATAAAAATACTAATATTGGTGTACCCCGCATGAATGATATGTACATTCGTGCCGGCCAGCGCCAAAAAATCTGTTCAGAACCTCTTGCCAAGGCAAGAAAAAATCCTATGGCAAGCCCTAACCCCATTCCAAAAAGGGAGACGATTAACGTTGCCGGTAATCCTTCCAGTACAAAAGGCAGGCTGCGCCAGGCAAGCTGCCAGTCAAATAAATTTCCCAGTTGTACTTCATCTATTTCTAAACCAAACATAATAGCCTTACTCTATTCCTTCGATTTCTCTAATTTTCGCATCTGGTTTTTTGGAAACATCCGCACCGGCGAAAAACTTTTTGGAAAGCTTTGTCAGTGTTCCATCCTTATGCATGTCAGCAAGAGCTTCATTGATTTTTTTCTCCAATGTTGGGGCATCTTTAGGCATTACAACATTTACCGTTGTTGGATGAAATTTTAAGTCTGGATGAATCTTGATATCCAATTCCGGAAATGCGGACAGGGCAAGCTTTTGCAAATAATAATCATTTATAATAACATCGGTTCGGCCATTTGCGACATCCCGCAAATAAACATCATTGGTTGCATTGCCGTATGTTTTAACTGTTGCACCAAATTTTCGGGCGATGTCACTGTATACAGTTGTTGCAGCACCACCTGCTTTTTTACCTTTTAGATCTTCCAATGTGTTAATACCGGATAAATTATTGGAACGCACAATCATTGTTGAATACGAATGTTTGAATGGTTCACTGAAGGTAAATTTCTTTCTGCTTTCTTCCCTTGGTCCTGCGGTAATGACGTCGATTCGCCCGGATTTTAGTGATGCAAGCATCGCATCAAAGGCCATCGTTTCGAATTTGATATCCAGGTTCAAACGTTTTGCAACTTCCCGCATCACTTCAACATTATATCCGGTTAGCTTGTCCGAACCTTCCGGATAATAGGAGGCTGGATATAGGGTTCCTGCAGTTCCATAGACAATTTCACCCGATTCCTGAATTTCTGCCCATTTCCCGTCCGCCTTTTTCGAATCACTGCTTTTTTCTGAATCTCCGCATGCACTTAACACTAGTAATAATGAGATAACCAATAATGATGCCAATATTTTTCGTTTCATCTGTGATGTACCCTCCAGTTCATATTGTTGTTATATGTAAAAACCTTTTATGATTGTAACAGAGGGGCTAATTAGTTTCAATTTTTCCGGGTTCTGTTATATAAAATTTATCGTAACTGTTTGACCGGTAAGATATGGATGCTCAAATCTGATAGCAGGGAGGGAAATCACTTGAAAAAGCGTTGGACAATAAGTGGAATTGGTTTCGTGATAATTCTTATGGTCGTTATCTATGTGAATTTCGGACTGCCATGGAATTATTTTGAAGCGAGGGAAGCCTTTCAGCAGCATTTATCGTCATATAAAGAAGAGATGGAAATTGATAAGGTACATTATGATTTTTTACATGGTGGATACCATGGGGAAGCACATCTGAAAAATAACCCCGATTTTCAATTTTACATTGGACAAAATCAGCGTACCGGTCAAATAGAAGATGGCTATGCATATCAGCGATTACGGGAGCGTGCCAACAAAATCGTTAATGCAATTGTGAATCGGTACCTCCCAACTCGTCTGAAGCCCGGACCGGAAGTTGAAATAACCAATTTTGAACAAAAAGCCCTCGAAATCAATATAGTTACCGAAGCAGCAGTTGATAATCAGGTTAAGAAAAAAATTAAACAGGCTATTATTCAAAGCGGTTTTAAGCCGGACCAGCTTATGTTTGCGGTGAAGAGGAGGGGAAGGGACTAAACACACTGCCCAGATATCATACATAGGATAATCTGATAAACCAGTGAAAGGAAGAGGTATATGTATTATTTTCCTGATATGCAGCCATATCATTATTCTCACCCGTATGCTATGCCGGTCTGTAACTGTGAAAGGCAGTATGCTTATTGGATGGATCCTTATTACGAGATGGAGGCAAGTTATTATGGTTACTTAAACCATCCTTCTGCAAACGATGAAGCGCGCATTCGCTTAAAGGATCATGGAAGAGAACCGTATGTAGTCGATATTGAGGAGGCCGCTAAGAAAAATAAAAACTTCCGTACGACACTGTGGACTGGGGATCATCTGCAGTTAACAGTGATGCGTATTGAAATTGGTGAAGATATCGGGCTGGAAATGCACCCGGATGTTGATCAGTTTTTGCGTATTGAAGAAGGGCAGGCTGTTGTTCGCATGGGGGATGCGCAAGATCATTTGTATTTGGAAGAAAAGATTGATGACGATAATGCAGTTGTTGTACCAGCCGGCACATGGCATAATATTATCAATATCGGTCGGCGGCCGCTAAAACTCTACACTATCTACGCTCCACCCGAGCATCCATTTGGCACCGTTCATAAAACCAAGGCCGATGCAATTGCGGCTGAGGAAGGATAGAAAGGACAGCGCGCTCTGAATAAAAGCGCGCTTTTACATATACAGGAACTTTGAAGCAATTATATAATGAACATATCGTGTAAGGGGATGAAAAAGGATGAAACAAAATAAATACGATGATGTGAGGTTTTTTTCCGCGTATGAGCGGATGCCGCGATCAATTGACGGGCTTGAAGGTGCGGGGGAGTGGCCGGTATTGAAATCACTACTGCCGGAATTTCGGAAAAAGCAGGTTCTGGATTTGGGATGCGGATTCGGCTGGCATTGCCGGTATGCCCGCGAGCAACAGGCAAGTTCTGTGACAGGAGTGGATATTTCGGAAAAGATGCTGGAGCGGGCGCGCGAAAAAACGAGGGATCCTGAGGTGCACTATATCCATTCTTCTATCGAGGACATCCGTTTTGATGCTGCAACGTTCGATATTGTGATAAGTTCATTGGCGTTTCACTATATCCAATCATTTAAGGGAATTGCCGATAAAGTCTACGGTTTGTTAAAGCCTGGCGGAGATTTTGTTTTTTCGGTGGAACATCCTATATTTACTTCACGAAACGAGCAGGATTGGTGTTATGATCAACAAGGTGATCGTCTGCACTGGCCGGTTGATCATTATCAGTCAGAAGGAATACGGCATACTTCATTTTTGTCGGAGAATGTTTTGAAGTATCATCGTACTTTTTCAAGCTATGTTAATGCGCTGATCAGTGCCGGGTTTGGAATTAAGTCTATAAAGGAACCTGCCCCAACGGAAGAAATGTTAAGGACAAACCCGAACATGAAAGATGAAGACCGGAGACCGATGTTTTTGATTATTGCGGCAAACAAATAAGGAGGCCGGGACATATTAGAATCGTGTGATCCAAAAGACGAACAATAGGGAATTTCAATGTAAAACACTTTTGTCCCAGCCTCTGTAAGATTGGAATAAACTAGTCATTTAATAGGTTTTCGGGATTCAATCCTTCAAGCTCCGGTAATACAAAGCGTCCGTCTTTTCTAATTAAAACATCATCAAAGTAAATTTCACCGCCGCCATATTCGGGTGTTTGGATTAATACCATATCCCAATGAATTTGGGATTCGTTGCCGTTATTTGCGTTATCATATGCTTTGCCGGGAGTGAAATGGATACTGCCGGCAATTTTTTCATCGAATAAAATATCTCCCATTGGTTTGGTGATTTTTGGGTTTAATCCGATTGCAAATTCACCAATGTAGAGAGCCCCTTCATCAGTATCAAAAATTTGTTTGATTTTATCTGGCTGATCGGAAGTTGCCTCAACAATCTTTCCATTTTCAAAGGTAAGCGTAACATCTTTATAAGTTGTGCCAAAATATGGGCAAGGTGTATTATAGCTGATTTTGCCGTTTACGGAATCTCGAACCGGTGCTGTATAAATTTCCCCGTCAGGCACATTCCTGTGACCTGCACATGGAACTGCCGGAATATCTTTTATTGAGAATGATAAATTCGTGCCGGGAGAAACAATTTTCACACGGTCGGTTTCTTCCATTAATTTAACAAGTGGGGTCATTTTTTCAGCCATCTTTTGATAATCGACGTTTGTTGTTACATCAAACAAATACGATTCAAATCCCTTTGTGCTCTTGCCTGCCTTTTGTGCATTAGCAGGGGTTGGATGCTTAAACAAAACCCAGCGAAGATTATTGGTCATATAATTATTGGAAGGTTTAAGCGCTTCCATTAAACTTCCGAGTTGCTCGGGAGGTATATCGGAGAATTCCGCATCATTATCCTCTCCTTCAATGGCAATTACGGCATCAATGTCCCGGTATCGTTGCATATGCCAGTCGTTCATGGTACTTATTTGTTCAACAGTTGCAT
This sequence comes from Virgibacillus siamensis, assembly GCF_900162695.1. Taxonomy (NCBI): domain Bacteria; kingdom Bacillati; phylum Bacillota; class Bacilli; order Caryophanales; family Bacillaceae; genus Virgibacillus; species Virgibacillus siamensis. The sequence goes on from NZ_FUIH01000007.1 coordinate 772,162, forward strand.
TTTCGATCAGTGCCTTCATTACTTCGTTGTCATTTAGTTCCACATATGGATAAGCCCCCACACGATATGCCTCTTCCACCAGGGTAATGGCAAGATCTTTCGCACCAGCGTAAGCCGCGATAAGTACCTTTTCTTCTTTCTTAAGCCCCAATGAATGGTTGATTAATAGTTTTGCCGCTTTCCTTAAATTTTCCTCTTTCACAATATAAAACCTCCCAGTATTTGTATTTATAGTATAACAATAGCCTATTTGATGTCTTTACCAAATACCATGGAGGCTGATTTTATCTCCAACTTAAGGCTGAATTCCGATGAAATGTAAAAGGACCAGGTAATTAAGCCTGATTTGTTGTATTGAAGCGAATCTTCGGGAGAAAGAGGTGCAGTTTTGAAAAATATAGCCCAAATAAAGTTTCTTGAAACCTTAACAGGAAAAAATCGTAACTGTGTATACAGCTGTCATCAAAAACTAAAGGACCAAGCATACTAGCTTGGCCCGTCAATTTATGCTTCTTTTGTATTTTGATTTTTGCCTGTGTCTGTTTTGACGCCGGTGGAAAATCGCGGGTAACCAGCAACAATTGCAATTACACCGGCTATTCCGAGCAATACCGGATAGATGCAGTATGGCATGATGGAAACAGGGGAGATGGATGCAACACCGGCAACCGCGAGCAATTGTGCACCATACGGTAAAATCCCCTGAAATGCACTTGCAAAAATATCCAGAACACTAGCTGATCGTCGCGGGTCGACACCGAACCGTTCTGAAATCTGTTTGACTAGCGGACCAACACTGATAATAGAGATTGTGTTGTTGGCTGTTGATACATCAAAGGCGCTGACAAGTCCGGCAATTCCTGCTTCGGCACCTTTTCGTGTTTTAATTCGATTGCTGATAGCATGAAGCATGAAGTCAATTCCGCCGTTTACACGGATTAGTTCGACTAAACCTCCTAGTAAAATCGATAACAGGGATAGTTCCTGCATGCCGGCCATGCCGTCGCCAAGCAAGTTCAGGAATCCCATGCCGTCGAATTTACCGTAAAACAGTCCAATGATTCCGGCGAAAATGGTACCGCCGATTAAGACATAGATGACATTGACACCGGCAATCGCAAATACAAGTACGGCAAGATATGGCAATACTTTTATCAGGTCATATGGGTGATTTCCGCTGACCCCGCCGCTTGCATCAAGTGTCATTACTCCGAAAATTACAGCTGTTACAATTGCAGCGGGAAGTGCGATATAAACGTTCACCTTAAATTTATCACTCATTTTAACAGCCTGTGTTCGAACCGCCGCAATGGTCGTATCGGAAATCATCGACAAGTTATCACCGAACATGGCACCACTGATAATTGCACCCATAATCAAGGCAGTACTCATACCGGTCTGATCAGCAAGTCCGGCACCGATTGGGGCAAGCGCAACGACCGTGCCGACGGATGTCCCCATTGAAATGGATATAAAGCAGCCGATTATAAACAACCCGACAATTAACAGGTTTTCCGGTAAGAAAGTTAAACCGAGATTAACGGTTGATTCAACTGCTCCAACACCCTCAGCGACAGCAGCAAATGCACCGGCAAGCAGGTAAATTATGACCATCAGCATAATGTTGGGATGACCTGCACCTTTTGTCAGGTGGTCAAGTTTATCTTTAAACGCCATTTTCCGGTTCATAAACAGTGCGAATAAAACGGCAATGAATACTGCAACAAGTACGGGCAGTTTATAAAAGTCGCCATTTATAAGACCGGATCCGATAAATAACAGTAAAAAAATGATAAAAGGCAGTAACGCAAAAGGATTTCCTTTATTAATTTTTGTTGTGTTCATTCCAATCTCCCCCTTGATGAATGTAAGTGTGTTAGGAATTCTGGGGTTATTGCTATCATGTCGATTCAACATCTGGACTGTGCAATAAAACCTGTACAAAAACAAAAAACCTTCCGTCTTGGAAGGAGATTATAGAATATCTTATCTTCCAAAACGCATATATAGCGGTTTGCTGGAATTGGCACCTTGCAGTTATTTGCGCAGGTTGCCGGGCTTCACAGGGCCAGATCCCTCAGCCACTCTGGATAAGTGGTGTATTTAATTGGATGATAGTCAGTTTAGTACAATTCATGAAATGTGTCAATCGTAATATGTTGAAAATGGGGGGAGTGTCATGAAGGTACGGAATAAATTGCCGAAGATGAATGAAGCTGTACATGTGGAACTGATTCAAAATGGCTGGAAGGAAATGAAAGTACCCCAAAGTTTGACAGTGGCTATTCTTTTATCAATTCCGTTTATGATACTGAATGGAATTGCAGCCCTTTGGATGATAAATCTTTTTTCCGGTATTACATTAAATGAATTTGGTATGACAACGCAGCAGGATTCATTAACAATTACCGTTAACCTGGGAATTATACTCTTAATATTCTTATTGGTCTTCATCCATGAATTACTCCATTTGATTTTCATACCAAACTTTCTCAGATCCGAAAACACGACGATTGGACTCACACTATTTGGCGGGTATGTAGCAACGGAAGAAGTGATTACAAAATCGAGGTACATCATTATTACTGTTGCTCCTTTTATTATTATTTCCATGCTATTACCAATGGTGCTGGGAATAATTGGAGCACTAACACCATCCATGAAGCTTCTGATATTCGTTAACGCTATGGCATCGTCAGTTGATATCCTGAATCTCATGTTCATATTAATCAACATTCCAAGGAAAGCCATCATAACAAATAACGGGACAAAAACTTATTGGAAACGAAGTAATTAACTGTGATTTAAAGCCCGATAAAAGAAAAAATTGAAATTGATAGTTCAGATTAATGCCGGGGTGGTTATTTTTTCTGTGGATGTTATGCTTTATGTTAGATGAATTTTTAGAAAGCCGTGTTACTCTTCAAAGGCCAAGTAACGCGGCTGTACTGGTTTATATATGTGAAATTCAGGAGGAAAATAAAGTATGGATAATTATACGGTAAACACAGTTAAAGCACGTCCGGAATTAGTAGATGAATTCGATAAATTACATGGATTGGGCTGGGTAAAGTATATGAGCCAGGATCCCGTTGGTGTAACGTATTGGAGAAAATTATTTTCCTGCTTTCCCGAATTTCAATATCTTTTGTTCAATAAAGAATCACACCCTGTGGCGTGCGGTAATGCTATTCCATTTGATTGGGATGGTAGTGATGCGACTCTGCCGTCCGGTTGGGATGGTGTTTTTGAGAAAGGAATGACAGATTACAAATATCATAAATCCCCAAATTCGCTTTCAGCTCTGGCGATTGTCATTCACCCGGATTTCAGGGGGAAGGGGCTGAGTGGATTGATGGTCAGGGAAATGAAGGCTTTGGCTGTTGAACATAATCTGGATAAAATGGTCGCCCCTGTCAGGCCATCCTCAAAATCCAAGTATCCGCTAATACCTATGGATGAATACATTACTTGGTTGAGGGAAGATGCTACACCGTTTGATCCCTGGATTAGGACGCATTATAAATCCGGCGCTTCGATTATTAAAGTGGCGGAAAGGTCGATGGTTATTCCTGCTTCTGTTAAAAAATGGGAAGATTGGACAGGTTTGAAACTGCCCGCTTCAGGAAGATATGTCATAAAAGATGGCTTAGTACCGTTGAATGTCGATATTGCGGCTGATAAAGGTGTTTATATTGAGCCAAATGTTTGGATGCGACATTATTTGGATTACTAGCATAGATTACATCCCTTGAAACGTTTGCTGCTGTAATTCGTATCAATAATAAGAGGTGAAAGGTTTGAAAAAGTATTTCGTGTTTATCGTAAACTTTATCGTGTTGTATGGTTTGTTTCAAATTGTATCAGGCTTGGTTTTGACGTCATTATATAACCCTATGATTGGTACTCATCAGGAAACAGATTTTGGCAAATCCTTCATTCCATTCTTGTCCATGCTGCTTATCGCAACACTTTCTTACCTTGTATCGCAAAAAATAGGTCGAAATGTTTTTCAAAATGATACCGAACCGCATCCCGATAAATGAAACGGAGATGTGGTTTTTTAAAATTATAAGTTTGCAGTTTCCGTTATAGGTTATATGCTGTAAGAGAGAATGAAGGGCGGAGTGGTTATGAAATATGATTTTATAATTGCAGGCGGCGGGATCGCCGGGCTGACAGCGGCAATCATGTTGCAGCGGGAAGGTTTTCTGGTGACGGTTCTGGAGAAGACGGACGTATTAAAGGAAGTGGGTGCAGGACTCGGTTTAGGTGCTAATGCGTGGACAGTACTAAACCGGTTGGGAGTGATGGATGATCTTGAATCTGCGTCCCATTTATTGAATAAGATTGAATTTCTGGATCACAACGGAGATAAACTGAATACCATCGATATTTCAAAGCTCAATGAGCAATATGGGGTTGCTTATTTCACTGTTCACCGGGCAAAGCTGCAAATAGCGCTCGCTCATCATTTGAACGAAGGTACACTTCAACTTGGTAAACGAATTGTGAATGTGTCACAAAACATGGACACGATTACTGTGTTTTTGGACGATGGGTCGACTATGCAGGGGAATGGACTGATTGCAGCAGACGGAATTCATTCAACAGTGCGAAAAAGTCTGGTTCATAATGTGAAGCTGCGGTATGCCGGATATACGTGCTGGCGTGCAGTAGTTGATGCTCCTGCAGATATGTACAAACCGGGGATTTTCACCGAAACATGGGGTGCTAACGGACGAATGGGCATTGTACCGCTCGCAAATCAAAAACTGTATTGGTTTGCCTGTGTGAACAGTTCATTTCAAAATAATGAAATGGCTCGTTTTACAACTGCAGATTTGGCCCATCGTTTTCATAACTATCATTTTCCGGTTTCAGAACTTATGAGCATAACAAAAAATGAAAACGTGATCCAGAATGATGTTTTGGATGTGAAACCGCTAAGTCGATTTGCTTACCATCTTGTTCTGCTGATTGGGGATGCTGCGCATGCAACGACACCGAATATGGGACAGGGGGCAAGTCAGGGAATTGAGGATGTATTTGCATTACGGCGGGCGCTGAAAAATGAACCAACCGTCCAAAAAGCCTTTGTCTCCTTTGAGCGGAACCGTCTTCAAAAAACAGCTGCAATGGTTCACCGTTCATGGCGGGTTGGAAAGGCTGCACAAATGGATAGGAATCCGTATATTTCCATTCGAAACACAGTCATGCGCATGACTCCTGCCGCAATGCTGGAAGGGTCATTGAAATATCCATTTCGTATGTATTATTGATTTGTTAACATGCAAAAAGGAAGTGTTATGGTCGACAAAGGAGACAAAGTCCAAACAGGAAAGCGAATCGGACTTGTTGGTAATTCAGGCAATACATCGGAACCGCATGTACATATACATGCAGAAAAAGACGGAAAAGGTGTACCAATTGAATTTAATGGAAGCTTTCCTGTCCGGAACAGTTTGATTTGGTGAAAATTAAACCGCAACAACGAAGAAGAAATTTTTACAACAGGATGATATCGTAACCGTAAAAGGAGGTTGTCGGATATGAAAACGATTAACGGTATGTTTGCAGATGAGTTATGGAATGCATTGGTTTCTTGCAACCCGGATTATGATGGAACGTTCCTCTATGCCATTCATACAACAGGGATATTTTGCCGGCCATCTTGCAGATCCAAGACACCCAATTCTGAAAATGTATCCTTTTACGCAACAGCCTGGGAAGCTATGGAAGCGGGATATCGTACATGTAAAAGGTGTCGGCCAGATTTAAACAGCTATGACCCATGTGAAAAGATTATTAACGAAACAAAGGGAATTATGGAGCAGGAATATTCACATCGCCTCGTTTTAACTGAAATCGCGCAAAAGGCAGGAGTAAGCAAGTTTCATTTACATCGCTTATTTCAAAACAGCACTGGGGAAACACCACATAAGTATCTGGAGAGAGTTAGAGTACGAAAGGCGAAGGAATTGCTTGTGAACACAAAAAGATCGGTTGCAGCAATCGCCTTCCAAGCGGGCTTTCAAAGTATTTCCGGGTTTTACAATGCTTTCAGAAGAGAGACTGGAACCGCACCAAATCGCTATCGTTCTGAACGTCAATCAGATTACCCGGATAAGAAGGGTGACAGAATATGATATACGATGAATGTGAAACAAAAATTGGCATGCTGCGGTTTGTTTTTGATGAAAAGAATGGTGTGCTGCAGCGAATTGTATTGACGAATGGGCATTGGGCTTCTCTTTGTACGGGATGTACCATGAAACAAAGTCGTGATGCTGGAGAAACAGTGCGTGAACAGATGAACGAATATTTGAATGGACAGCGTCAACAATTCGACATCGGTTTTGAATTAAATGGTACGCCGTTTCAAAGGAAAGCATGGCAGGCACTTCAGGAAATTCCGTATGGGAAAACAGAATCTTATTCGGCTATAGCTAAGGCAATTGGTTGCCCAAAAGCAGTACGGGCGGTAGGACATGCTAATGCTGTCAACCCTCTGCCGATTATCATTCCGTGTCACCGGGTTATTGGCAAAAACAATAAACTGACAGGTTATGCCGGCGGGATGAAGATGAAGAGCGAACTGCTTGGAATTGAAGGTGCAATGGTATAAAGCCGGGACGAGGAGATAATCCTCGTCCCGGCTTTATTCATCTTCTTTTCGTTGTTCAATTTTATCTTTTTCCTCATGCCACCATAAAGTTTCATCCGTTTCTTCAAGGACCTCGTCAATATGTTCTTCTTCTTCAACGACCGGTGGAGATCCACGGAGCGGTTTCCCGGATGTATCCTTGACGTATTTTGATACAACGAAGATGCCGATCAGGCAGGCAAACATCATGTAATAAGCTGGAATCATGTTGTTCGATGTCTGTGCAATGAGCCAGGAAACAAGAAGAGGAGCTGTCCCGCCAAAGACGGAAGTTGAAATGTTGTACGTAATGGCAAGTGCTCCATATCTGACTTCCGTAAAAAAGAGGGAAGGTAATTGAGATGGCATTGTTCCCTGCATCGATGACAAAAATATTGCTAAGATCAGTAAACCGGCAAAAACCATCCAATTTGTTCCACTGCCAATGAGCAGAAATGCCGGGATTGCTAAGAGAATTATCCCAATCAGTCCGCCTTGAATGACTTTCTTATTGCCAAGACGGTCACCAAGATGCCCCATCAGGATGACAATTGGTATCATTACAATCATAACAATTAAAATGATCAGCAGTGCTGTAGTTTCCTTGTATCCAAGCACAGCTGTTAAATGGGATGGCATATAAGTCAGCAAGGTATATATAACGATATTATAAAAGAAAACCAGAATGAGGCCGATGATCAGCGGCCTGCGGTGGTATTTGAAAATATCTTTCATCGTTACATGGTTTTCATTTTCCCGTCCTTCTTTTTTATTTTCCATTTCTTCAAATGCAGGCGTTTCTTCCAGATGGGTACGTAAATAAAGACCGATGATTCCAATTGGCCCGGCAATGAAAAACGGAATTCGCCAGCCCCAATCCAACATTGTTTCAGAACCCAGTATAAATGTTAACAATGTTACGATTCCTGACCCAAAAATATAACCGACCAATGTCCCGACTTCGAGTCCGCTTGACATGACTCCGCGTTTTCGGTCAGCAGTGGATTCTGCGATAAAAGTCATGGCACCCGAATATTCCCCGCCGGTTGAAAAACCTTGTACAAGACGGGCCAGTAATAACAAAATAGGTGCAGTCACCCCAATGGACGCATATGTGGGAATGAAACCAATGCTTACGGTTGCTACTGCCATCATAATAAGGGTAATCGCCAGTATTTTCTTTCGTCCAAGACGATCTCCGAGCATACCGAAAAACATTCCGCCAAACGGACGAACCAAAAATGCTACTGCAAACGTGGCAAAACTGAAAACGAGCTGCAGCGGACCGGAAAATTCGGGAAAAAATAGCTTGCCGATCGTAGCAGCCAGGTAGGAATAAATGCTGAAATCAAACCATTCCATAGCATTTCCCATACCAGTGGCGAACACTGCCTTTTTGGCATTGTCTGCATCGACAACGTTAATATCATCTTTCCGCAGTTTTTGTCTGTTTTTTCGTTGGTTGGAAAGTCGTTTTTTCTTATCATTCTTATCAGCCAATTGATGTTCCTCCTTGCCGCAAACTGTTCGCTTAGTATAACCGAACTTATTATGCAGCATTCAATTGGCTGTAAAGATGAGCTTTGTTGGAATAAGCCACGTCCAGCTCCAGCGCTCAGAAGGGCATTTATATTAATCCTCGCTGGAAAACGCGAGGAAACTGACAGTTCAAGCCCGATTGGTTCAACTAATATTCAGTGGGGAACCACCATTGAATTAAGTTCACAATATACGCTGCTAAACGGGCGCTTACGCTTTCGTTCATGTTAAATTGTCCGCAGTAATAAACGCTTTAAAAGTGGTGCAAAATGTTCCGGAAGCTGATTAACTCCCGGTATCATTAAGTGTTCTTTTCCATAAATATTTTGCATGGTTGAATCCTCGCGTTCATCGATTTCACCTTCCGAAAGAAACATTCCGATTACATCGATTCCGCGTTTGCGTGCCTCAGAAACAGCAACATTTGTGTCGATGATCCCATTTTGGTCGTAATTGACGGCGGCAGGCTCCCCGTCTGAAAACACAAGCAGAAATTTATGTTTCTCACGGCGTTCTGCCAGTTGTTCCGCCGCAATCCGGATACTGAAGCCGTCACGATTATCCTCCTGTGGCTTCAGCTGCATGATGGCAGCGCCGTTTTTTTTGTAGAATGAATCCTTGAATTGATGCACATGATGGAAGTAATTCGGATAATAACCTTCCCGCACATCGTTTGCTTCCTCCCAGAAACCGATAACTGAATGCGGAATCTTCAGCTGGTTCAGCACCTCATGAAACAGGGTGATACCAAGTTTCGTTTCATCCATCTTATTATGCATCGAAGCAGAGCAGTCTACGAGCAGGGTAAAGGCGGCGTCGATTGCTTGCGATTCTTCATTTTTTTTATAAAAAATACGCGGGTTTTCGTCTGTTGCAACTGGCAGCAGATTTTTCGATAATCTGCCGAACAGCAAATTTTTTCGTGGCGCATTCATTTTATGTTCCAGTACCTTTTCAATGGTCGTGGCCAAACGGCGCTTATGGTCTTCAATTGCTCCGGCTGCTTCTTCGTATGCTTGATTTTCCTCCGGTGTTGGCACAGTTGCGTACTTGTCAATGGCAACTGCATATTGGTTGTCCTCACCATAGCCGGAACCATTTGTTCCACGTTCTTCAGTCGTGTTTTCTTTATCCAGTGATTCTGTATCCGGAAAGTCATTTTTTTCACTTTTTCCAGATGATCCTTGAATTTCTGCCATTGCCTGGTCGCCGTCTTCTGTTTCCCTCGCACTGCCGCCTTTTATGCTCGTTTTTGTTCCGGATTCCAATTCAAACTGCAAAAAGGTCTGCTTGCGGTCACTGTTTTGGTTTTCCCGGTGCCAGGTTGGGAATGTTTCATCAATGTACTCACTATCTTCCTGGTCAGCATCTTCCCGGGTGTTGTTTTCCAATGGATCCGTGCGGGTGAGCTCATCAAATAACGTATTTTGTTCTGTCTGTTCATGATGTGTGATCGGAAAAGCGAAATATGTGTTGAACATGTCTTTGTAATTTTCTTCCAGCATTATTGTAACCCGTTCTGTGATTCCGGTAACGTCCTTTGTGCTGATGACATCAAACGCACTGTACAAAAGCGGCTTTAGGGTTTCCAGTTGATCGAGTTGCCTATCCGAAGCTCGCGGATAGCTCGGATCCGGCTGATCAGCCTGCAATAGTAAATAAATCAGGCAAAATAACTCGTCAAGCGGATAACCCCGGGTTACATTGGTCAACCGCTGCGTCTCGAAGTAATGGTTCAGGTAATTGTGTCTAATGGTAAAATCACGCTTTGTACCCGGACGTTGGTTGATGATAATGTTTTCCAGTCTAAGATCCTCCAGTAATGTGAAAAGCTGCACAGAAAACTTAGGAAGCTTTGTTTCGGAAGTGTCTTTTGTTAACGTTCGAATGGCGTGAAGATCCGAATGATATAGTGTACCCAGCGCCCGAAGAAACACATCCGACTTATAGCCGGATTTCTTAATGGTTCTTTCGTTCACATCCCAATGGTGACTTCCTGTTGCAATATGTTCTGCGAAGTCGATAAACGATCCGTGCCTATATTCAAACGTAAGGTCCGCCTGATTGGACAGCACTGTCGTTAAATCCTGGAGCTGCATATATAGATCGGTATCAATTTTCGAATCATCCCAACGGTTAAATTTCATGTGCTGTCCTCCTGTCTGAAATCAGTTGTTTTGGTTAAAAAAGGGTGTCGGTCAGGTTTTTAACAAATTCCTTTTCACGTTCTTCATCCAGCTTTTCTGTAATTGCCCGTTGAATCGCGCGTTTTGGCGGGATGATGGAACATAAATCACACGCATCCAGCAATGCGCGGATGGAGGCAGCATCCTCGGACACCTTTCCCTGAAATGCAGCGTTAATCAGGTCTTCAGACAGTGTTACAAATAATTTGATCAGTTTCTTATCGGTCAATCGTGTCTGGGATTGGATCAGTTCTTCCAACTGTTCGCCCTGAAGGTATGGAATGTCGATAACAATGAAACGGTTTTTCAGTGCCTCATTCAACGGGACGGTTCCTATATAACCTTCATTAATGGCAGCGATAACGTTGAATCCGTTTTGCGCTGTGATAATTTCATTGGTAAATGGATTGGTCACAGTCCGCCTGTAATCAAGAACCCCGTTTAGAAGCGGCAATGTTTCCGGTTTTGCCATATTGATTTCATCTATATACAGGAATGTGCCAGCATTCATTGCACTTGTAACCGGTCCCGGAACAAACTCAATAACTTGCTTATCACCCTCATAGGCAATTGTTTTGAATCCCATCAGACTCTCTGCATCAAGGTCGACTGAGCAGTTAATGCTGAACATTGGCTGTCGGAAAAGATGTGACAATGTCTCGGCAAATCTTGTTTTTCCTGTGCCGGTAGGACCTTTGAGCAGAATGTTTTTGCCCATACTGAGCGCAGTGATTGCATCAATCAGCAAATTCTGGTTGGGCGGGACATAACCGCCTTCCTTGATTAGTTCCTGAAGGTTGTTATCAGTACGTGTATTTTCGATTAATAGATCATTGATTTTTTCGGGTAAATTGTAATTCGTTATCATCTATAAACTCCTCTCAGGCATATTGTAAACCTTCAGGAAGCAGTTTACAAAATAAGTGCAAAATGTGGCGATGGTGTGTCAATAGAGACATGCATTTGATGGGAATGGAGTCCAGGGACATGCACGCAAAAAAGGATAAGTGATACAATTGGTGCAACATATTTTCAGGAGGTTATTTGATGAATGATACTATGCGGGAAGAAGTAATTGCATTATATAATAGACTGATTAAGTCGTGGAATAGCCGTGATGCGGAAGGGATGGCGGCGGATTTTTCGGAAGATGGGATTCAGATTGGGTTTGATGGCAGCAAAGTAGTTGGACAGGCGGAAATTCAAGCACACGTGGCGCCGATTTTTGATACACATCCAACACCGCCTTTTATAACGAAAATAAAAGGTGTCCGGCAGTTGGGATCTGATGCTGCGGTGATTGATGCGATTGCTGGAATGGTGCCCCCGGGAAAATCAGATATTGACCCGTCGGTGAACGCGCAACAGACTATGACTGCTGTAAAACATGAGGGTGTGTGGCGGATTGCGCTTTTTCAAAATACCCCTGCACAGTTTCATGGCCGGCAGGGGCTAGTTGATGAAATGACAGAGGAACTGCGGGAAGTGTATCAAAACAGCTGAGGTTCGTTATACTGGCTAAGCTGAATGCATACAAATGGTAAAACAGCCTGTCAGGTGTTTAGGCGGTTTGTATAAGAGGAACAAAGCAAGTATGTGAACGATGAAGCAGGAGCTGGTTGAAATGTTCGGGCAACGAATCAGGCATACGAAACGGTATCAGGAAATTGTCAATGTGTTTATGAAGAACGGATTCAGTCATTTTTTATTTCGGGTTGGACTTGCTGATCGCGGTCTGGCGAAAGGAATGGTTCCTGGGGAAATTGACCGGAATATGAAAAGTGTGGGAAAACGGCTGCGACATGCACTGCAGGATTTGGGGCCGTCATTCATCAAACTCGGGCAGATTGCCAGTACGCGGTATGATGCACTTCCACCGGAAATTACGGAAGAATTGGAAAAGTTACAGGACCATGCTGTTGTCATTCCTTTTGAACAGGTTAGGCAAACAATTGAAACTGAACTGGATGATACCCTTGAAAATATATTTGATCAGTTTGATTCGGAACCGCATGCGACAGCCTCAATCGGGCAAGTACATATTGCCCGGCTGCATAGCGGGGAAGAAGTAGTTGTTAAAGTACAGCGACCGGGTTTACGATCCAAAATTGATACGGATTTGGAAATTCTTCAGGGCATTGGCAACGTATTGGAGGAGCGGACTGCCTGGGCCCAGCGTTATCGGCTCAGTGCAATTATTGAAGAATTATCCGCTTCATTGAGGAATGAGCTGGATTACTTAATGGAGGCCCGTGGATCCGAGCGGGTAGCCAAGCAGTTTGATGGCCGGTCATTTGTAAAAATACCGCTTATGCATTGGGATTTTTCCACGAAACGTGTTTTAACGATGGAGAAACTTGATGGCATAAAGGTGTCCAAAATTGAGGAATTGGATGCCAAAGGTTATGATCGAAAAATAATCGCCCGACGTCTTGCAGATGCGATGCTGCACCAGTTGCTCGACAATGGTTTTTTCCATGCAGATCCACACTCCGGAAATATTTATGTTTTACCGAATAATACGATTGCATTTCTTGATTTTGGGGAGACCGGCCTGATCAACGAAAAATTGAAACAGCATTTTGCTTCGATCATTGTCAACCTTCATCAGGGCAATACGAAATCTATGATTAAAACATTTACGAGAATGGATATTATCGGGGATAAGACTAAGCTTGAGGTGCTGCAGCGGGATCTGGATGACCTTCATGCCCGTTATGAAAATATAAAAATGAAGGATTTAAGCCTTGGCCGGATTATACTGGAAATATTCAGTGTGGCGTATCATAACTATATTAGAATTCCTGCTGAACTGGCGCTGATCAGCAAAGTAATCTTGACACTCGAGGGTGTTCTGCGCCGGCTTGATCCGGATTTCAGTTTAATGCGGGCGACAGAACCTTTCGCGCAAAAATTGATGTGGAAGAAGTATCGGCCAAAAGAAGTCATCCGCAATTCAATCGGAGAACTTGCAGAAGATATTGGCATTATTTCCGAACTGCCGCAGGATTTGAAAGATGTCATGGACGTTGTCAAAAAAGGTAAAATCGGTCTTGATATCAACGTGAAACAGAGCGACCGCATCATGCGCCGGCTTGATAAACTCAGTAACCGGCTGGCATTTAGTATTCTGATGCTCGCGTTCAGTATCCTGATGGCAAGCCTGATCATCGGGTTCGCGATTGTCGGGAAAGACACTTTCATCTGGGAACTGCCCATTATTGAATTTGGCGCGGTCATAGCATTTCTTATGTTTGTATTGCTGGTCATCACGATTATACGCTCAGGCAGGATGTAGCAATAATTCAACAGATTTGACAGGCAGGGACATATCAAAAAGTTTCTTTAAAGTGTAAGTGTTTTCCACGCTGAATGCAGGAGCGGGATGTAAAGGGATTTTGTATTTCGGAATTATAATTGTGAACATTATCATTTCGATTGTGAACTTTAGCATTTTGACCATGAACTTTATCATTTCAGCTGTCAACTATAGCGAAAACGCCTTCCGCTTTATCATTTCGGTGCGGCCCGCAAAAAAACTGCCCGCTCCCCACTCAGGAAGCAGACAGTCACACAATTGCCGAACAAATTATATTCCTCTTTTTCAGCGACTTGAAGGAAAGGCATAGGTGAAACCCCGCAGTGCGACGAGCATTACTCCCGCCGAATATGCTTCGGGTTGCGGGGAGTGCTGCTTCATGAAACACTTGCAACACGACGAGCACCAAGCACAGGGAGGCTCAGCAGCCGCCCGCGGTAACGAAGACACTGCAAACGTTTGCTTGAGCAGATGTCGCACTTATGCTTGAAAGTGAAAGCGTAGTTTATTCGCTCATCCCCCAACACCAGCTTTTCCTAATTTGACAAAGTTGAGGTGGTGCCTGGCACTGTTGACCGTAATGCCGTAATGACCGTGTCAATGTGTTGTTCGTTTGTTCCTGTGCCAAAGGAGAGGCGGATCAGCTGTTTTGCTTCATCGGTGGATTTCCCCATTGCCAATAGGGTGCGGGCTGTGTTTTGTTCCCCTGTATTACATGCGCTTCCGGTCGAGATAGCGATGCCGAGCCGATTGCACTCAAGCATGATGAAGTGACCTTGTGCGCCTTCCGCGGAAAGCCCGACAATCTGCGGAAGCTGGTCAATCGGATTTTCAATCACCCGGATCTGATTTTCAACCGCAGTCAGCCCCCTTATCAGTCGTTTCCTCAGTGACAAAAATTTTGTCTGCTGCATATTCATCCGTTCGTTACTGATTTGTGCTGCTGTTGTGAATGCCGCAATCCCCGGGACATTAACTGTACCAGGACGGAAACCTTTTTCGTGAGTGGTTCCCGGAAGCTGCATTCGCCATGTGATCGCTGGATTTATATAGCATGCGCCAACACCTTTTGGCCCGTAAATTTTATGGCTTGATACGGATAAACTGTCAATGTGATAAGCTTCGATATTGATTGGTATTTTACCAAATGTTTGTACACAGTCGGAATGAAAAATAATACCGTTGCTGTGAAGCAGCTTGCCAATTACATGGATTGGTTGAATGCTGCCGATTTCAGGATTGCCATGCTGGATTGATGCCAGAATGGTTTCAGGTGTAATGGCTTTTTTTAAATCTGCCAGCTCAATCTGGCCATATTCATTAAGCGGTAAAAACGTTACGGTAAACCCTTCATCTTCAAATTGCTTAAACAAATGAAAGACTGATGAATGTTCCGCTGCAGTTGTAATCAGATGTTTCCCATTTTGCTTGTGTGCATACACAAGTGACCGGATCCCAAGCAGGTTGGCTTCTGAGCCGCTGCCTGTAAAATAAACTCCCTCTTTTTTTCCATTTAGGATACCGGAAATTTCGCTCCGGCACATTTCCAGGACTTCCCCTGCCGCAGATCCTATATCATGCAAACTGCTCGGGTTTCCAAAGAAAGTCTTTGATGCTTCATGGAAGGTGTCCAATGCTTCCTGACACATTGGCGTTGTTGCTGCATAATCCAAATAAATCATCGTATCCCAATCTCCTCATTAGTTTTTCCATCTTGTCTTTTATTTAAATATATGTAAATATAGGTGTCAAGACATATAAAAAGACGGTTGGATTTAAGGGAGGTAAGGTGATGCCGGACTATGATGTCATTGTAATCGGATGCGGGATAGCTGCACTGACCATTGCGAACCGCCTAGTTCCGGATAAAAATGTTGCAATCATTACAAAAGAAAAACGGGACAACAGTAACTCCGTGCTGGCACAAGGCGGGATAGCGGCTGCACTTACCAATGAAGATACGTGTGATGCGCATTTCACCGATACAGTGGTTGCTGGCTGTCGGCATAACGACGCGGATGCAGTATGGAAACTTGCTGCAGAGGCACCCGGTCGTATTCGCAGACTGATTAATCAAGGCATGGCATTCGATCGAGACAACGATGGCCACCTTATTTTTGGAAAAGAAGGAGCGCATTCATGCCGTCGAATTATCCATGTTGGTGGTGATGCGACTGGAAAACACCTGATTAATCACCTGCTTGAACAAGTATCAGACCGTGTAACGCTAATCGAAGACGAAACAGCAGTTGATTTGATCACATCCGGCAAGCATTGCACAGGAGTTACAACTGCCGCTCAACATGGTGATAGAAAACGATATACTGCTTCTCATGTTGTGTTGGCAACGGGTGGCTGTGGTGGCCTATATACGTACACGTCTAATGCCCCCTCGATAACAGGTGATGGTGTTGCCATGGCCTATCGGGCTGGAGCTGAACTTGCCGATATGGAATTTATCCAGTTCCATCCAACATTGCTTTATCACGATGGACAGGGAAAAGGACTGATTTCGGAAGCGGTGCGTGGCGAGGGTGCTGTACTGATTAATAATCAAGGCGAGCGAATTATGAAGCATGTCCATTTACTTAAGGATTTGGCCCCCCGTGATGTGGTTGCCCGGACTATTTTTTCCCGTATGTTATCCGGAGA
Organism: Virgibacillus siamensis; assembly: GCF_900162695.1. Taxonomy (NCBI): domain Bacteria; kingdom Bacillati; phylum Bacillota; class Bacilli; order Caryophanales; family Bacillaceae; genus Virgibacillus; species Virgibacillus siamensis. Next base: position 788,504 of record NZ_FUIH01000007.1, read on the forward strand.
GCAAATCTTTCTTGATATTTCGATGATCGAAGCCTTTGATCAAAAATTTCCAACGATAACCGGAAAGCTTCATTCAAACGGGATAGATCCGGAAAAAGGGCTGATTCCAGTTATTCCTGGCGCGCATTTTTCCATGGGTGGGGTCCGGACTGATTTAGTGGGACAGACTTCCATCAATGGACTTTTCGCTGCCGGTGAAACTGCTTGTACCGGAGCCCACGGTGCAAATCGACTGGCAAGCAATTCACTCCTGGAAGGTATTGTGTACGGAAATCGTATCGCAGAGAAAATAAAGGGATGTCATGGTGAAGATAGTTGTTCACTCACAGCAGATTTGAAAACGGCATTACCTGTTTCTCTGTCATTACCGGAAAAAACAACGATTCGGCAAATGATGCTGGAGCATGTGGGAATCACCCGGTCTGAAGCAGGATTACATAAAGTTATCAGATGGCTTGAAACGTATAAACAGCAGATAGACGGATGTGATTTGAGCGAACTGACAACAGATCAGCTTACAAAGGTAAATATGATCACTGCCGGGTGGCTGATTGCAACATCGGCACTGATGCGTACTGAAAGCAGGGGCGCGCATTTCCGGGAGGATTTTCCGGTTGCTGATGATTTGAACTGGTATCAGCGGCCGATTATACGAAAATATGAAACAACAGAACAACTGCACACAGTTTAGAAACAGGAGGGGAAGTTTGCAATGAATGTTTTAGAAGCAATGAAAAAAAATTCAGAGGTAATAATGCCGGAATCCTACCGGGAGCTTGAACGGGCGGAGCTTGAAGATCGTGTCCGGGCAATTAAAAAACGAATGGGGGACAGGCTGTTTATACCGTGCCATCACTATCAAAAAGATGAAGTAGTACAATTTGCCGATGCGATTGGAGATTCGCTGAAACTTGCGCAGATTTCGGCACAAAATCAGGTAGCGGAAGTTATCGCATTTTGCGGGGTACACTTTATGGCGGAAACGGCGGATATTTTAACGACCGATCAACAAACTGTTATGCTTCCGGATATGCGTGCAGGCTGCTCGATGGCGGATATGGCTGACCTCAATCAGACGGAGAGGTGCTGGGATGTGCTGCAGAATACATTCGGCGATACTGTTCTGCCGCTCACATATGTCAATTCAACAGCCGCCATTAAAGCATTTGTCGGAAAACATGGCGGGGCAACAGTGACTTCATCGAATGCTAAAAACATGATTCAATGGGCACTTCAGAAAAAAGAACGTATCCTGTTTTTACCTGATCAGCATCTTGGCAGAAACATCTCACATGAGCTTGGCATTCCACTTGAAAAAATGGCTGTCTGGGATCCGATCCATCACACTTTTGAATTTGACGGGGACATCAGAGATGCCATAATTATTCTTTGGAAAGGTCATTGTTCGGTCCATGAAAACTTCCGTGCGGATCATGTCCATCAGCTGCGCGAAAAAGATGCGGAAATCAATATCCTGGTGCATCCGGAATGTCCGTATGAAACGGTATCCATATCGGATTACGCCGGATCGACCAGTTATATCATTGAAACGATTGAAAATGCATCAGCCGGCAGCAAATGGGCAATCGGTACGGAAATGAATCTTGTACAGCGCCTGATCAATCAGCATCCTGATAAGGATATTGTATCGTTAAATCCATATATGTGTCCGTGTCTGACCATGAATCGGATTGACCTTCCGCATCTGGTATGGGCGCTCGAATCGATTGAAAAAAACGAAACCGCTAAACATCAGGTGAAAGTGCCGAAAGAAATTTCGGGCGATGCGATGCTTGCGTTGAACCGGATGATGGAACAGTGAAAACCAAATTTGTTTATGCATAAAGATACAGCAGGAGGAAACTAGATGAACCAGATAAAATTGAAAAAAATGCTACAGGATTTTTTGCTGGAGGATATCGGGGATGGAGATCTGACTAGTGAATTAATTTTTCCGTCTGAACAATTGGGAAGTGGTATGTTTATGGTTAAACAAACGGGAATTATTTCCGGATTGGATATCATTCCGGCTGTATATTCCCTGCTGGATCCGCAAATTACCACGCAAATGTTTTGCGCCGATGGAAACAGGGTTACTGCCGGCAGTAGAATTGCACAAGTAAAAGGACCAATGGGAGCGCTTTTAACTGGAGAACGGCTCATTTTAAATCTCATGCAGCGGATGAGTGGTATTGCAACAATGACCAGACACTGTGCAGACCTGCTGGATGACGATACAATTCGTATTTGTGATACACGAAAAACGGTTCCCGGGCTCAGGATGCTGGATAAATATGCGGTCATAACAGGCGGTGGCAAAAATCATCGGCTTGGACTTTATGACGGTGTTATGATAAAAGATAACCATATTGCATTTTGCGGATCAATAACTGAAGCAATAAGAAAAGTGCGAAATCACGCCGGTCATATGGTGAAAGTAGAGGTTGAAACCGAATCAGCTGACCAAGTACGGGAGGCAGTTTCTTCAGCAGCGGACGTGATCATGTTTGATAACCGCAGCCCGGCAGAAGTACGCCGATTAGCTGAACTTGTGCCGGAACATATAACAACAGAAGCATCCGGTGGAATCAACCAGGATACAATCCGTGCATACAAAGGCACCGGTGTTGATTACATATCGCTTGGGCTGTTAACACATTCAGCGGAAGCGCTGGACATTAGTTTCCAGGTTGAAGCCTAACAACTTACAGCAGGCACAAACACATGACATCTGCCTTCTAATCTACTACACTATCATTAGTGTATATGATTGGGGGCAAATTCCATGCGAACTATAACAGATCATCTCGGCCGTAAGGTGACCTATTCTTTTCCGCCAAAAAGGATTGTATCGTTTGCACCGGCAATTACAGAAACAATGTATTGTTTGAAACTGGATGAAGAATTAGTTGGCAGAACAGGTTTTTGCATCCACCCGAAAGACAGGGTGGAGCAGGCGGCGAAAGTTGGCGGAACCAAGCAGGTTAAACTTGACCGCGTACATGACCTCCACCCCGATTTAATCATCGTGGAGAAAGAGGAAAATACAAAGGAAATGGTTGAACAGCTGGAAGAGCATTACCCTGTGTATTGCTTTGAGGTGCAGACGGTTGAAAATGCATACCGGATGATACGCGATCTTGGAGAAATCACCGATCGCGAAAAGGTAGCGGGAAAACTTGAAAATGACATTCAATCAGCGTTCCAGCAGCTGCCGAATATTGATGGAACACGTGTGGCGTATGTTATTTGGAAAAATCCTTATATGGTAGCCGGCGGGGATACGTATATTAATTCGCTTCTTCAAAAAATCGGGTTTACCAATGCATTCGAAACATTTGGGGGCAGGTATCCATCGGTAACAGAGGAAGATCTCCAGCAGGCTAATCTGGATTATGTTTTTTTGGCTACCGAACCATATCCATATAAAGAAAAACATTTGGACGAATTTCAGGCTATGATGCCCGAGACAATACCGGATATTATCGATGGTGAAATGTTCTGGTACGGCGGCAGAATGTTGAACGCTGTATCATATTTCAATAAAAAATTAATGGGAATGAAATGAGGTGCTTTCTTCACAAAGCACCTTGTTTTTTATTCGCAGATATAATAGTTTTCCCAGATATCATTTCGTGAGGCGGGGGGATTTTTGTGTATGGAAGGTTGATATGTTTTCCTGGTGGTTGATATATCCTGCTGGAGATTGATAGCTCATTCTGAAGGTTGATTTCAGGTTCATGAAGGTTGAAAAACTAGCTTTGAAGGTTGATTTCAGCCCGCATTCAGGCATTTCTTTTTGAATTCGCCTGCATACAAACATTTCAAACACAATATGTTGATTCAGCCTATGAGACAAATAAACAGGTGAATTATCGTTGGTTAAAAAAGCAATTACAACACGATATCGCCACGCATTATGTTATCCTATTAAACATATCATCTGACAGAAATGGAGGATACATATGGTTTCTAAAAATGGCAATCAAACAGTTTACTCCATTTTATTCATTATCGGTATATGCCACATGCTTAATGACACATTACAGGCGGTTATACCCGCGATGTTTCCTATTTTGGAAGAGTCGTTAGGATTAACGTTTACACAGCTCGGGCTTATTACATTCACGTTGAATATGACGGCTTCTGTGATGCAGCCTTTGGTTGGAATTTACACAGATAAAAAACCGATGCCTTATGCGTTACCTATTGGGCTGGCAAGCAGTATGTTCGGAATCATGGGCCTCGCATTTGCTTCCGGTTTTTGGATGATTCTTTTGAGCGTGTTGTTTATCGGGCTTGGATCGGCTGTTTTTCATCCGGAAGGTTCACGTGTTGCATACCTTGCCGCAGGTCCCCGCCGAAGCACGGCACAGTCCATTTATCAGGTGGGCGGAAACTCCGGACAGGCTTTGGCTCCTGTCATTACCGCGTTAGTGCTTGTTCCGCTGGGACAGTTTGGTGTCATTTGGTTTACTGCTGTTGCAGGTCTTGCAGTCATTTTCCTGAGCTATATAGCAAGATGGTATGCATCAATGACGCCGACCGTTGTTACGAAAACGAAATCGGCCGGAAAAAAATCCGCAGATAAAAGATTTGCGAGGGGCATTCGAAATGCACTGATTGTCCTTATATTCATTATCTTTGCCCGCACATGGTATGCAAAGGCAATTTCCAATTTTTATGCGTTCTATGCGATTGAAAAATATGACATGTCGATTGCACAATCACAATTTTATATTTTCACCTTTCTATTGATGGGGGCAATTGGCACATTTGTCGGCGGCCCGCTGGCAGATCACTTCGGAAAAAAGAATGTTATTTTATTTTCCCTGTTGGCTGCAGCTCCATTGGCATTGCTTCTTCCTTATGCAGGTCCGGTTATTGCTGTTATATTACTCGGTTTGATCGGGTTAATTGTAATGTCGAGCTTTTCGGTTACCGTTGTTTACGCACAGGAATTGGTCCCCGGTAAAATTGGCACAATGTCCGGTCTCACGATTGGACTTGCTTTTGGCATGGGAGCCATCGGGTCAGTTGCTTTAGGTTCATTAATTGATTTTATCGGACTGACACCGACTATGGTTACTATATCCTTATTGCCGTTACTTGGCCTGGTAACCTTTTTGCTGCCATCTGATCAAAAAGTTAGTGAATGGTATTCGGATTAATAGCAGGCTTTTTCCGCAAATGTAGACAAATGATAAACGATATGTTTATAATTAATTACGCTAAGTAATCTATATGGTTAAATTTCATAATAAATTAAATAATCAGAAAAATGGTTGCAATCAGTAAATTACTGCTCCTCCGCATGGCGTCAGATATATGATGCTGCTTTTAAAGCGCGAGGCGCATCTTTTTGCTGTTGATCTGATGAAAATTACCCATTGGTTATTTGGCAATCTGTAAAAAGTCATGATACATATGCTGATTTGGTGTAGTTCTAATTACATAGTAGCGGTAATTCAGCCGAATAAACAGAGAAGGCATGTGTGTTTTAATTTAGGGGGAAGTGGTAAACCGTAAGAATTCTGACAAAGGATGCTAAATGTTTCCTATTTTTTGAAAACTGGAACAAAAACTTTGGCAGGCATCAGCCTGTAAATTTTGGAGGGTTATGGAATGAAAAAGGGAAAATTGAAATGGTCTCTTGCAGCTGCGCTAATCCTGTTCCTGGGGATGTTTCTTGCAGCATGTGGCGGTGGCTCCGAAGATAAACAATCTTCCGGTGACACGAAAGCGTCAAAAAATACCGAGCTGGCCGACAAACAGGAATTGAATTTTGTCCGCAGCTCTGATTTGCCTACAGTTGATTTATCAATGGCTACAGATACAACATCATCAGAAGTTATTCAACGTACTCACCCGGGTCTTATCACATTCAAAAACAATAAAATGGTCCCGGAAATGGCCGCAGAAATGCCGGAAGTAAATGAAGATGGAACAGTTTATACTTTCAAGCTGCGTAAAGACGCTAAATGGTCAAACGGCGATCCCTTGACTGCTAAAGATTTTGTGTTTGCTTGGCGTCGTCTGGTTGATCCGGACACTGCTTCACAATATGCCTATATTATGGGTGTAGCGAATGTTAAAAATGCTGAAAAAATCCTGAACGATAAAAGTCCGATGTACGGCAAAGTGGAAAAACTGGGAGTGAAAGCAGTAGATAAGCACACGCTGCAAGTTACCCTGGAATCACCAATTCCTTATTTCACGAGTTTAATGGCTTTTAACAAATTTGGTCCATTAAATGAGGAATTCGTTAAAAAACAAGGTGATAAATATGCCAAGGAACCGGAAAATCTGTTGACGGTTGGTCCATATAAACTAACCAAATGGGAGCATGGTGTCGGCTGGACATTGGAGAAAAACAAAGATTACTATGCGGCAGATGAAGTGAATATCACTAAAGCAACTTTTAAAGTGGTAAAAGAAAAGAACACGCAATTGAGCCTGTATAAATCCGATGACATTCAAGTAAATGGTTTGTCTGCTGAACAGGTAAATGCATATAAAGAGAAACCTGATTTTCATAATGTTCCCGGAAATTGTATGTTCTGGTGGGAGCTAAATGCTGAGAAAGTGCCGGAATTCAAGTATAAAAAAGTTCGTAAAGCAATGTCCCTGGTAATAAACCGCAAAGGACTTACAAGCGTATTATTAAACAACGGTTCCATTCCTGCAACACACGTGGTTCCGAAAGACTTTACACAAGGACCGGCCGGAAAAGGATTCCACGAAGGACAGGATGAATTCCTGACTGGTGGTGTAGAAGAAGCGAAAAAGCTTTGGAAAGAAGCGAAAAAAGAACACGGCTTCGATAAATTGGAAATTACTTTCTTATCGACAGATGGAGATCTTGCCGGGCAGGCTGCTGAATTCATGGCAAATCAGCTGGAACAATTGGATGGCATGAAAGTAAACATCAAAAAATTGCCATGGAACGCATACCTGGAGCATGTTAACTCAGGTAGCCACGAGCTTGATGGTTCATCCGGATGGTGCCCGGACTACAAAGATCCAATGACTTTCTTAGGCTATTGGCACAGTGATGGCCCGAACGATGCAAATGGTATTGAGCGTGAGAAATATGATAAATTGATTGAAAAAGCACGAAATCTTGCTAAACAGCAGAAAGAAAAAGAACGCTGGGAAGTACTGCAAAAAGCTGAAAAGGTATTGATCGAGAATGCAATTGCTATTCCAACCTATCAAAAAGGCAGCGCAATGCTTGTCAAACCGTATGTAGAGGGAATTGCTTTCCAAAACTTCGGTCTTGATACCTATTTCAGAGAAGCAAAAGTTTATAAGCATTAATTATTGAAGATAAACGGGCATTCATGTGAAATCACATGAGTGCCCGTTTTTTCTTGCAGGATAAATTGGATATATGTCGAAAAGGTAATGTGGCTGATGGTTTACAAGACAATAATGTAATCTTTCAATTGGGAGGAAATCTAATGAAGGAAATATTAAAAAGAGTGGGGACAACATATCTTCCGGTATCAGATGTGGAAGAATCTGCAAAATGGTATACGAGCAAGCTGGGGGCGGAAGTGAATTATCAGGATACAGATAAGGCGATTTTAAATTTTGCTGATCAAAGCTTTTTTCTAGTTCGAGCAAAAACGGGAGAGAATGCGAATTTTTATGATGTTCATGGAACAGAGTGTTTTTCCATTACCTTTGAAGTGGATGGTGCGGAGGCTTTGAAAATGTTGCGAAATGATTTATTTACGAAAGGTGTGCGAGTCGGTGAAATCGAGGATCGCGGTCATTCCGGCAATAATTTTGTGTTTTACGACTCGGATGGAAATAAGTTTGATGTATGGAGTGAGTTGAGTCCAACGTTCAAAAGGATTTACCGGCTGGAGCATGAATCGTAAGGGTAGTAATTCAAAAAAGGGAATGTTCGGAGCGATGCTGCGTCAAATGGGACAGGCCGGTGCATCATCCGATTATATTTATTACTTGTACGATATGAGATGATTCAGTTTTTCAAGAATAATTCACCGTTGGGGATTTCGTAATCTCCTTCATAATGGCCTTGCGGAAAAATAAACGTCCAGGGTGTGCTGGTCTTTGATTTACACGTGAAAGGCAACGAAAACCTGTGTTCAGCCATTTTTGAGCTATTTGTGTATAAGACAATTTTTTCCTTATTCCATGTTACTTCCGCTTCGCCGATGTTGTGGATCAGTACTGTTACCAGCAGGTTCCCGCGGTGATTTTTTGCCTGCCATAGCGGTGTGAACTGTATAATCTTGTCCGGTTTCAGGGTTGCAAGCTCAAATGATTGTTTTATGGTATGCCGATCCTTTTCGGAAAGTGTACTATCCCATGCAGGATGAAATTGGAGAGTTTGCAAAAGGTTACCTCCTTTAATTTAAATAATCACAGTTTTAGTCGAAACTTTCCTTAATGGCAACAGATTAGCTTATTCTTTAATTATAGTGCATAAGCTTGGCAGGGGAAAGGATGATGGATTTGCCTGCCAATGATTGCTTATTACTGAGAATAAGCCGTTCGAACTTGGACAGAAATAAAGTAAGCATACAACTTATAAATAATGCAATGTTCGAATGGGAGGTCATTGATATGACACATCAATCCCTGCATGCGCAGCTGCAGCAGGCGAGCCGGCAGATACAGGAAGCACAAGAAGCTGCACGTCAGGCGCAAGGTTCCAATGAACAACTCCTGAATCAGGCAGGTCAGCTGTTGGATCAGGCTCAGCATGATTTGGAGCATGCGCAAAATCAAGCTGGAACAGAGGCAACAGAGAACGCACAATTCCAGCAGGCGTATGAACAACTTCATGATACGCGTCAGCAGGTACAGGAAGCACAGCAAAATAATCGAGATGTTTTATGACTAAAAAGCACAAGCCTTCCTATAAGGGTCTTGTGCTTTTTAGTTGAAAATCATACCAGCGTATGGTGCATCTCCGTCTCCAGACAGAGTAAACCGTTCGTGATCCATGATAAAATAGAGACAAATAACAGAGACGGGGTGGAGATGAATGCATTTATTAGGTTCAAAGATGAAAATGGTGCACGAAACGAAAGTGATTGCTGGAGGGGGAGTAGAAGCCATCAGAATTCAGGCAAATCCGGCAGATATAAATGTGTCAGTCGGAACCGGGGATGATATTCACGTATTGCTGGAAGGTAAAATCAGTGAAAGTATTGCAAATAAGCTTGAATTTAGTGTGCAGCAAAATGGTGGTATCCTTGATATCGATATTATTAAACATCAGGGAAAGTTTTTTGGAGTAATGGCGACAAATCTTAGTCTGCACGTTACGGTTCCTCCCAAGATCTATGATGATTTCCATGTGACGTCATCTTCAGGTGATTGTGTGGTCAATAATATCGAAACAAAATCATATACCGGCATTGCTTCATCCGGCAACCATATTGCTGCCCGTCTTCGCGTTACAGGAAGACTGATGCTGAAAGCTTCGAGTGGGGATATGCTTGTCAAAAACTGTCATGCTGATTCAGTTATGGCTTGGGTAAGCAGCGGGTCTGTCCATATAAGAGACCTTACCAGCAAGCAAGCGAAATATGAGGCATCATCCGGTGAAATTGTTCTTCACACGGATCAGCTGGAAGGAAGCACAGAATGTAAAGTATCAAGCGGGAACATACGTATTCGCGGCAAATCGTTCAGTGGTGATCTGGATTGCCGGGCAACAAGCGGTAATGTGAATATTGACAGTGATGCATACCCGGAAAATTTGCGTGTTGACTGCCGGGTTACATCCGGCAGCAGAAAGGTTCGGATCGGAGGATTAACGGCTACGGAAAAACAGAAAAACAGTTTCTCCGGGGTAAGAGGAGATGCGAAAGCCAACTCGATATGTGCTGTCACCACCTCAGGGAATATTTCAATTATGGACTGATGTAATACAGCATGGTAAACGGAACTTGGCAAACATCGGGAAAGTTAGCCGCCCTCTATCTATTTGCAGTATATTTTGTTAAAATAAAAGAAATTAATGGTCGCGAACATGCGGAATGGTGGTGATTTACGATGAGTGCTCTATTCTCCAATTATGCTTGGTATGAACTGATCGGACCTGTCAGTCTTGTGACAGCAGCTCTGCTTTGTTATTGGTATATACATTCCATCATTAAGTCGTCACAGTTCAACGCGACAACGACACAGAAGACGTATTTCTTTACGGCAGTTATACTTTTTTATCTTGTCGAAGGAACGCCGTTTGCCGTTATTGCGGATGAATTTCTGTTCAGTGCATTGTCCCTGCAAATTTCCTTGTTGTGTTTTGTTGCGGTCCCACTGTTTATTCTAAGCCTGCCGAAGCAGTATTTGTCTGTTTATTTCTGGCATCACAAACGGTCCAAAATTGCTAAACTGGTGTTTGCGCATCCTTGGCCCCTGGCAGTAGCATTTAATGGGCTTGTAACAATATTTTTTATTCCATCATTTTTTAATATCATTCATGATGTTATGTTTTTACAATTTTTCTGTGAAATACTATTGATAACACTTGCCTTTCTTACATGGTGGATCATTATTCAGCCATCAGGCGAAATATCTGACCACAGTTATTTCATGCGGGCTGCTTACGTTTTTTTTACAGCGTTGTTTCTGATGCCGATTGGGATTTTCCTGCTTGTTGTACAGGATCCACACTACACATCTTACACAGCAGTTTCCGGTGAATTGATACCCGCGTTGACGGCTGTTTACGATCAGCAGCTTGCAGGCGGTCTGCTGAAATTTCTGCAGCTGACAAGTTATTCCATTGCGTTGTTCTATCTTTTAAAAATGTGGGGCCTTCGGGAAGAAGAAAATGAGGGCAAGGTTGACGAAGACAGACGGGTTGTTCAAGGCATTGTTATTAAGCTGAATGATCGTAACCGGCGAAATAAAGGGAAAAAAAGATAATATGTCACCAAACTCTTTTCGAACTTTGTGATTCGGAAGGGGGTTGGTGGCATTTTTTCTGCCATGTGATAAACTGAAAACATAAGTTAATAGATTGGAATACTTGAAAAAGGAAGGGATAGAATGAAACGTGCAGGAATCGTAGGCGGCCTGGGTCCGGAATCCACAGTAGATTATTACCAGTCTTTCATTCGCAAGTATCAGGACCGGATGGGAACTAAGCAGACATTGCCGGAGCTTTTTATTAACAGTATCAATATGTATAATATCTTTCAGTATATTAGTGAGGATCGATTTGGTGATCTTGTTGAATATGTTGCAAGTGCAGCTGTGAAGCTGGAGGACATTGGCGCTGATTTTGTTGTTGTGTCCGCCAATACGCCGCATATCGTATTTGATGAAGTGCGGGAAAAAGTCAATATACCGATGATCAGTATTGTGGAAGCAACGTTTGATAAATCTGAAGAACTGGGCTTGAAGAATGTTGGATTACTGGGAACGAAGTTTACGATGGAACATGAGTTTTTCAAAAAACCGTTTCAAACGGGCGACAAAAAAATTGTTGTGCCAAGTAAGACAGATCAGCAGTTTATCCACCAGCGTATTGTGGAGGAACTGGAAAATGGCATTGTCAATCCTGATACAAAGCAGGACTTCTTGAATATTGTTGGTAAAATGATTACTGATGAGAACCTGGATGGGTTGATTCTGGGATGTACAGAACTTCCGATGATTTTGAAAGATGAAGATGTGGAAATACCATTATTGAATACTACCGAAATTCATGTTGATAAAATGGTGGAACAATTATTTAACTAGCATACTAAAGGGTGTGAATCGGGATTGGTTTACACCTTTTAAAGGTGAGGATGTGCGCATGTTAATCTCCAGCTTGGATAGTGAAAAGCTGACCGATCAACAGGTTAGCCGTTTGTTATATGATGGAGTGGAAGATGACGGAAGAAATGGTGAATGTATTTTTGTTGCGGGGAGCAGTAAAGCTGCACAGTATCGTTTACCGAAAGCTGTCGAACTCTATAAAAATGGCAGGGCCGCCAAAATGCTGTTTTCCGGTGGTGTCAGATGGGAAGGACAGGATTATCCGGAAGCGTTGATGCTGAAGCATGAAGCGTTAAAGTATGGGGTAGCTGACGGAGATATATTACTTGAAGATATCTCGATGCATACCAAAGAAAATGTGCTTGCGTCATTGCTGGTAATGGATCGGGCTTTTTATCTGCACAATATAAACAGGCTTCTTATAGTTACCGGTTCGTATCACATGCGCAGGCTGCACTTGACGATGAAAACCTATATGCCGGAATGGATTGATTATTCCTTATGCCCGGTTAATGACAAATGGACCCGGCAAGATAACTGGTATAAAACTAAAATTGGCAGAAAACGGGCGAAAACAGAGTGTGAAAAGCTGCTCCATTATGTGAAAATGGGTGTTCTCGTTGATGAAAACATACGGTTTAATGATTAAACATGACAAAGAGGCTGGGGCAAAAGTGTCTTATCCAAAGAAAAACCTCTTTAATTGCACGTTTTTGGTTGTCCCAGCCATTTGGCTTTTATATTACAACAAACGTATCTGCATCTTTTCAGAAATTTGCTCACGGTACCGATCAAATTGGCTGATTCCCTTAAAGTTTGCCAGCAGCCCCTGGATGACAAATTCTTTTGCATCTGTCTTCTTGACTTCCTGTAGCAGATAATCAATCACTTCTTGCAATTCACTTTTCTTTTCCGCTTCAAGATCGAATTCATGCAGCATAGCCTGCATTTCCAGCAAATTGTCAATTACAACCTCTTTTTTTGTTTCTTCGGGTAAACAGATATCTGCAAAGGCTGCCTTCATTTTTTGATCCGTTATTATTGCTGGCCGCTTGCTATCCAGCAGGTTTTTGGCCGTTTCATCAATACGTTCCACGATAAACACTGCCAGTTCTGTGATATCCACTTCGACATTACCACTAAGCAAAATCTGAAAGTAACGATTCTTGATTCCTTCATAAATGATCCCCAGGTCGTGAACATATGGTGTAATTGCTTCACCATATATAGCGGCAAAATTGTTTTTATGCCATTGGGAAATTTCATATTCTTTAGCCTTTACGAGTTCAAAAAGTTCTTTATTAAGTGTGAAAGCCTGTTCTTTCAATTGTGTCAATATAAAATTACGGTGTTTCATTATGATATGGAACTGCACTTCCACCTGACGTATAAAATTATCCCTTGGACTTGATTGCTCATCGATAACATCCCGGACTTTATCCTGTATCAGATTATGATAATATTTAAAGATTTCAATGAAAAGCTCATCCTTTGATCGAAAATGCAGGTAAAAAGCGCCTTTGGATAATTCACTTTTTTTGGCTATTTCTTCTATAGAGGTGGCATAAAATCCTTTATCAGCAAAAAGTTCAATAGCTGTTTCAATAATATTTTTCTTCTTTTCGTTCATCGTTTCACGACCTTTTTACGGTGATGACTGATTGGTCATAAGCAAGATAACCATTCAATATAAGCATCATCTTATCAAAAATTTAACAGCCATACAAGTTGTTTAAATTACAAATATAGCTTGCATTGACGTAAGAAAAAGGGTATATTGGATAATGTTCTGACCAGTCAGTCAAAGAGTAACGAGGGAGTGGATTTTTTGAAGAAGATTATTAACTTTTCCCTGCATAATAAATTCGCAATATGGATTTTGACCATATTGGTTATCGCTTCGGGTTTATATTCGGGTTTTAAAATGAATGAGGAGACGATGCCAGATATTACGATGCCGAATGTTTCGGTTATGACAACTTATCCAGGTGCGGCACCGGATGAAGTTGCTCAAGAAATAACGGTACCAATTGAAAAAAGTGTAGAAAACATTGAAGGTGTTGACCTTGTCAGTTCATCATCATTTGCAAATGCATCGTCCGTTCAAATACAATTTGATTTTGAAAAAGATATGGATAAAGCAACAACGGAGGTAAAGAGTGCTCTGTCTGATCTTGGGCTTCCGGAGGGTGCTGAAGAGCCTGAAGTTTCAAGGATAAGTCTTAATGCATTTCCAGTTATAGCACTAAGTGTGAGTGATGGGGATAAATCTCTTTCCAAGCTTACAGATACGGTGGAACAGGATATTGTACCGGAATTGGAAGGACTTCAGGGTGTCTCTGATGTACAGGTCAGTGGACAGCAAATTCAAAAGGTGTCCATTGATTTCAATGAAGAAAAGATGGCACAATTCGGTTTAACCACAAAAAAGGTGGAAGATTTAATTAAGGGATCTGACGTTTCTTTTCCCCTTGGTTTAACCAATTTTGATGGAGAAGTTAAAAATGTCGTTATTGATGGTAACGTCACAACTGCTGAGGACTTGAAAAATCTGTCATTGCCTGCTGTTCCGGCAGGTGCTGGATCATCTTTACAGAGTTCACAAAATCAAGCAGCACAGCAGGGTATTAAACAACAAATGCAGCAAGGAACGACGGAAATTCCGACGATTCAATTAAAAGAGCTTGCTGACATTAACGTAACCGGTGAAGTTAAATCCATTTCCAGAACAAATGGTGAAGATTCAATAGGGATACAGATTGTAAAAGCATCTGATGCCAATACCGTAGAAGTTGTTAATCGTGTCAAAGATCAAATCAATGATTTGGAAGATGAACTTGGAATTTCGATTACAACCACCTTTGATCAAGGCGAACCGATCGAGGAATCGGTTAACACAATGCTGAGTAAAGCGTTATTTGGCGCGTTGTTCGCCGTTGTGATCATACTTCTTTTCTTAAGAAGTATTAAAACTACATTAATATCCATTGTTTCAATTCCTTTGTCATTGCTGATGGCAGTGTTCCTGCTGCATCAAATGGATATAACCTTAAATATAATGACACTTGGTGCACTGACAGTCGCAATTGGACGGGTTATTGATGATTCAATCGTAGTTATTGAAAATATTTACAGAAGGATGGAATTACCCGGAGAACAGCTTACCGGGAAGGAATTGATTCGTGAAGCAACAAGACAAATGTTTATACCGATTGCTTCATCGACTATTGTAACAATAGCGGTGTTTTTACCGCTGGGACTTGTCAACGGACAGGTCGGTGAAATGTTTATGCCATTTGCGCTTGCAGTTGTGTTTGCACTATCAGCTTCACTAATTGTGGCAATAACGATTGTCCCAATGCTTGCTCATTCGCTGTTTGCGAAAAAAATGAAAAGATCTGCTTCCGTGCAAAGCAGTACAAGTCATCGGAAATCAAGCAGGCTTGCCGGTGGTTATAAACGCATCCTTAACTGGGCATTGGATCACAAATTTATCACATTTGGCGGTGCAACTTTGCTGTTAGTTGCAAGTTTGTTCCTGGTACCTGTAATCGGGGTAAGCTTTCTTCCAAGTGATCAGGAAAAAATGATTATGGCAACATACAGCCCGGAACCAGGGCAGACCAAAGAGGAAGCTGAAGACGTTGCGCTTAATGCGGAAGAATTCTTCCATAATCGTGAAGGTGTAACATCATATCAATTTTCTTTGGGCGGCGGTGGTCCAATGGGAATGGGCGGTGAAAATTCCGCACTGTTCTTTGTTGAGTATGATAAGGACTTTGAAAATTTCAGTGATGAAAGTTCAAACGTTATTAAAGCATTAAATAAACAGACGAAGCAGGGTGAATGGGGAACCATAGATTTTGCCCCAACCGGCGGCGGAATGGAACTGTTTATTTATGGAGACAACTTGGAAGATATTCAAGCTGCCGAGGACAAAATTATGCCGGCATTGAAAAACAACAATGATTTGGAAAAAGTGGAATCCAGTTTGTCAGAGGCATATGATCAATATACTCTTGTGGCTAATCCAGAGAAATTAAGCCAAAATGGATTAACAGCAGCACAGGTTGGTTTGAATTTAAGCAACTCCGGGGCAAAGCCTGTTCTTACAACGGTAAAACATGATGGTGAAGAGGTAGATGTCTTTGTTAAAACGGATGAGGTTGCTTACAGTAGTCTTAAAGACTTGAAAGACACTGAAATACAGACACCGCTTGGAACAGTTGTCCGACTTGGTGATGTAATGGATGTGAAAAAAGGAAAAGCTCCTGACACAATTAAGCGCAGGGATGGTAAAATGTACGCCTCCATCAGTGCGGATGTTAAAACGGATGATGCAGCAGCAGTATCTGCTGACGTGAAGAATGCTATCCATGATCAAAAACTTCCTGATGGAGTTCAAGTCGAATTCGGCGGTGTAACGGAACAAATTAATGAGTCCTTTACACAACTTGGCTTAGCAATGCTTGCTGCAATTGTGATTGTTTATTTCATCCTTGTCGTAACATTCGGGGGAGCACTTGCACCATTTGCTATATTGTTCTCACTGCCATTTACGATTATTGGCGGATTGGCTGCATTATGGATGGCGGATGAACCGCTCAGTGTTTCAGCGATGATTGGTGCATTGATGTTAATTGGAATTGTTGTAACCAATGCGATTGTATTGATTGACAGGGTGATTCACAAGGAAAAAGAAGGCTTTACAACGAGGGAAGCCCTTCTGGAAGCAGGTTCAACCCGCCTGAGACCGATTTTAATGACCGCCCTTGCGACAATCGGCGCTCTTATTCCACTTGCAATCGGAATGGAAGGTGGAGGACTGATTTCGAAAGGCCTTGGTGTTACTGTAATAGGTGGTTTGGCAAGTTCAACACTGCTTACACTTGTTATTGTCCCAATCGTATACGAAATCACGGCCAAATTCCGCAAGAAATCAATAACCGAATAGATTACTTTTTAAAGGATTTATATAGACAAAGGCCTTGCTTTAACAGGGGGTCTTTGTTTTTTTATGGTTAATTTATCTCAATACGTTTAATTGGGAGGATAATAAGGAATCATTGAACATGTGTGGGAAAAATGGCGCAGAAATTTGTGAAAAAAAGCATTTTTCCATGTAAGCGCTTGAAATTTAGAACATTTTGTAACAGAAATTCAACAAATTTATAAACACGCATAAAATCAGTATTTACCTTGGTACAACTTTATAGTGGATTTGGTAAACTATGATCGAATGATTTTTGAAGGGTAGGCTAAAAATGACTGACAGCGGGAGGGATTTCATGAAGTTACGGAAAAAACATTCTAAAAAATGGTATACATTATTGCTCTTAGGTATGATTTTTCTGTTAAGCGGTTGTGACCAAATGGTGGTATTTGATCCAGCGGGGCCAATAGCAGAGAAACAGCGCGATTTAATCATTTATTCGTTGTATTTTATGGGCGCGGTTTGTCTGATGGTTTGGATACCGTTTACGATATTTTTGTTTAAATACCGTGCAGGAAAGAAAAATCGCAGCGAGGACGACTATAAACCGGATATGCACGGGAATAAGCTGATTGAGACGATATGGACAGTTATTCCATTTATAATTGTGATAGCTTTGGCCGTTCCAACTGTGACGACATTGTTTGATTTTGAGGAACCGCCGGAATCTGCCAGCGGGAAGGACCCATTGGTTATCCATGCAACATCATCTGACTGGAAATGGTTTTTCAGTTATCCGGAGCAGGGTATCGAAACAGTGAACTATTTGCACATTCCGACGGATCGTCCTGTTGAATTCCGGTTGCAATCAACTGGTTCGATGGCAGCGTTATGGATTCCGGCATTAGGCGGTCAAATGTACAATATGGCCGGCATGCGCAATATCCTTTATCTGCAGGCGGATGAACCGGGGGTATATGACGGTTCAAACTCGAACTTTACCGGATTAGGATTCACCGAGCAGACGTTTAAAGTTTATGCGGAAGACAGTAAAAAGTTCCGGGATTGGGTAAGCACCAAAAAGCAGAATGCTCCTAAATTAACGAAGGATAAGTATCATGAACTTCTGGCACCAAGCATTGTCGGTCGTTCTACATTTTCTTCGACACATCTGCAGTGGGTTGATCACGGAACCATGGCCGGAATGGATTATGCCATTAAACTGTATGGCAAAGAATTCTATGACGGCAAGCAGGAACTGAAAAACGATGCAGAACATCGCGAGAAGTATCATGAAGATTGGAAGTAAAATAAGAAAGCAGGTGAAACAATGGGGCTTGATCAATTGCTTGTAACGGGTGAACCGTTGATTTACGCGGGTATGGTTGCTATTGTTCTGGTGTCATCAGCAATCATTTTCATCCTTACCTATTTCAAAAAATGGACTTGGCTGTGGCGTGAATGGCTAACCACAGTTGACCATAAAAAAATTGGAATTATGTATCTTTTGAGTGCATTGGCAATGTTGTTCCGCGGAGGAATGGACGCTCTGATGATGCGTGTGCAGCTTGCATTTCCAAGTATGAATTTCCTTGGTGCACAGCACTATGATGAGATATTTACAACACATGGAACTGTAATGATTATCTTTATGGCGATGCCGTTTTTAATCGGCTTAATGAATATTATTGTTCCATTACAGATTGGAGCCCGCGACTTTGCATTTCCATACGTGAATGCAATTAGTTTCTGGTCATTTTTCTTCGGGGCAATGCTGTTTAACCTTTCATTTGTAATCGGGGGTTCACCTGATGCAGGCTGGACGAGTTACACACCACTTGCAGGAGCGGCAATGAGTCCCGGACCCGGACAGAACTTTTATTTAATGGGTCTTCAATTAGCCGGTATTGGTACACTGGCAACAGGTATTAACTTGATGGTAACCATTTTGAAAATGCGGGCACCTGGTATGAAAATGTTTCAGATGCCGATTTTCACATGGTCCACATTGATTACAACGTTTATTATCATTTTTGCTTTTCCGATTTTGACGGTAAACTTGGCACTTTTAACCATTGACCGTATTTTCGATTCCCATTTCTTTACATTGGCAGGAGAAGGCTTGCCTATGATGTGGGCTAACTTATTCTGGATGTGGGGACATCCGGAAGTTTATATCGTTATATTACCGGCATTCGGTATTTTCTCGGAGGTTATTGCAACCTTTGCACGGAAGAGACTGTTTGGCTATAACGTTATGGTTTGGTCGATTATCGTTATTGCCGGACTGAGTTTTACGACGTGGGTGCACCATTTCTTTACAATGGGTACAGGCGCATTTGTCAATTCGGTATTTTCCATTTCAACGATGCTGATTGCCGTGCCTACCGGGGTAAAGATATTCAACTGGCTGGCAACGATGTACAAATCAAAAATGGAGTTTACATCACCAATGCTTTGGTCACTTGCATTTGTTCCAAGCTTTGTTATCGGTGGTATTACCGGTGTTATGCTTGGAATGGCGGCGACGGATTACCAGTATCATAACTCGTACTTCCTGGTGGCGCATTTCCACTATGTCCTGATACCTGGAACTGTATTTGCCTGTTTCGCGGGACTGGTTTTCTGGTATCCGAAAATGTTCGGGCATAAATTGAATGAAACATTAAGCAAATGGGCTTTCTGGTTCTTTGTTATTGGTTTCCATGTATGCTTCCTGCCACAGTTTTTCGTGGGATTGGATGGAATGCGTAGAAGAGTTTTCCATTCTGTACCAGAGTGGTTTACGCTTAATTTCCTTTCAACGATTGGCGCATTTGGCATGGGAGTTGGATTTGCCATCTTCGTATATGCAATTTATTACAGCTTCCGTTACAGTGAACGGGAAAAAACAGGCGATTCGTGGGATGGCAGAACGCTTGAGTGGGCTACGCCGACACCAATTCCTTCCTATAATTTTGCAACGTTACCGGACAATGTCGGTTACGACGCGTTATTGGAAATGAAGAAAAATGGTGAAACGACTTATGATGAAAGTAAATTGGAACCAATTCATATGCCAAGCAGTTCAGGGAAACCGTTTATCATGATGCTGATTCTGTTCTTCGCCAGTTTTGCTCTTGTATTTGAGTGGGTAACTGCTGCAGCAATCTTTCTGGCAGGCGGAATTATAATGATGATCCTGAGGTCCTTTGAGTATGATGAAGGTTATCATATTGAAGTGGATGAAATTAAACGCTTTGAACGTTCAGCAAGGGGGTTAGATGATGAGTGAACAAAATCTTAAAACCGGCCCGTTGGAATACCGCACGGAGCATGGGAGATTGAATATTACTGGTTTTTGGATTTTCCTTGCTGCCGAGGTTGTACTATTCTCAACTTTGTTTGCAACATATGCAGTAATGTTTGGACGTACCGCTGATGGCCCGGTGCCAAGTGAAATTTTCGAAGCAAAGAGTGCCCTGCTGATGACGTTCATCCTTTTGACAAGCAGTTTTACTTGCGGTGTTGGAATTCACGAAATGCGCCGAGGAAACACAAAGGGTTTAATTACTTGGCTGATTATTACTTTACTGTTGGGATTTTCATTCCTTGGACTTGAGATTGAGGAATTTTATAAATACGCAACACATGAAGGTGCGACCCTGCAAACAAGTGCTTACTGGTCTTCGTTTTTCATACTGGCCGGGACACACGGATTGCACGTGACATTCGGTACCGGTTGGATGATTATGCTCATTATCCAGCTGTTTCAGCGAGGTATTACAAACTTTTCGAGCCATAAGGTATTTATCATTGGACTTTACTGGCATTTCTTGGACGTAGTTTGGATTTTCCTTTTTACTTGTATCTATTTGTTTGGGATGGTGATGTAAAATGGATAAAAAACATTCAGGAAAAATACCAGTTAAGCACATAATAGGTTTTGCACTGTCACTTATACTGACAATTGCCGCTGCCTGGGTAGCGCTCGACTCGGGTCTGTCTGATGGCTGGATTATTGCTGGGACACTTACGATGGCAGTTATACAAGCGGCCATTCAACTATTCCTGTTTATGCATTTGACCGAGACAGAAGGTGTTGGCCATGGACCATGGAATATGATGTTTCACGCTTCGATAATGGTCGGCATTGTTGTAGCTGGTTCCTTGTTCACTATGATATGGGCTTTTGATATGGGCGATATGGACATGGACAGCCAGCATCAAAATATGCAGCAGGAACAAATGGATCACGAAATGGATGACATGTAAATAAGGCCTGAAAAACCCTCTCTCCGAATGTGGAGAGAGGGTTTTTTTACAATTCACTAATAGGATCTTTAAGTCGTTGTTCGCGGTAAGTTTTGGCTTTTGTCATTGAGAACTTAACCATTTGGATAATGAACATGATCCATGCAACCTCAGCAAGTATCAGGCTGCCGTAGAACATGAACCACGTTATGGAAAAGGCTCCCGGTGCCACAAAGAATGCTGCTTCAAGGTAATAGAACCACATGCCGAATACCAGGATTGCCTGCAGCACTGCCGGTATTTTTTTATTTAGATGAATAAACAAAAACGGTGTTAGTGTTGCCAGTGCTACAAACATCACTATGATACCCATGAAAATCATCCCCTTCTGAAAACTGATTCATGAAACCGTTTTCTAATTATATTGTAACAGATATTTTGAAAAAAAGACACAAAAACTTCAAATTTCCCACTTGATTTTTTAAATAAGGGAAGGATTGTGTTTATTTGCTTATATTTCCAAGCTTTTTTTATCCTATACGAGTTTAGTTCGGGCTAATCGTAATTAATACCGATTAAACATGCTAAATACTGCTTAATCCTTTTTGACGAAACAGCGCATTCTATTTAAGCTTGTAGAGTACATTTTTTAAAACAAACGGACAGGAGGTGGGAGCATCCAGAACGACGTAAAGGATGTTATGGTAAAAACTAGGGAAAAAACGGACGATTTTCATTTTCAAATCCCTTCCAAGGATGATGGAGCTGCCGTATGGGAGCTTGTGGAAGGCACAGGGGTGCTTGACGTAAACTCTTCGTACAGCTATCTCATGTGGTGTGAAATCTTTTCAGAAACTTCCATCGTTGTAAAAAAAGAGGATGAAGTAGTCGGATTTATATCCGGGTTCATTCGTCCGGATAAGCCGGATACGCTCTTTATTTGGCAGGTGGCAGTAGATGAAAAGCAGCGAGGTCATGGTCTTGCAACGAGAATGTTGTTTGAATTGCTGGATCGGAATTGCTGCAATGATGTCCGCTACGTGGAAGCGACAGTTTCACCGTCAAATATTGCTTCACAGCATCTGTTCATGGGACTTGCCAACAAGATGGATACGAATTGTGTGGTCGGAAATTACTTTTTATCCATTGATTTCCCGCGAACAGGTCATGAGGACGAATCTTTGTATAAGATTGGACCTTTTGAATATCAAAAATAATGTATAAAGGGATGATTTCGTGACAACAGCAGTGCTGGATAATGAGAAAATGAAAACGTTTGAAGAAATTGAATCTGCGGTTAGAAGCTACAGCCGCGGGTGGCCAACGATATTTGAAAAAGCTAAAGGTTATAAGCTTTGGGACATAGATGGAAAAGAATATATTGATTTTTTCGCCGGTGCAGGTGCACTGAGTTATGGTCACAATGATGATGTTATGCAGGAAAAATTAATTGAGTATATTAAAAATGATGGTGTCATTCACAGCCTCGACATGGCAACAACTCCAAGAAAAGAGTTTTTGGAACGCTTTAAAGAAGTTATTTTAACACCTCGTAAACTCGACTATAAAATAATGTTTCCAGGACCAACAGGCACAAACACAGTAGAGAGTGCCTTGAAAATTGCCAGAAAAGTGACGGGCCGTGATACGGTAATTAATTTTACAAATGCTTTTCATGGCATGACAATTGGGTCGTTATCCGTAACAGGTAATTCATTTAAACGGCGCGGTGCGGGTGTTCCGCTTCATCATTCTGTGGCAATGCCATTCGATGATTATGTGGAAGAACATGATTCAATTGCATATCTTGAACGCTTTTTGGAAGACAGTGGAAGCGGCGTAGCACTGCCAGCCGCAATCATTTTGGAAACCGTTCAAGGTGAAGGCGGAATTAACGCCGCAAGAATGGAATGGCTGAAAAAAGTGGAAGAAGTTTGCCGGAAATGGGATATTCTGCTGATTGTTGATGATGTTCAGGCAGGCTGCGGCAGAACTGGAACCTTCTTCAGTTTTGAGCCAGCTGGCATTAATCCGGACATTGTTTGCTTATCCAAGTCAATCGGCGGAATCGGTCTGCCAATGGCAATTACTCTGATTAAGCCTGAATACGATCAGTGGGGACCAGGTGAGCATAATGGTACATTCCGTGGAAATAATATGGCATTTATCGCGGCGACGGAAGCACTTACCCGCTGGGAAACAGATGAATTCAGCAAATCAATTATGGAAAAAGCCAAATTATTGCGCAATGCGATTGATGCCTTGATTGAAGGATACCCTGCTTTGAATGGTGAAGCACGCGGCAGAGGCTTGATGCAGGGTATTGCTATTCACAAAGATGGGCTTGCCAACGAAATTTGTGCAGAAGCATTTAAACGCGGACTGATTGTTGAGACATCAGGACCGAAAGATGAAGTTGTCAAATTCCTCCCACCGCTTATTATTGATGAAGCGGGACTGAAGGAAGGACTTGACATTTTAGAAGAAAGTATTAAAGCTGCACTTTCGTAATTAGAGAAACGATACAGTATTACAAGAACCAGGCAGTCATGCTCGCCGACTAAAGTCTTTCGGCGGGACGGATTGCCAATCCAAAAAATAATCTGGTACAGAGAAAAGGGGAATTTTTAATGATTGTAAAATCACTGGAAAATATTGTAGGTACAGAAGACGAAACATCTGATGAAAATTGGAGCAGCCGCCGGTTTTTGCTTAATAAAGACGGGGTTGGTTTCAGCATGAATGATACGATTATCAAAGCTGGGACGAATAACTATTTTTGGTATAAAAACCACATTGAGGCAGTTTACTGCATTGAGGGTGAAGGTGAAATTGAAGATATTGCTAAAGGCGAAGTTCACCAGATTAAGCCCGGCACGATGTATATTTTGAACGATCACGATAAGCATTATCTGCGTGCACGTACGCAAATGCGTATGGTATGTGTGTTTAATCCACCGCTTGTCGGCACGGAAACACACAATGAAGAAGGATACTATCCACTGTTGACTGAATAGAAATTTTAAAAGGCAACGCGCACTGGTTAAAGTGCCCGTTGCCTTTTTATTTGTTGTTTTGGCTCAAGTTGAGGTGATTTCGGCTCAAATTTGTACAAATCGGCTCAAAGTGCGTTCCATTCGGCTGAAGTTCACAATTTTCCCGCTCAAGTTCACAATTACAGCAGGTATGTCAAAAGCAATTTTTCAAGCAATGCCAAAAAAGGTTAACTTACCTCGATATTGTCATCCTTGAATTCGCTTTCCGACTTATGAACAATCAATGCCCCTGCAGCATCACCGGTTATATTGACAGATGTCCGGAACATGTCCATAAAGCGATCAACACCTGCAATTAGTGCAATCCCCTCCAATGGCAGATTCACCGCAGTCAAGACCATGGTCAACATGACAAGTCCCGCACCAGGCACCCCTGCAGTGCCGATTGAACCCAACGTCGCAATCAGTACAACAAGCAGCATTTGGCCTACTGTCATATCGATACCAAAGGCTTGTGCAGTAAACAATGTGGCCACACTTAAGTATAGTGACGTTCCATCCATGTTAATGGTTGCCCCCAATGGAAGCACGAAACTGGATATTTTTTTCGATACTTCAAGGTTGTCTTCTGAACATTTAATGGTGACCGGTAATGTTCCGGAGCTGCTTTGTGTACTGAATGCAACAAGACTTGCCGGAGCGATTCCTTTGAAAAATTGCCACGGACTTATTTTTCCCAGTGATTTAACAACAATTGAATACGTGATAAGTGCGTGCACAATACAGGCAATAGCGACGACAGAGATCAGTTTAATGAGCGGCATCAGAACAGACAGTCCGTATTCACCAATGATCGGTGCCAGCAGACCAAAAATTCCAAGTGGGATAAGCTTCATGATTGCCCATGTAATTTTGTACATAATTTCAGCAAGTCCATCAAAAAAGCGATAAACAGGCTGTGCTTTTTCTCCAACCATTGTAATACCTACACCAAGGAATAGCGAAAAGAAAATAACTTGTAGAATGTTTCCGCTGGCCAAACTTGAAAGCGGATTGGTTGGAATAATGTTTAGTAAAATGTCAACGACGGAACCAGTTTTTGTCGCTTCCGGAATTTCTCCGGCATTTGAGATATCCACACCAGCTCCAGGTGAAAACAATAGCCCCGCAAGAAGCCCAATCGTTACGGCAATTAACGTTGTTGCCAGGTAATATGCAATAGTTTTTCCACCGATCCTGCCCAGTGTACGCATACTGCCTGTACTGGCAACCCCTACAACAAGTGACGCCATTACGAGTGGAACAATGATGAATTGAATAAGACGCAGAAAAAGATCTCCGAGGGGCTGCACAATGTCAATGGCCGGTCCGAAAATAATTCCTGCGAGCACTGCAGCAACAAACGCAATCAGTATTTGCGGGAGCAGTCCTATATTACGGATTTTACCCATCGTATTTCAACCTCCTTTCCTTTTTAAAAGAATATGTCTGGAAAAGAAAGTTCAGAAGGTAAATTACATGGGTGTCAAACGGATTTCTTTTGCCTGAAAGCAGGAAAGAAGGAGAGAGGACATGTACCATACTTACATTTATTCCGGGTAAGTATGGTAAAATAGCAGCAATAGCAGTAAAAAAGGAGGGGGAGCAACATGACAAATAGTGATGAGCGTTTGTTTGCGATGCTGATTTACCTGCTCAGTTTTTTTGTGCCGATATTGGGACCGCTGATAATTTGGTTATTGAAGCGTGAAGAATCCGATTTTATTGATTACCATGGCAAGGAGTATTTTAACTTTCTGATTTCATACACGGTTTACAGTATTGTTTGTACCATTTTAATGATTATTTTAATTGGTTTTGTACTCATTTTTATCATTGGCTTCGCGGCTTTTATCTTTACGATTATCGCATTGGTAAAAGCATACGGTGGAGAAAAATACCGGATTCCGTTTATTTTCAGGTTAATACGTTAATAGTAGTGGTGCGCATATGCTTGAGTGTGATATGCGCTTTTTCTATTCTTTGATCCTTCCTGAGTCTCCTTCCCCTGTATCAACTGTTAGTGAGTTTGTGCTGTCACGGACTGCGGCGTAAAAAATCCGGTTGAAATCTTTATAACCTGTTGCCTGTAGTTCATTGACCAGCCAATCCCGGTTTTTTCCGATTAATTTAAGATTCTGATGTTGAATTTCTCCTTCAATCACAACCGCCATCGGCATTCCCTGGAAATCGGTTTCGATGCCAAGTTGTTTCGGCGTGACTGGGGACATTTCTTGTCGGGGAAGGATGCTGATGTTTCCGTTTGTTTCAATTAAAGCAAATTCAATTGAGGTTATGTCCGGATATCCTTTCTCCCGTAAATTTGATAATAGCTCCACTAATGTGAACCTGGACCTTTTCAAATTATTTTTAATTAGTTTGCCGTGTTTTACTACAATGGTTGGGTGACCGATGAACGGCTTGTTTAATTTGTTAACCAGTGTGAGTCTGGAAAAAATAATGTGTATAATTACAACCGTAACTATTCCGGCAACCGCCTTAAATATGCTTGCTGTAAAAAGCGGACCCGCCGCGAGGGAGACAACGAAAAATATACCTGTTAAATCATGTGCGGTTAATTGCGCGAAAGTGGCTTTACCCAAAAGCCTGATTGCAATTATGGTAATGATATAGATTAGAATAACCTGACCAATAAATAGCATCATTTGCTTGTAACACCTCAAAAATAGTATGCGTACCTTTGTCATGTCTATTTACATTTTTGTCATGTTAACGGCTTCATATTTTTCAGAAAAAAGGTTGACATTGCATAGAAATTAATTCAGTATAATTGTATACAATTGTAAAAGGAATGAAGATGCATGAGCAACAGCCGAGTGATTACAAAAGATTATGTGTATGCCGAAATCAAAGATAAAATTATTTCCGGCAGTTTGCAGCCTGATGAGAATATTGTGGAGGAAAATCTGGCCCGGGAATTTGATGTAAGCAGGACACCATTGCGCAGCGCATTGCAGCAGCTTGAGTATGAGGAACTGTTGGTGCGGAAGCCGAATGGACGCTTAAAAGTTGCGCCTATTTCTGTTTCGGAAGCCAGGGATATTTTTAATGTTCGAAGTCTGCTGGAGGGTTATGTGGCCCGGGATGCGGCAAAACATGCAACTGAAAAGGATAAACTGTACCTAAAGCATTTGGTCAGAATGCTGCAAGAATCGTCTGAACAGGGGGCAGAGACAGAACAGGTGAAGTATGGTATGCAATTTCATGCCTATTTGTACGAAATCAGCGGGAATCGTACTGCTGCCAAAATATTAAATTTGCTGAATGACCGCATAAACCGTTACCGACGTCTGGGGCTGTTAGGCAGGAGCGAGCGGATAGAAGGGAAAAAAGATGACCATGCTCTGATTCTTGATTATATCGTTAATGGGGATGAAAAAAATGCAGAACATGCTGCACAGCAGCATGTAAACCGCAGCATGGAAAAGGCAGTCGAAAGAATAAGAACATTTATTTAATTTTTTCATAATAATTGTATACAAAAATACAAAGAGAGGATGAATAGAGTTTATGGGGTGGAAAATCGGCACGAAAATGATTCATGAAAGACTGCAGCCAGATAAAGATACAGGCATGATCACCCAAAGTATCACGCCGGCAGTGGCGTATGCTTTTAAATCAGCGGATGACGCTGCTGCTGTTGTCTCCGGGGAAAAAGATGGAACATATTATGGGCGTTACGGGAATCCAACTGTCCGAACGCTTGAAAAGAAAATTGCCGCAATGGAGGGGGCAGAGGAATGCCTAGGGCTTGCAAGCGGAATGGCAGCAATTTCAACTGCTTTGCTGGCATTTTTGGGGAACGGAGATCACATTATCGTGACAAAAGATGTATATGGCGGTACATACAGTTTTTTAGACTCACTTGCACCGCGTTTTGGAATTGATGTTAGCTTTGTGGACTGTACGGATACCAAGAATATTGCAAGAGCAATGAAACAGGAAACAAAAGCTGTCTATATGGAAACACCTTCCAATCCAAGACTTACAATCCTGGATATTGAACAGATCTCAGCAATATGCAATGAATATGATGTTTCACTAATTGTTGATAATACCTTTATGAGCCCATACTTGCAAAATCCGCTGGCATGCGGGGCGGATATTGTACTTCACAGTGCGACTAAATATCTGAATGGTCATGGAGATGTTCTTGCTGGATTTATTGCTGGTGAAAAAACGACGATTGAAACGATGCGCAAAAAGTTTATGGGTGATTTGGGACAGCAATTAAATGCCTGGGATGCGTTCTTGATTATCCGCGGCCTGAAAACACTTGTGTTACGGATGAGGCAGCACTGTATAAATGCACAAGCGACTGCAAGATTTTTGGAATCACATCCAATGATTGAAGCTGTTTTTTACCCTGGTCTTGAATCCCATCCACAGCATGAACTGGCCAAAAAGCAAATGAAGCGTATGGGTGGTATTGTTTCATTTGAGGTAAGAGGCGGTATGCAAGCCAGCAAGCTGTTTCTTGATAAACTTGAATTGGCGATGATTTCATTTAGTCTGGGGGACACGGAAACACTCGTCCAACATCCGGCATCAATGACCCATGCATCGATACCGCCTGAAAAACGGGCCTGTTTTGGTGTCACAGATGGTTTAATCCGTTTGTCAGCGGGGCTGGAGGAAGCTGATGATATTATCGCTGATCTAAAACAGGCACTGGATGAAGTGGCCGCACAGATGAAAATTTTACAATAAGCAGAGATATCTTGTATGACGAGGCTGGGACATTTAAACATTTTTGTCCCAGCCATCTTTATGTCAGCTTCATCGATTGTACACATTCACAATACAGAGGACATATATCATTGTTTAATAATTTCAAAGGTTCTTCCCTTTTGCTTGTCAGAATACCATAGGTAAATTATCATGGTTATAGGGTTTAATAATTTTGAATTTACAAACAAAGGGGCTGGTAATCATGTTTTCACCGTTAACACCACTGGATTGGAAACGACGTGCGGTAAAGTACTATCCGGATAAAACTGCTGTAATTGATGAGGAGAAAGAGTTCACTTATAAAGAATTTGGCGAACGGACTAATCAACTATCAGCGGCACTGCATAATGCTGGTATTCGGGAAAGTGATCATGTTGCGGTAATGCTTCCAAATACGCATTATATGCTCGAACGTTTTTATGGAATTGGCCAGCTTGGTGCTGTAATGGTTCCGCTGAATTATCGCCTTGACGCGGAAGATCTCGGTTATATCATCAATCATAGTGATGCAAAAATCTTAATTGTCGATGCAGAATTTGCCGAACCTATTGAAGACATAGCAGAAAATCTGTCGCTGGAAGAAATTGTTGTTGTTGCTGTTCCCGGGCATCATTCTTCGTTGAAAAGTGTGGATTATGAAGCGTTTCTTACGCATGTGCCGTATGATGCGGAAGTACCAGAGGTTGAAATTGATGAAAATCAGATGCTGACCCTGAATTATACGAGCGGAACGACCTCAAAGCCAAAAGGGGTTATGCTGACACATCGGGCGAATTATTTGAATGCCGCTAATTTCATGTATCATCTTGGTGTTAATCATGATGATGTGTATTTGCATACTTTGCCGATGTTTCATGCGAATGGCTGGGGCGGTGTCTGGGCGATAACGGCAGCAGGTGGTACGCACGTATGTCTCCGAAAAGTAGATCCGCCGCTTATTCTTGAATTGTTTGATAAGAAAAATATATCACTGTTGTGCGGGGCTCCAACAGTGATCAATATGCTCGTAAATGAACCAAACGCGAAGGAAATTGATATACAAACGAAACCCCGCATGGCCACGGCCGGCGCCCCTCCTGCTGCGGCATTAATCGGGAAAGCTCAGGATATTCTCGGCTTAAACATGATTCATGTATATGGGCTCACTGAAACCTCACCATTTATTTTGTACTGCGAGTGGAAAAATGAATTCCATGGTAAGTCTCCTGATGAACAGGCAGTCATAAAGGCAAGGCAGGGGATAGAACTTGCTTTTAATGGTGAAACAAAAGTGGTTCATCCGGATGGAAAAGAGGTTGCCTGGGATGGAGAGGAACTTGGTGAAATCATAACCCGCGGAAACGTGATAATGGAGGGGTATTACAAGGACCCTGAAAGGACAGCCTCAGCCATTAAAGATGGCTGGTTTTACACTGGTGATCTGGCAGTAACGTATCCGGACGGGTATATCGAAATTCGTGATCGCGCCAAGGATATGATTATTTCCGGCGGTGAGAATATATCCTCAACCGAGGTGGAAGGGATTCTGTACAAACATCCTGCAGTTATGGAGACAGCTGTTATTTCCATTCCGAATGAAAAATGGGGGGAGGTGCCAAAAGCGATTATCGTACGCTACCCGGATGCAGAAGTAACTGAAGATGAAATTATTTCTTTTTGCCGTGATAACATGGCCCATTTTAAAGCCCCGAAAGAGGTCGAATTTGTCGATGCGCTGCCAAAAACGGCAACCGGAAAACTGCAGAAATTCCGTTTGCGTGAAATGAACTGGGATGGACCGAAAAAAGTTAATTGACAGGAAACGAACAGAGGGAATTTTGAGAGAATTGCCCGATGCAAAAATAATGACCGGATATCTCAAATAAGATAACCGGTCATTATTTTATAAAGAAACTGGTTATTGATTCCCCATGAATGACGGGGAATCAACAACCATTATCAGAAGATGCGAAGGTTTTATATCTTAACACCATGCCGTGCCAACGATGATAAGAAGGATAAATAATACAACGATTAACGTAAATCCATCACCGTATCCGCAACTGCAGCCATATCCGGCTCCAGCTGTGTTTCCACCGTGGTTGTATCCGGCACCTCCAACATTACCGTTATATCCTCCATAGTTGGAACCATACTTAGGTCCAAACTCCATAAAAAACACTCCTTTACCTTAATTTAGCTTTAACTAACATCCCATATATGCTGCTCCGACAATGATGAGCAGGATGAACAGTACGACGATTAAAGCGAAACCGCCGCCATGGCCATATGATTCACTCATTTCCACGACACCTCCATAACCGTTTACATTACTGTATGTAGATGAACGTCCAATGATATGGGTATTCCCCTAAATTTGGCGATATTTGGGCTGGATAAAGTAATCAGGGTAGATACCCTTTTCATCATTATCTGTGTACTCCGCCCGCGCAACCTTTTCCTGAAGACATATGTTGTAGTATTCATCCAATTCCTTTTATATATCACTTACGCCCCCGGCAAAGAAGAGCCTTTTACGGAAGGCTCTTTTCAACTGTTAAGCTATTCGCCTTTATTTGCAAAATATGGACAGATGCAATGCCAGATAGTGTTTACTATTTCATACGATGAAGTAAGTGCCGCAAAGGAGGTGATAATACATGAGTTATTCAGGTGGTAATAACTTTGCGATGGTAGTTGTTCTGTTTATCCTGCTTATCATTGTTGGTGCAACGTATGTGAATGGTGGCGGATTCGGCGGCGGCTACAACGGCTATTAAAAATGAAACAAATCCTTTGCATGGGGGTACTCATGCAAAGGAATCCCAACAAATTAACAAATACCTCCTTTTATATAGATGCAGTGAGTAGTGGGAAGGGGTGATATTGAATGAGCGATATGATGAAAAAAGTGGAACAAAAAACCGGTGTTAACAGTAATGATATTATGAAACTGGCCAAGTCTGTGAACGGTATGGATCTGTCCAATGAACAAAACATCAGAAGACTTGTAAAACAAGTTTCAAGGATGGCGAATAAACGGGTATCCAAGCAGACTGAGGACATGATTGTAAAAGCATTAAAAGGGAAGAAAATCAATCAATCAACCATCTCGAAAATGCTGTAATCATATTCTTAATGAAACCTGCCCATTGCGGCGGGTTTTTGTTTTTGAAGATAGAGCTTCATTTAATTTTTCGCATTCAGAGAGCAGGAATATGTTAAAATAACAGAACAGAAAAGCCAGTCTTTCAAGTTAAAGGAGACCAAATATATGAAAAAAGTTTTTTTACACCTTGGGTACCATAAAACAGCGACAACATTTTTGCAGCAATATATCTATCCGGAGTTACTGCAAGTTAATTACATCAGGCAAAAAGATATCAAGAATGAATTACGGATCATCAGACTCAGAAGAAAAATATCAGATGAGGATATTGTAAAGCTTAGAAAGCTTTTTCTAAGTTTCGATAATGGACAACCACTGCTTATTTCGTATGAAGGACTTTCAGGCAGCCCTTTTGCACCGAAAAAAGCAAAGCGGCAGCGGGGGGTCTTGCGGGACCTGCGCCGTATATTTCCTGAAGAAGAATTTGATGTCCATGTTATTATCGGCATCCGGGAGCAGGCAGACTTATTCAGTTCCCTTTACGTGCAATATATTCATCAGGGCGGTGTTCGGTCAGCAGAAGGCTATTTACAATACTGTGAGCAAAATGGCTCCCTTCAGAATTTCGAATTTCATCGTTATTTCCGACTGATAGAGAAGTTTTTTGGGAAAGACAGTCTATATATCATGGTTTATGAGCATTTTAAAGAAAATGCGGAAAAAGAAATGCTGAAATTGCTAAATTTTATGGGGGAAAAGGCTATTCCATCTTATAATAAGGCTGGCGGTGTCAGAAGGACGAATAAGAGTTATGGCGTGCTGCAGCTGAAAATCGCCAGACGGCTGAACAAGTATTTTAAAACAGGGGTACATAAAGAAGGTATTATACCAGCTGTCAAAATACCCAAACTAGGTAATCTGTCGCCGAGAATGTTTTTGCAAAACAAGGTGAGCTATTCATTGAACTATCAAAAATTTGAACTTCCTGATGAACTGCGGCACACACTGCAAGACCGTTTTGCGGTGGAAAACAGAAAGCTTGTGAACAATTATCAACTTGATTTGCCGGATAAATATTTAAGAGATAAATAAATGTGGTATATTCTACCCTCGGCAAGACGAAAGATCGTACCATTAGTATAAAGGAGGGAGGGAAATTGATGGTAAAACAGATGGACAGTTTACTGCAAAATACACCTGAACTTGATGGAGCAATTGCCGGTATCAGTATTCGGGATGCAGATACCGGCAATATCCTGTATGAACACATGGGTGATGTCCGGCTCCATCCCGCCTCAAATATGAAATTACTGACATCAGCAGCTGCACTATCTGTTCTGGGTGAACGTTATACATTTCAATCGGAAGTATTAAAAACAGGAGACATACAGGATCATACGTTGTACGGTGATTTAATTTTACGGGGAAAAGGAGATCCAACCCTGTTGCCTGCTGATTTTGATCAATTTGCCAAGAGTATAAAA
Source organism: Virgibacillus siamensis (assembly GCF_900162695.1). Lineage (NCBI taxonomy): Bacteria > Bacillati > Bacillota > Bacilli > Caryophanales > Bacillaceae > Virgibacillus > Virgibacillus siamensis. Next base: position 821,789 of record NZ_FUIH01000007.1, read on the forward strand.
TCACGCGGTATCCATGTCATGAAAGGGGATATTATCGGGGATGATCATTGGTACGATCATATCCGTCTTTCTCCGGATATGATTTGGTCGGACGAACACTGGTATTATGGGGCGCAGATTTCTGCACTGACAGTCTCGCCAAATGAAGACTATGATGCAGGTTCTGTCATTGTTGAAGTTATGCCTGGTAAAGTTGGGGAAAAGCCGATGGTTACGATTTCACCCGGGACAGATTATGTACAGGTGAAAAATACTGCAGTGACCCGTGAATCGGCTGTCGAAAAAGATTTAGTAATTCATCGTGTTCATGGCGGCAACACATTAATTGTGGAAGGCGCTATCCCTGCTGGAACACCTGTCATCAAGGAATGGATAGCAGTATGGGAACCGACCCGTTATGCATTGAATCTGTTTGAACAATCATTACAAAAGCAAGGGGTTACGTGGAAGGGTGACATAAGAACAGGTCAGACTCCAAAAGATGGGGAAGTTCTTTTTACACACGAATCTATTCCATTATCTGAAATGCTGAATCCGCTTATGAAATTGAGTAACAACACAATCGCGGAAATATTGGTAAAAGAAATGGGCAGTATTGTTCACGGGGAAGGCAGCTGGGAAAAAGGGATAGATGTCATTGAAAAGAAACTGCATGGATTGGGACTAAATCCGGATAATCTGATAATGCGGGATGGTTCTGGTATATCGCACGCTGATCTTATTCCGCCAAATGAATTAACCAGATTATTGTATAAGCTGCAAAGGAAAAAGTGGTTTGATACGTACTTGACGGCGCTGCCAGTTGCTGGTGTAGAAAATCGAATGGTTGGCGGTACATTAAGAAACCGGATGAGTGGATTGGATGTTCGAGCAAAAACCGGTACTATTTTTGGCGTCAGTACACTGTCAGGATATGTTCGAACTGATAGTGGACGCAAGCTTATTTTTTCCATCATGCTCAATAATTTATTGGATGAAGAGGATGGACCGGAAATCGAGGATAAATTGATTGAAATCATCGCAAGCCAGTGCTGAGACAAAGAGGCTGGAACAAAAGTGTTTTATCCATAGAAAAATCTGAACAACTACTGGAGCGTATAGCCGCTCCGGAAATATACTTCGCTTTCACTTTTGGAGCATAAGTGCGACATCTGCTCAACTATCGTTTCGCAGTGTCTTCTTTACCGCGGGCGGCTGCTGAGCCTCCTCGTGCTTGGTGCTCGTCGTGTTGCAAGTGTTTCAATGGAGAATCACTCCTCGCAACTCGAAGCATATTCGGCAGAAGTAATGCTCGTCGCACTGCGGGGTCTCACCTATGCCTCTCTTCCCGCAGGACAAGGAAAGCTGCGGAGCGTTACATCGCACGCAGAAAAAGTGTATTCCTTTTTCAAGGAGTCTACCTATATTTCCTCCGATAATCCCCTAATTGTTCGTCTTTTGAATTGCACGTTTTTGATATGTCCCAACCCCCTTTTAACGGGAAATAATCATGGCTGTTACTCATTCGACAACTTCAAGATATCCAGCACCTTAAAGAAAAGACTCAGAATGATAGCAACAACAGTGGCCAGTCCCATGCCGGTTAATGCAACAGATCCTAATTTTATTGTGGCGCCGCTTATGCCGATAACAAGTACAACACAGGTTAGGATCAGGTTTTGCGACTTATTATAATCGATTTGCCCTTCGACAAGCATCCGGATTCCGCTGGCTGCAATGATTCCGAATAATAATAAGGATATGCCGCCCATTACTGGAGTTGGAATGGATGAAATTAATGCAGCAAGTTTACCGCAGAAGGAGAGCACAACCGCAATAACAGCAGCCATTCCAATAATCCAGGTGGAGTAAACCCGTGTTATCGCAAGCACCCCGATGTTTTCCCCGTAAGTTGTATTTGGGGTGGAACCGAAAAAGCTGGAAATAATGGTCGAAATACCGTTTCCCAACAATGACCGGTCAAGTCCGGGGTCTTTCGTCAAATCTTTTTTAACAATGTTTCCTGTCACAAACAAGTGGCCGATATGTTCCGGGATAATAACAAGTGCTGCCGGAATAATGACTAAAATGGCCGACCAGTCAAATTTCATCTCGTAATATGTTGGCATGGTAATCCAGGCTGCCTCCTGCACTTTTGTGAAATCCACAATGCCAAAGAAAAAGGCAATCACGTATCCGGTAATAATCCCGATTAAAATAGGGATGATTTTTAAAAAGCCACGCATCGTAACCCAGCAAATAATGGTGATTGCCAGCGTTAAAAAGGAAACCATTGCCGTTGATGGGTCTACTGCCCATGTATCACCCGCATCTGCCGGTGCAATCCAGCCAGCCATTTCAGCAGCAGTTGGTACCAGCTCCAATCCAATAACAGCAACAATTGCTCCCATTGCCGCAGGAGGAAAAATGACATCTATCCATGCAGTACCAGCAGCATGGATAATCATAGCAACAATGCATAAAATGACCCCCACGGCGAGAAAGCCTCCCAGTACATAACCATACCCCTGTCCACCGGTATATTGCCCCAGAACGACGAAAACCGGGGATATAAATGCAAAACTTGAACCAAGATATGCCGGGATTTTCCCTTTTGTAATAAAAATATATAATAACGTGCCAATTCCGTTCATGAATAAAATGGTCGCGGGATCAACCCCGAATAACACCGGTACAAGGACTGTTGAACCAAACATGGCAAACAAATGCTGCAGACCAAGCGGCAAACTTTGCAAGAATGGCAGTCGTTCCTGGACTTGAATTTCCTTTTGCTTCATAGTTTTATGCTCCCTTTATTGTATTTAATGGCTTCAGCAATAATAAAAAAACACCTTGTCCACAACAGGACAAGGTGTTTTGAATAAAGCACACACACTTATTTCCAGAAAATGCGCTGCTCCACAAAGATTCATATGTTACCACCTTGTCAGTCTCACAGGACCGAATTAAAGGTAACCGTATTCCATTTATCTTAATTATTATGACAATTTCCTGAAGATGTGTCAATGGTTTTTCGAAAAATGTCGAGTTCACTATTTTCACAGTGCCAGTGAATATAATCTGCTAAGACCATCATACTAACGTTATAACTTGTATGGAATGAAGAGGTTGTATTCATGAAAAAGAAGCGAGAAGAACGAAAGAAGGATCGCGAATTAACGAAAGCGTTGGAGGAATTCAGACAGAATGATGACTTCGTTGAATATCAATTTGAACAGAATGAATTCCCTGTAACGCTTGGATACTTAAAGACTTCCATTGATCAGGAAAAACTGGAAAAGTCGGTTATGCCGTATTTGCAGCAGGGTGATTTTGAGACACTGGATGAGATTGATCAAATTGTGCCGATAACGAAGACCGGCATATCCGATCACGCGGACGAATTAAAACAAAAACTAATTCAAGGTTACCTGATTCTTTATCCGAAAAATGAATCCGGACAGTTTCTGCTCATTCCAATTCCGTTAAAAAAATCCCGGCAAGTCAGTGTTCCAGAAGTGGAATTCAGTGTTGTCGGTCCGAAAGAAGCATTCATTGAAAATATTGATACGAACTTAAATCTTGTCAAAAAGCGATTGGCGATTCCGGAATTGGATATCCAGACAATGACAGTTGGTACAGTAACCAAAACGAAGGTGGCTGTAGTGTCGATTAAAGGAATTGTCGATGAAGAAAATGTGAACACAGCGATACAGCGGATAAATGATATTGAAATTGACCAGGTTATTGATAGTTCGTTTATTCAGCAAACGATAGCCGACAATAAGAATTCTCCTTTCCCGCAGCTTTTGGATACGGAGCGTCCTGACCGAATTGCGTCTGTTCTGGTTGAAGGGAAAGTAGCTATTTTTGTTGATGGATCTCCACATGTGTTAATTGGACCGACAACGCTTGTTGAGTTTTTTTCGGCGTTTGAGGATTATTTTCTTAATTGGACGATTGCGTCAACTTTCCGGATGATCAGGCTTTTCGCAGTATTCTTTTCTATTTTGATAACACCATTGTATGTTGCTGTTTTGACACATCATTTTGAAGTTATTCCGAAAGCCTTGCTGGGGCCCCTAATCAGTTCGAGGACACTTGTGCCATTTCAGCCGATTCTGGAGGCAATCATTCTTGAATTAACCATTGAACTGCTCAGAGAAGCCGGGGCAAGGCTGCCGACCAAAATCGGTCAGACGATCGGTATCGTTGGTGGTATTGTTATTGGTACGGCGTCTGTTGAGGCGGGTTTGACAAGTAATGTGCTGTTAATATTAATTGCGTTGGCTGCATTGGCATCATTTACGACACCCGTCTATCAGATGGGCAATACCATTCGCCTGATCCGCTTTCCATTGCTTATCGCTGCGCATGTATATGGTATTTTCGGTATAGCGGTCTGTATCGCGTATATCATGGTGCATTTAATTAGATTGACATCATTGGGAAGGCCGTTTCTTGAACCGGTTTATCCGTTCCGGTTTAAGGATTTGAAAGATGCTTTTATCCGGCTTCCTTTTAATATGCAAAACAAACGGCCATATCTTGTCCGTCCGTCAAAAGTTGACCGGCCAACTGAAGGAGAATAACTAGTTTAGAGGGATCGCGCTATGATAAAAGCTAAAGACAAAGTGTCGCCGTTGATGGTGTTTTTTGTTATTACAGCCTCCCAGGTTGGAGTTGGAGTGCTGGGGTTTCAAAGTGTCATCATTAAATATGCAGGACACGACGCATGGATATCAGTGATGCTCGCGGGAGTCGGCATCAGTGCTGTTATTTGGATTATGTATGCAATGCTGAACAAGGATGAGTATGGGGATATTGTATCCATTCACACTTTTGTACTTGGCAAATGGATTGGTTCAGTTCTTACTGTTATATTTTCCATTTATATGTTGGCTCTGGCAATTGTCGTTATGCGAACGTATTTGGAAATTATCCAGGTATGGATGTTCCCGCATTTGAGTATATGGGCCACGATGCTTTTTCTGCTGCCGCTTATTTATTATATTATTAACGGCAAATTCAGGACAGTTGTCGGTGTTAGTTTTTTTGGTGTCGTGTATCCATCATTTCTAATATTGACAATGTTCTTCCCGTTGAAATATTCACGGGTGGCAAATATTATGCCTGTTCTGGATCATACCGTTATTGAAATTATTCAATCGAGCTATTTAGCAATTTTGAACTTCATGGGCTTTGCCGCGCTGCTTGTTTTTTATCCATTTGTGGAGAAGGCAAGGACATCTCAAAAAAATGCCCATTATGGGAATCTGTATATAACACTTTTGTATACATTGATTTGTGTTGTGTCATTCGTATATTATAACCAGTACGAATTAAAGGAGACGATATGGGCCACATTGGGGTTATGGAAAATCATGGAGCTGCCTATAATAGCCCGTTTCGAATACTTCGGTATTGCCACATTATTCTTTTCCATTCTTCCCAACATTGCTTTATATACATGGGCAAGCGGGCGTGCACTTTCCAGACAACTCAATATATCACACCGGAAAATAACCTATGTCCTGCTGGGAATTATTTTTATTGCCTGCTTGCTGTTCGACGATCGTAAAGGGGTCAATTTTTTAAATAGTATTGCTGGCAAGATAGGCAGTTATTTTCTGTTTGTTTATATCCCGATATTGTTTGTTCTGCATTGGATTCGCAGAAAGGTGAGCAAAAATGCGTCTTAAATATGGTGTTATTTTATTACTCATTGTCGTTAGTCTGATCTATAATTTTAAAATGCCGAAACAAGTAATCGATCAGATTTATATGGTCACCGTCGCCGGGTATGATTATGTTGATGAAAATACGATACAAGGTACCGTTGTCGCACCCAATTTTTTAATTCAGGGTCAACTCGTTGACCTTGTTTTTACGGATACTGCGGCAATGGTTTATGAAAATAGAAGTAAGCTGAATCGCCAGGCATCAGAAGAGCTGCTCAATGGTAAACTGGAAGTCGTGCTGTTCAACAAAGAACTTGCCAGTAAAGGTATCAGCGAATTTATTGATTATCTGCTAAGAGATCCGAGTATAGGAAGTCAACTGCATTTGGCGATTGTCGATGGTTCAACCTATGATATGTTGAATTCCATTAAATCCAACAAAGGAGCCGGGGTCTATTTATCGGATCTCATTGAACATAATTCAAAGAACGGGAATCTGCCCATTATCAATTTGAAACAATTCAGCGGTGAGGTGGCAAGCAAGGTCGCTGATCCGTATTTGCCGGTATTTAAAATGGTGGATGGTATTCCGCAAATTAATGGTCTGGCCATATTTGATAAGGATAAATATGTCACTACAATTCCATCTAAAGATGTGATGCTGTTTAAAATGCTGCATGAAAACATGCAAGATGGGCAGTATTTTTTGGAAACGAAAAAATATAATGCTGCCATTCAGAATATCGATTCGACTCGAAAAGTTGGTGTTACCAAAAAAAATGGGCTACTAAAGGTAAATATTACATTGAAAATTAATGCTGTAGTCAGGGAATTTACCGGAAAAGGCGGGGTTAGAAAGAAAGATCAAATTATAAAGAGGTTCGCGAAGGATATCAGCAGTAAATCGGTTGAATTGATTAAAGGATTCCAGGAGGAAAATGTCGATCCGCTGGCTATTGAAGAAATTGTGAAAAGCAGATTCCGGGATTACAATAGCAAAAAGTTCAAAGAAGCCTATCCAACACTGCAAATTGATGTGGACACGAAATTTACAATTGCTGAATTTGGTACACGCCGATAACGGATTCGTTTCAAACGAAATAGGAATGGAGATTTGATATACTATCCGTTATAGGGAGGTTGTAAATATGGCAAATAAACTATCAGGAAAGACTGCAGTAATTACCGGAGCAAGTAGTGGAATCGGTTCTGCAATTGCTGCACATCTGGCTGAAGAAGGGGCAAACGTGGTTCTTGCTGCCCGCCGGAAAGACAAACTCGATGAACTGGTTGACTCGATAAATAAAAAAGGCAATGGGAAAGCAATAGCAGTAGAAACGGATGTTACAAATAAAGGAGAGGTAGATTTCCTTGCTGAGAAAACGGCGGATACCTTTGGTGAGGTTGATATTTATATAAACAACGCCGGTCTGATGCTGTTGTCAAAAGTCCAAAACGGTCATGTCGATGAATGGGATCGGATGGTTGATGTAAATATCAAAGGGGTCCTTTATGGAATTAATTCAGTTCTGCCGAAAATGCTTGAACGAAAAACCGGGCATCTCGTCAATGTTGCTTCTGTTGCGGGATTGGAGGTTTCCAAAGTTAATGCGGTGTACAGTGCCACGAAATTTGCTGTACGTGCATTGTCGATGGGACTGGAAAAAGAACTGGCCAGAACTGGGGTAAGAGTGACCAATATTTCACCGGGAGCGGTTGATACAGATCTTGCCACACATGGTACTGATGAAGAACTGATCGGCAAGGTGAAGGAAAACAACCGCAAGCTCAAGGCGGATGATATCGCACGTGCGGTTGTCTATGCAGTAACACAGCCTGATTATGTGAATGTTAATGAGGTAACAGTCAGACCAGTTTAACATATACATTTAGTTCAGGGGCTGGGACACTTGTCCCGGCCTCTTAATTCATCCGATCAGCAAGTGCTTCGTCAATGCCGGTATATTTCCGTTCGAAATCTAGGTGTACGACTTCCCACAGGTAGAGTGAAGCAGTAGTTAAGTATGGACTCCAGCAAGGCTTTTTCTCCAACAGTATACCTTTGCGTTCTGATTTTTCAACACCATAAAGCCATTTTGCTCCACGTTGCAGTCCAATATCATCAATTGCCAGCACATCCATTCGCCCCAGTGAAAAAATCAAAAACATTTCAGCTGTCCATTTGCCAATTCCTTTTATACTTGTTAATTGTTTGATAACGGATTGATTGTTATGATCATCCAATTTTTCAAGGTTGACTTCATTGCATTTTACTTTTTCAGCAAGGTCGCGAAGATAAACAACCTTTCGACCGGACAATCCGATTGACCGAAGTTCATCTTCGTGTTTTTGTAATATGCCTTCTGCGGAAATGGTGTAATTCATTAATGTCTCAAGCCGTGTGAAGATTGCCTTAGCGGCGTGCACGGATATTTGTTGACCGATCATGGATCGGACAAGTGATTTAAAAAGATCCGGACGCATGACAGTCTCGACATCGCCGACCGCCTGCACAAGCTTTTTCATTTGCCGGTCGGTCTTACATAACGCAATTGTTTCAGGATCATCCTGCTTTACTTTTAATTTTTTCATAGTCCACCTCACATATATTTTGGCGTATTTTCAAAAAATAAGCCGTATGATGAAGAATGATAGCCTATTGCGGAAAACTTTGTTATTATGAGTATGATACAGATTACTTGCATTATAAATGAATAATTGCATTTGAGGAAGGTGGATGTTCTAATGAGTAAACCAAAAATAGTTGTGTTGGGCGCTGGTTACGCCGGCTTAATGACAACAAGACGTCTTACGCAGAAACTCGGCCCGGAAGAAGCTGAAATTGTTCTTGTAAACAAACATAATTACCACTATGAAACAACATGGCTTCATGAAGTTGCTGCAGGTACACGCAACCAGAATCAGGCTCGTACGATGATTAGTGATGTCATTAATCCAAATCGTGTCAGCCTTATTTATGACGAGGTTGTTGAAGTGAAGAAAGATGATAATCGTGTTGTTTTGAAAAACAGTGATATTACATATGATTACCTTGTTATTTCACTCGGATTTGAAACCAACACATTTGGCATTAAGGGTATGGAAAAAAATGCATTTTCCATTACTGATATTAATTCCAGCCGCATGATTCGCGAACATATTGAATATCAATTTGCCAAATACAGCACGGCTGCCAAAAAGAATGATGATGATTTGACAATTCTTGTAGGCGGCGGCGGATTCACCGGCATCGAATTTGTTGGTGAACTTACTGAAAAAGTTCCCGAGCTTTGTAAGAAATATGATATTGACCGCAGTAAGGCACGCATCATCAATGTGGAAGCAGCTCCTCGGATTCTTCCAGGATTTAACGATGATCTTGTTGCATATGCGAAAAAATCATTGCAGGACCGCGGTGTTGAAATCAGGGAAGGTGCAAAGATTTCCGAATGTAAAAAGAGCAGCTTTGTCATTGGTGACGAAGGTGAAGAAATCAAAGCTGGCACAATTGTTTGGACAGGCGGTGTAACAGGAAGTTCTGTACTGAGCAAATCCGGTTTCGAGATTACAAAAGGTAAAGTTACGGTTGATTCTGACCTGCGCGCACCGGGCGAAAATAACATCTTTATTATTGGTGACTGTGCCTGGGTCATGAATAAAGAAGAAGGACGTCCATTCCCGCCAACTGCACAGGCGGCAATCCAGCATGCTGATACATGCTCATCAAACCTGAAAGCACTGCTGCACGGCGGACCGCTTGAAGAATTTATATTTGATAATAAAGGTACGGTTGCTTCCCTTGGTTCCAAGGATGCAATGGGTACGGTATTTGATGACCATCTGCTTTATGGAAAACAGGCTTCTGCCATGAAAAAGGTCATTGACAACCGTTCTCTGTTCTTGCTTGGCGGACCGAAGCTTGTCCTTAAAAAAGGTAAACTGCGCTTGCTTTAATTAATGAGGAGGGACATTCTTATGAAAAATGGAATTCTACTGGTATTTTTGCTTACACTTGCATCACTTGCAGGTTATAGAGCAGCAACAACATGTCTTGAGGAAACAAGAGACTTTCGTTAAAAATAATCACAACCATCCCGCTTTAATCGGCAGGGTGGTTTTTTTATGCAGCGGATGTGATTAGTATCACTGTTTCTGCAATACGTAAGCAGTATGATGAAGGTAATAAAGGAGGGGTTTCAGTGAGCATGGGACTTATCTTATTACTTGTAGTATTATTTGCTGCTGCCTTATTCGGGACGTTATTTGTTTTTAAACAGGAAGAGAAAAAAATGAAGCGATATGAGGAAGAAGGGGATACGGTTGAAGATCAATTAAGACGGTCACACGAATATGAGACGGTTTCCCTGAAATCAAACGTGTCGCTTCAGGTTGCAATTTATGCTGTTACCATCGTGCTATCACTTGTTGTATTTGCATTTTATATTTTTTAAGAAGCTACATTTTTTCTGCTAAATATCGAATACTACGGACAGGAGGTGGTTTTAATGAAAACCGTCATCTTGTCTTTTATTTATGCGTCCATGGTTTTGGTTAACAGTGACGGTGATGCTGTTGATGAACTCGATAGGGATGATTATAAACTGTCCTATTTGGATGAGTTGTTCATAAATGAAGCAAAATTGAAACTGGAAATGAATATTCTTGAGGAAAAAGTCCATAAGAATCCTGTCAATGCAAAATTGGATGATAACGGTGAAATAATTCCGGAGAAACCCGGAAAGCGGTTGAACAGATATAAATTCCGAAGATATTTTATGAACTACTTTTACACCGGACAAAGAATGAAAAAAGAATTGCCCGTCGAGAAAGTGTTTCCAAGAGTTGACAGTGAGTTGCTTGCGGAAATTAAAGAACAGAAAATCGGTGATTATGTGACGTTCTTCAAGCCGTCCAATAAAGAACGATCGCATAATATTGATCTTGCTGCCGAAGCGATTGATAATCATGTTGTATTCCCGGGTGAAACATTTTCATTTAATAAAGTGGTTGGAAAACGTACGAAGGAAAAAGGATATAAACGTGCACCGGTTATTGTGAGGGGAGAGCTTTCGGAAGATATTGGCGGAGGGATATGTCAGGTGTCATCAACCCTGTTTAACGCAGTCGATTTGAAAGGAATTGAAATTACGGAACGGTATTCACACAGCAGGCGTGTGCCATATGTACCATCTGGTCGTGATGCGACAGTGAGCTGGTATGGACCTGATTTTGAATTCAAAAATACGTATAACCAGGCACTCCTGATCCGAGCATCCTCGAAAAATGGAAGGATGCAGGTAAGCATCTATTCATCCGATGCTTTATGAATCAATCCTGCATCCATCTTCTTTACATTGATTAATTGGAATAATGTTTCGGTTGGCAGCCACTTTGTCGTAAATAAGATCGCCAAGACCTAACCATTTTCCAATGTATAGAACGGGCAGAGCCAACCATAACACCGGCAGCACTTTGCTGATTTGCAGAACCGCATCAAACCCCTGGTACCAAATACCTTTATGAAGAACATGCAAATATTCCTCCATTGCCGCCGGATAATCGTCCAAGGACCGGAACGAATTAAAAGTAAGCTGGTTCTGCCAGTCGAATTTTTTCCAGACTTTAGATGTTTGTGTACACAGCTTGCAGAAGCTGTCATAAAAAATAATCATAGTTACCACGCTCCTATGTACAATATTCCCGCAAATAACAATTATGAATCCCTCTTATCCCGTTTCTCTTTATTTTAACATGATAGTTGTTTAAATTCAGGATGATGTCGTGTGAACACTCTTCAGTTAGACGAGATAATAACCTCTTGACAGTTGTGCAGTTTGTCAGTATGATTATCATTGAGAATGAGAATCTATATCAATTAGAGGTACATAATAATAAGCAGTTGGGATATGATTTATCCTGGATTGCAGAATAGGAGCTGAATGGATGAAGAAAGTGATTATTATTTCGTTTGTTCTCGTATTATCATTTTTAGCTGCCTGCAGCGACGGGGGAGAGAACGCTCAGGAGAGTGAGAGCAGCGGTAAGTATGACAGCCGTTCCATAACCATTGAGGATGCAATGGGCAAACAAACGATTGAAGGAACACCGAAGAAAATTGTTGCACTGGAATGGTCCTACGCGGAAAACCTCCTGGCACTTGGTATCCAGCCGGCCGGTGTAGCCGATTTGGACGGTTTTCATCAATGGGTGAACATTGAGAAGGAATTTGATGATAGTGTAAAAGATGTCGGTACTCGTCAGGAGCCTAACCTGGAAGCGATATCCCGATTGAATCCGGATCTGATAATCGCGGTGAAATTCCGTCACGAACAATATTTGGACAAATTGAAAAAAATTGCACCGGTTGTTACGTTTGCACCATATAGTAAAAAGGCAGCGGACAATCATTTTCAACATATGACCAATGAGTTTAAAACGCTTGCCAAAATCGCGGGAAAACAGGAAGAAGCAAAACAAGCACTTACAGATATGAATACATTTATTGAGCAGCAAAAAAAACGGGTAGCGGATGCGGGTTTGAATGGCGAAAAATATGTGGCTGCACAGGCTTTCACCGCACAGAACACACCGACAATCCGAATATTTACTGATAATTCAATGGTTGCACAAATCATGAATAAACTTGGATTTAAAAATGCCTATGAATCGGATAAAACAGAGATATACGGGTATACGCAGGCCGGAGTCGAAGCATTGCAGACATTCCAGAATGAAAACCTTCAATTCCTGTATATCGTTCAGAATCAGGATAATATCTTTGAAAATCAGCTGAAAGGCAATCCGGTATGGGAAAACCTGAGTTTTGTGAAAAACGGTAATACCCACAAACTTCCGGGTGATACATGGACATTCGGTGGTGTCTTATCTGCTCAAGTTTTGGCAGAACAATTAGCTAATGCAATGGTAAAAGAGTGATTGATATGAATAGTACCTTGCGCGGAACATTGGTTGCGGTTCTTACCTTTGGTGGGGGAGCCGCGCTTTTGTGCATATTGATGTTTATACATATTAATCAGGGGAGTGTTTCGATTCCGGCGGCAACGGTGATTGACGCCATTTTCTCTCCGGAAAATAATCTGCAGCATCATACTATTCGCATGTTACGTCTGCCTCGTGCAACGATGGGAATTGTAGCGGGTGGGGCACTTGCTGTTGCCGGGGCTGTACTGCAGACAGTAACGAAGAACCCGCTTTCTTCAGCAAGCACACTTGGGATACATTCCGGTACATATTTCGCTGTCGTATGTTGTACAGTCTTTTTTCCAGCACTTTTGGCTGGGAACGGAATCGTGGCTGCTTTTGTCGGGGGAATTGCAACATTTTTGATCGTGTTTATCCTGTCTGGAGGAAGAAATGCCAAACCGGTTCGCATGGTCTTGGCAGGAATGATTGTTACATTCTTATTTTCTTCCCTGACAAGTGTATTGCAAATCTTTTATGAAAATGAAACGGCTGGCTTGTTTCTATGGGGATCGGGAACACTGATTCAAAATGACTGGAGTGGTGTGAAATTTTCATTGCCGATTGTGACTGCCGGTTTTGTTGTTATCCTGCTAATGTCATTTAAATTGGATACACTCACATTGGGCGATGATGTCGCAACAGCACTAGGTCAGAATGTGAACGTTGTGAAATTCATTACTGTTATAGCAGCTGTATTGCTGACGTCGGTTACAGTGAGTGTGGCGGGTCCTATCGGCTTTATTGGTCTTGTCGCTCCGCATCTTATTAAGTTAATCGGCTACCAAAAACATTTACCTTTATTGATTGCTTCATTTATCTGGGGCGGTAATGTTTTGCTGTTCGCAGATATCCTGGCTCGGATAATTGACCCATCATTTTCCGAACTGCCGGTTGGTGCCATTACTGCGCTTATAGGTGCACCATGGCTGATTTATCTTGTATTGCGAATGCGAAAAACAAGATATGGGGAAGAAAATACAACTGTAATGGCGGGGAAATCAGTTGGCGGGTTGTCACTTAAGCTTGTCATGCCAGTTTCGATTGTTATTATTCTTTTAACACTATTTATAAGCATGGCATCTGGTAATTATGGCTTTGAACCGGTCTTGCTGTGGAATACACTTTTCGGAGAATCGAATGAATTCATGCGTGATCTTGTACTGGATTTGCGATTGCCGCGTGCACTGGTTGCTTTGTTTGCAGGAATGGTCCTTGCCGTAAGTGGTCTGATCTTTCAAGGCGTACTTCGTAATCCGCTTGCCGATCCATCCGTAATCGGGATCACTTCCGGTGCGGGTGTTGGGGCATTACTGACAATGTACGTCTTTGGTGTTTCAGCCTTCTGGACTCCGATCGGTGCAATGATTGGTTCCTTTGTATTCTTTTTGTTTGTGATGTTTCTTGCTGTACGCGCACAGTTCCAGCCAACCATTCTGGCGCTGTTGGGGATTGGTGTGTCAGCATTTGGATCAGCGATTATCCAGATTCTCGTTGTCCAGGCAGATTTAGGTGTGGCATCAGCGTTAACTTGGCTGTCAGGTTCTACGTACGCAAGGGGCTGGTCTGAAATGTTTAATTTTTTGATTTGGCCGGTTGTCATCTTATTCCCGGTTTTATTAATGCGGATTCGGATCCTTGATACACTCTCGCTTGGGGATGATACAGCAAAAGGACTGGGACTGAAAGTGATGTCAGCTCGATTTCAGTTGGCATTAATTGCGACACTGCTCGCGGCATGCAGTGTGGCTGCCGTTGGATCGGTTGGTTTTGTGGGGCTGATTGCGCCACATCTGTCCAGGTTGCTGGTCGGTCCTTCCAATCAGCGTTTGCTGCCAGTTACAATTCTGGTCGGAGGTGCATTGTTAGTTGTGGCGGATGTCTTGAGCAGAACGCTGCTTGCACCGAATGAAATCCCATCCGGCATACTCGTCGCCGTCATTGGTGCACCATATTTTCTATGGCTGATGAAAAAGAGAGCGTAATAGGGATGGTGGTATACTTGTTCTCCGCGCGTGACGAAGTGGGATATAGATTTTTTGGAAGGTTGATAAATGAATACTCAGGGTTGATTCTTAAGCTTTAATGGTTGATTCCCTGTAGATCAAGGTTGATATCTGACTTTAATGGTTGATTTTCAACTCATGACGGTCGATATTTACCGGTGGAAAGTCGATAGAAGGTATTTTCGGAAAACGCAGCACTGGGAATTTTTAAAAAACGTGTGCCCCCAAATGGGAGCGCACGTACTTAGTTATTTTTAATCCAGTTAATTAGTCCGCCCTGCAGCAGAATGTCTTTCTGTCGTGGTGACAGATTGTGTTCAACTGTAATTGTTTCTCCTTTTCCTATAAGGGAAACTTCCATCTTGTTACTGTTGTTTTTAAGTTGTTCATGTAAATTATCCAGCTTTAACGTGTCGCCGTCTGATAATTTTTCATAATCTTCTTCTTGGGAAAATGTCAGTGGCAGCACACCGAAATTCACCAGGTTCTGCCAGTGGATTCGGGCATAGTCCTTAACCAATGCCAATCGCAATCCGAGGTATCGCGGTGCCAATGCTGCGTGCTCCCGGCTTGATCCTTGGCCATAGTTAAATCCGCCGACAACGGCATGACCGCCATTATCTTTTGTTTCTTTTGCACGCTGGACATATCCGGTATCGACACCTTCGAAAGTGAACTCACTGATTGCCGGAAGATTGCTTCGATATGGGAGTACGCGTGCCCCGCCTGCTAAAATTTCATCGGTGGAAATATTGTCACCGACCTTTAAAACAATTGGGACTTCCAGGGTGTCCGGCAAGTCGCCCATTGCCGGAATGGATACAATGTTTGGCCCTTTTACAAGTTCAACGGCCTTCGCCTTCTCCAGCGGCAGTGGTTTCTCCAGTATATTTTCCTCCACATTTGGATCAGCAGGATCTTTTACCTTAGGATATTTAAAATCAACAGTCTGTGGATCGGTTATTTTACCATAAAGTGCAGAGACAGCTGCTGTTTCCGGACTGGACAGAAAAACACTGTCTTCTTTGGTTCCGGATCTGCCGGGGAAGTTTCGTGGTGTTGTCCGCAGACTGTTACGTCCCGAGGCGGGTGCCTGCCCCATACCAATACAACCGTTACAACCTGCTTGGTGGAGTCGTGCCCCGGCTTGTAACAGGCTGGCAATATGCAATTCTTTTACCAGATTAGTCAGCATTTGTCTTGATGTAGGGTTAATATCATAGGATACACCATTAGCGACTTTTTTATCTTTTACAATTTCTGCTGCAACAGCAAAATCCCGATATCCAGGGTTAGCAGATGAGCCGATGTATGACTGATAAATTGGGGTTCCGGCGATTTCGCGTACAGGAACAACATTGCCTGGGCTGGATGGTTTTGCGATTAAAGGTTCCAACTCAGATAAATTGATTTCGTCATGCAAATCATAGGTTGCACCTTCGTCCGGCCTTAGTTCAATCCAATCTTCTTCACGATTTTGTGAAGCTAAAAACCGTTTCACCTCTTTATCAGACGGAAAAACAGTCGCAGTTGCTCCAAGTTCAGCGCCCATATTGGCAATTACGTGACGATCCATGGCTGAAAGCTGATCAAGACCTGGGCCGTAATATTCGATAATCTTTCCTACACCGCCTTTCACATCATGTCTGCGGAGCATTTCCAGGATAACATCCTTTGCGCTGACCCAGTCCGGCAGTTTTCCGGTTAGTTTAACTCCCATAATTTCGGGCATCTTGATGTAGAAAGGTTCACCGGCAATCGCCATAGCCACATCAATTCCGCCGGCACCCATTGCAAGCATCCCCATACAGCCATTTGCACATGTATGGCTGTCTGAACCGAGCAATGTTTTACCAGGCGACGCTAGCCGCTGCATATGAACAGGGTGGCTGACACCATTTCCCGGACGGCTGTAATACAGTCCGAAGCGCTGTGCGGAACTTTCCAGAAATAAATGGTCATCCGGATTTTTATTGTCCTCCTGGATCAGGTTGTGGTCAACGTATTGTGCAGAGGCTTCTGTTTTGGCGCGTTCAAGATTCATTGCTTCCAGTTCAAGCATGACCATGGTACCTGTGGCATCCTGTGTTAATGTTTGATCAATTTTTAGACTGATTTCTTCACCGGGCTCCATTTCACCGGACACGAGATGATCTTTGATTAACTTTTTTGCAACGTTCAAAGCCAACTAAAACTCCTCCTCATTAGTTTATTGATTATGTGTATACAGGTCTTTACCCTTAAAAGAGGGGAGACAAAACAAAAGAAGGGCGCCACTTGTTAGGGCGCCCTTCCAAAGGTTTAGTTTATTCAGCTTTGTGTGCTTCAATTTCAAAATTGACTTTAACCTCATCACCAACAAGCACGCCACCGGTTTCTACTGCTGCATTCCATGTAAGTCCGAATTCTTTTCGACTGAATTTAGCAGTGCCGCTGAAGCCTGCAACGGTATTACCACTCATCGGGTCTTTGCTTTGACCTTCAAATGTTACGTCAACTGAAACTGGTTTCGTAGTATCTTTGATTGTAAGGTCACCAGTTACGTCATAAAGGTTGTCTGATTTCTTCTTGATATCAGTAGCCTTAAAAGTGATTTTCGGGTACTTTTCCACTTCGAAAAAGTCACCAGAACGCAAGTGATCATCCCGGTCCTTATTACGGGTATCGATACTTGCTGCATCGATAGTCAATTCAACTGTTGAGTCAGATAAATCATCCACATCAGCTTCGATTACTGCCTCAAAATCGTTAAATGCACCTTTCGCTTTAGAAATCATCATGTGCTTAATTTGAAATCCTAATTCACTATGGACTGTGTCAACATTATATGTTGTTTTTGCCATGTATATCCCTCCAAAAATGATTTAATACTTACTTAATGTAACTAAGTATATTATTATAAATAGCTAATGTCAAGTAATTATAATAAAAAAATTTTGATTTCAAGATAGATTTTACCCGGTTAACGTTAGGATTAAACAATACAGGCGTGCTATACTTATATATAAATACTTTGGCACAGGAAATTTCATCATTGAAAAAAAGAGGTAATCTGGTATGAAACAATTAAGCATCATCCCGTGCGGACGGAAAAAAATTTGGGACAGAAACGAAAATGCCGGGGCAGTTCCTGCAAAAGAGGCGTATATCGGTACATTGCACCATTTATGCCGAAATTATGCGGAAACATTTACAGATGGATGGGTTGTTTTATCGGCAAAACATGGCTTTCTTTTCCCGGAGGATATTGTTCCAGGTCAATATAATGTAACATTCAATCAGAAAAGCGATGAAATTATTACATATGATAAGTTAAGATCACAGGTTTTGGAAAAAGGACTTGACCAATTTGATATGTTGGTCGTTTTAACCGGAAAGAAGTATAAGCCGGTAATTAACGGAGCATTTAATGATAATCAGCAGCGAATTTATCCGCTGCTCCAATATAGCGGGATCGGTTATATGCAGCAGGCGCTTAAACAGGCCGTTCAGAAAAATGAGCCAATACGAATTAAAGACAGGAGTTAGTGCAGGTATGGATCGAATAACATTTATTATTGCAGTTTTAGCCGTATATATGCTTTATATGGCATTTAAGCACAGAAATACATTTAAAAAATTGTCTGTTGCACAGAATATAGGTGTTTTACTCACCTTTTTGGCAGCAATCGCGATTTTCGGAAGTATGTTTTATTATGGTGTAAATTATTTTGCTGAGCTTTCCTCCAGCTGGGTAGTCGACCTTATCATCCAGATTGTTTTCGCATTTTTTATTATGATTGGCGGGGTAGTAGCGTTCAGTGCAGTTGTATATAAGATTACGAATGGTTTGCTCCCGGTACCGCGAGATCGGGAATAACTTTAAATTCCTTCGAAAATTTCCGCTTATAATTTGCCACTATTTGCGGTTCGATTTCGATAATATAGATGAACAGGCAGTTGCAGGTTCCTCCAAAAAAAGGAGGAGTAAAATGAAACCGATACTGATAATAGATGCAGGGCATGGCGGAAGGGATCCGGGTGGAGGTTCAAATCAATATTGGACGGAAAAAAATTTAAATTTGTCCATTTCGCTTTACCAGTTTGAACGGTATAAGGAACTTGGTATACCGGTTGCTTTAACCCGAAGAACCGACATTACACTGAATCCTAAGTCACGGACACGGATTGTTCGCGACAGCGGGGCATTGTATTGTCATTCGAATCATATTAATGCCGGTGGAGGTGACGGAGCTGAAATAATCCATTCAATTTATGGCGATATAGATATGGCAGAGAAAATGGCAGAAGCAATCCGTGAAGCAGGTCAAAATGTAAGAAGGGTATTTACCAGGAAATTGCCGACTAATCCGAAGCGGGACTTTTATTATATGAACCGAAATACGGGAAAGGTTAATACGGCCATAATCGAATATGGTTTTGCCGACTCAGACGGGGATGATGTTAATCAATTACGGAAGCAATGGAAACGCTATGCGGAAGCTGTTGTTAAAGCTTTTTGCCAATATATTGACCATCCTTATAATAATGGGGCAGTCAGTACAGCAGCAAAGATGCAGCAGAAAGTTTTGCATCTGCCGGTAAATGCACCGTCGTGGCGTGTTTATGCAATGCATGCAATTCCTATTAAAGGAAACGAAAAGGGATTCCTGCGTCCGAAGAAGTTTGGGGGTCTCACCTATGAAGTACTTGGTAGTCCCCAAGCCCATGTGTATATTATACAAACGCGTGATTTCGGGAAGGTGCAGATATATGCACACCCGTCGACAGGAGCTGTTATTACCGCATAACATGAGCCCGGATGCATACAGGCATCGGGCTCTTTATAATAGGTCATAATCCCTACTGAATTAAAGTTCTTTTTTCGCTATACTTAATATAAAGAAAATTTTTAATTAAAAGGGGAGATTAGATGCAACAAATTACGTATAATCCTTCATGGGATATTGATGTGATATTTCCGGGGGGAAGTGAATCAAAAGAATTACATACACATATGCATGATGTGAAGCAGGATGTGAAAATGCTGTCAAATGCGGTTGGGGAATTCGATCCTGCTCAGACAAGTCTTGCCGATGAAATTAAAGAAATTGTTCATTTACTCGAAAATACACGTAATAAAATGGGAGAGGCATTTGCATTTATCAGTTGTATCAGTGCACAGGATATTCACGATAAGAAAGCAAGCCTTTTGGTTGGGAAAAGAAGTGAACTGCGCGCAGAAATGGAAGCGGTCAAAACGAATTTTGACCAGAAGTTAGCGGAAATTCAGGATGGGGTGTGGGATGAACTGTTGAATGATCCGGAAATTCGTGATATTGAATTTGTGTTGAATGAGTTTCGGGATAAAGCAAAAGAACTTCTCTCAGCTGATGAAGAGAAACTGATTAATGATTTATCAGTTGATGGATATCACGGTTGGAGCCAAATGTATGATACAGTGGTTGCGAATATGAGTGTGGATATTGAAGAAAAGGGCAAGATAAAGCATTACTCTGTTGGACAGGCATCCAACAAATTGAGTGAACCCGATCGGGCCGTCAGAAAACATGTATTTGAACAGCTTGGCAAAGCCTGGCAGGAAAATGCGGATTTTTTCGGGCAGACATTGAATCATTTGGCCGGCTTTCGGCTGCAAACGTATAAGCACCGAAATTGGGAACACGTACTGAAAGAACCGCTTAACATAAATCGTATGAAAAGGGAAACGCTTGATGCAATGTGGAATGCTATTAATCGGAATAAAAAACATTTCACAGCATTTTTGGAAAAGAAAGCCGAATTGCTTGGACTGGATAAGCTAAGTATGTATGACATTGGGGCACCACTTTCGAACACTGTTACAGAAACGCCTTATACGGATGGAGCAAATTTCATAGTGGAACAATTCCGTGCCTTCAGTCCCAAAATGGCTGATTTTGCACAAATGGCTTTCGAGAAACGTTGGATCGAGGCAGAGGATCGTGCCGGCAAACGTCCCGGGGGCTTTTGTACCAGTTTTCCGGAAAGTAAACAAACCCGGATTTTCATGACCTACTCCGGGACATCATCCAACATCGCAACATTAGCTCACGAACTTGGCCATGCCTATCATCAGCACGTTATGAATGATATGCATGGACTGAACCAGGGATACTCAATGAATGTAGCGGAGACAGCCTCAACGTTTGCTGAAATGATTGTTGCTGATGCATCCGTCAAAAACGCGTCAGACACGGAGGAAAAGAAATCATTGCTCGAGACGAAAATTCAGCGGAGTATTGCCTTTTTCATGAACATTCAGGCAAGGTTTAACTTTGAGCAGCGTTTCTATGAAGAACGGAAAAATGGTATGGTACCAGTGGAACGGTTAAATGAGTTGATGGTGGAGGCACAAAAAGATGCATATGGAGATTCCATCACTGATTATGATCCAAATTTCTGGGCATCCAAACTGCATTTTCATATAACCGGTGTACCATTTTATAACTTCCCGTACACGTTTGGCTATTTATTCAGTCTTGGCATTTACGCACATGCACAAGAACTTGGCGGCGATTTTGAAGATGACTACATTGCACTGCTTCGGGATACCGGACGGATGACGGTGGAAGATTTGGCCGCGAAGCATCTGGATGTAGATCTGACAAAACCCGATTTCTGGGAGAGCGCAATTGCCCTTTGTGTAAAAGATGTTGAAGAATTTATGAAACTATAATTTTGTCATTCCGCTTCAGGTACGATATAATACAATTAACATAAAAAGCAAATTAATAGAAGCCTTCAGGGGGAGCCAAACGGCTGAGAGTGAACAAGTTGTTCTTACCCTTTGAACCTGTTAGTTAATACTAGCGTAGGGATGGTGGCTTTTTTTGATGGATTACATTAGCGATGTGAGCGGATTCCCCATCAGGAAGCTTCCCCTTGGCATTGCTTTTTTTGTGTGCAAAAATCATGTTGGCGACCGTGCCGACAGGGAAGGGGAGGCAGATAGTTGTGCAATCGAAGCGTACACTGTTTTTAGTGGAGGTTCCTATTTTTACAGCTTTGGCGCTGTTATTGGATATGATTCCGTTCTTATCTTTTAAAATATGGGCGCAGGGCGGCTCGGTATCGTTTGCTATGATTCCGATATTTATTGTTGCATTCCGCTGGGGGCTGAAAGGCGGTCTTTTATCAGGATTTTTATGGGGAGTTCTGCAAATAATGTTTGGTGCATATATATTGACACCTCTTCAGGGATTTCTTGATTACATTGTGGCATTTACGGTGCTTGGTCTTGCCGGCGCGTTTGCCAAACCGGTTCGAAATGCCATCCGCAAAGGTAATGGAAAGAGCAGTTTTCTGTATATTGCACTTGGTGTTTTTATTGGAACCGGGCTGCGTTTTTTAGCGCATTTTGCTGGTGGGATAGCATTTTTTGCAGAAGCAGCTCCAAAAGGACAACCCGTATGGCTGTATTCGCTGCTTTATAATGGCTCCTATATGCTGCCGTCATTTATTTTGACTGCTGTGCTTGTGTTTCTGTTATTCTATAAGCAACCGAAAACATTAATCGAATCTACCCATTAAAATTATCCGCTCACCATTTTTAGTCCTTTGCATGCAAGGGACTATTTTTCTATACTAAAGAAAGAGGTGATATTAATGAGAGAGTTAATCGGTGCGTGTCAGGCATGCGGGAAAAATGTTTACTGTGAAAATGGCTTTTTTGATGGTGAGCAGATAGACGGCAGGCTGTTATGTAATGATTGTGCCGAAGGGGAAGTATCATCAGATTAAGAAGCTATTAAGAAGGATATTATTTTCGCGCATTTCGTCTGTAATATATAAACCAATAGACCCTCTCCATTGACACCACTCTCCCGTTTTGTGCATAGGCTATAGCACATTCAAAAAAGGAAGTGGTTGCAATGGAGCTGACCATCTCACATTGGTTATACGGTTTATTCACATTGATTATTATACTGACAATGATTTTCCGGAAAGGAGTTGTACTCCCTTCATTACTCGGGACGTTCGTTATTGCTTGGGTATATAATGGAAATATTGTTGATGGGTTTATTTCGATATTTAATGCCAATCTGGTTGCAGCAAAGGAATTGTTTAGCATCTTTTTGATTATTACATTCATGATGGCGCTGCTACATTCGCTCCGTGATCTTGGGGCGGACAGGAAAATGATTCAGCCAATCCAGAAGGTAATGGTCAATGGTCATGTGTCATTTTTTGTTCTGATTGGCGTTACGTATGTCATTTCGTTATTCTTTTGGCCGACACCGGCAGTGCCGCTCATATGTGCATTGCTTGTTCCTGCTGCCATCCGTTCAGGTCTTCCTGCACTTTTGGCTGCGGTTGCCGTAGCACTGGCGGGACAGGGGATGGCGCTGTCATCGGATTATATCGTTCAGGTTGCACCAAGTCTATCAGCAAAATCAGCTGGGATCGATGTTGGTTTAATAACAGATAAAGCACTGGTATTATCTATTATTACGGGAGCAGTAGCAATCGGGCTTGCATATCTGATGTATCGTAAAAGTATCCGTACAAAAAATAGCCCGCAAAATGAAATCGAACTGCAGATGCTCCAAGCTGAAAAAGAATCATCCAATAAAAATCACGCTGTCCATTTGGATACGTGGAGCAAAGTATTCGCCGTACTTGTTCCGGTTTCGCTTTTAGCGGTGGTGATTTTCATGATGTATTCGAAACTGCAGGCTGGCAGGATGAGCGGCTTTGAGGGTGGTGACGGTGCAGCGTTTATCGGTGGTGTAGCAGTTATTCTGCTGTTGTTGTCAACAGTTGCGTTCGGGCGTCATCATGCTCTTGATTATATCAGCAGCCATATTACCGAGGGATTTGTATTTGCATTCAAAGCAATGGGACCGGTTATTCCGATTGCGGGCTTCTTCTTCCTTGGAAGCTCCGACTTTTCAGGAGGAATTTTAGGTGTAGATGAAAATGCGCCAGGACTATTATTTGATTTGGTTCAATCGACACAGCAATTCCTTCCGCAGAGTGCATTGTTTGCTGCCTTTAGTATTCTGATTATCGGTATTATTACCGGACTTGACGGTTCCGGTTTTTCCGGGTTGCCGCTAACCGGTGCGCTCGCTGCATCATTAAGCAGCGGTTCGGTTGATCCCGGTACGCTCGCAGCAATCGGACAAATGGGGTCAATCTGTCCGTGTAGCCTACAACTCTTGATGTGACAACGTTTATTTTTTACTGGTAAAAATATGGTAACAATTATCCTCTTTTGAACTCAAATACTTCTGCCTGTTTGAAATCATTTTCCATATCTAATACAGCTTCCTTTTCCGTACTTGGATATAAATGCGAATACGTGTTTAACGTTGTTGATACTTTCGCATGTCCCAAACGATGTGCAATAACGGAAATAGTTACACCTTTATTAATCAAGTATGAAGCGTGGCTATGCCGCAAATCGTGAATCCGTATTTTTCGAACACCTGACTTGTCAATATACTTCTTGAAATTATGATCCAATGTAGTTTTACCTATCGGACTATAAAACTCACCAAACACCACGTAATCACTCTTAGGGTTGCGTTCAGCCTTCAACAAAGATAATAGTCTCATAATCTGTCTAGGCATCTGTATGCGCCTTATAGCGCCTGTTTTAGTTGTGGTAACAGTTGTACTTGAATTGGACTTGTCTATATTGATTGTATTGTTATCCAGGTCTATATCATTCCACGTTAAAGCGCGCAATTCTCCTTTTCGCATACCGGAGTAATACAGAACCATAAACAATGCATAATACATATCGTTGTCAACCGCATTAATAAACGTTTTAAATTCGTCAAGTGTCCAGTAATCCATATGCTTTGTTGGCGTTCCTTCTATATTCCCCACGTTGCGGGCGGGATTCTTTGTCGTGTATTCCTGCCTGATTGCAAAGTTAAATACAGCAGATAATGACGCATGGATAGCCTTCAAATAATTAATCGAATGTTTATCTATTATTAAATCGTGGAATTGGGTAATGTCACGATTACCGATGCTATTAATCTTTTTATTCGAGAAATGAGGTTTTATGTGCATACGAATAATGCGTTCCCGTGTTTCATATGAGGACGCTTTACGCCTTTTCTTATACCATTGCAAATATTCATCGGCTACATGTTCAAAAAGCGGATCGTTCCAATCAGGCGCATTTAAAATACATTCAGCTTCCGCCCGTTTTGCATCTTTACTCGTCCGAAAACCGCGCCTTTTTACCTGTTTTCCGTTAATTCTTGTTACAAAGTAGTACGTATTTCGTTGTTTATCCTTGTAGACTGACATAATTTTGTACACCCTTTAAATAATTTTCTAAAAGCATATAGTCTAATTTCCCTAAAAGTGGTATACTTCTCAATATAGAAATATTACAGTTATATTACATAAGGGGTTCAGTTAAAAGGAGGAAACCACATGCAAGAAATCGACTTGTTAGAATTTATATCTAAATTAGCAAACGAAACTAATTCATCTGACGCAAAGATCGGATGAACGTTATCGCAGCGTTTATCTCTTCCTCTGATGCAGGTTGACCGTCAATCGTCAACTTGTATTTTTTTCTCAATTCCTCCATACTTAAGCCATGTTCTATATCCATTAACAGTAATCTTTCCTCTGATGTGTAATCTTTATTGTCGGAACGGTCTAGCAAATAATCAACACTCACACCGAAAAAATCCGCGATCTCTTGCAATCGTTGGTTACGCGGTATTCTTTTTGCGTTGTTCTCATAATGAACAATTGACGTTCTATTAATGTTCAATTCGTCTGCTAACTTTTCTTGGGAGATACCTTTTTCCTTCCTTAACTTCTTCAATCGGTCAGAAAAACCCATTTTTATCATCCTTTCTTATCGAGTCTATATTATACCATGAACGTGCGTAATATAAACCTGTTAATTTTATGCACATTTGGTATTGACATGTTACAAAAGGTAACGTATATTATTAAGTAACACGTTACAAAGAGTAACAGGAGGGATAATATTGAGGGATAAGCACATCAAGTTATATGTTGCCCGCAGAGAAAGAGGACTATACCAGAAGGACATAGCGCGTCAATTAGCAATGCACCCACAGTCATATTACGAAAAGGAAAGTGGTAGAAAAGATTTCACATTAAGAGAAGCTAAAATGTTAGCGAAAATTTTCAACTGTACATTAAACGATCTATTCGGGGAGGATGCTTCATGAAAAATGGGGATATACTTACAAATGAAAACGGGATGACTTGCATTTATACGGACAATCCACCAAAACTGACAGATATTGACGTTGTAGAAGAAATAGCAGGGAAACGCATCGAAGAATATATACATAAATGTAATTTAAAAATAACGGATCATTGGGATAACTATCCAGAATATTAAAAGGAGGATTTTAAAATGAGTAAAGTCTCAACATTTAAAAAAGTAAATAGGGTAATTAACAACTTGAAAAACGGGGATATTTTAACGAACATATACGGTCGCACTTGTGTTTTCACAGTAAATAATGCGGGCGTTACATGGATGGAGGATATAGATATATGCCAACAAATTAACGGGGCGGATATTGCGACTTACATCAAAAAACACAAATTAAAAGTAACGGACAACACAGATAATTATATTGATCCAGGAATCGAAGGAGAAGAAAACGTATAAAGATAAGAATAGAGGGCTATTGCAGCCCTCTTATTGTTTTTACAACTTGTATATAATTCCGCACATCATCAGGCGTCATTTCCTGTTCTTCCATTTCTTTAATGAATTTCAACCATTCTCCATTTATCATTTCATTGTCTGGATCATTAAACAAGAAACTCATTTCCACACCGTATATATCGCATAACCGCCTTAATACTTCCATTGTAGCTTCTGCGCCATGTTCAATCTTACCAATATAGGTAAAATGCACATCGGCTCTTTCTGCAACTTCACGCATGGTTAAACCATGCATATCACGCAGCATTTTTAATTTTTCCCCTAACTTCATTGTATCACCCCTTTCTAATCATAGTATAACCGAAATCAAATAAATTTAAAAATCTTTATTTTTCCTGTTGACTTTGGGTATACTATACTGTAGAATAAGAATTAACAAATCAAAGGGGGAAAATAATATGAAACCAGAAATGACCGAAATATCCGTTAAGTTTTTCAATCAACTTACTAGAGAAAACAAAATCATGAAAGAAACATTAAGGGTATACACAAAAACAGAATTAGGCGGGGTGGCACAAAAAGCACTGGACAATATGAAAGAATTGGAAAAGAGGGATAGATAATGATTGGCTGGGCGGTTATTCTGATAGCTATTCTTGTAGTCGTTTTATTTGAAGATATAAATATAAGTAAAGGATGGATGAAAACAATTTTGTTAAGCGTAGTAATTACAAATTTAACTATAGTATTATTAAATATGTGTTGACTTTCCGAATACATTCTGTATAATAAGGGTATACAGTAATTAGAAAGGAGGTACACAATGAACACGCGCCAACTAAGAGCATTACGCACCAAGAAAGGCTACACACAAACGAAATTCGCACAAATACTCAACATAGACCGGACATATTACAACATGATCGAAAACAACAAGAAAGAACCGTCACTAAGATTACTTACTAAAATAGCAAAAGAGTTAAACGTATCAATCAAAAAATTCTTTTAAGGAGTTGTAGAATGTGATTCAAGATAAAGTAGACGCAGTATTACAGGTATTGTTTGTCGCATCGTTGGTATTCTTGTATTTCGTACTTACACATATTTAGGAGGACACAATGAAAAATACACTAATCGCATTACTCGGAACAACACAAATCGCAGCTACATTATTAATTATATTGGAGGTATTAGGATGACACCGAATGACTTTTTAAACAGTTGTTTGCTAGAAGGAATATCCAAAGAGGAGATCGAAAGCGCAGTAAATAAAATGATGGAGGGGTTAAATAATGACACTCAATGATATTAAATGGTTGGCTATGCAGAATCAGAAGGCTTACGACAATTACGGGGTTCTAAGCACGTATCACAATGTATTCAAGGAAATATACCAGGTACACATGACAAACGATTCATTCATCGAATCAGCAGGAGGACACTATGTAACAGTAGAGGGGCAGCGTTTCCGATTCATGCATGACGGAACAGAATACTTTACTTTGGCAGATGACGACACATACGAGGAATTTATGGAACGCTTTTTCCCTGATGTAGACGATGAATCTTTTATAGTAGAATACCAGTCGAACGAACAGAAATTGCAAGCTGTTGGAATGTCTGAAAAAGAATTTGTGGAGGGATAACATGAAAATAAAATTATTTTATGACAGTAAATACAGATACGATTCAATAGCTGAAATGCAAGAAGAAGTGAACGACTTTATTGAATTCAGAGACGTTATTGACATTAAGATTACATCAGAAGGTGCGGAAAACGGACATAGTTACATGATAATGGTTTTGTACAAAGAAACAAGGGGCTTGGATTAAGCCCCTTGCAATACACACCAAATTATTAGGAGGATTTTATATGAGTGAGAAGAAATTAGTTAAAAAGTTAGCAGAAGTAATGAAACAAGTAAAATACATTCAGAAAAAAGGATTTAACAATTTTAATAAGTATAAATATGCAACTGAATCAGATGTACAGGAAAAAATAAGGGAAGTTTTGGCAGAGCAAGAGGTTATTATGTTGCCTGATGTTGTTGAACACACAACCAGA
Organism: Virgibacillus siamensis; assembly: GCF_900162695.1. Classification (NCBI taxonomy): domain Bacteria; kingdom Bacillati; phylum Bacillota; class Bacilli; order Caryophanales; family Bacillaceae; genus Virgibacillus; species Virgibacillus siamensis. Next base: position 850,151 of record NZ_FUIH01000007.1, read on the forward strand.
GAACACACTAATCGAAGTGGAAAAACAGAGTACATTGCTACAGTTAAAGTTAAATTTACATTCATTGATGGTGAAACTGGCGAAGAACTTTCGATTCACAGTGCAGGGGAAGGGCAAGACTCAGGAGACAAAGCGGTTTACAAGGCTATCACAGGGGCGCAAAAATACGCATTAATGAAAGCCTTCATGATTCCAACTGGAGACGATCCAGAAGCTGATAACGGAGTTGACGAAAGAAACAGCGGTAAACAAAGTAAATCAAAACAACAAAAACAAGAAACTAATCCATTAAACAGCGAAATCACAACCAAATTTGCAACAGCGATCCAAACAGCAGGCGGGAAAGACGCACTATACGAAAAGCTAGGCAAGTCTAAAAAGGACATGGAAACACTTTTACAATCAGGCAGCAAGAAACAAAAGGAAGGCATGATTAACCAACTTGATACAATCCTGATTGACGGAAAGGGTGCTTAATATGAGTGAACGTTTAAAACATATAAAAGAATTTGTGGAACTAGCCGAATTACCTTATGAGGATATTGTATGGCTTATAGAACAAGTGGAGTTATATGAAGAATGCCGAAAGGACGCAATTAAACTACACCAACAAAACAAATGGTATCGAGAAGCATTAGAAAGTATAGCTAAAGCGACTTCACATAATAAAATGTGGAAGCATACAGCAATTGAAACATTGAAAGATGATGAAAAATGATAACTGAAACGGAATCCCGCGCGAATTTTATAGGCGGTTCAGAAGCTAACATGATATACATGAATTACAACACAAAAACATTTCGTGAATGGTGGAGTAACAAACTTGAAGGCGTTGTACCTGAAACGCCTTCTAATCTCCACATGTCAGTCGGAACTATATTAGAGCATGACATAATCGACCTATACGAATCAATAAACAACGTAACCGGAATTCGTGACGATCAAAAAATAAAAGGAATCGCACGGGCCAACACAGATTATATCCTAAATGATTGCATCATAGACGTAAAGGCATCCAAAAAAGCGTCTGAATGGTTTTCTAAGCAACGAATACCAATACACTACAAAAGACAATTAATCCATTACGCATATGTCTATGGCTTTTCTAAGGGTATGCTTATTGCTTACCAAGTGGACGATGATTTATTGGATAATCCATTCATGGAATTAAGCAGAAATAACCTATACGAGATACCAGTTGAAATAACCGAACAGGATATACAGACACACAAAACTAAAATAGAGTTCTTAGAGTACTGCAAGGGAAATAATATTATGCCGGAGGGGTAGAAAATGAGTGAACGGTTGGAGAGATTCAGAAATTCAGTATTAATAAATGATAAGACTGATTACATGGGAGTCAATATAACAACAGTACGTACTAATTCAGCCCTATATGTATGCAGGCATGCTGAACAACTCGAATCCGAAAATGAACGGTTGCGAAAAACACTAAAACAAATCCAATTAAAAGCAGCATCACCCGGATTGCATTTTATTGACAGATTAACCGATATTCAAAAATTAGCGAAAATGGAGGAATCGGAATGAGTAAGGTTAAGTTGACGGAATATGAAGCGAAGATAGTAAAGGATTTTGAAAAGGACTACGATTCATACGGGAATGTTCCAATGTCTAAAATAGTTGATGCGTTGTGTAACGGCTATGAAGTAGAACCGGAGTATAAAGTCGGGGATTATGTAACAAGAATAATTACTGGGCAGAATGCTCGCCCACAAGATGATAAAAATCTACTAGAAGGCAGAACGTTTGTAATAAGTGAGGTTGCTGATGATTTTGTTACCGATGAGGGTGGAATGAAGCATTTAATGTGGAATATCCGCCACGCCACCGAATCTGAAATAGCAGAAGAAAAAGAACGTAGATGGTGGGCGGAATATGGCAGGGGGGTTAAAGAATATAAAAAGGGCGATATTTTCAAACATGGAACACAAATATTTGAGGTACTAAGGATTGATGAAAGTGTTAATTATTCAGTTAAATTTTTAAACGAGTACGAAAATATTGATGGAGTACATCCAGATGCTATACAAATACTTTGCTTTGCAGAAAATCGCGTGGATTGGGGTGAGGGTGAATGATAGACAATAGATTAATAAACAAGGATTTAGAAAACGAACTGCTAGACGTGATAAAAGGGCATATACAAGACGGTGAAAAGCCATCTAAAATCATTTGTACTTTGACAGAATTACTGGGTATAGCTACAGATGAAACGTTTAGAGACTTTGAATTAACCGAACGTGAGGAGGACGACAAAATATGAGTGAACGTTTAAAACATATAAAAGAATTTGTGGAACTAGCCGAATTACCTTATGAGGATATTGTATGGCTTATCGAACAAGCAGAACGCGGCGAACAACTCGAATCCGAAAATGAACGGTTGCGGAATAAAAACGATGAATTAATAGGCGTTGTCCGGGATTATACCCATCGAGATAAAAGGGCGTATCGTTTGTATGGCGAATGGATCAAAGAACAGGATAGCGAAACCGAATGAATAACCATTACTACACCGAATTACTAAAGATACTCGACTACAACAAGCAACTAGGCTACACCAAAATAGAGATAGACATAGACAAATTAGAGGAACTGATCAGGGCGCTGCAATAGCGCCTATTATTTTATCTTATATCTATTAAACTATCTCGATAAGTAAATACTATCAATTATTTTCTACAAAGTATAGTTTTTAGTAGAATTGTATGATACAATATAATCAAATGTTATGAAAGGTGGTCAACACAATATGGAATTGATAACAAGTAGAGAGTTGTCAGAAACACTGCAAGTAACGGAGATGACGCTATGGAGATGGAGAGAGCAAGGGATGCCGTGTAGACGACTTGGCAGTAGAACCATACGCTACGAACTGGACAAGGTAATGAATTGGCTAGAAAACGGAAAATAAGGAGGGAGGGAATATGTCAACAGGTGGTTTTTTCAAAATGAGCCGTGAAGTATTTGAAAATCCAATATGGAACGATGTACCGAAATTCAGGATTTTCTTTTATATTGTCGGTCAAGCAGTATTCGCAGAAGAAGGGGTTAACAAAGCAGGAATTAAAATAGAAAGAGGTCAATATCTTAGATCGTACCGAAATTTAAGAAGTGATTTGGAATATGTTGAGAATCGCTCTATTAAAAAATATTCACTTTCACTGATTAAGAAGAAAATCGAACAGTTAGTTAAAGAAGAACGATTGAAAATTGAAGATACCGAACTGGGAACACTCTTCACAGTGGTGAACTATGCGTCATATCAAGGTTTTTACGACACAAAAACAAACAATGAGAACGCAGAAAGAACGGAGAGAGAACGGAACGAGAACGGAGAGAGAACAGAACGAGAACAGAACGAGAACAATAATAATAATGTTAATAAGGCTAATAAAGAAAATAAGGTTAAGAAAGAGAGACATCTCGACTACGTACTGTTAACTGACAAAGAATATAAACGATTAATTGACGACTACGGTAAAAGTGTAATTGATTCTAAGATTGAGGATTTAAACAATTACATTGGTTCATCAGGCAGAAAATACAAAGACCATAATTTGACATTGAGGAAGTTTCTTAAAAGCGATGGGATTCAGAAGATCGAGAAAAAAACTAAGCAAGATGTAAAAGACGAAATAAAGGGATATATAAAAGAGATAGATTCGGCACTTGCTATGGGAGATGATTATTGGAGTATGCAACCAGATAAATATAAAGAACTATTAGAAGAGAGGGAACAACTTGCAAAACAACTTTGAAATCATAAAAGACAAGGTTCAATTATTCGGAGTATTGGACGATGAATTAGACTTAAAAAAGAGCGGACGAGTATACAAAACCAATTGCCCGTTTCATGATGAACGCACACCGTCATTTACTTACTTTCCTGAAACAGACACATATCATTGTTTTGGGTGCGGTTCAGGTGGAACGGTAGTTGATTACGTTATGCAGCGTGAATCAATCAAAGAACCATATGAAGCGGTTGAATATATGGCAGACAAACACAATATTCAATTAGCCGGATTCGATAAAGAAGTCATTAAACGGAAAAAGGACATTGTAAAGAAAAACAGATCAACAGCATTAGAACATTACAAAAACGTCAAACAAGCTGAATCGTTTTTACTGGACAGGGGATTCAATCAAGAAACCATTAAGAAATTCGGAATCGGGTTCAATATGCAAGCGAACGCTATTACAATACCTTACCTGGACACATACGGTAATGTGGTAGGTGAAACATACAGAAACTTAGACGATGATAAACCGAAATACGTAAACAGTAAAGAAGATGACGTATTCAAGAAATCAGAGTTGTTATTCGGACTGGATAAAGCACGAAAGCACATTAAAGATAAAGTATTCATTTCAGAGGGTTATTTTGATGCTATCGCACTTTATCAGATGGGTTACAAGGAATCAGTTGCTTTCTGCGGTTCATATTTGACAGATGGACAAGCTAACCTTTTATCAAAGTATATGACCAAACGAACAAAAATATACCTGATTCCTGATAATGATAAGACGGGATTAAAAAACGTATCACGAAACATTAAAACATTAAGAACAAAGGTGAGTAATCCAATCAGTGTTATACGTTTCCCTGATGGAATAAAGGACGCTAACGATGTATTGCAGTTAGGACAGTCGATTGACCGATTCGGATCGGAACATCACGAGTTATTCATGCTTAAACAAGAATTAGAAGTCTGTCTTGAACAGGTGGACGAGTACGAGGTTGCCAAGAAATTCGTTAAGTATACGCAAAATAAAATGATACGGGCTGAAATGGCTGATTATCTAGCAGAACGGTGGAACAAATCAAAATCACTTGTATTAGATTACATGGAAACAGAAGAAGCAACCATCGACAAAGAAAAAGACTTACAAAGTTTCAGCGACATTAGAGATAAATTTAAGAAACAAGCATTAGAAGGTGTAGCAGCAAAGGTTTTTTTTAACTTACAAAAACCGGACGAAAAAGTTAAAGGAATGAAAAAGACAGAAGTTGCTTATATGTTAGGTCGAGCCGGTTCAGGTAAAACTACTTTTGTATTAAATTTCATCCACAATATTGTTTTTAAACAAGAAAAAAATGTGATGTTCAACTCTTTGGAATTAGACGGAGCAAACATAGCACCACAGCTATTACAAATACATTTCGACCAAACAGAAGAAGAAGTCACGAAAATGGTATTAAATGACGAGCCGGCACTTGAACCGATTTACGAGAAGTTAGACAGACATTTTAAAACAGTTGACCGAAGCGGGCAAAGTCTCCAGGATGTAGAAAATTATGCTTTAATGTGCAAAGAAGCAGGTGAACCATTAGACGTTATATTCATTGACTATTTCAGTTATTTAAAGCGTCCGATGCGTAACAGTAGCTATGAAGAGTTTTCAGCTATTGCCCGTGAAATTAAGCAAATGGCGAAACGGTTAAATGTTTTGGTATTCGTATTAGCGCAAACAAACAGAAGTGGTACAGATGGAAGCGAACCTTTGACAATGGATGCAGCTAGAGATACAGGGGCGATCGAGGAAAGCGGGGATTATGTATTAGGTGTATACAGGCCCGCAGCAAAGGCAGAAGTGACAGAAGAAGAAAAACAAGCGAATCCAGACTTTGAACATGAGTATTTCTTGCAGTACCTAAAAAACAGGTGGGGTGGAGTAGGGAAGGATAAACTACACTTTGACCCAAAAACGAAACGGATCACAGACTTTAAGGATTACAAAAAAAGAGTATATTATGGGAGGGCGAAATAATGGCTTTTAGAAGAACAGTCGAGGATAAAAATTATAACGTGATTGGTGTACGGAAGGAAACGGCGAACTCATTTCAAGTGATATTCGATAATTACGAAGAAGAATTTTGGATTGAATTGGACAGAAACGGAATAAACGATCTTATAAAAGCGATAGAAGATGTTAAACAAGAACAATATTATTAGGAGTGATAACATGACAGAATTAGAAACGGAATTTATTTATTTTCGCAAGATGCTAAAAGATAAATTTGAAATAGGGGAACTAGATTCAGATACATTGGATCGGTGCATAAAACAGATTTACGTATTAGGATATGCAGAAGGTAAAAATAAAATGAAAAAACTTTATAATTCTAGTTGACAACCATTCTACTAACCTGTATAATAGGTACTAGATTAAGAGAGGGAGGTTATCCGGTGTATGACGTGGAACAAACAGCAACAACAATCAGAGATGCGATCCGAGACATACCGAAAACATACGAATACAACGAGAAGGACATAAAAAGGCTAGACCAAGAAACACAGGATTTGCTACACTTAGCGGAACTGACGAATTTTAACGCATTCGAGGGTTATAGCATTGCGAAGGAAATTCAAAGCGTGAGACAAGCCCGCAGACAGCTTAAAGACGAAAATGAGATGTTAGTAGAACTACATTCTATCATGAAAGAGTTACAACCATACTTAAAGGATTTGAACAAATCACTTGGCAACATACGCCAGATTAAGAAAAAACACGCAGTCAGGACATACCGATGCAGGGAACGCAAGGACTTACAAGGGAGGATAAGCGGATAATGGATAACAAATTCAAATTCAAACACAGAATGAGCGACACAACTTATTACGCTGAACGAGAAGGCGAAGAAGTAAAAGTAACAGGCGGGGATGGCGGAGAAATAAATTTTAAATTAGAAGCAGCAAGACAATTCGTATCAGATGGTGACTGGACAATCATCCCAGACAATTACGAAGAAACAGGCAAGGAAATAGGTAAGCTAGTAGAAAGCAAGCAAAAACAATATGGCGATAGTTTCGGAAAATCAGGAGACTTTCTCAAGATTTTGTACCCTGACGGAATACAACCCGATCAATACAAGGATATGCTAGCAGTAGTTAGGATATTCGATAAACAGATGCGGATTGCTAACGGGAATCAGGGAGAAGAAAATGCTTTCAGAGATATTGCAGGTTATTCGCTGTTGAGCGTGGGTAAGTCATGACCGGTGTACCTAAACCCAATCATAAGCGCAGGAAACCGAAAAGCAAAGAACGCAACCGAATCAAGCCGGAAGAATATGATAAGGCATTAGAATATTGGGGCGGTTCATGTTTCTGTCAGAATCCGTTTGTTGAGATGCATCACGTTTATTTTCGCAGCAAAGGCGGTCGTGGAACATGGCGCAATTTACACCCTTTATGTCCTACACATCATCGCAACGCACATGAGGATGACGGATTCAGACGACATTTAGAAGTAATGCACAAACGTAAATTCGGAAATCACTACTGGATGGACGAGCACGATCTATATGAAAATGGATTAATCGAAGAACCAACCAAATCAAATATGGAATACTATTTCAATACACAGGAGGAATTATAATGATTAACAATACTACACTTGTTGGACGACTAACTAAGGATTGTGATTTAAGATATTCTCAAAATGGGAAGGCTATTGCAAATTTTAACTTAGCAGTCAACAGGCAATTTAAAAACCAAAACGGAGAACGCGAAGCCGATTTTATAAACATTGTACAATTCGGAAAGGGCGCAGAAGTAACAGCACAATATGTAGGTAAAGGAAGTCAAGTAGGAGTAACCGGACGTATTCAGACACGTAATTACGAAAACAACGAAGGAAAGCGCATTTATGTAACTGAGGTAGTCGCTGAACAAGTTGCCTTTCTGGATTCAAAAGGAGACAACAAACCGAAACAGGAGCAAAAGCCTTTTGGCGGTGCTGAAGAAGTCGATATGAATGATAGCCTGCCATTTTGATTAGGTGGTGTAGAATGATAGACTATACAAAAGCAAGCGACAATCAACTAATCAACATATTCCTTTACGATAAAACATGTCCGGTAGACTATTTTGCCGGACTAGTAAAGGAAATAAATAGTAGACAATTAGTAGATGTATATGCTACAATGGAATTACGATATAGAAAGATGGCACAAATGAAAGATAAGTATTATCACAAATACGATTATCTCAGGCGGTCAAAGCAAAACAAAGAAGTAATAGAACAACTAGAGTTACATAATACTAGATTGCAAGCAGAAGTAAACACATTAAGGCGGAAACTAAGGAGGGCGGGAATTGGCACTAACCATCAAAGAACGAATACAAGCTAAGAACAACGGATTAACCGAAGTTTGCGTAATAAGCAGAATACGCAGGGGATGGAACAGACAAACAGCATTAACTGCACCGAAACGAACGAAACAGCCACGGTCCGAGTGGTGTGAAATAGCAATAAAAAACGGAATATCAGAAAGACTTTTCAATCAGCGAATAGATGCATTAGGATTTACACAGGAAGAAGCAGCGACCACCCCAAAAGGCGGAAGGAGGAACAGCCTGAAAAAGTGGATAGAACTAGCGGAACAAAACGGAATAAGCAAACCAACATTTGACAAGAGAATGTATGCACTGGATTGGGATAAAGAGAAAGCAGCAACCGAACCATTACACACGGAAAGGAGAAAGAACAAATGAAAACATATGCAGTATACTTAGGGGATCACTTTCAATGCATGGGAACAATGGTAGAATGTGCGAGGTATTTAAAAATTACACCAGGCTCATTACGAAACATAAGAAAACACGGACAAGATAAGCCGTATGACCACAGCTATTTCTTTGTAGACGTAACAGACGCTTTGCAGGATGACCCATATTTAAATTTAAATGCAAATGTAGGATGTGAATCTAATAACTTTTTCTAGGAGGGGTATAATGAAAATGCAAACCATCATCACTATAACAGGGAAAGAAATCGAAAATGAAAGTGCTGCCAGGGAATTATACGAATCTGAATATCTGAAAAATATAGTGTTAAAAAAGTACAAAGATGCTATTTCAGGTCTAATGGAAATACCGAAAGAAAGAATTGAAATTGAATTAAAAGAGGTGGAGTAATGAACTACCAAGATATAGTATTCAACGATACACCGACAAACTTAAACAAGCTGACACGACAGATAGAAGAATGGGCGATTGATCGAGATTTAGACAAAGGCGATACAAGCAAGCAAATAATAAAAATTTACGAGGAAGCGGGCGAATTGGCAAGGTCATATATACGTGGAGATAAAAAGCAAATGGAGGACGATTACGGGGATATATTCATCACGATAGCAATATCAGCTATGCAAAACGGACTGGACATAAGGGATTGCATCAGCAAGGCTTATCAGGAAATATCAGGACGTGACGGAAAAATAAAGGATGGAGTTTTCGTGAAAGAAAGTGATTTAGCATGACACAAGACGAGCGCAACTCAATCATAGAACAGCTATCACTAATAACAGGGTACAACACAACGGTATTTGAAAAGCTAGACGATACACAATTGGAAAAGGAGTTGGCGGAACATTATGCATGACGCGGAAAAGCAACTATACGATGAGGAATTTATGCACCTGCATCGGATCAATGCGGAATTAGGAGAAGTTAATCAGAAATTGAACAAAGAAAATAGCAGATGGGCTCTATATTCGGTGGTAATCACTCTATTATTTCTAGTTACGGTGTTTGTATGATTAAGTTTACTATACCTGGGGATTGTGTAGCGCAAGGAAGGCCCAGAGCAGTAAGAATGGGCAAAGGCATCAGGCTATACGATCCGAAAACATCACGTGATTACAAAACATATGTAGCACGAATAGCGCAGGAATATGCGCCAAAAGAACCGATTGAAACAACTTTATTCGTAAATCTAGTAATCTACCGACAAATACCGAAATCGACAAGCAAGAAGAAACGAGAACAAATGTTATCCGGTGAAATCAGACCGACAGTTAAGCCCGACATTGACAATTTAAGCAAGGGTATTCTTGATTCACTTAACGGGATAATCTATAAAGATGATTCGCAAATTGTAGAATTGAACGCTACAAAATATTATTCAGACAGTCCACGCGCTGAAATTGAGATAATTGAAAAGTGGTGATTAGGTGGAACTACAAAAAATATCCGAAATGATTTTAAAAACAAGTACTAGAATAGATAACGCCACAGTTACTATATACAAGCTAGCCAAAGAACGCAGCGAAACAGAATACGAATACCGCAAAGCATTAGGACAGGAAATAGCACGATTAAAGGCAGAAGGAACGCCAGTAAGCATAATAGGAGACATTGCCAGAGGAAACACAGCAGAGCTCAAATTAAAGCGTGATATGGCTGATAGCATGTATACATCAGCCAGGGATAGTATGAAGGCATTGCAAAGTGAACTGAGCGGATTACAGAGCATATATAAAGTTCAATCGGAGGTATGACATGAACAAATACATGTATGAATGCATCAAGTGCAATGAGATATTTAAAAGCTACAACCCGAAACCAAAATATTGTTCTAAAAAATGTAAAGATGAATATTCAAAACAAAAAATAAAAACTGATGAGATTAAAAGACTATACAAAGAAGGTCATACGCAGTTGGAAATAGCCACGAAGTTAGGCGCAACGCAAAAGATTATATATTCAAGAATGAAAGAAGAAGGAATTAAAGCAAGAACACCAAAGAAAAGGAATCAGTTTGGAAAAAATAACTCGTATTGGAAAAATGGGATAATTAAGGATAAGGGGTATGTTTTAGAGAAAACACCAGGGCATCCCAGGGCATCTAAGGTAGGAGATTACGTTTATCAACACGTACTGATAATGGAAAGGCATTTAGGTAGACGTTTAAATTGGAACGGAGCGGATAATCCCGACAGCGAAATAGTTCATCATAAAAACGAGATCAAAGACGACAATAGATTGGAAAATTTAGAACTCATGACAATATCTGAACATACAAGGCATCATAATGAAATCAGAAACAGAAAGGGAGTGGTTTGATATGTCAGAGAAAAGTCTAAAATTTTTGGATTTGTTCTCTGGCATTTAGTCGGAGGATTCAGATTAGGCATGGAACAACACGGCCATGAATGCGTTGGTTTTTGTGAAATAGATAAATTCGCAAGGGAATCATATAAAGCAATACACAATACAGAAGGAGAGGAAGAATGGCATGACATCACAAAAGTATCAGACGAGCATATTCGATCACTTAGAGGACGAGTGGACGTTATCTGTGGAGGATTCCCATGCCAAGCTTTTTCAGTTGCTGGGAAACGAGGGGGATTCGATGACGCTAGAGGAACTTTATTCTTTGAAATCGCACGCATCGCTAATATCCTCAAACCACGCTATTTATTCCTTGAGAACGTCAAAGGATTACTCAACCACAACAGCGGGGCTACGTTCGAGGTTATCCTCAGAACCTTGGATGAACTCGGGTATGATGCGGAATGGCAAGTGCTTAACTCTAAAAACTTCGGAGTACCACAAAACAGGGAACGAGTGTTCATTGTCGGATATCTTAGAAACGGAAGTACACGAAAAGTATTTCCTGTCAGACGAAATGACGAACAGATTAATGGGGTACAAGGACAATCAACAAATACCATTACAGCAAGGTATGAAGCGGGGGGGAGCGGATCGTACGTTATTGAAGGTAAACAGCATGCACAAAAAGAAGTCCGGGCAGTATTAACACCTGAAAGAGAAGAAAAACGACAAAACGGCAGACGTTTCAAAGAAGATGGAGAACCGATGTTTACACTAACGAGCCAAGATAGACACGGGATAGCAATTAAAGAAGCAACCAAACAAGGGTACAAAGACGCATACCCTGGCGACAGCGTGAATTTGTCATTACCTAATTCGGAAACAAGGCGAGGGCGAGTGGGAGAGCGAATAGCCAACACATTAGACACCGGATGCCAACAAGGAACGGTAACGGAAGAATTAAAAATCCGAAAACTAACGCCAAAAGAATGTTTTAGATTACAAGGTTTTCCCGATTCAGCATTCGCTAAAGCAGCAGAAGTTAATTCAAACAGCCAATTATATAAACAAGCCGGTAACAGCGTAACAGTAAACGTCATAAGCGCAATAGCAGAACGAATTTAGTAGAATCACAGTATAAAGGGGTGTAGCACATGGAATGGGTAGACAAGCTGATAATCGAATACGAGCAGGGCAGGAAGGAACTAAGGCAGATGCATGACAAGCTAGGAGATAGCGAACAAGACGAAAAAGACAAGTCGGAAATCAATTCAATGATTAACGATATGACATTTAGTCTTGAATGGATGAAAACGGGAACGCAGCCCGATATGTATTTAGGGATTGATAAGCACGGTGCATATCAGACGGATCACATAGCTAATATGGACTGGTTTCCTTCATTGGATATTGTTCCAGAACGAAAACTCACCGAACAAGAAAAACAAGATATATTCTTAAAACTTGTGAAGCTATCAGCTAGAGAAAGAGTGTGTTTTGTCCTTAGAGAGGGGTATCTGTGGGAGTTTCATGACATAGCGGAGGAGTTAGGGGTTTCTAAACAAACAGTCCACATCTATTTCAAAAGAGCTAGAAAAAAACTAGGGATTGACAATAAAAAGGAATAAATGCCAGTTTGTCTGACAAAAGTCTGACAGGCGGTGCACTGTGAATACTCTTTTAAAAAGGCGAAGGTGTTTTCGGGAATACGCAATTTTTGGAGGGGGCTATTGCGGGAGTATTCACTCCTAAATAAAAGGAGTTGTAAAAATGATAAACTGGACAGACGAAAAACGAAAGCAAATCATAAATTTAAAAAACCAAAATTTAACATGGGCTGCAATATCTGAACAAATGTCAGCAGTACATGATGAACGATATACAATAGAGCAATGCAGAAGTCAATACAGGAACAACAAAGACAGATTACTACACGATACACCACAACAACCAGAACCACAATATAAAAGCACATTCGAACGCAAATCAGACGGAACAGAAGTAAGCGACACGCTGATTAAGATTTCACAAGACAGATTGAAGGACAATGACTATATACTGAAAGCGCATGGGTATGACCCAGACGAGTGGGAAATATCATCACATCAATTCAGCATGTGGAATCACTTTAACAAGGAAATGGACAACCCTAAAGTATTATACGCATCCAAAGTGAAGGTTATACCTAAAAAAGACAAGTTTTCTCTTGATAAGCTGTTAGAAAGTGTTAAACAAGTACCTGAAGTAAACATACAACCAGTACATACCAGAGAACAGTCATACTTGAATATACCGTTAGCGGATATGCACTTTGGTATAGCAACCTATGAGGATTACAAGAAAACGCAGATGATGATATTGGATTTAATCCAAAAAGGACACGAAGAAATACTATTTATAATCGGCAATGATTTGCTACACCATAACGATCACCGGAACAGAACAGCATCAGGACGAGAAATACAACAGGTAGACATTATCGAAGCATGGAACAACGCTAAAATGTTTTATTATCCGTTGCTTGAATATGCGTTGATGCACAGCAACAAAGTAACAGTCCTTTACACCAAGGGGAATCATTCAGAAAGCATGGAATGGACATTCGTACAGATGCTTAAAGAACGGTTTACACAAATACATTTTGATGATGAATTCAAAGAACGAAAAGTTCATATGTTAGGGTTAAACTTTGCAGGTAGTTCGCACGGGGATAAGAAAAAACTGAAGAACCTAACGGAAAACTTTGCGACCGAGTTTCCTTATGAGTGGAGTATCGCATCAACAAGAACGGTATTCAGCGGACACCTGCACCACGAATTAGTGCTAGATAAAGGCGGGGTTATACATCGTCAACTGCCATCAGGAGTTAATCCTGATACGTGGCATTCAGAAATGGGTTACACAACATCACACAGAAGATTCCAGGTGTTTGAATACGATTACGAATCCGAAAGATGCATCTATTATGTATAGGCGGTGTAGAATATGAATCTAACTCCAATAGAAATTGTTGTGCTGATCGTAATTGCTACATCGTTGATACTGTTCACAATCGAATTAGTATGGCAGCGTGAAGAATTAGACGAGCAGACGAAACACATTGACGAATTGGCGGAAGAAATTAAAAAGTTAAGGAGTGAGTAATCATGTCAGAATTCGTAAGCTATGTATATGTCAGACTACTAGATATGGGATATGCCCCAGACAGCGAAGAAGTGGAAAAGATAGTCGAATTAATTGAGGCGATTGAAGGCGAACCATTCACAGAATCGGAAGTAGCGCACGACTTATATTTCGGCTTACGTCTGCATGGTTATACTGCTACCGATATGGAATGTAAGATAATAGCCGGAATTGTATTTGATTACCTGCAAGAAAAAGGGCAAGTGGAATATACTATTGTTATAGATGAGGACGAAATACATGGTTGATATATTAAACGCGATAGCATCGTTGTTTTTCTATTCGCTTATAGTGTTGGGTGGATTGTTCTTGTTAGCTATGACGATATTCACGGGATTTGTACTATTTCTTTAAAGAGGTGATTAGCATGTGTCCATGTGGTAAAGAAACGTGTGATTGCGGAGAAGATTTCAGCAAGACGCTATACAACTTCATCAAGAGTAAACAAGAGAAGGAAGAAGAACCAATAACATTCATTATGAATAGCTACAATAACCGGCCTGAATAAGCCGTCAATAAACTGTTCCTTAAACAGTAAGCTGATAACTATTGTTTGTACCCGTGTGGAAAGCGGGTATATTTTTTTATTCCCTGCATAACAATATAGCGGGGAGGTGCATCATGTTTGGTGCTAACATAGAAGTAATAACAGAAGATGAATATCATATCTTATTTAGAATATCCTGGTACTTTAACGGGGAATATAACGAAAAATGGATAACGGAAAGGAAGGACACTTCATGACGGAGTGTCTTTTTTCTGTTCAGGAGGAATGGTGATGATCTAATGGGCAGACCTAATAAATACATTGAATTAGAAATTGAAGATAAATTGGATTTAGTCGAAGGGTGGAAACGTGACGGGTTATCTGATGAACAAATAGCGGGCAACTTAGGCGTTTCTTATACTGTGTTGAAAGAGTGGAAAAAGAAATATCCGCCTTTTGCGACTGCCATAAAAAAGGGTAAAGAAGTTTCAGACTATGAACTAGAAAACACATTGCACAAACGAGCAACGGGTTACTATTACACGGAACAAACAGTCACTAACAAGGGTGATATTGTGGAAATAAAGAAGTATGAGCACCCTAACCCGACATCACTAATATTTGCATTAAAGAATAGACTTCCAAAAAAATACCGCGACAAACAGGAAATAGAACAAACAGGAAATATGAACGTTACATTTGTTGACGACATAGGAACTGATGACGATGCAACGTAAACTATCAGAGTTTATCCCGAAGAAGTTTCATTCAATATGGAAAGCTGCTGTCAATCCTGATGTGCTGAACATTGTATGCAAGGGTGGCAGGGGTAGCGGTAAGTCATCGGACATAGCACATATCATTGTACAAATGCTTATGAGATACCCTGTAAATGCAGTAGGTATACGAAAGTTTGATAATACAATCGAGTTATCCATATTCGAGCAGATTAAGTGGGCCATATCAGAGCAAGGGGTAACACATCTATTTAAAGTGAATAAGTCTCCTATGCGTATCACATACGTTCCTAGAGGTAATTACATTACATTCAGGGGCGCACAAGAACCGGAACGCATCAAGTCATTAAAGAGTGCTAATTTCCCTTTTGCTATTGCGTGGCTAGAGGAAATAGCGGAATTTAAAACAGAAGATGAAGTGACAACCATTACAAACTCATTATTACGTGGTGAATTGGGTGATGGTTTATTTTATAAGTTCTTTTATTCGTATAACCCGCCTAAGAGGAAACAGTCATGGGTTAATAAGAAATATGAAACACAATTCCAACCGGAAAACACTTTCGTACACCATAGCACATATTTGGATAATCCATTCATAGCGGATCAGTTCAAAGAAGAAGCACAAGCAGCTAAAGAACGTAATCTACTAAAATATGAGTGGGAATATCTAGGTAAGGCTATCGGTTCAGGTGTAGTGCCGTTTGATAATCTAAACTTTAGAACGATAACAGATGATGAAGTGAAGGTGTTTGATAACATACGTCAAGGACTGGATTTTGGTTATGCAGTCGATCCGGTATCATTTGTGCGTTGGCATTATGACAAGACGCGGAAACGCATATATGCTATTGATGAGTTTTACGGTGTTAAGTTGAGTAACGCAAAGTTAGCCAAATGGGTAAACAGTAAAGGCTATCACGACACTATGACGATAGCTGATTCAGCAGAACCTAAGAGCATAGCAGAATTAAAAAGTTACGGCATGAGGATTAAAGGTGCCAAGAAAGGCCCGGGAAGTGTTGAATATGGCGAAAAGTGGTTGGATGACTTAGAGGAAATAATCATCGACCCGAAACGCACACCTAACACAGCGAAAGAATTCGAAAACATAGACTACCAGACGGACAAAGACGGTAATCCTAAAGCTAAGTTAGAAGATGCAGACAATCACTCAATAGATAGTACACGCTATGGATTTGAAAACGACATGAAGCAACGTAGTATTTCCATATTGAAGTAAAGGAGGTATAGCGATGTACCCAACAGAACCAACGCACACAGAAGAACTAATCAGCCACATACAGAATCAATCTCCTAAGACACCGGACATTATAAAAGAGTTAATAGACAATCACGACACGTCAGCTATGGAAAACGGTGTACGATACTATTTCAACGATACCGACATAGTAGGCAGAAAGATATACACGTATGAAAATGGCGCTAAGGTAGTAGATAACGATGCTACAAATGAGAAATTACCCGCATCATGGCATAAGCGCCTTGTCGATCAGAAGGTAGGTTATTTAGTTGGTAAGCCTGTAACATTGGCAAGCGACAAGGAAAACGACCCTGCATTGGAACGTATACAAGAAATTATAGGCGATGAATTTGACGACACGATGCCAGAGTTAGTCAAACATGCATCTAATAAGGGAAGGGAGTTCTTGCATCCGTATATAGACGATGAAGGACAATTCGATTACATGATTGTACCCGCACAGGAATGTATACCGATATACACCAAGACAAAGAAACGTGACTTAGAAGCAGTTATACGTTATTACGATGTAGGCGACATTAAGAAAATCGAATTATGGGATAGTGAGCAGGTAACGTATTATGAGGAAATAGACGGCAAAGTACATTATGATGCCGGAGTAGAACAGAATCCGCAGTCACACTTTTATTATGGGAATAAAGGCTATGGATGGGGCAAAGTACCGTTTGTTGATTTCCGTAACAACGAGGAATGTATAAGCGACCTGAAGTTTTACAAGCGCCTAATTGATGCATATGAGTTAATCATCAGTAATACAGCTAACACCATTGTAGACGTACAGTCTTTGATATATGTGCTAAAAGGGTATGAAGGTCAAGACTTGGATGAGTTCATGACTAATCTTAAGAAATACAAGGCTATTAGCGTATCGGATGAACCAGGTAGTGGAGTGGACACATTGCAAGCTGACATACCTGTTAATGCAGTAGATAGCCATGCAGACAGGTTAGAACAGCTTATATATGATGCAGGGCAAGGCGTTAATTTCAGCGCTGACAAGCTAGGAAACAACCCTTCTGGCGTATCATTGAAATTCCTGTACACAGCATTGGATTTAAAGGCTAGCGTCTTAGAACGAAAATTTAGCAAGTCATTACGTGAATTTACATGGTTCATATGTGAGTATTTGTCCATAGCTGAGAATGTGAAAGCAGACTATCAAGACTACACATGGACATTTAATAAATCCATCATCACGAATGAAGCTGAGATAATCAAGAATCTAGGACTATCACAGTCTATGTTATCGGACGAGACTATTCTAACGAATCATCCGTACGTGGACGATGTGCAAGCTGAACTTGACAAACGAAAAGCGCAACAAGACGAGTACATGCAGAACATGCCAGGTGTTGAAGTAAATGAACCAGAATGACATTGAGAAACACTTAGACAATATGCTAACACAGTCCGAACGAGACATAGATAAAGTCTTTGCAGGACGTTTAAAATCATTGCTAGACCTATTAGCTGATATGCATAGAAAGTACGCTGATAATGGATCTATTAGCCGTACAGAGGTATACAAGTATAAACGTTTCGAGAAGGAAATGGAACGCATTAAATTATTGATCCATGATGACTATAAGAAAGTGTATCAGGAAATCAATAAACTAATGAAAGACCAGTATACTGACAATCTATTAATGAGCCTGTTTGTATACGAAATGGCTACACAGCTAGATATGCAAGTAACCATTCCGAGCGCGCGGGTAGTAAGTGAAGCTATACTCAATCCGATAAAAGAGTTGACATTATCATCATTGATGAATCAGCACAGGAACGAGATTGTGCGAAAGATACGGATAGAGTTGGCGCAAGGTATCCAGGCGGGCGAATCATATGGAGAAATGGCTGAACGCCTTGAAAAAGCGGTCAATTTTAGTCGGAGTAAAGCTAGACGAGTGGCTAGAACAGAATCCGGTAGAGTACAAGTTGAATCACGTTTGAAAAGCATCGAAAAAGCTAAAAAAATGATCGAGCCGGATAAACAGGTGGAACAAGCGAAGTCGGACGATAAGCCGGAAACTGATGGCAAGCCGAAAATTGTACGTGATAAGCCATATGGACTGAAACCAGAAGGAAACGAAAGCGCATTTGCAAAGTTTTGGATGGCTGAATTGGATTTACGTACAAGGCGGTCACACAGAAAGCTAGACGGACAGACAGCGGATGATGAGGGGTATTTTCATTATAAGGGTATGAAAGCAAAAGGCCCGTCATTGTGGGCCAACCCCTCCATGACGATTAATTGTCGTTGTGATGTCGGGGTTAAAATAAATGGCAAGATGCCAGACACAAGGCGTGTGCGTGACTACAACGATGCACGCTACCAACAAAGACTGGCAGACAGAATGGACTTTCTCATGGCGGAAGAAGGATTAACAGAAAAACAAGCAGAACGAAAGGCAATGAAACAAGTTTATCCACCAAATATAGTGGAGAAGTACAGATTTTATGAAGATTGGTACAAAGATCAACCAAAGTAATGCGCCTATCAGACTAGCGGTAGGCGTTTTTATTTATATCTTATACCTACGTTGCATGACGTATAACATGCTATCCTATCGAGCACACAAACTCGTAAAACGTGAAGGAGACATAGAATATGAAACGAGATTTTCTTAAAGAACTAGAGTTATCAGATGAACAAATCGAAGCGGTTTTCAAGGAACACGGGAAGGCTGTTAATGAGTACAAAACGAAAGCAGAACAGGTCGACACTCTGCAATCACAAATTGATGACTACAAACAACAGCTAACAGACCGTGACAAACAGCTTAAGGATTTGGAAGGTAAGGCATCAGGTAACGAGGACTTACAGCAACAGATTAAGGACTTACAGAAGGCTAACGATGACGCACAGAAGGAATATGACGAGCAATTACGTCAACAGAAGAAAGAATCTAAATTGGAGTTGCTTCTAAAGGACGTGAAGGCACGTAATCCTAAAGCAGTCAAGGCACTACTGGATAATGACAAGATTAGTCTTGATAACGATAATCTAGTAGGCGTACAAGACCAGATTGACGCACTAAAAGAATCGGACGCTTATTTATTTGAGAGTGACGAACCTAAGTTAAAAGGCAGAGAGCCACATAGCAGCAATCCGAACGAAACAAAGCAAACATTCACGGTGGATGATTTCAAAGGAATGACACCGGAACAAATTAATAAAAATTGGGAAAAGTTGAAAGGATGAATGATTAATGTCAGTACAAAATTTTATTCCAGAACTATGGAGTGCACGACTATTAGCAAACTTAGATAAGGCACACGTTTTCGGTAGCGTTGTCAACCGTGATTATGAAGGTGAAATTTCTAATCAAGGTGACACAGTACACATTCAACAAGCGGGTGATATTTCCGTATTTGATTACGACAAAGTGAACGGATTGAATGCACCTGAAACAGTAAAGAGTACTAGCCGTGACTTGCTTATCGACCAGGCGAAAGCATTTAATTTCATGGTTGATGACATTGACAAAGTACAGGCAAACGTTGAATTGGTTGATCGTTACGCACAACGAGCAGCATATGCAGTAAATGACATTTTCGATAAGTACATTGCAGGTCATTATGTAGATGCTACACACAAAATCGGTGACGATGCATCACCTATCACGATTGATGGCACAACAGCATATGAGCAACTTTCTAAGATGGCTACATTGCTTGATGAAGCTAACGTACCACAAGAAGGTCGTTGGGCTGTCCTTCCTCCATTCTATTATGAAGCATTGCGTTCTCAAAATAGCGGTGCAATGTTTGAAGAAGCAAAGGAAAACGGACGTGTAGGACGGTTGGCGGGATTTGATTTACGTATGTCGAACAACGTTGCACAGTTTACTGGCGATGGCACAGCGACATTTACCAACAGTAAGGTATTAGTCGGTCACAACATGGCTATTTCTGTAGCTGAACAGATCGTAAAAACGGAAGCATATCGACCAGAGAAATTCTTTGCAGATGCTATCCGTGGCTTGCATGTATACGGTTCTAAAACCACACAGCCAGATGCATTAGGTGTTATTGCAGCAGCAAGAGCATAATAAAAGGGGATTAATTTCCCCTTAGGAGGTATTAAATGTTTTATAAGAATAAGGAAACAGGCAATGTCTTTGGTGTAACAGATAAGGTCACATTAAAACGCGTACAAAATTCTATGCAGTATGAAGAAGTGGAAGTGCCAAAGAAAGAAAGCGAAAAGCCAAAAAGTAAAAAGAAATAAGGTGATTCTATGACACCTACTGATGTGAAAGAACTACTAAACAAGCCGAATATGGATGATGTGTATTTGAATACTGCTATTGCTGTTTTCACGGAATATGCAGGCGACTATTGCAATAACACATTTAGCGATCCATTACCTGCCGGAGTGAAATTATTCGTTGCTAAAGCATGTGAGTATAACTTACAAAAGGCAGGAGTAACATCATTCAGCATGGGTAACGTCAGCTATTCATATGAAACAGACTTTCCGCCCAGTGTGCTGAAACCTTTGAAGCCATATAAAAGGTTGTCATTCTAATGTTTCCACACAATATAACATTTCAGACGTATACAGAGGTTGATGACGGCATGGGCGGGAAAATAAAAACGTGGGCTGACGCTTTTAATACGGTGGCTCACGTTCAACCTGTTAATTCGAGTGAATATGTTGAAGCTAGGAAGCTAGTTAATCCGATAGACCACAATATATTTTTTCCGTATATCGCACAACGCATTGAAGAATATTTTATTTCTCCGGTACAAACAAACGAGCAGGATATGACGGTTAGCGGGAATATGCGGGTTAAATGGAATGACAGGACGGACAGTAAAGGGAATAACTTTATACTGGAATTACGTTCTAATCCATTGGATCAAGGCGGAATGGGCGAAATCATGATGGTAAAGGCTGAGTTGAAATGAAGTATGGTGTAGTTTCTACTGGTTTTCCAGGATGGGATAAGGCAGTAGAAAAATTCCAAGCGCGCTACATTCGAGAAATAAAAAGAATAGTAGCAGAAACAGCCGAAATGATAGCAACGCAAGCGAAGGCGTTAGCACCTGTTGATGAAGGTAATTTGAAACGTTCTATTGAAGTGGATATACGTCCTGATGGGTTGTCTGCTGAAATTAAGGTAACAGCAAATTACGGGATTTTCGTGGAATTTGGAACGGGTATCTATGCAGAAGGCGGAAACGGGCGAAAAGATGGATGGGTGTACTTTGCAGACGGGCGTTATTGGTATACAGAAGGAATGAAGTCTCAGCCATATTGGAGACCCGCAGTAGAACAAGGCGCGCAATATTTTAAATCAGAAATGAACAGATTGGGGTGATGTAATGCAGACATCACTTGCGGAATTACAAAAAGTATTATACAGCAGACTTTCAAACGATAACACACTATCAAATATTATTACTGGAGTGCATGATTACGTTTCAGGGGATGCTGTTTTTCCTTATATTACGATAGGAGAGCCGACTGTAACAGGTAACATGACCAAAACATCAGTAGGCGAAAACATCGTATTACCATTGCACACATGGAGTGACTATGACGGGAAAAAGGAAACATACGAATTATTCAACTATATATTAAGCGCATTACATGAACCGTTAAAAATTGGCGGTTCTTTTTTAATGCTTAGACGTGACTTAGTGAACATGCGAGCGTTTTTCGATCCGGGCGGTGCTGTTCATGGAGTCATGGAAATTAGGTATTACATCAACAATTAGGAGTGATTAAATGATTAACGGCAAAGATACTATCCTTTTAGTACAGCCTTTGGGTGCTACAGCGGGTGGATTAGTCATTGCTAATCTTACTGAAAATAGCTACTCAATCGAGAATGAAATCATTGACGAACAAACGAAAATGGGGCGTATTGTCGCATACGGTCAAAACTCTGAATCATTCGAGTTAACGGCTTATGGTGAAAAAGGCGACCCTGGACAGCAAGCAGTATTAGATGCAATCCGTAACAAAGAAGAACTCAAAGTTTGGGAAGTCAATCAGACAGCTAACGAACAAGGCGGATACGATGCATCTTTCGCATATTGCATTGTGGAATCAGCGGAAAAATCCAATCCAACAGACAGCTTTCAAGAAGTAACAGCAACGCTTCAAGTACGAGGACAATCACAACAAGGTGAATTGACTTCACTACCAACAGGACTGACAGAACAGCCTTATCCGTTTGAAGAACCAGCTACAACAGCAGGATAACTAATGGGGCATTCGCCCCTCTTATACTTAGGAGGATAAAACAATGGAAATCAATGGAAAACAGTACGAACCGAAAGTAAATTTTAAATTTGAAAAGGTAGCAGATAAGAAATATTCCGAAGTAGTGGAGGGGCAGAAAACCTCAGGCATTGAAGGGATTTACGAGGACTTGCTAAACGACAAGCCAAGCGCATTGGTTAAGTTTTGGGATTGTGCAACAGCACACTACAAGAAAGAACAGCCTATTGTTGATGATATTGAAGATGCGCTATCTGACATTATCGAGGACGAGGGCATTGATCGCTTGCAAAAGGAGGCGTTCGAAGCGTTGGATGAATCGGGGTT
The DNA here is from genome assembly GCF_900162695.1 of Virgibacillus siamensis. Classification (NCBI taxonomy): domain Bacteria; kingdom Bacillati; phylum Bacillota; class Bacilli; order Caryophanales; family Bacillaceae; genus Virgibacillus; species Virgibacillus siamensis. Next base: position 873,275 of record NZ_FUIH01000007.1, read on the forward strand.
TTTCAAAAAACAGCTTCAGAACTTCTGGAAGAACTTAGACATGGCGAGCAAGTTAGCGAAAACGGAACAAGAAGCGGAACAAATCAAAGCAGCGCAAAAACTGTACAAGGAAAAGTACAAAAATCTGAAGGCATAAACTATGACGATGTAGAAATACAGTCATCTCATTTGCTGAATGTACACGACCCCGAATTAATAGAATCGTGGACACCTAGACAATATAACAATTTTATCAAGGGCGCACAACATAGACAGATAGACCAATACGAATATGCGGCTAGGTCAGCAATGATGCAACGCAAAGCACAAAATGAAAAGAAATTACGTGAGACTGACTTATTCAATGCGGAACGTGCTAGGAAGAACCTGGACAGCAACGAAAGCGAAGAAGATCGCATTAAAAAAATGGTTGAGTTAAACAAGCATATAAAAGGGTTTCAGCCTGATTTCAGACCGAAAGGGGGTTGATGTATGCAAGAAAGATTAAGTGCTGTTGTAGGCGCTAGGATAAGTGAATTCAAGCGCAAAATGGCAGAAGTTAAGGCAATAGCTAAGACTGTACCTAATCGGATAAAAGTCCATGTAAAAGCTGAATACGACAGTTTCAGACGTTCAATGGATAGGCTAGCTGATTATAGTCGAGACGTTGGGGAAATTATAGGACACTCGTTACGGGGTGGATTGTTAGCAGTATTGCCTATGGTTTCCCCTATCATCGGTAGCTTAGTGGGCGGTGTCGGTGCGCTTGCATCCTCATTTGTCGCGGCAGGTGGCGCAGGTGGCGCATTTGCTATCGCTGCTATCGGTAACATAAGCAAATTGACTGAAGGCATAACGGATTTACGAAGTATTAACGACAAACTGAAAAAAGAACGCCAATCACTTGCGCCAAATGAAAAACGGATCAACGAATTATTGAACCAACGCAAAAATTTGCTATCCGGCATGAGTGGCGCACAAAAGAAAGCAATGAAGGCATTTCAAGGTTTTCAGAAACAATGGAATAAATTCTTATCAGCAACGGAAAAACCAGTATTCAAAGTATTTGCAGCGGGATTAGAAGTAGCTACCACGCTATTAAAAAGAATAGAGCCTATTATCAAGCCTGTTTCTAATGCGTTGGTTGACTTGTTAAATAGACTTAATGCATTTGCAGGAACAAAACAATTCAAGAGTTTCATTAACTTCTTTGCTACCCGTGGAACATCGGCTATTAAGAATTGGGGAACAATCGCAGGGAACGCATTTAAAGGATTCATGGAACTGATGAAAGCGTTCGGGCCATTAGGTAAAAACATGGAAAATGGACTAATCGGATTGACTGAGAAGTTTGCTAAATGGGCGGCGGGATTAAGTAAGTCGAAGGCATTTAAAAACTTCATCAATTTCGTAAAAGAAAATGGCCCAAAAGTTATGCAGTTAATCGGTAATCTAACGAAATTCCTTGTAAATCTAGGAATAGGGTTAGCGCCATTAGGAACAAAAATACTTGACCTGACAAACAAGTTTTTAAAGTGGATTAACGGACTGATGAAAGGTAACAAGACTATTGGACAAGTGGTAGCAATTGTCACATCAGTAATCGGTGTATTCATGGCATTAGCGCCTGTTTTGTTGATGATTAAGAGCGCATTTATGTTAGTATGGCCCGTTGTTGCGAAACTAGGTGGAGCGCTTATCAGGGTTATACCGTGGGTTTTCCGTATAGGAATGGCTATACTCAGACTTTCCAATCCGATTGGATGGATAATAACAATCCTTGGGGTATTAGTAGGGGTTGTTGTTAAGTATTGGGATGAAATTAAGAGTTGGACTGTTAAAACTTTCAAAGCAGTAAAGAACACGATCAAGATTGTATGGGATTGGATATGGGGCAAGATTAAAGCAGTCGCAACAGCTATTGCTAAATGGGTGCTGAAGAAATTCAATGACATTAAAAACAACATACAGCAACGCCTGGAATTCGCAAAACGTGTTGTACAAGTTGTTTGGTTCAAGATTAGACAAATATTCCATAAAGTAGTAAGCACCGTAACTAATTTTGTTCGCGATAAATTCAATGCAATCAAAAGTAAAATTCAAAATGCTATGGAAGCCGCAAGAACTATTGTACGTGTCGTATGGTTCAAGATTAAGCAATTCTTCTATCGTACGATCAATAACATTCGTAACACAGTACGGGATAAATTCAACGCTATAAAAGATGCCGTCAGGGATAAAATGCAATCCGTCAGAGATACAATAAAAGACATATGGAATCGTGTTATGGACTTTTTGCGTGGAATTAATTTAGCGAGTATTGGTAAAAACATCATCAGCGGTATGATTGGCGGTATTAAAGATAAAGCAAGTGCATTGGTTGACAGCGTAAAAGGCGCGGTTGGTAGTGCTATTGAAGGTGCTAAGAACTTGCTAGGTATTCATTCTCCATCAAGGGTATTCAAGCAAATCGGTGTATATACCGGAGAAGGTCTACAAATCGGATTGAACAGCATGAAAAAGAAAGTAGGTAACGCATCAACACAACTTGCTACATCGGTTAGGGATTCATTCAAGCCTGATTTACAGCTTGATAGTGTAGGTGCTGTCATTGATCCTGTTATGAATAAGAACGGCGTAGGAACATTAAACGGCAATTTGAACGCTAGTATAAATGATTTCGAGTTACCTGATAAAAACGTATATATCCAAGTTGAAGGTGACGCTGAATGGATACGCGCTTATGTGAATGAAGAAAATGCAATAGATTCAAAAATAAGAAGCATCGGAGGGTAAGGGATGGATTTACACGTAACAAAAAAGAATATGTCTTTCAATCTTGAGGATTACGGTATTAGAGTAGTTGATTTCATTGTACAGTCCATTCCCTTACAATCCACATATGGCAATGTAGAAGGGCGTAACGGTACGATTGATTATGGCGCAACATACGGACAACGTACAATCAAAGTACCCTTTCATATGGAATCAACGGACTTATTAGACTTTCCTTTATTAAGGGATCAGCTTTTCGGATTAATTGCCGGGGCTGATTCTTTTTATATAAATGAACGAAGAAAAGCAAGTTATCAACCGTACAAATTTGAAACACCAGGACAAGAACATGTAATACCTGATGATTTTAAAAATGTAAATGTAGACGGTAAGCGTTATTTAGTCAGATTGAAGAATGTAATCGAATTGGAACAGATGATAAAGCACGGTAGCGGGGAATTGGAGTTTGCGACTACTGTATTACCTTTTGCGGAATCAGCAGGAACTACCGAAGATATAGACAAAAACGGTATCGACCCTGCAAGCGGTTTTTGGACTGGCGACATGGGTATCATACCCGAAATGGAAACGGTAAGCTATTCCCCTGCAATGTGGAGTGATGTCGGTTTTAAGAAATGGAGTGATATTTAATGGCTACCTATACAACGAATTACAATTTGTATAAACCTAACGCCAACGATTCTGCTATACAAGTTGACACATCTTTAACGGATAACTTTGTAGCAATCGACACGGAAATAAAAAACAGACAAAACGAAATTTCTAGCAATAATACAGATATAAGTAATTTACAAACGGATGTAGGCACACTCACTAATTTGAGCACAGTCGATAAATCGAATCTTGTTAGCGCTGTTAATGAAGTGAACGGGAAATTTATAGAATCCAACAAAGGCGCTTTTGTCGCATCGGGTGACGGTGCGGCGGTTTCTTTCAATATCCCGCATGGATTAAGTGCAGCACCTTCTTTTTACGTATCACAGGAAGGTAGCGCAGACACAGGAACAGCGGAAATAAGCCATGTAACAGCAGATGCTACTAATCTAATCGTAACATTCAAAGCAGCACCCGCAGCAGGTACTAGCAACGTTACAATTGTTTGGAAGGCTGAAATCTAATGACGACATGGACTGACTTTGCAAGAGTAAGAGAAACCATGTACAACAATAGGGTATATGACGCATTCAAAATATACAATGCGGGTAATATTCCTATTCATCCATTCGAGGAAGAATTGAAAATAATCATTTATAATGTAGAGGGTTCAACATCATCATTCGAATTACAAAACACAACAAACGGATCATTGTTTAAAGTGAATGAAGCAGTACCTAATACAGTGGTAATCGAATTAGACGGGCCAAGAATTAAAAAAGACGGATTAGCTTATTTACGAAATACAAACCGAAAATATATAGAATTATCTCCGGGTATGAATGACTTTAAAATAACAGGTGCAACTAGAGCTGATTTTCAATTCATATTCAGATTTTATTACAGGTAAGGGGGCAATTATATGGCAGATATTAATGCGAGTTTAAAAACAACGTTAAATGGCAAAGCGCCACAGCATAAAATAGAAGGCCAGAACGCTTTCGAATTTAGCGAAGGTTCAGATGGCGCACTACACATTAAAACAACAGACGTAAACGGTAAACCGATAGACCCTAGAGAAGTTAGCAACCTGCCGACTGATTATCCAGACAGCGCAACTAAAGCTGCAATAGATGCATTGAAAGCTGAGAACATTGCTTTAAATAATAAATTGCAGGGGATTATTGACGGTACTACTCCGGCTAATACTCAACTAACTGGGAGTAGTGTGGCAGTTCCGGTTGATTTACAGTATCAAGCGTTGACTGACCCTTTACCAATTAAAAGTATGCCTAACATGGGTAAGATAACCCTTGCAGATAATGTTGTAGTACCTGCAAGCGGTAAGCAAGCCTTTATTACTGATGTCGGGGCAATTGAGGGCTACAAAAAAATGACCGTCTATATCGTATCAGACCAAGAATTTAAAGCATCGGGATATATTTATGACCCGGTAACTGGTAACTTAACAGAAGAATTTATAGAGATTTTCCCGAGTCCAGTAACAAGTAGACCGAATCGGCCGCAATATAAGGTGCTACCTGACTATGTGACAGACCGTTTTCAAGTGTGGTTCACAAATAATGCGGCGGTAGATTGTACAGTCACTATTACGATAGCGGTGCTGTTCTAATGCAGTCTAAACGTAATTTAACGCCAACACGTACAATGGCGAGAAAATATCCCGGTGTCATAATCCCATCCGTTCAAGAAGGTACGTTATTTGTTGCGCACCGTGGAAGCATGGCAACAGCGCCGGAAAACACATTGCCTGCATTTCAAGATGCAGTTATTTTTGGGTATAGTGGCATAGAAACAGATTTAAAACTAACTTCCGACAATGAATTTGTGCTGATTCACGATGCTACGGTTGACGGAACAACGAACGGAACTGGGAAAGTTTCCGAAATGACACTAGCAGAGATACGAGCATTAGACGCAGGTTCATGGTTCGACCCTTCATACGCAGGAACAAAAATACCAACATTTGACGAGTATTTAAGTTTATGCCGGAGTTCATCAGTTCAACCGTTTATAGAATTAAAACCATCATTTACTGTTGCTGAACTCGAATGGGCGATACAAAAAATCCGAGAACACGGCATGAATGCAATGACAACTTTTATCGCAGCGTGGGACGTAAATTTAAGGAGAGTTAGGCAAGCTGATAAACGTATGAATGTAACACTCATTGCAGGTTCACAAGGGTTATCAGATAAAGTGTTGCAAAACGCTATTGAAATTGGTAATTGTGGTGTCAATGCATATTATAATGACTTGCTACCGGATAGAGTAGATTTGTTCCGTTCTAATGGGATTGAAATAGGGTTATCAGCGAATGACACAGCGTTGGAAATTGAAGATGCGGTTAATAATATAGGCGTGAAAACAGTAACAACAGGCTCATACTTAGCGCCTTAATAGTATTAATTGCTTATGTGAATAATCCCGTAATTATCCTATAATTTTAATGGGAGGGGTATTCATGTTATGGATAATACTTGCAATACTGCTATTGCCTTTTGTAATAATTTTTCCTGTCATGGTTTTATCTGGACGAGCAGATGAACAAAGCGAAAGGCAATTGAACGAACGGAAGAAGAAATAATTACTCAACTAACGCACGTCGATAGTCGCATATCGGGAGGTGAATAAATGACCGAAGAATATTTCATAACTCCGGTACAAGTGAACGAAACAGACACTACAATTCCGGTCAATGACACATCGTATATGTATGTACGTGATTTAAACGGTAACGAATACCCAATACAAGCTACCATACAAAACGATTACGAGTTAAACGGAAGTCAGCAGTTTTCCGCAACAATCGAGGTAAGCAAAGTCAATAATTTATTTATTGATGAAATCGGGGAAATGTGGATTATATCCGATCATAACGATGTGGAACACAAAATAATATACGCAAAGCGGCAAGGTAAAGGGGAACGCCTGACAGTCAATGTCAAGGCTGTTCCTCTTTTCTTTGATTCCATGAATAATCAACGCATCTATACACGGTATGATGAACACATGACAGCTACACGGTTCTTCGATTTAACCTTTGCCAATAGCGGATTTAATTATGTACTTGTCGATACATTTTACGCTTTAGGATGGGAAGGTGTCGGGGATGGGGAGACACGCCTAGAAACATTCAAACGTGGCATAGAGCGTTACGGTGCCGAATTTAGAATTGTAGGAAACACAGTATATTTAGAAAAGCAAATCGGACGAGATACGCAATTTCAATACCGATATAGATTGAATGCATCAAATATCCAACAAGAAATAGATGCCAACGAATATTGGACATACGCAAAAGGTTACGGAGATTATGATGAAGGTGGAAACGAGGGCGCAGAAAATAATGCAGGATTAATCAGGGAATACACTTCCCCACTCGCTGACGTAATCGGTATACGTGAAGCGCCGCCTATTAAGAATGGTAACATCACAACAACAGCAACAATGGACGAACAACTTGAAATTTTAGTTGACGAATCATTGAAAATAAGTGTATCAGCAGACATTCACGATTTACGCAAACAAGGATATGCACTAGCGCAACCGGAATTAGGCGACAGGACGTTTCTCATTGACGAACGAATCGGATTAGATGCAGAAGTCAGAGTAGTTGATATGTCTGTCAAACGTAACTGGAAAGGCGAAATACTTGATTTAAAACTAACACTAGGCTCTAAATCACTTGTCAAACGCCATCAATCGGAAATTGAAACAGCACGTAAACAAGTCAATCAGTTGTTGGAAGGCAAAATTAAGTTACCTTTTTCTGTATTAGATAATGCAGTAGCAGAGGCAACAAAAGCACTACAATCAGCACAAACGGAATTGATTTTTGATAATAACGGCATTACTGCTATTGATAAAACAGATCCTAACCTTGTGACGTTGTTTAATTCAGCAGGACTTGGCGTTTCAACAGACGGTGGCGCAACATTCGAAAATGCTATAACAGGAAACGGAATCAATACAAATTTACTGACGGCAGGTACGATAAGCACGGACTTTATTTCCATCTATGGTGGGGATTCAATGGGTAATACCACCATACAAGGTGGAGTATTGAGAGCAACGGGTAAATTTGACCGTACTTTCGCAGGCGGGAATGTAGATTATGAAGCATTTACCGAAACTTGGAACGGACTTATACGTACTGGAATCATCAGCAAAACAGTAGATGGCAATAAGTTAAATATCAGCGGTAGACAAATGGCAATGACTGATAAAAACCTGACAACACAAAGGGAAGTGCATAGCGGTTCGCCTGATTATAGCGGTGCGCGGTTTATTGACTTTTACGCAGGTGAAACACGCACGGGAGATGTTGTCGGTGGCGGTATGCATATATATAGCGGTCAGGCGTTAACACAAGAATCTAATTTCGGTATGAATTTCAAAACGGGTTCGGGGTATGCTTCGGATTTTTATAACACCGTGACGAGGGTTCACGCTGATGGTAACGCATTAGAATTATGGCGCACGCAGTCATTTAGCACAGGGCCGTCTGGTTTAATGCTTAACTTTAAAGCATCGGACGGTAACTCACAGGGTTATTTAGGTATTCCGACAGATAACTATAACATGCACCTGGTTTCGAACTTTGGCGAAATCCATTTACGAGGTGCGGGTTTAAATGTAAGGGCGGCTGACGGTTCAGCTTGGCGAGGCGTTAAAGCGGCTAAGTTTTGGGCGGTTGACCGTGAAATTGATTTCGGAGGTACTGGACGAGTTGCCAATGATGCATCAGGAACAACATACATTCAAGGTAACGGCGAAGTTGTTGCATCTCGATATAGTGACGGTACGACTGTTCCATTTACAGCGGATAGGGTAAGGTTGTCATCGGGAATCATAACAGACCGTTATTCAGGTGCTAACATCCTTTTAGGACAAGACGGAACAGGAACAAAAGTAGAATCGCAAACAATACGGACTAGAACATACTCAGGCGCGGGAAGTACCGTTGTAATAACAGACGGTGGTGTATTAGGACGTTCAACATCGGCAAGCAAGTATAAAGTTAATATACAACCTTTGACGACAGATAATCGCATATTAAACTTACAGCCAAAACAATGGTTCGATAAGCAAGCTAGCGAATCATACGCAAACTTACTAACCGAAGAATACAACGGTAAAGTAATTGACTGGTCGAAGGAAGAAGATATTCCTATAAAAGAAATACCTGGACTAATTGCAGAAGATTTAGTATTGCATGGATTAGAAAAATATGTACAATACAGCAATAATGGAGAAGTTGAAGGCATCGACTATTCTCGATTGTGGATTGAATTAATTCCAATCATTAAAGACCAACAGTCAAGAATTGAAACATTGGAGGGCATAGTAAATGGAACAACCAAATAAAGACTACATTAAACAATCATTACTAAATCAAATAGCGGGATTGTCTATGCAAATAGCGCAACGTGACGCTATGATTACGGAATTACAGCAGGAACTAAATCAGCTAAAAGGGGAAGAATAAAAAAACGGGGCTACCATACATAGCCCCTTACCGTACTACCGGAGTTGTAGTGCGGTTATTTAATTATTATCACAAACAACAAATAAAGTCAAACGGGGTACGACCTCATTAACTAGGAGGTTACGAAGTGGATGAAAGGGAAAAATGGAGAATCAAACGACTAGAAGATGATAACGAACGCATGAAAAATGAGTTAGACGATTTGCAACGCTTTAAAGAATCAACAGTAGAAAAATTAAAAACAGTATATGAACGAATACAAGACTTAGAAAGCACTAATCAATGGATTTCAAGGTCTTTTTTTTATGTGATTTTTGGCGGGGTTATATCAGCGTTCGGCTCTTTAATCGTTTGGCTTATAACGAGGTGAACTAATTGGACAAACAAGAACAAGAACTCGAAGAACTGGCGAAACAGATAAAAGAAAAGCCTGTCAATCTAATACCACATTATGAAACGTTTGTCACTTTTGTATCGGTAACGCTAGCTATTTTATTTATATGGGCGGAAACATTAGACAGGGTTATATTTTCGCTTTTAATGACGCAAAGTGGATGGGCTATCAGTTTCATGCTTGTGGGGTTAACAAGCGCATTCGGGTTACTTTTCAATATTAATTGGTTACGTAAATTTGGCATGATAAGTAATTTCACAATTTACATCGTTGTAGCGATCATCATGCATAACTACATCGGCTTCAATGCAACGTCAATTGTGTTTGGATATATAGCGATATTTTGTTTGGTGGGATTGCCTTATACGGAATATACGAAAATTTCACGTAAAGGACGGGGATAAAATGCAAAACATTAACAATTTCAAAATTGAAGAAGAAGTTAAACGAGAAGCGAAAAGCGGTGTCGTGTCGCAGATTACGGGATTTTTAGCAGCATTACTTCCGGTATTATCCATTGCAGGTTATCAGTTCGACTGGTTCACACAGGATTTCATCAACAGCATAGGCGTATTGTTGTCAGCGGGGATTTCGTTAGTTGTAACTTGCATGGCTATTTATAAGAATCACTTTAGCAGCAAGAAGGCACAAAAACAAAACAAAGCATTGAAACAAAAGGGGTTGAAATAATATGCCATTAATTATGTTAGATGCAGGACACACAAAAAACACATTCGAACAAGGTGGAGGTAAAGGCGTACGCAAAGGCGGGCGCAATTACGAGGAACACAATTTTAATATCAATGTAGCAAAACATACGAAACGGTATCTTGAAGCATCGGGACTTGATGCGCGTATCACGAAACAATCCTTTGCAAGTAGCGAAAACTTGAACAACCGAACAGATGAAGCCAACAGAATAGGTGCTGATTTGCTTGTAAGCATTCATGCTAACGCAGGTGCATCAGCAGCTAAAGGCGCTTGTGTATTCCACTGGCCTACATCTCCTAAATTCGCTAATATGTGGGTTGATAAATGGAAAGCGGAAAACACGGGTGTAGGACTTCACGGCAACGGGAAACATGAAGTTCGTTTAGGTACATGGACTAATCTCCATATGGTACGCGAAGCAGCAATGCCGGCATACCTGATTGAACATGGTTTCATGACTAACGATCATGATTTCGATTATATTTTCGGTGGTAAAAGTGCTGAATATCGCAGGGATTGTGCGAGGGCGATTGCTAAAGCTGTTTGTGATTACTTCAATGTGAAATTTGTTGATTACGAGGATAACGTACCAAAAAAACAAAGTAATCCTAAACCGTCAAATAAAGACGTTTACACGGTTCGAAAAGGCGATACCTTATGGGAAATAGCCAAAGACCATAAAATGTCCGTAAGGCGCTTAAAACGGCTAAATAACCTAAAGGGCAATATTATCCACCCAGGAGACAAATTAAGAGTTGCGGGTAAGGCTAAACCAAAGAAGAAACGTGCGCCTAGATTACCAAAAGGAATTTTAAAACGTGGTGATCGTGGTAACAAAGTAAGACGATTGCAAAAAGCATTATGCGAAGTTTACTTCTATCCAAATAAAGGTGCGAAAAACAACGGTGTAGACGGCATTTTCGGAAGGAATACAGAAGATGCGGTAAGACGTTTCCAGTCCGTATATACTCCACATATGATTGATGGGATTTACGGTAAAAGGACAAGACGAGCGTTAAAAAAGAAATTATAACATTGAGGGGATTAATTTCCCCTTTTTGTATATTTACAGTCATATTGAAGTATCACACGAATATACATAAGAATATACCACCGAACATTCCAACGAACATTCACCATACGAACATTCGCACGAATATTCCATTCCTATAATATCAATCTTATCAGCTTATCCATTCCAACATCACAAACAGGGCATATATATTATATATCTCTTTTTCATTATCCACTTTCACCAAAGGGGGTTTTCGGGATTGCTAACATTTTGTATTGTCTGACTTTTGTAACGTTTTACTGGTTAGGAATGCAAATATTTACAGGTAATTGGAAAAAGAATACTAAATTACCAGAATTACCACGTTCTAACAGCGTCATTATCGGCAAATACGAAACCGGATTGATGTACCACAACTTCAATAAATTCGCTCATATGATTGTGGCAGGTACAACGGGTTACGGGAAAACAAATTTCATCAAGTGCTTAATCAGTCAATTAAATGGAGAAATTATCCTAATTGATATGAAAGGGGGATTTGATTATGGAATTGTAACAGCTACCGATATACAGCAAGCAAGGACTGAATTAGAAAGTGTAACCGCACAAATGAAACAGCGCAGGAAATCACACATATATGTCATTGTTGATGAAGCGGGGGAATTATTGCCGCCAGATCATTTAAAGAGACACGATGACAAAGAGCCTTACTTAGCGTGTTTGTCTGCAATTAGTGAGATAGCGCGATTAGGAAGGGGATTTAATACACATCTTATTTACGCCACACAATATCCCACCAAAGACATACTTAACGGGCAAGTTAAGCAAAACGCAGAAACACGGATATGTTTCAGATTACCGACAGATGTAGCAAGCAGGGTTGCGTTAGACGAGAAGGGCGCAGAAGAACTACCGTCAGGACAATTCGGTCTTGGCATATACAAAAAGGATTACAAAATGGAATTTAAAGCATTTGAATTTGTAGAAAGGGACGGTTGGGATGCTAAAGTCAGAAATCCGCAGACAAAGGGAAGCACAGATACTTTCACGATTGAATAAATTAGGCGTTTCTAGCGTGTATGAGTTGCGGAGATTGAACGCGGGTAATTTAGGTCATGGAGGGATAAGGAACGCTCACAGGGTGCTTAAAAACATGGAGGAAAGGGGGCTTGTTGATTCGGTAAAGAAAGAACAAAAAATATTTTGCGTTAAAGGTCGAGGGTTCGGTCATTGGGAACATAGAATGATGATAAATAAATTCCTCATAAAAAATGGATTGCTGCACAAAGCAAAAATAGAGCCTACCATCACAGTAAAAGGAATTGTATTCAAGCCTGACTTTGTTATACCTATAACTGACGATCCAAAGAATCAACATGACTACATTTATTACGAGGTCGACCGCAAACAGAAAAAGAAAGCGAACATGGATAAAATAGAGCGGTACAAAAAGTTAAATTTACAGTTTGAAGTAATATGTACACCGGAACGAAAAAACATGTGGAAAGGGTGTAAAATACATGAATGTTAAAATTAACGGTTCGCATATCGGACAGTACATTCATGCGCGAAAGCCTAATGGTGAATTTAAAGGATATGTATTGGATGAGGTGGTGGACGTTTTAAAGGTATTAGTTACAGATACAATAAAAGGATCCCCGAAACCGATCGAATATGTAAAAACGAAAGAGATAGCAGGAATTGACGGAATCCATATACCTGTAAGCGAAAAAGACAATGTAGATACAACGAAAATTTTAAATAACATTTTTATAGGAATGCTATCCGTTATGGGGTTAGTTAGTTTAGGATTAGGTATATACGTGATGGGAACGGCTTATATTATGGGCGCTTTGCTTGTGTTTGGCGTTGGCTACAAAAGTAAATGTGATAAATGCGGGAAAATTTTATAAATAAGTGTTGACACACATTATACAAACGTGGTATATTTTTCCTAAATAAACTAATTGGAGGAATTTAAAATGAAAAACATTACTAAAATTCTAGGGGCGTCAGTATTAACATTAGGAATTATGGCAGGTTGTTCAGATGGGGCATCAGAAAAAACAGTCGAAGCTGAAAAGGTACAAAACAAGAAGGAGGAAAAAACAGAAGAAGTAAGTAATCAAGTTTACGAAGGTAAAGACTATAAATTTGTATTTAAAGGAGAGGAACAGTTAAAAGGGAAAAGTGGTAAACAGGTATTGGCAATTAAAGTCGAGTTTACAAATAAAAGCGATGAAGCGCAAAGCGCATGGATGGCTATGTCGGTAGCGTTAAATGCGCATGAGGTTACAGACATGACGGAAGAAGCAGTATTAGGTGCTATTGGAGATTTACCAAATCCACCTAAATATAAAATGGACACAAAAATCAATCCTGGTAAAACAATTGATACAGTCATAGCATTAGAATTACAGCATCCAGGCGCAAAAGTAAACATTGACGATACAAACATTGTCACGGAAGAAAAGACATTCGAGCGCACGATCAAAACCACAAAATAAAAAAAGAAGGCATCCTCAATAAGAGGGTGCTTTTTTTGTGGTAACAGACATGGGAAAAAATAATAAAAATATAGGCTTATTGAAATAAATTCCAGTAAGTCGCAACGCTTGTCATTAAGCGATTTTGCTTATTATTAATTCAATAACAAAACCCTTTAATAGATGGGGTCAATCTGGACTGGCGGCGGAACCATTGTCGCATGGTCGTCCATGATCGCAATAGCAGGTTTTTGCGGTGTTTCAGTTATGGACCTTGTTCGCAAAAACTTTATTCCGGTTATTCTTGGATTATTTATATCAACCGTTTTGGCAGTGCTTCTTTTTTAACGAATGACCAGAGCGGGACCATCCGAATTACGCAACAAAACTTGGAAAAAATTATTGCCGATGATTAAATGTTGAATTATTCGAATAATCATGCTATATTTCAATTAAAATTTCCACAATACACTTTCTTGTTTGACATCCCTGTTAAGAATCCACCATCTTGATTTTGCACCTGCTTATCTTTGAAATCGCTCGCAATAAAAACACCATTCCCCCCAATTACGGGCGGGATGGTGATTTTATAAATTTTTTGAAAGGGTGAGTAAATGAGTAAGGTGAAGAATCGGTGGCTGATAGCGTTGTCGGGGGTTGGTATACATATTTGCATAGGTTCAGCGTATGCATGGAGTGTATTTACGAATCCGATGGCAAATGAGTTTGGGTGGAGCACCAGTGAAATATCGTTGGCGTTTAGCATTGCAATTTTTTTGCTCGGGTTTTCTGCAGCTTTTATGGGGAAATTTGTGGAGAAACGCGGGCCAAGGATTTCGGGTATGCTGTCGGCGGCATTTTTTGGTGTGGGTGTCATGGGAACGGGCTTGGCAACCGCAATGGAATCACTTCTTATGATGTATTTTTTCTATGGTTTAATAGGTGGTATTGGGCTTGGGATAGGTTATATTGCTCCTGTCTCCACACTGGTTAAATGGTTTCCGGATCACCGCGGACTTGCAACTGGACTTGCCATCATGGGATTCGGTTTTGCTGCGTTGATCAGTGGTCCTGTAGGAGAAGCGCTGGTAAGTTCAGTCGGGATATCAAATGCTTTTTATATTATGGGGGCAAGTTATCTCGTTATTATGATGGGTGCTTCACAATATCTGGCCCCTCCGCCAAAAGACTGGAAGCCTGAAGGAATGAAGGGCGAAGCGGAAGTAACGCCAAGACAGAGAAAAGAAGACCTTTCCCAGATGACTGCAAATGAAGCAATTAAGACAAAACCGTTTTGGATGCTGTGGACGATGCTTTTTCTGAATACAACAGCCGGAATTGCGATTATTTCGGTTGCATCACCAATGGGACAGCAGATCACAGGGATGTCAGCCGTTACGGCAGCTTCCATGGTTGGAATTATGGGAGTTTTTAATGGCTTCGGAAGACTGGGCTGGGCAACCATTTCCGATTATATTGGGCGGCCAAATGTTTATTCGGTTTTCTTTATAATTGGTATTATTTCTTATTTTACATTGCCTGTTATCACTTCAATAATTTTGTTCGAAATACTGGTGTTTGCGATTGTTTCTTGCTATGGAGGCGGTTTTTCATCGGTTCCCGCATATATTGGTGATTTGTTTGGGACAAAACAGCTTGGTGCCATCCATGGTTATATTTTAACAGCGTGGGCTGTTGCAGGTGTGGTAGGCCCAATGCTTCTTTCATTGATTTACGATTCTACCAAAAGCTATCAGCTGACTCTGCTGATTTTTGGCGTGATGCATGTTATTTCTCTAATTGTTTCATTATGGATACGACTGGAAATGCGGAAAATGAAGCCGGGAAATGAATCAATCAATACAGGTTCTTCTTCAAATGTTGTACCATAAAGATTAGTACTCTCTTTTTAAATATTCAATTTAGATGGAATAAAAGCAAAATTAGGTTAAAAACATTTGGGAGAGGGTATTTGCCATAAGGGAGGAGGTTATCCAATGGGCGATAAAAGTTTGTCGGATTGGCCGATAATGAAATATCACGGTCATTCAAAAACGCCGGAATATGATGAAATTGCCCGGGAATCTGCAGTTACAGTCACAATAAACGGTGAACAATATGCAACCATTGTGTGTACACCTGATGATATAAGACAGCTTATTATGGGATTTCTGGCTTCAGAGGGAATTATCCGGTCTTCTGATCAGATAGAAAAATTAACGATTGATGAAGCAAAAGGGTTTGCCTATGCCGAACTGTCGATTCCGGTTGAGTTGTCTGGACGAACAGAGCGGTGGATTGGTTCCTGCTGCGGCAAAAGCAGGGAATTTTACTTAAAACAGGATGTCGGGACAGCGAAAACGATTTATTCATCTGTACGATTTTCCTCCAATATGATCTATCGGTTAATGGATGAATTTGACAATAATGCAGAAATACATGGCAGGACAGGTGGTGTCCATCAGGCAGCTGTTGCTTCGGCAAATGGTATAATTGCTTCCGCTATCGATATCGGCCGTCACAACGCACTGGACAAACTTTATGGTCATCTGATGGAAAATCGTATTTCTTTGAAGGAAAAATGCATTTTATTTAGTGGCCGGATATCCTCAGAAGTTATTTTAAAAATTTCCAAGATTGGTGCTGGGATATTAATAGCAAAGTCAGCACCTACTGATTTGGCACTAAGACTGGCTGATGATTTGCAGATAACTGCTGTCGGTTTTGTCCGAAAGCAAAGAATGAATGTATATACCCATGGAAAGCGCGTCTATGAAGAATCGCATCATGATGCTCAGTTTTTGACTTAAGGAGGGGATTTCATGCAGGATCATATCATTGTTAAAATTAACGGCAAGGAGTTCCTTGCTGATCAGGAACAGAATTTATTAGACCTGATTAATACAACAGGGGAATTCGTCCCGCAAATCTGTTATAACGAAGCGCTCGGTCCTATACAGACATGTGATACTTGTCTGGTCCAAGTTAATGGAGACATTGTCCGGGCATGCGGCACAAAAGTGGAAGCAGGGATGAATGTCAATACGACTATTGAACAGGTTAATGCATCACAGAAGGAAGCACTTGACCGGATACTGGAAAAACATGAATTGTACTGTACTGTGTGTGACTATAATAATGGTTCGTGTGAAATTCATAATACTGTTGCTGAATTTGGTTTGGAGCATCAGTCGCGGCCATTCGAACCAAAGCCATATGAAGTGGATAACTCCAGTCCGTTTTATCGTTATGATCCGGACCAATGTATTTTGTGCGGACGGTGTGTTGAGGTTTGTCAGGATGTTCAGGTTAACGAAACACTTTTAATTGATTGGCAGCGGGAACAACCTCGTGTTGTCTGGGATGACGATGTTCCGATTGATCAATCTTCCTGTGTCAGCTGCGGGCAGTGTGTAACTGTATGTCCGTGCAATGCATTGATGGAAACAGACATGGTCGGGGAAGCTGGATATATGACCGATCACAGTCCCGGCTTGCTCCGGTCGATGATTGAAGTGACGAAAAAAACAGAACCGGGTTATGGTCCGTTATTTGCTGTATCTGATACAGAAGCAGCGATGCGCGAGGAGCGGATCGAGAAAACGAAAACAGTCTGTACATATTGCGGTGTGGGCTGTACGTTCAATGTTTGGACAAAGGACCGCAAAGTATTGAAAGTCGAACCGCAGCAGGAGTCACCGGCAAATGGCATTTCGACATGCATTAAAGGGAAATTCGGCTGGGATTACGTTAATTCCGAAGAGCGCTTGACTAAACCGCTCATTCGCCGGGAGGATTCATTTATTGAAGTGGAGTGGAATGAGGCACTTAATTATGTCGCTAATCGATTCTCTGACATAAAAAAGAATAAAGGTGCAGATGCACTCGGGTTTATTTCATCGTCAAAAGCAACAAATGAAGAGTCGTACGTTATGCAAAAACTGGCCCGGCAAGTAATTGGGACAAACAATGTGGATAACTGTTCACGCTATTGTCAATCTCCTGCAACAAAAGGTCTGTTCCGGACAGTAGGGCATGGTGGTGATTCCGGTTCTATTGATGACATTGCCGAAGCAGAACTGGTCATTATTATCGGGTCGAACACAGCGGAATCACATCCGGTGCTTGCATCACGAATTAAACGCTCACAAAAACTTTTCGGACAGAAGATGTATGTATTTGATCTGCGCAAACATGAAATGGGACAGCGAGCAGATAAATTTTATCGGCCAAAAAGCGGGACGGACCTGGTCTGGCTTTCAGCGGTAACCAAATATATCATTGACCAAGGCTGGGAGAAGCGGGATTTTATAGAAAAATGGGTCAATGATTTTGAAGATTACAAAGAAAGTTTGAATAAATTTACCTTGGCATATGCTGAGGAGTTAACCGGAATTCCGCAAGCAGAATTAAAAGCGATTGCAAAACAGATTGTCAGCGTTGATAAGGTAGCGGTCTGTTGGGCGATGGGTGTTACACAACACCAGCTTGGCAGTGATACAAGTACGGCAATTTCCAATCTGCTTCTTGTTACCGGAAATTATATGCGGAATGGTACAGGTTCATACCCATTGCGTGGACATAATAATGTGCAGGGATGCAGTGATTTCGGAAGTATGCCGGACTTTTTCCCCGGATATGAAAAAGTGGCTGAGGACGATGTGCGTAAACGATATGAAGATTCCTGGGGAGTAAATATACCGGAGAAACCCGGCAAGGATAACCATGAAATGATTGAGGCGATTCATGCGGGTAACCTTAAATCCTTATACGTACTTGGAGAGGATACCGGAATTGTTGACGCAAATATTAATTATGTCCGGGCTGCTTTTGAACAATTGGATTTCTTTGTTGTACAAGATTTATTTTTAACGAAAACAGCTCAGTATGCAGATGTTATTCTGCCTGCTGTTCCAAGCTTGGAAAAAGAGGGGACATTTACAAACACGGAACGCCGTATTCAACGATTATACAAAGCACTGGATCCCGTTGGTGATTCCCGGCCGGACTGGCGGATCATTACCGATTTGGCTGAGCGTCTTGGGTATGTCTGGGATTATGACAGCCCATCAGATATTATGGATGAGGCTGCATCACTGGCACCGTTGTTTGCGGGAGTAAGTTATGAACGTCTAACCAATTACAACAGTCTGCAATGGCCGGTTGCTGCTGATGGAACGGATACACCATTGTTGTATGTTGATGGGTTTCCTTTTGAAGATAAAAAAGCCCGATTTTATCCGCTTGATTTTGAACTCCGGTATGAAACAAATGAAGAATATGATTTACATGTAAACAATGGGCGAGTGCTGGAACACTTTCATGAGGGCAATATGACATATAAGTCGAAAGCAATATCCAGTAAATTGCCGAATGCATTTATTGAAATATCTCCTGAACTGGCAAAAGAGCGAGGCATCCGGGAAGGTGCGGAAATAAAGCTGATTTCCCATACGGGCGAAGTAACCGGGCTGGTCCATGTGACTGACCGAGTCAGTGCAAAAGAAGTATATCTGCCATTGAATGATAACGGTAAAACAGCTGTGAACTTTTTAACAGATAATAACGTTGATAAAGACACGAATACACCTGCATATAAAGAAACAGCGGCGAAAATGGAAGTAATCAAGAAAAAAGGTAAAAGCCCGCTGCCGCCTAATAATTATCGCAGAGGAAACCGCCAGCCGCAGATCAGTGTCAATGTGGATGAAAAGTGGAACAGAAGAGACTATATTTTCCCGGAAAGTAAGGTGAAACAAAATGGCTGAGCCGATCACAAAAATCAAGCATATGGAAATTCCGGAAGAAAAAATTCAGCAGGATAATTTGGATGAGGTAGTCGAGGCGATCAGTAAAAATAAAGAAGCCATTCTGCAGGGGATCGACCTTTTGGGTACACTTCATGATAATGGAATGCTTAACATGGGCCATGCACTCGTTAAGCACAAAGAAGATGCACTTGAAAATGTGATGAGAGAGCTTAATAAGCCGGAATATGTAAAGGTAATGGAAAATATTGTGCAGCTTCTGTTTCTTGCCGGTGACCTTAATGTGGGTGAGATGAAAACAATTGCCGGCCGATTAAATGAGGGTCTGGAAGCGGCCGGAAAATCAGAACAAGGCGGCAAAACAACATATTTTGACCTGATGAAGGCCCTGAAGGACCCGGACATTAATCGAAGTATCACAATGCTTCTGTCGTTTCTGAAAGGTATGGGTAAACAATAAGTTGAAAATCCCCGGATGCCTGATAATGTTTGCATCCGGGGATTTTTGTGTCTTTGTATGGCTCTCGACCATATATTGTTTTTACATTATTATCATTAGACAGAAAACCTCTAGTAAATTTTATATTTTAAAAATTATCACTTGTTAAAAACAGAATAGTGACATAAACTTGTACTAACACCTTTTGATTTCACATAATTTTCTAACAGGGCAAGATGACTATCATGACATAGACGCCCTGAAATTTTACGGGGGAGGTAGAGAAAAGTGAGTGGTGTTTTAGTTGCGATTATTGGTTTAATTGTTTTTGCTTTGGGATACCGGTTTTATTCCAAATTTGTAGCGGAAAAGATTTTCCGGCTTGACCCGAATTACGTTACACCAGCGCACAAATATAAAGATGGTGTAGACTTTGTGCCGACGAACAAATTTGTATTGTGGGGTCACCATTTTTCATCTGTTGCAGGGGCAGCACCGATTGTCGGTCCGGCAATTGCTGTGTATTGGGGCTGGCTTCCAGCGCTATTATGGGTACTTCTTGGAACAGTCTTTGCTGCAGGGGTTCATGACTTTGGAACACTTGTATTATCGGTACGGAATAAAGGTCAATCGGTTGGAACGCTTGCAAACCGGCTGATTGATCAACGGGCAAAGGTCTTATTCCTATTTATTATCCTGATTCTTGTCTTGATGGTGAACGCTGTGTTTGCCTGGGTAATTGCCAACCTGTTCATCTCATTCCCGGCCAGTGTTCTGTCCATCTTTATACAGATTCCGCTTGCTGTTTGGATTGGCTTTGCAGTGTATAAACGACAAAAGAAAATGCTTGTTCCATCAATCATTGCTCTATTTGTCATGTATTTTACCGCTGTTATCGCCGCTAAAGTGGAATGGCTGCAGATTGACCTGGTTAAATACATGGGTGGAGAAGATGGTGCTGGACTATTTGGTCTTGGTACAGTATCAACCGCGTTTTTAATCTGGATTGTTATTCTTATGGTATACGTTTATATTGCATCATCACTTCCGGTCTGGAAACTGCTGCAGCCACGTGATTTCATTAACTCACACCAGCTGGTAGTCGGACTGTTGATTCTGTATCTTGGATTATTGTTTACAAACCCCGAAATAACGGCACCATTGACACATACGGACACGGAAGTATCGTGGTTCCCGCTCCTGTTTATCACGATTGCGTGCGGTGCGATTTCCGGTTTCCATGGGCTTGTTTCCAGTGGAACATCCTCCAAACAATTGAATAAGGAAACCGATGCAAGATTAGTAGGTTATTTCGGTGCAGTTGGGGAAGGAGCTCTTGCCCTTGTTTCAATCCTGGCAGTTGTTACGTTCTTTCCAAACATGGATGAATTTCTGAATACGTATAGCAGTTTTACCGCGGCAAGCGGTGCTGGGCTGAATGTATTTGTGGAAGCTGCCGGTCAGCTTGCAACCGGGCTGTTTATTCCGGAAGAAGTTGCAACTACAATCGTATCTGTTATCGTCATCAGTTTTGCGGCTACGTCACTGGATACATCGGTCCGGCTGATGCGTTACATCATTTCGGAACTCGGTGTTGAATATAAAGTACCGGCATTATCCAAGACGCATGTAGCTACTTCAATCGCTGTTGTGTCAAGTGCCGCACTGGTACTTCTGCCAGAAGGACCAAAAGGGTTCGGTTCCGGCGGGTATCTGCTCTGGCCGCTGTTTGGAACGTCTAACCAACTGCTGGCGGCAATCAGTTTACTGCTTATATCCATTTGGCTGAAAAAACAGGGCAGAAATTACCTGATCACATTGATTCCGATGATATTTGTCATGTTTGTCACGCTTTGGGCCATGTTCCAGCAGGTTATATTAAAATGGTCCTGGTTCGGATCGGAGTCATCGACACTATTGTTCGTATTTGGGGCAATTATCTTTGTGTTTGCCATCTGGATTATCCTCACCGCCTTTAAATCACTTGCGGGAAATGAAGATAATCCAATTGATAAGGCACAATAAATCATATAAGATGAATGAAAAGGGATCATTGTTACATAAGTGGTCCCTTTCTAATTTAAACCCGGGGGTGAAAGTATGCTGGATAAGGTAAAAAAGCTTATTGAATTTTACGAGGAAGTAATTAGTGTGCCGCACCGGACAGAAATTGCCAGGGAGCTGCGTGATGAAGATGATTTATTTCTTCTTCTGCTTTATTCCGAGATGATCGGCATCCCGAACCCGGTGTACTACTATACACTTGAATTGTATCCATATATGATTGAGCGGTTTCATGACTGGCATTTGCGGATGGGGATGGAAAAATCACCATTGAGTGGAATCCGCTGCTGCTGATCCGCTGATTAAAGGAGTTTTATGATGGAAGTACTTGATAAACAGATTATTTTTGTAGGAGGAAAAGGTGGTGTAGGTAAATCCACATCCGCGGCTGCTATTGCCTGGAATTCGGCACGGAGAGGGCATAAAACGTTACTTATTTCAACTGATCCAGCACATAATCTGGGCGATATTTTCAGTCAGAGAATCGGCGGCGAAACAAGGAATATTGCAGAAAATCTTTCAGCCATTGAAATTGATCCGGAAATTGAGACAGATCATTATATTAAAGGGGTGAAAGAAAATCTGAATGGACTTGTTCAGTCGAGTATGGTGGAAGAAGTTCACCGGCAGCTTGATACGGCGAAAGCTTCGCCAGGTGCAGATGAAGCAGCCCTCTTTGATAAGCTTATCTCCATTATTCTGGAAGAAAGTGCCCATTATGACAAACTCGTTTTCGACACGGCGCCAACAGGTCATACCATCCGATTGTTGTCATTACCGGAACTAATGGGAGTCTGGATT
Source organism: Virgibacillus siamensis (assembly GCF_900162695.1). NCBI lineage: Bacteria > Bacillati > Bacillota > Bacilli > Caryophanales > Bacillaceae > Virgibacillus > Virgibacillus siamensis. The sequence goes on from NZ_FUIH01000007.1 coordinate 895,834, forward strand.
GAGGGAATGCTGCAAAAACGCCGGAAAACGAATGAAAATTATACGCAATTGCTAAATGACGGGGAGCCAATTGAGGATCCGATATATGATGTATTGAAGGAACGGCAGGAACGCTTTTCAAAAGCAAGGGAGTATTTACTTGATGGCTCCAAAACAGGATTTGTTTTTGTTATGAATCCGGAGCGATTGCCGATTTTGGAAACAGAAAAAGCAATTGAACTACTTGATAAATATCATTTGCATGTAAAAACACTGATTATTAACAAAGTACTGCCTAAGGATGCTGACGGGGAATTTATTCTTCAGCGGAAGGTGCACGAATCGCAATATATGGACCTAATTAAGAAAACATTTACCAAACAAGAATTAATTTACATTCCGTTTTTCTCGTATGATATCACCAGTAAAGAACAACTGGAAGAGTTTAGCAATTATTTCAGCGGTTGAAAATTTTTAGTTGTAATAGTATTTGTTGAAAGGATGATGGTAATGAAAGCTTTTGTACTTGAGAATGGGGAATTACACCTTAAAAATATGGATGATCCATTTGCAGATCATGGGCAGGTCCGGGTGGCGATTCGTTCAGCTGGATTGAATCGTCGGGACCTGTCCATTCCAAAAAGGCGTGGCGCCGAAAAAGATGCGTTAATTCTTGGTTCAGATGGTGCCGGAGTGATTGATTCTGTTGGAGAAGGAGTTTCTGATTTTTCCGTTGGAGATGAAGTCATTATTAACCCTGCGCTGCACTGGTACGACAATAGTGATGCACCGCCTGAAGGTTTTGATATTCTAGGAATGCCGGATCACGGTACATTTGCTGAAAAAATTGTATTAACTGCCGAGCAGGTGGAAAAAAAACCGAAACACTTGAATTGGGATGAGGCCGGGGTGTTGTCATTGTCTGCCTTAACAGGCTTTCGTGCACTGTTTACAAAAGGGAATGTTAAAGAAGGGGATACTGTGTTTATTCCAGGGGCAGGAAGTGGAGTTGCCACTTATCTAATTCAGTTTGCTAAAAATGCCGGTGCCAACGTGATTGTTACCTCCAGAAGCCCCAAAAAGAGGGAACAGGCATTAGAACTTGGAGCAAATTCGGCATTGGATACAAATAGTGACTGGCAAAATGAACTAAAAGGTAAAACGGTTGACCTTGTCATTGAAAGTGTCGGACGCGCTACATTCAACAGATCACTTGATGTACTTAAAAAAGGCGGACGTATGGTTGTTTTCGGTGCAACTACAGAAGATCATGTTGATTTGAATCTTCGTGAATTTTTCTATGGGCAGTATCAGTTGTTTGGATCTACAATGGGCAGCAGGCAGGAACTTCGTGCGATGCTGGATCATGTTAACAAACATAATGTTCAGCCGGTTGTGGATCGGGCGTTTACACTGGATCAAGCACAACAGGCGATGGATCACCTTGCTGAAGGAAGTCAGTTCGGAAATGTTGCACTTCGAATCAGCGAATAACCTGAAACATATAAAGGCGCTGGGACAAAAGTGTGTTATCCAAAGAAAAAAACGAACAACCAATTAGAAAATGGAGCGTCTAGCCGCTCCGGAAATATACTTCGCTTTCACTTTCGAGCATAAGTGCGACATCTGCTCAAGCAAGCTTTCGCAGTGTCTTCTTTACCGCGGGCAGCTGTTGAGCCTCCTCGTGCTGGGTGCTCGTCGTGTTGCAAGTGTTTCAATGAAGCAGCACTCCTCGCAACTCGAAGCATATTCGGTGGAAGTAGTGCTCGTCGCACTGCGGGGTCTCATCTAGGCTTTACTTCCCGCAGGAGTCTCCGTATATTTCCTACGCTAATTCTCTAATTGTTCGTCTTTTTAATAACACGTTTTGTAATGTCCCAGCCACTCTATTTCATATTATCATTACGTTTATCCACAAATAATGTGCCGTCTTTTTTCATTTCTACGTAAAACACGTCCTCAAGTGCAATATTCATTGCTTGCAGCTGTTGTTTCAGCCATTCTTTTGTGATACCTGCATTTTTAACATTCTTTTCAATTAGATGTCCATCTGATACAAGTTTGGTCGGAATATAGGTTGGTTGTACCGTGATACTGTTTGTATCCTGCTTTGTTGCAGGCTGATTTTCAGTTTTCAGAATAACAGCCAATTTTCCGTTCGGCTCAAGAGTCGCATAGTCAACATCCTGTGGGGAAAGAACGTTTTGTTCGCGTAATAACATTATGAGATCATCCATATTGAGCCGCATATGTTTTAATTCATTCTCAAGAATTTTTCCGTTTTTGATAACAATGACAGGCTGCCCATCTGTAATTACCCGGATTTTTGATTGTTTCAGGCCAATATAACCAATCAGAATTGTTAAAAATGCCCACCAAATCAAACTTGTCAGCCCGTTGAAAAATGGTGTGGAAGCTTCGCTCGTAAGATCGGCCGCGATGGAACCAATCGTAATCCCGGTTATATAATTGAAAAAGGTCAGTTGACTGAGCTGCTTACGCCCCATTAACCGTGTTAATAGCAAAAGAATCAGAAACGTTACAGTTGTCCGAACAAGCATTTCAGCGATGTCCAGATTTTCGAACATAATGTTAGCTCCTTTGCTGGTTTTCTTCTACTAGTATGGTTCCATTTACTGCAAATATCGTTCAACCATATGGATTGCTTTCGTCATGCGTTTACTGTTGCGTTCATACATTTGTTTCACCTGTTCATTCTGGGTGGATATTGAAAATAACTCCAAATCTGCCTGACATTTTTTCATGGAAGCGAGAAGCAGTGGCTTTTCAGAAGGACTTGGGACACTTATCATGTCATCGTATAAGTCGATTGTTAGTTGACCGGAAGAATCCACCTGACCAAGAAAAACATTTTCAATGCTGACGTTCATTTTATCCAGTTCGGTTTCAAGCCAGTTTGTGTTCAATGAAGCATTTGTCAGCGGTTCCAGCAGTGCCTTTCCATCCATAATTACTGTCTGTGGTTCTTTTTCTGGAGCTGGTTTTAACCCAAGATCTTTATTGGTAACCGGTTGGTTTTCTTTTTTGGGCAGCACATTCAGTCTACCTGTCGGCTCCATTACGGCAAATTCAACATCGGAAACCTTGAAAACATTTTTGTCACGTAATTGTTCCAGTAAGTCATCTGTACTGAAACGTTCTTTTTTCAGGTTATCCTCCATGATTTTCCCGTTTTGAATAAAAACGCTGCCCTTACCTTGTGTAAAGTTCCGGAATCGTTTGCTTCGCAGTGAGAGCCATTCTACTCCTACAGGAACCAGGAACCAAATCAACAATGCAATAAGGGCATATTCGAAATGTGTACTAAGATCGGTGACATGTGTTGCGACAATGCTTCCGATTACGATACCCGTAATATATTGAAATATATCGAGTTGGGACATTTGTTTTTTACCAAGCATTTTCGTAATAAAAAACAACACCACCAGAAGGCTGAGTGAACGAACAATGATTTCAAGCCATCCGGGCATATCTGATCATTCCTTTACTGTGTTAGTTTTTGTATTGCGGTTCTTCCTGAGAAAGGTAGATGATTTGTTTTTCCAAATCGGTTTTAATGTCTTTCATGATGCTATAGGCATTTTTAAATGCCTCTTGTGTCTGCGGATCATTGGATTTGCCCTTTAAATTCATTAGTGTTGCTTCTGCGCTTTTGACAGACGCATAACATGCTTTTACTTGTGAACCTACTGTCATTGTAAATCTATCCTTTCGGCCGGAATATGATTGCTGCAATCATTCCGAAAATGATGGCGGAGGAGATTCCGGCACTGGTTATTTCAAACATGCCGGTTATAATTCCGATTAAACTGTGCTGTTCCGCTTCAGCAATGGATCCATGAACAAGTGAATTACCGAAATTGGTAATCGGCACAGTTGCACCTGCGCCGGCAAAATCAATAAGCGGCTCATATAATCCGAACGCATCCAAAATCGCTCCGGCCACAACGAGTATACTAAGTGTCAATCCCGGATTGAATTTGAAAACATCCAACATGATTTGTCCGATGACACAAATGAGGCCGCCAATAACAAATGCCCAGAAAAAAATCATTGTACATCACTTCCTGACTCGATTGAAACTGCATGGGCGATACATGGGATTGAGTCTTTTTGCTGAACAGACAATGGCGAATGCAGGGATCCTGTTGCAACAACGAGGATTCTGTTCAGTTCGTTGCGCTTCATTTTCTTAAGAAAATGCCCGTAAACAACGACTGCAGAACATGCAGCACCACTTCCGCCCGCAAGCACAGGCTGTCCTTCGCGATAAATAGTCAGACCGCAGTCTTTATAGTTTTCCTCTGTGACAGCAATTCCCCGTTTTTGAAGTAAATCCAATGATGTGTCGTGTCCAATGTGCCCAAGATCCCCCGTGATAATTAAGTCATAATAGGACGCATCGACATTACGTTCCCGCAAATGAGTTTCAATGGTATCTACTGCTGCCGGTGCCATTGCACCGCCCATATTGAACGGATCTGACATGCCCATGTCAACGACTTTTCCAATTGTTGCTGATGTAATCCGCGGACCGTTTCCTTCCTTTGCAACAAGGGCACAACCGGCACCTGTTACCGTCCATTGTGCAGTTGGCGGTTTTTGTCCGCCATATTCGGTGGGATAACGAAACTGTTTTTCGGCTGCTGCATTATGGCTTGAGCAACCGCTCAAAATATAGTCCGCACCATCACCATTGACAATAAACGCCGACAATGCCAGACTCTCCATTGATGTGGCACACGCACTAAACAGACCAAAATAGGGGATCGCCATTGTTTTTGCTGCAAAACTTGTCGGGGTAATTTGGTTAATCAAGTCTCCGCTGATAAAGAATTTTACTTGTTCCTTTTCAATCGGGCTGTTTTTCACAGCATACTGACAGGCTTCTTCCATCATGATTTGATTAGCTTTTTCAAAAGAAGACTGGTTAAGCCAGATGTTATCGTGCAGCAGATCAATATCATCAGGAATGTTTCCTTTCGCTTCAAAAGGGCCACCAACAGTACCTGAAGAAATAATGACCGGTTTCTTATCAAAAATCCATGTACGATGTCCGGAAAGCATTATAATCCACCCCACGTTACAAGTACCAATTTGATTAATGAAATGACGAAAGCCGCAAATACCCCGAACAGAATGACAGACCCTGCCAGCTTGAACATATTGCCGCCAACTCCAAGTACAAAACCCTCTGTACGGTGTTCAATGGCTGCCGAAATGACGGAATTTCCAAACCCGGTTACTGGTACAGCTGACCCAGCTCCGGCAAATTGTCCAATGCGATCGTAAACTCCGAACCCCGTCAGAAACATTGTTACAAAAATTAATGTGGCAACAGTAGGATTACCTGCTGTCTGTTCTGTAAAGTTAAAAAAGTAGATGTATAGGGTTGAAATAATTTGGCCGATAAAGCATATAAAACCACCGACTAAAAAGGCTTTCAGACAATTTTTCAGAAGTGGCCGTTTTGTTTCATGCTTCTTCTGAAAGGACTGGTATTCTTGTGCGGCAGGTGGTAAATTTTTTTTCTTTTTATCTGCCATGTTCCAATCACTCTTTTCATTATGTTTGTTCATGCATTAAGGTAACCAACTGATTAATTTTCTTGTTTAACTTTTTTTTGCTGATATTACCTGAATCAATATCTTTTTCCAGACGATTTAGCTCAATAACCATTTTTTTATCAGTGGACAGTTCCACTTTCTTATTCGGAAACGCTTTTGTCACTTTTTTTTGCAGATTCTTTTCTATTTTTGACAATGCGAAGCGATGATGATGCTTTATTTCAATCGCGATTAAAAGTTTCTTCTCTGTGTTGACTGCATGGATGGAAGTAATGGGATCCTGATTGTGCAGCATTTTTTTCGCCCTGTTGGAATCATGCTGATCGATTTTATGGTTGCTTGTAATATAAGATAGGTTTACCCCGTCTTCTTGCCCAGTTGAATTGTCTGTTGCTGAACAGCCAATTAAAAAAAAGATTAATCCAAATACGATTATGGTTCGATAGACCCTCATCATGTATCCCCCCGATTTGAAGGAGGTTGGCATGATATACCAACCCCATGAATTAACAAATTTAAAAACCTTTGTACTGCGGTTCTTCCGTTTCCATTTGCTGAACGCGTGGTTCCACACTTTGGAGAACGCTCTCAGTTTGCTTTGCAGCATTTTCATACATTTGTTTTGCTGCTTTATTTTGTGTTTGTAATGCAAATTGTTCAAAGCTTGCCTGGGCACTCTTTAAGCCGGCAATTGTTTGTTTAACCTGACTCGATACTGTCACAATATTTCCTCCTTTACATGCACCTCATTATTTATAATTCAATAAAAGCCCTGAATTATACGCTCTATTTTTTATTTGTTTCGGTTAACTGGTCAGAAGGGTACAGTAATCTTGAATCCATGACAAAATAAGGAAACTTTTTAATGGTTTTTTGAAACTTTAGACCTGAAAAATTCGTCTTACTATATAGGAACAGGGGGGGAGAGAACTTGAAAAAGCCGGTTTCTGTGCTTCTAGTGCTTCTAATTATTATGGCAGGATTGTTCTTTTTTTATTTACGGTATTCGAATGGAGATTTAACAACGGAAAAAGCTACGGCTTCTATACATAAAGATGATTTTGTTATGCACATCCGTGTTGAAAATGAAGAAAAAGGTTTTCGGGTGTATCGTTCTATCCAATATGTTGGAGAAGACGAAGTAGAAGTTATTCATCAGACACCATTGATATCTGTTTCTTTCCGGCATAAAAATCATGATTATACAGGCAGCACTGTATCAAATGTGCTGGAATCGGACAGCAATTATCATCCGCAGACACCAAAGCATTTTGATTCACCGAAAAGAGGGAAATATACATTATATTGTCAAGCGAAATTTTCAGTAAATGGTGAAGAAAAGAAAATTATACATAAGGAAAAACTTTCGTTCCATTAATAAGAGGCAAAGACTTATGCAGTTAGATGCTCCATTTTCTAGTTACTGGCATTTTTATTGTGTTCGGATATCGAATTGAATTTTAGTTACGGGCACACTGTTCTGTTGCCATTTATCCATATTGGATTTAGTTGGTTTTGGAACTGCGGGTTTAACGACCTCGATTGTATTATTGTCAAACCAATAGGATGAAATAAGCGGCCACTTAAAACCGAGGAGCTGTTCATCCGTAGATTTGTTCTCCAGGGTTAGTGGTACCCAATTTTTAAGATCGATAACAACGATATCTGATAGTGGGACAGGTGTCGTTTGTTTCCGGTTAAAGTGAAGCATGATTTTGTCGTTGTCCGGAGATAACTGTATTTGCATCGATTTTGCCATATCGGCAACCAGATATGCCTGATTTTTCTTTGATTTGTCCAGCAAAAGATAGGAGCATAATTTTTTGTGACAGGAGAATTCCAACAGATAAAGCTCTTTGCTGTCTGCTTCAATTCGGGACAGGTTCATCTCTCTAATGGCTTTTTCCCTGTTTTTGGATGTCCTTAGGTAAACATTTAAAATAGGTACCATTTCAAGGTTAATCATAATTTGTTCATCCGGAAGTGCAAATTCCACAAATTTCTCTGCTTCATCCTGAACATTCGTTTGCTTTTTTACAATTGCCGGATTACTGTCGGGGTTTTCCGGCGGGGAATCTTTTTTTACAATGACAGGCTCCTCACTGCAAGCAGCCAGTAATAATAATAGCAGCATAAAACACATTACTTTTTTCAGCATATGCAATACTCCGTTTTTTCAGATTACATTTATTATACTAAAAAATTGACAGAAATAAAGCCTTATTACATACAAAAAAAACACCACAATTGTGATGTTTTATAAATTTCTTTGGCTGTTGTGATCCTCAGTTTCTCCATGGGAAAGATAATCTTCATGCAATTCTTCTTTTTCTTCTTTGGATAAAGCAGCATTTTTATTCGGGTTTTGTCCTTTTGATTTTAAAAACATGACCAGAATTATAATTACAGCAATGATAATGACAGCATAAATCCATGTCATATGGATCTCTCCTTAATTCGTTTCTTACTATATATCCTTTCTGGTTTATAGTAAAACATTCATGATTTTATCAGAGATGGAATTATCTATTTTCAGTCTTTTTTGTTACAATTTAATTAACAGATACATTCTAAAGGGGAAGGTTGGATCAGTTTGGTGGAGATGCGAAAGCCAATTCAGGTAAATGAAGCAATCGATTGTGTTTTGCAATTCCAGTATGAAGGGGAGACAGAATACGTTTCTATCAATAACTGTGACAATAGAAGACTTGGTAAAGCTATCATTGCCGATGAACCTGTTCCATCATTTGATAAATCACCATATGATGGATTCGCTTTCAATTCGGGAGATACAAACGGTGCCGGACGCAATAATCCTGTTCAGTTTGAAGTCGTAGAACATATCGGCGCCGGTCAGGTTCCGGTTGTTAAGCTGAAAAATGGGCAGGCGACCCGCATAATGACCGGAGCTAAAATCCCGGAAGGAGCAGATTGTGTCGCAATGTTTGAAATCTGCCAGACATTTGAAGAAAACCAGAAGCCTTATATAACTATTAAGCGTCGGATGCAGGCAGGTCAAAATATAATTAAAAAAGGTTCAGAAGTGACTAGAGGGACAAAGCTTGTAGACCGGGGTGAACTGATTAACCCTGGGGTAAAGGCGTTACTTGCAACATTTGGTCATAGTGAGGTTTGTGTTGCCAGGCGTCCAGTTGTCGGTGTGATTGCAACGGGAACTGAACTGCTTGATGTTGATGAGGAATTGCAGCCGGGAAAAATCCGCAATTCCAATGCATTTATGATTGAATCCCAGATTATTCGTGCTGGTGGTGTTTGTAAATATTACGGTAAATTGGCGGATGATTTTGAACCAAGCTATGATTTAATACGATCCGCTTTAAAAGAAGTGGACATGCTTATTACGACCGGTGGGGTTTCGGTCGGTGATTTTGACCTGATGCCGGATATCTATCATAAACTTGGTGCAAACGTGTTGTTCAACAAAGTTGCCATGCGGCCTGGAAGTGTAACAACGGTTGCAAATTGTGATGGGAAACTATTGTTTGGTCTGTCAGGAAACCCCTCGGCATGCTATGTAGGCTTTGAATTGTTCACACGGCCGGTAATCCAGCACTGTTTATTTAATAAAAAGTTATTTCAAAAACGAATAAAAGCTGTACTTGGAAAGGATTTTCCGAAACCAAATCCATTTACACGATTTGTACGTTGCTATTATGCATATGAAGATGGCAGGGTTCATGCCTATCCGGCCGGACTGGATAAATCGAATGTGGTGACATCGCTTGCCAATTCAACCGGTTTGATGATTTTACCGGGGGGAACACGCGGATATAAGGCAGGGGATGATGTCGAAGTATTACTTCTAGACAATCAAGATGGACAGCAGGAATACTAACACAGTGAGGGAGTGGCTGCGGTGAGTCAAAATAGTCCAATTACAGATCAATTTGGCAGAGTTCTTAAGGATCTTCGGATTTCTGTAATTGATAAATGCAATTTACGTTGTACATATTGTATGCCAAAAGAAATATTTGGCGAAGATTATGTGTTTTTGCCTGAAGAAGCTTTGCTTGATTTTGAGGAAATCACCCGTTTGGCTAAATCGTTTGCTTCGCTCGGTGTGGAGAAAATCCGTATAACGGGCGGGGAACCTTTAATGCGCAGGGATTTGGACCGATTAATAAAAGATCTTATTGAAATCCCTGGCATCCGGGATATTGCGTTGACAACGAATGGAATTTTGCTTCCGAAAAAGGCAAAGAAGCTTAAAGCAGCAGGGTTAAAACGTGTCAATATTAGTCTGGATGCAATTGAAGACGAGGTATTTAAACAAATTAACGGGAAAGGTGTCGTTACAAAGCCTGTTTTGAAAGGTATTGAAGCGGCACAAGAAGCGGGACTGCAAGTGAAAATTAATACGGTCGTTAAAAAAGGAATGAATGAGGGTCAAATTCTTCCGATGGCACGCCATTTTAAAGACACAGGCGTTATACTGCGGTATATTGAATTTATGGACGTCGGAAATCATAATGGATGGGATTTAAATAATGTGATTTCCAAAAAGCAAATTATTAACACGATTCACAAGGAAATGCCGCTTGAACTTGCGGAACAGAATTATTACGGAGAGGTTGCCTCCAGATTTCGTTATAAGGACGGCGGGGGTGAGATTGGTGTGATTTCCTCCATAACAGATACTTTCTGCAGTACATGCACCCGTATCCGTTTGTCTGCCGATGGTAAATTATATACTTGTTTGTTTGCATCGGAAGGCTTTGACATTCGGGACAGAATGCGTGATCAGCTAAACGATGAACAGTTGACTGGAATACTGGCAGATTTGTGGGGCGGAAGAACAGACCGATATTCCGATGAACGTGCTGAACAAAAACATTCAAAACGCCGGAAAATTGAGATGTCTTATATTGGCGGTTAAAGGGGAGAAATGAATGAAAACCTTCAAACTGAATTCACTGGATATTTTGCAAAGTAAGGAGTCAGAGATATCCCAGTACGGCATTGAACTGAAGGATGGATTAATTATTAACCGGGAAGATGACCTGAACCAATGGATAATTGAAGCATATATCCGGCATGAATATCTTGAATATTTTAAAGAACTGCAGCAGGAACGGGATGAAGTGATGGTTCAGGTGAAGATTACTAAACCCGAAAACCAGCCCGCAACTTTTATTACATCGATTATTGGTGTTAACGAGATTGGACCGAATATTAATGTTCTTTTTAAAGGGACAATGGTTGATAGAAAGAAAGACAAAGTCTGGGATATGCTCAAATTATTGGTGGAACAGGGTTACCAGGGAGAGGAACTGCTTGATGAATTTAAAGAACAGTTGAAGAATGAGTAATAATAGGGTGACTGCCGAAAAAAATCGGTGGTCATTTTATTTTCCGGGTTGATTTGAGGTTTTCGCTGCACTATAATCATAAATTATTGGCGTTAAATTAACAGGATCAAAAAATAGGAGGCATTTCTGTTAAGGCGCTGTTATAATGTTACTATGTTTTTAAAATAAAGTTGATTGAACAATGTGGATTACCAAGGAGTATTGTTATGTTGACGAAACCGCTATTACACTGGATCAATAAATTATCACCAGTCCAGTTGATTCTGCTATTTTATTTTATTGCTGTAATTGTATCGACCATCGTACTGGCACTCCCTGTTGCACATCAGGACGGTATTGAAGTGCCTTTGATTGATGTATTGTTTACTGCAGTGAGCGCAATCAGTGTGACCGGATTGTCTGCTGTTACCATTGCTGACACGTTCAGCACAACAGGTATTGTCTTTCTGGCTGTTATACTCCAATTAGGTGGAGTTGGAGTAATGGCCATTGGTACATTTATTTGGCTGTTGATTGGTAAAAAAATTGGATTGAGAGAACGCCGTTTAATTCAAACCGATCAGAATCAGACCTCTTTTGAAGGAATGGTTCGTCTGGTTAAACAGATTCTGATTGTAATTTTGACAATAGAATTTTTTGGTTTCCTGATTCTGGGGACGCACTATCTGCAATATTACCCAACCGCAAAAGAAGCATACTTTCATGGTTTTTTTGCAACTATCAGCGCAACAACAAACGGTGGGTTTGATATTACTGGACAGTCACTAACTCCATTCAAGGATGATTATTTTGTTCAGTTTATAATTATGCTTCTTATTATATTTGGTGCGATTGGGTATCCGGTGCTAATTGAAGTGAAAAGCTTCCTGTTTGCAAGAGGGGAAAAACGAAAACATTTACGGTTTTCCTTGTTTACAAAAGTTACAACTTTGACATTTTTTATATTGATTATTGTAGGCACCGTTTTAATTATGTTAATGGATTTCGGCAGATTTTTTGCCGATAAATCCTGGCATGAAATTTTGTTTTATTCATTGTTCCAGTCTGTTACAACAAGAAGTGCCGGACTTTCTACAATGGATATCAGTCAACTATCCTTGTCAAATCAGTTTTTTATGTCGCTGCTCATGTTTATTGGTGCCTCGCCCAGCAGTGCTGGCGGTGGTATTCGGACAACGACCTTTGCATTAGTTGTTATTTTCATTGTTACCTTTGCAAGAGGGGGGAAGAGTATACGGATTTTCGGACGTGAAGTATACGAAGAGGATTTGCTGAAAGCAGTTGCTGTGTCATTAATGGCGGGAATTATTTTAATCAGCGCTGTTCTAATCATGTTAATACTGGAACCATATTCGCTGAACCAGGTTCTGTTTGAAGCAGCTTCGGCCTTTGGAACAGTCGGATTATCACTGGGGATTACGAGTGATTTATCTGCCCCGACTAAAATAATCCTGATGATTCTTATGTTTATTGGAAGAGTCGGTATCATTTCATTTTTGCTTATGTTTAAAAATAATAAAAAAAGCGGTAACTATCATTATCCAAAAGAAAAAATTATTATTGGCTGAAAAAAGAGGCAAGTACATATTAGAATCTATGCCATCGCTACGGAAATACACTACGCTTTCCGCGGGCTCGCGATGAGCCTCCTCGTGAGGAAACCACTCACTGCGGGGTCTCATCGTCTTCGCTTTCCCGCAGGAGTCTTCGTGTATTTCCTGCGCTGGGAATGAATTACTAATCTTATTAAAATACAAGTTTGTCCATGCCTCTTGTTTTATTTTTTTCCTCTGGTTATATTCTGTATTTTAAGTTGATTATTTTCACTGCCAATGGTAAGGACATATTGTTGTTTATGTTTCTTTGATTCATTTTTGCCGGTTGATTTTGTTTCAACAGTAATATTAGCTGATATCTTTACTTGGTTGCCATCGGTGATGTTGCTGGAAAGGCTGGCATAATCCAAATCAATAATATGAATGTAGCCGTTACGAAAATCCGAATAGGATGTTGATGTTTGCATGGAACTTCCCAGCAAACTGTATGCTGTGACATAATCCCTGATCGTGATGCTTTCAAAGAAATAGTCAGCAAGATATTCCGCGTTTTTCGTTAGATCATCCGGATCCGAATTGGAAATAATATCATCTACATTGGCAAAATCTAGTTTTTTACTATTTGCTTCTTTTGACCATTTTGTTACTTTATCTATTACTTGTTCTATTGGGATACTGAAGCCGATTGTACCGTCTTCCGTCCCAACGGAATTGATTCCGATTACTTTCCCGGTTTCGCGGTTTATAAGCGGACCGCCGCTATTTCCATGTGTGATTTGCGCAGAAATCTGATAAACATTATTATAAGCAAACCCATCTACTGAAAAATTTCTTGCCATTCCTGAAATGATGCCCAATGTTACAGTGTTCTGAAACCCGTGCGGACTTCCAAGTGCTATTACTTCATCACCAATTTCCGCCTGAGAATCTTCCGCGATGTCTAATGGACTCTGATCCGCCAGTTGTGGAACCCGGACAACGGCAACATCAAGTTTTTTTCCGACACCGATAATTGCAGCAGGATATGTATGGGCATTGGCGGTTTTCACGTAAATTGCCTCCGCATCATTGACCACATGGGCGTTTGTTATAATATCACCTTTATTATTGTATAAAAATCCTGAACCTGTAATAGTGGCATCCTCACTTTGACCTTCAATCTGCACCACACTTTTTTCAGTTTCATGAATAATAGATTTTAGATCAAGGCTCTTGGGATTAGATTCTACTTTATTAATGCCAGGATTGTTTACCGTTATTTCTTCACCGCTCCAGGATTTGTTGATGGAATAAAGTATAACAATTCCAATCAGAAGGAGCAGAACGGAAACAACAACAGGAAGTTTCAGCTTTTTGTTCATAATGTCACCCCGTTGTAGAAATTACCTTCTGATTAATCCGTATACCAATTTATAGTATCCACTTGCACTTTGATTGCTGTATTCTGTTTCTCAATATCATAATGTGTGAATTCAAATTTGCCGGTTTCATCCGGGTATAATGTATCAGGGTATACATAGACCTCATTGGATGAAAAATTGTTTCCGTCTTTGGTTGACAATGAGTACTCTACAAGGATGGTGTTTATTGGAACGGTGGCATTGCTTTTTACCTTTCCTTTTACGACCAATTTTCCTTGCTTATTATTATCAAGTGACACGGATACGAGTTCTATCGCTTCGTTCCGATTAAATTGGCGTTCTTGTTCAGCAGTATTGATAGCCTGTTCAATACGTTTACGCTGTGCAGTTTCAAACGCTATTTTTTCCTTATCAATCGTGGTTTTAAGACTCTGCAGTTTCTCGGATTCCGGTGCATATTTCAATCCTTCTTTAACAATAATCATTGCATCCGAAAATTGTTTCCCATTTAATTGCTCACTTGCTTTTGAATAGGTATAATTAATTATTTGATTACGTATGTTCTTGGTTATTTTTTTTCCTTTTTCTGTTTTGATGGTTTCGGCTTCCCAAACAAGTGTTTTCAATTCATTGATTTCCGGATCATGATTCAGTTTGTATTTCAGTTGTTCTAGTTTTATTTTGTTGCGCTTGGATGTCAATGAATTGACCAATTCCGTAACAGCCGCACCCTCATAGTTTTTGATGGAATTTTCAGCCTTGTTGATTAGGGACAATGCCTGTTGAAATTCCTCGTTTTCCATTAATGTATCGGCATGCTTTATATCAGATTCAATAGCCATTCCTTTTTGGACATAGTTTAGCGCCAATTCAGCCTGATGAAAACCATTACTGTTATCTAATGATGCTTCAAGCATGTCTTGTGCCTTTTTAAAGTTTCCATCCATTGCTTGCTGTTCAGCGTTGTTATACAAATCCTTTGCATCGGCAAGCTGATTTTGCATAAATACATAATATATTCCGGAAGATAGTAGTACGATTGCAAGCGTGGCGATAGGTATAAACCAGAATTTATTAAATTCCTTTCGATTTTCCAATCGCATCAGCATATCTTCGGGGAGCTTTCGACCGCATTTTATACAATATGATTCGTCTTCTTTCACCCTCATGCCGCAATAGGGACAGTGATGCATGGTAAAAAACCTACTTTCCAGAAAGTTGCCGTTGATCAGTGTCGAGAAACGCATATTAGCTTATGACTGCAGTGTCGCTTCTTTTCTTACAATTTTATCACATTTTTGCTTTATTTAGGGTGATGAAATTGGTATGATAAAATAGAGAATGGACATTATAGGTCATATTATTACATAATTAATCAATAAGAAAGGGGAATACCGCAATGGAAATACTGTTTGGAATTGTTTGCTTTGGTTTGCTTGCGCTTAATATTGGATATTGTATTTTTGATAATGAATAATAAAAAGGGTCAGACGTTAAATGGTGTCTGACCCGAAATTTTAATTAGTGGAAGTCCATTCATCAAATGGGAAGACGATGAATTCCGATCTGCCAATGATCGTATCTTCTTGAATGAATCCAAGTCCATTTCGGCTGTCCATACTTATTTCACGATTGTCTCCCATCACAAAATATTCATTTTCCGGAACGGTATATGGTCCGAAGTTACCGGTGTGGTTTCGCGCTTCCTCTGAAATAAACGTCTCCTCATATTTTTTACCATCAATATACAAGACATGATTTTTTACTTCAATCGTCTCTCCAGGCAATGCAATAATCCGCTTCACATAATTTTTAATCGGTCTATCAATAATTACGATATCTCCACGTTCAGGTTCACCAGTCAGGTAAACAAATTTATTAAACAGAATGGTTTCGCCGTCTTCAAGGGTAGGTTCCATACTTTCACCTTCGACAATTGAAGTTGCAAAAACAAATGATCGAAGCAGGAATGCAAGGATAACCGCAATCAGTATGGCTTTTAACCATTCCAACCATTGATTTTTTTTCTTAGCAGTTTCTTCAGCCAATTATGACATCCTTTCCAAAAGCTAATCAGCTAATTTTATCATAACATAATCGTGAAATTGCTTTCGAGATATATTATTTGATTCTGTACCAGTTTCTGTGTTTTGCCTGATGATCTCAAGTACGGCAAATGTAAAAATTTACAAAACTTGTAATAATGGAATCAATCTGCTACAGTAAAATAAGTTTAACTAAAGGAGGTACTCTAGTTACGGTTATGTGTGCTGCAGACAAACTTCTTAATAATATTGAACTTTTGCGCAAGAAAATGACTGATGTAGCCTTACAAGAAGGATTTTCCAGTAATGAGTCCGTAGAAATCAGTCAGGAATTGGATAAGCTGTTAAACCGCTATAATGAAATAAAACAACCTATGCATCATAAAGATTGACGACTGGTTTTATTGTTGAGGACGTTTTCGCCCCCGGTTATAAATGCTTTAGTCGTATTCTTCAACTATAAATGTTTATGCCTTCAAATCAGTTAAAAAAACTTCCAGCCTGTCCAATCCTTCTCTTATCGTTTTCATATCATATGCATAAGATAGACGCATGTATCCTTCGCCAATTGGAGAAAAGGCATCTCCGGGAACTAATGCTACTTTACCCTTCCGAACCAAGTCCAGCCCCAATTGAAATGAAGATAACCCCAGCTGATCAAATTGCGGGAAAAAATAAAAAGCTCCATCCGGCAGATTAACCTGTAATCCCATGGATTGAAGACGCTCATACACGTAATCACGTCTTTTCACGTAAGCATCACGCATTGCCGAAGGATCATTACTGCCGTTTGTCAATGCCTCCAAGGCTGCATACTGGCTAATTGACGAGGCACAGGAAACATTATATTGGTGTACCTTAAGCATTTCCTTGGCAAGCCAGGAAGGTGCCAATGCATAGCCGATCCGGAAACCTGTCATCGCATGTGATTTAGACAAGCCGTTTATGATAATTGTTTTGTCTTTCATTCCTTTAAAACCTGCAATGGATATATGCTTTCGATCGTATACCAGCTCACTGTATATTTCATCTGCTAAAACGAAAATATTCCGTTTCCGCAATTCCGGTACCAGTTGCTGGAACTCTTCTTTGGTAAAAGAAGCACCGGTTGGATTGGAAGGGTAGGGGAGAACAACACATTTTGTGTTCTCCGTAATATGCTGTCGCAACGTTTCCTTGGTTAATTTAAAATTGTCCCCTGTAGTATCGACATATACGACTTGAGCCCCGGCAAGACGAATGAGCGGTTCATAACCGGGATAAATCGGTGCCGGCAGAATTACTTCATCGCCAGCATTCAGAATGGTCCGTAGCGTAATATCAATTGCCTGTGATGCCCCGGTTGTGACAATGATTTCCGAATCAGGATAATAGTCCAGTCCATAGCTGTTTTCGTAATAACTGGAAATCGCTCGGCGTAATTCCGGAATACCCGCATTATGGGTATATACTGTTTTGTTTTGGTCCAGTGCATATTTTGCTGCTTCTTTTACATGATCTGGCGTGTGAAAATCAGGCTGACCAATTGTTAAGGATGTAACATTTTTTTCATCAGTAACCATATTAAAGAATTTCCGGATTCCTGATATTTCAATCGTTTGTACAGATTTATTAAGTAACGGTCGCATGAAAAATTCTCCTTCAAAATTTTTAATAAAATGTTCGAATAATTTCGATTTATCATACAAGTTATTGGGTATATTAGATAATGAGCGATGATAAAGGAGATGTTAGGACATGCGCCCAAAATATCAAAGTTTTGATGAACTTGTAAAACAAAACAAAAAAGAGCTGTTGGAAGATGAAAAACAATTACAGCAAATTGAACTTCGTCTTGAGAAAAAACGAGAGAAAAACTCCAAAAAAATGAAGCGGCCATCTTCGTAATTATCATAACATACGTTGATTAAGATGAACCATTCCCAAAAAGGAGCGGCTTCGTGTCTGTTCCGTCTTTTGCGAACGGTATAACTCTCAGCATGCGAGAGTATCACGCTTTACCTGGATGCGCTTCGATAAGGGATCTTATTTTCACCGCACAATTGCCTTTCTCCGATAAGATGCCTGTATAAGAATGACTGCGCTGATAATGCATGCCATTCCCATCATCTGCGTTACGGAAAAGGGTTCCCCGAAAATAAAAATTCCTATAAGTGCAGCCACTACAGGCTCGATTGTTGTTAAAATAGATGCTTTTGATGCTTCAGTCCGGTTCAGCCCAAACGTGTAAATGATATATGCAACTGCTGTTGGCAGAAATCCAAGGCCAAATGCATAGAAGAGGACTTCCGGATTTAGCAGCATCTCTGCTTTTTCTTTGTATGGGAAAAACGGAATTAACGACATAGCTGCAACAATAAATGTAAAGGTTGTGATCGAGAGACTGGAGTATTTCTTCAGTGCCAACTTGCTAAAAATACTATAAAGGGCGTAGCCGATTCCTGAACCTGTTCCGAATACAAGACTTGTCAATTGGAGTATTTCCGGATTCAGCGGGATTACTCCAACAACCAGTGCGGTTCCGAACAAGGTCACACACAGTGCGATTAGCTTCACCTTTGAAAGCGGTTCTTTGAAAAAGAAAAACGAAAAAACTGTAACAAAAGCTGGTCCTGTATATAACAGTGCAGTCGCAACCGGAATTGTGGACAGATTAATGGCAGTAAACATGCAATAATTAAAGAAAATAATACTAAAAATGCCGGTCCCGATATAATATTTGATATCTTTCCATGAATCAAGCCGTAATTTCGCAGGGGAGGTAATCCATAAGTAGATAACAAGAATAATGGCAGCGGTCCAAACTCGCAATGTTACAACTTCCATCGGTGTAAAACCGAACGCATAGAGATGTTTGACATACCAGCCGATTGTTCCCCAGAGTGCCGCCCCCAGAATAATATAGATAATTGCCCGCTGCAATTAGACATTTCCCCTTTATGTAACAAATCTTTGTGATGATTATATCAAATAAATGTGATGTATATTACCGAAACGTTTCGTTCATATTGTTTAATAGAAAAGGGAGGGGAGTGCAATGAATTGGACCAATTGGCAAGCGCAAATTCCGGACTGGCTGGATTTACAATATGTTATTCTTTTAAGCGGTATTTTAATTTGCTATATCATAGTAAGGATTGGTGTCAAATGGGTGCTTTCCAAGCAATCTATTAAATTGCTGACGTACTTGATGAGCAGTATGGCGTGTTTAGTTATCTTTCTGTTTGGTACCGTTTTATCGGCAAGGTTGGATGTATATCTGCTGGAATCCACTTTGCATTGTCTCGCCGTGTTTGGCGGATTTTTGTTTATGTTGCATATCATACAGTATTTGTTTCGAAAATCCCGAAACAAAAGAAGTGTATGATGGTGGACTCTATATATGACAAAAAACTGTGCAAATAGCACAGTTTTTTGTTCTCAGTTTCGATGTGTTTTTTTAGGGGACCAATTCATTTTCCCTAGCGAAGACGGTGTGAAATAGGAAGAAGTATATTTCTTTCTGGAAACTGGCCGCTTCTTTTCGGGAGGCTGCCAGTCGATGTAGCGGTAAACGATCTTTTTGGCGCGTGACAATGACATTTTGGACTGGGGATTCCGGTAATTATGATCAAGCTTACCCAAATGGTTGAGTTCTTTGAAGTCTTCCTTAGTTGGGGGAATATGAAAAAAGTATTTATCCACTTTTATAAGCAATGTTGAATGCTGATTGCTTAATTTTGGATGATCGGAAAAATGCAGACCAACTTTTTCAGCACGCTTTTCTTTAAGAAGCCTGTTTATCGTCTCTTTTTTAATGTGATAGAGGTGCTGAGGCTCAGGTGCTGTTTTGGCATGCCGGTTTATCGAAAATATGGCCTCTGCCAGTTCTTGTATCGGAATTTCTTGATTAATACTCACATGTAAACCCCCTTTCGTTGCAGTACCAGCTGCATAACTAATTTAAGACTTTGCGGATTTTATACTATTTTGCTTGTCTCTATCGTATCGCAATGGTTGTCCCAATGCAATATTCTCCGGACCTGTTACACGTGTATTCAAAATAAAAGAGCGGATATTTCCCCGCTCAGGATTTGTTACTTCATGGACTTGATATCTTCCACAATTTTTTTCATGTTTTCCGCTTTTCTGCCATCGTACCGCTTAATAGCATTTCCTTCCGGAGTGACAACAAAGAAGCTCGTTGCGTGAATTACCTGATTGGAATCGGCGACCTTTTCAACTGCAGATTTAAAAGACTTTATGGAAAACTGCTTAATTTCATCAAATTTGTACCCGGTCAGTAAATGCCAGTTATCAAGTGAGCCACCGCGCGATTTAACGTACTTTTTCATGATCTTGTGTGTATCATGTTTTGGATCCACACTGAAGGAAACGAGCTGGACGTCTTCAAGTCCTGCTTCTTTTAATTGATCCTGCAATTTTGCCATGTTTGCGGTCATCGGCGGACATACTGTCGTACAGTTCGTAAAAATAAAATCCGCTACCCAAAATTTTCCTTCTAAATCACTTTTGGAAAGTTTCTCACCATTGTGGTCAGCATAACTGAAATCCTGTACATTATATGAAAAATCTCCTTCGTACTTATCTCCACAGGCAGACAACAAAATAACGAGCAACAGTATTGGCAAAAGCCATTTAATTCCTGACATTTGATTATCCTCCTAAACGAAATCGTTTCCAGTGTAGCATGATTCAGCCTAAAAAACTATGGACAAACTGTTACGATTCACCATTTAGAACGAAGTTAAGCTTCCAGGGTGAAGATATTGATCTCCGGTTTGCATAAAAATCGGTAGGGTAGTCTTGTTGTGCCAATTCCTCTGCTCACATGCAATATTAATTTGCCGCCACGAAGGGAATGCTTGCCCTGCACATATTTTTCGGCATATAACGGCGTGTACAAATCACCGATGAACGGTAATCTCACTTGGCCGCCATGACTGTGACCGGAAAGTTGTACATCCACTGGATATTGTGCCGTTTTATCAGCAAAATCCGGTTCATGAGCAAGTAGGATGGTGAATAATGTCGGGTCGGCACCTGCAAGTGTTTTACGCAGATCTGGCTTTCCCAGCATTACATCATCTATTCCCGCCAGAATAATTTCTTCGTCGGCATTGCGAATTAATTGGTGACTATTTTGCAGTAATTGAAAATCAGCTTTATCCATCGTGTTTTTAACAATATTGGTTCCGTAACCACCATGGTCGTGATTACCGTAAATCCAGTACTTTCCCGCATTGGCATGCAGTTTTTTCAATGATTTGATCAAATGGTTGTTCCAGTTATATGTGTTAGCCTGGTCGACCAAATCCCCTGTAAAAACGATCAAATCAGGATTTTCTTGATTTATAGTGTTTACAAGGTTATCAAATTGTTCAAGTGAATAATGAAAGCCGATATGTGTATCGGAAAATTGTACAATTTTAAACCCGTTGAATGCACTTGGAATTTTATTGAATGAAATGGTTTCCCGTGTGAGTTCAAGCATTGACGGTTCTAATTCACGAGCATAGAAATATGTTCCTCCGCTAAGTCCAACCAGAGCAAGCAGACTTCCGAGCGATTGCTTTAAAAATGTACGTCTGTTCATAATGGTCATACCTTTCCAAGACAGGTAGAAAATATAAGTTTTCCACCGCATTAAGTGCAAAAAAGCTTTTTGCGCTTTTCTATCATAACGTATTTTATTGATAGGGGAAATCGAAACCTAGTGGGTTTATTCCTATCGAAAGAATCAGTCTTTTTTGACTTCGGATAATGTATCGAATATGATTAATTATACATAAAGAAAGGGGATTCTATGAACAATAAAACGGTCATTGTAACGGGAAGTACAAGTGGAATGGGAAAATATATGGCACAAAAATTTGCCGCAGAAGGTGCCAATGTCGTTTTGACAGGGAGAAATTCAGAGCGGCTTAAGGAAACGAAAGACGAACTGGAGTCTTCTTCAACGGGCAGTTTATTTACGGTTTCCATGGATGTCCGAAATCCGGAAGATGTGGAAAGAATGGTCGAGGAAACTGTTCAACAATATGGAAGAATAGATTTCCTGGTAAATAATGCTGCAGGTAATTTCATAGCTCCGGCAGAAAAATTATCGATAAATGGCTGGAATTCGGTTATTGATATCGTACTTAATGGGACATTTTATTGCAGCAGAGAAGTTGGGAATTATTGGATTGAACATGAAATTGAAGGATCGATTATTAATATGGTAGCGACATATGCATGGAACGCTGGAGCAGGTGTTATCCACTCATCAGCAGCTAAAGCTGGCGTTCTCAATCTGACTCGTACGCTTGCTGTAGAATGGGGAACCAAATATGGTATACGGGTAAATGCCATTGCACCGGGTCCGATTGAGCGTACTGGCGGGGCAGATAAATTATTTGAATCTGAACAAGCCGCACAACGTACGATACAGTCTGTTCCCTTGAAACGACTCGGAACACCGGAGGAAATTGCCGGACTTGCTCATTTTTTATTTTCGGATGAGGCTGGATACATAAACGGGGAAGTTATCACAATGGACGGAGGTCAGTGGTTGAATAAATTTCCTTTTTAAATATAGAGCGTGTTATCTAAGGATAGCGCGCTTTTGTTTTCCTTTCACATTGGCAAATTCATGGATAGATTCATAAATTAATTGTGACAGCGTGCACCTGTTTGAATGGGGGTGTTTTTAATATTTTTCGTGTAAACGATATAACTTACCTATTATCTGTGGTAAAATATGTATGGGGATACAAGATATAACTCCTTTTTCTGAAAAATTTTATTGAATGCTACTAATCGTTTTTTGAAAAGGAGCGAATATTCATGAGTACATTAAAAGATAAACCAGTAACTGATATATTGGTGGAAGATCTGATGATTTCTTCTGAAAAGGTTGCCCATGTCCAGTTGAATAACCCATTGGAACATGCACTGCTTGTTTTGGTGAAGTCAGGTTATTCGGCAGTTCCGGTATTGGATGGATCCTATAAATTGGTCGGTACAATTGGAAAAACTTTAATATTAAACGAAATATTGGGGCTGGAACGGTTTGAAGCTGAGAAACTCGCTGATATGCGGGTGCATGAGGTAATGAATTCAGATATACCATCACTTACAAAAGAAGATTCCATTTTGACCGGATTAAAAGAGGTTATCAATTATCCATTTGTTTGTGTTTCAGACCAGGATGGATATTTCGATGGGATTTTGACAAGGCGTGCGATTTTAAAACAGATGAAACGATATATCTATACATCTGGAAACAATCCTGTGTATTGAATGAAGGCTGCCTCCGGCGAAAAATTCGTTAGCTGGGGGTATTTGTTTGCTCAAAAATGGTGCAGCGGGGTATAGAAGGGAACAGGAGTGTAATTTTTATGAAAATACATACGCAGGCAGCCAAAACAAATCGTCCGCTGGTGCTGGTGTCGGTTATGCTGGGGATGTTTTTGGCAGCGATTGAAGCGACAATTGTGGCCACTGCGATGCCAAGTATAGCGGCCGATCTTGGCGGATTTTCATTATACAGCTGGGTATTTTCAGCTTATTTATTGACGAATGCAGCAACCGTTCTTATTTTTGGAAAATTGTCCGATATATTCGGAAGAAAGCCTGTATTTATTGCCGGCATTTTTATTTTTCTGACCGGTTCAACATTGTCCGGGTTTAGTTCATCCATGGAAATGCTGATTATCTGCAGGTTTGTCCAAGGTGTCGGTGCAGGGACATTAATGCCAATTGCAACAACAATCATCGGTGATATCTACAGTAAAGAAGAACGTGCAAAAATTCAGGGATATTTGTCAAGCGTATGGGGGATTTCAGCAGTTACCGGTCCGCTTTTGGGCGGGATATTTGTAGAGGCGTTAAGCTGGAGGTATGTTTTTTGGATGAACATCCCCCTTGGCTTACTCGCTATGCTTGGAATATTGTTTTTTTTACATGAAGATCCTGACAGGAAAAACCAATCGATTGATTTCCTGGGCTCTATATGGATTATGATTGCCGTTACATCCCTCATGTTTATATTGGTAGAGGGAGGTATAGGCATGCCTTGGAACTCGATGATGATGTATGGTCTGATTGGAGCGGCGTTTGCCGGTTTTTCGCTTTTTGTCGTCCAGGAACGAAGAGCAAAGGATCCGATGATGCCATTTGAAATTTGGAAAAATCGGATTATCAGTTTTGCCAATTTAACCTCGTTGACCGCTGGGATGATTTTGATTGGTGTATCCAGCTATCTACCTGCATTTGTACAAGGTGTGATGGGTTATTCTCCAACGGTTGCGGGATTTACATTGACGACAATGTCCATCGGTTGGCCGCTGGCAGCAGTTGCCGGGGGGAGGTTGCTGCTGATTATAGGCTACCGGTCAACATCATTGCTAGGCTGCTCGTCATTAATTATTGGAGGTATCCTGTTCTTTATGTTGTCACCGGACAAAGGTCCTGTTTGGGCAGCGGCGGGATCCTTTTTCATCGGAGTCGGTATGGGACTAACCAATACATCATTCATCGTGGGAATCCAAAATGCAGTAGGCTGGAAGACTAGAGGGATTGCAACTGCTGCCAATATGTTTATGCGCACTGTGGGAAGCGCACTTGGTGCTGCACTGCTTGGCGGGTTGTTGAACGGTCAGATTCAAAGATATATCAAGCAAAATGGACTGGAAGATACTGTTTCAGTCGACACAGCAAATAACTTGCTCGATCCCAGGCAGAATGTGTCATTGTCAGATGATGTTCAAATGGTATTGCAGAATGGACTTACTTCCGGGCTGCATGCGGTGTACACTGGTCTTTTGGTACTTGCAGTCATCAGCTTTTTCCTTGTTTTGTTTTTACCTAAAAAAGAGCAGGAATAGGTGTTTGTTGCGTCCAGTTGTATCGTCTGCTAAAGTAAAATAAATACATAAAATTGGAGGAACATAATTGTGAGAATGATGGATGCTAATGAAATTATCAGCTTTATTTCAAACAGTGAAAAAAGCACACCTGTTAAGGTTTATATTAAAGGAAATGATTTAAATAATTTACAGTACGGGGACAAAATCCAGTCTTTTGTTGATCATAACAGCGGCGTGCTGTTTGGCGAGTGGAAAGATATTCAAAATGTATTGAATGAAAATAAAGATTCTATTACAGACTATGTACTGGAAAATGACCGCAGAAATTCAGCTATACCACTGCTTGATCTGAAGGGGATTAATGCGAGAATTGAGCCTGGTGCTGTCATTCGTGATCAGGTGGAAATTGGCGATGGTGCCGTTATTATGATGGGAGCAATGATTAATATCGGCTCAGTTGTTGGTGAAGGAACAATGATTGATATGAATGTAGTTCTTGGCGGTCGTGCGACTGTAGGAAAAAATTGTCATATTGGTGCGGGAACGGTGCTTGCCGGCGTCATTGAGCCGCCTTCTGCCAGTCCGGTGGTAATTGAGGACGAGGTTGTCATTGGTGCAAACGCCGTTATCCTTGAAGGTGTAACAGTCGGTAAAGGGTCTATCGTTGCAGCCGGATCAATTGTAACAAAAGATGTAGCACCTAATACACTTGTAGCTGGTACACCGGCAAAAGTGCTGAAAGAAATTGATGACAGTACCAAATCCAAAACGGAAATTAAACAAGAACTGCGAAAATTGGATAACTAAAGCAGGGATATAATGAACTTACAAACAATCAGAAGAGAGCTGCATCAGATTCCTGAACTGGGCTTTCAGGAAAAAAAAACCCATGCCTATTTATTGAAAAAATTGAAGGCAATGGATTCGGAAAGATTGGAAATCCGGACATGGGAAACAGGGATACTGGCTAAAGTCAAAGGAAATTACCCTAAGAAAACAATTGGATACCGCTGTGACATTGATGGTTTGCCAATCAAGGAGGAAACCGGATATGCCTTTCAATCTGAACATGATGGAAAAATGCATGCATGCGGGCATGATTTTCATATGACAATTGCCCTTGGTTCGGTGAAATCAATTCTTGATCAACCGGCTGACGATGATGTGGTTTTTATTTTTCAACCGGCCGAGGAAGGACCAGGCGGTGCCTTTCCAATGATGCAATCGGAAGTATTTGATGACTGGAAACCCGACGTTATTTTTGCATTGCATATTGCCCCTGAGCTGCCGGTCGGTACAGTTTCAACCCGGGCAGGCTTGTTATTTGCTAATACGAGTGAATTATTTCTGGACTTTAAGGGGAAGGGCGGTCATGCAGCATATCCGCATCTGACCAGAGACATGACAGTTGCTGCAAGCAGTTTTGTGGTAGAATTGCAGCAAATTGTCTCCCGGGCATTAGACCCGCTTGAAAGCGCGGTTGTAACGATTGGCAAAATGGAAAGTGGTTTTGTTCAGAATGCAATTGCGGAGACAGCAAGATTGGAAGGAACTATCCGGACGTTACAACCGAAAGCAATCGATGTTGTGAAAGAAAAACTGGAGCGGCTTGTCCGGGGTTTTGAAATTTCACATGAATGTACAATCGATATTGATTACGGTTCGAATTATTATCAGGTTTATAATGATCAGCATTATACAGATCTTTTCAAAAAGACAATCGGCAAGACCGATTTAAACTATCGTGAAGCTGGTCCCGCCATGACGGGGGAAGACTTTGGATACATGCTGAAGGATATTCCGGGATTCATGTTCTGGCTTGGTGTTGATTCGCCGTACGGTTTACACAGTTCAAAGCTTCAGCCGGATGAACGTGCACTTTTGGCAGGCGTAAAGGCTGTAGCAGCAACAATCAATTCTATTGCACACCAATAAATGTTAGCCATCTGCATACCTTTTCATTTTCGGGAAAAGCTATTCAGGAATCTTTTCGAATTAGAAGGAGGTATACAGGTGGCACGAATTGGTGTTGAGGATAGCTTAACAGACGTAAAAGAAGCATTAATGGAAAAGGGTCATGATGTGGTTGATTTGCACTCGGAAGATGACACCGAATATTGTGACTGCTGTGTGATAACAGGTTTGGATAAAAACGTGATGGGGATGTCCGACGCAAGCATCGCCGGGGCCGTAATTAATGCAGATGGATTGAGTACCGAATCTATTTGCCAAATGGTGACTGAAAAATTGGATTATGAACAGTGAAAAAAAGAATCCCCAATCTCGGGGATTCTTTTACTCTGTAGCTTTTTGCAGGACTACATGCTGGGTGAGCGGCATATCGACATTTTTTTCGTTAAATGCTTCTTTAATCCGCTTCCGTATGTCCCGCTCACATTCCCATTGCAGTCCATTTTCAGTCTGTCCGACAACCCGAAGGACAATTTGTGATGTATCAATTGCTTGAACGCCAATTGCATCGGGACCTTCTTTGAAGCGTTCATCATTTTCAAATTCCCCGCAAATCTTTTTCAGGATTGCCAGTGCTTCATCAAGATTATCGTAATGACTAATTCCAATATCGACAAGTGCGCGCATGTTTCCGCGTGAATGGTTGGCAACCCCTTCAATATAACGGTTTGGCACAAAATTTAATGTTCCGTCAAAGCTGCGGATTTTCGTTGTTCGCAGTCCAATTTCTTCCACAACACCGTCATATCCTGCAGTCGTTACATAATCATCAATCTCAATCTGCCGCTCCAGTATAACGAAGAAGCCGGTTACAATATCACTGACAAGTCCCTGTGCACCAAAAGCAATTGCCAGTCCAACAACACCTGCACCGGCAAGAAGTGGACCGATATCGACTCCCAGTGCTGAGAACAGCATAACGATTAAGACAAACATCATGACATAAGAAAAAACGTTGGTAAGAAGCTTCTCCAATGTTTTCATTCTTCCGGGAGAGGATTTCTGTCCTTTTGCAGCATTCTGCAATGTTTTTTCAATTACCTTTTTCCCGATTGGTACGATAATCAAATAGGCAACAACAAGTAATATCATCTTTCCAATGACCGGTAAAACGGCACTGAGAATTTCCGTCAAATCAAACCCGAATATTTCCATATGTAATTCTCCTTCCTTTAACTAAGCTTATCCTATCATATCTAAGGTACGGAACGATTTCAATTTTCCACAAAAAAGAACATAGTAAACCTCAAATGAAGTACTGTTGTTCTTCCACTTGGGACTCGTAAACTTTAACTGTCGGAATGCAGGAATGGTCAGGAAACATTGCAGCATTATCAACATATAAAATAATGTGAAATGATAAATTGACTCGTGTGTTGCGTAATACTTCAAGACATTCAGGAGGTAGAAAACGATGAGATTACGAGAAAAAATGCCTGAGCTCGATGGTGCGACAAAGTGGTTAAACAGTAAACCAATTCACAGGAGGGATCTGATAGGAAGCAAGCCTTCCCTTATTCACTTCTGGTCGGTTAGTTGCAGCACATGCAAAGAAGCAATGCCCGGACTTAATAAAATTCGTGATGAATTTGCCAATGAGCTGCATATCATTGCTGTCCATATGCCCAGGGCAGAAAAGGATATGGACATGGGGCTTGTCAGAAAATCTGCAGAGGAACATGGTATAACTCAACCGATATTTGTTGACAATGAACGAACCTTGACAGATGAGTTTAAAACCAGATATGTGCCTGCTTATTATTTATTTGATACAGAAGGAAAATTGAAACACTCTCAATCCGGCAGCAGCAGTATTCGAATGCTGCGCCGAAGGATTGATAGGGTTTTGGGTCATACTTCGTGATAAACCTGAATATAATCCATTCACCTGCTTTTAAAGGCAGGTTTTTTTATTGAATTAAATTTCCGTTATAGTCATTTTTGTTGTCCTTTTGGAAACTTTAAAAAAATTGAGCAAAAGTAATGAAATTTATTTCGGAACCCGTTATATTAGAAAGTACGTAAAAGTTTGGGGGGGATTTTCATTGAGTACGTTTCAAAAACTAAAGCAGTATTTTTGGCCAAATCGGAAACTTTTTTTCGGATCGTTATTCTTTTTAGTCTTTGTAACGGCTGCAACTGTTGTCTATCCAATTGTGCTTCAGCAGACAATCGATAATGTAGTCATGAAAAACAGATACAATTTGATTCCATACATTTCCATTGTATTTTTTCTGATTATGGTAATCAAAGGATTTTCAACATTTTTTCATCAATATTTCGGTGAATTATTCGGTATAAAATTTGTTTATATGATCCGCGGGGCCTTGTATGAAAAACTGCAGGTACTTTCCTTCAAGTACTATGATAACGCTAAAACCGGAGATTTAATGTCACGACTGGTCGAAGATGTAAGGGGTTTCAGGTTTTTCCTGTCGTTTGGTTTTTCCGAACTAGTCAGGATTACCTTACTGATTTTATTCAGTTTAGCAGTAATGTTTTATTACTCTATTCCGCTCGCACTTGTAACAATGGCGGCTATGCCATTTTTGGCGATCGTTGTTTTCCGTTTTGATCATCTTGTTCATCCGGCGTTTCGGGGTATTCGGAGATCACTCGGGCGTTTGAACACCCGTGTACAGGAAAATATAAGTGGAATGAATACAGTGAAATCATTATCGCGGGAAGACTTTGAAATTGGCAGGTTCTCCGGAAGCAATGATAACTATCGACAAAAATATTTATTCACTGCAAATATTTGGTCCAAATACATGCCGCTTATGGAGTTTATAGGAAACGTCTGTGCGGTTGCTCTACTTGCTTACGGGGGCTTCCTCGTTATTGATGGTCAACTCGGTATAGGTGAACTGGTCGCATTTTTCAGCCTGGTTTGGTATATTCTTGGGCCGTTAATGAATCTGGGATTTGTCATCAACCAGTTTTCCCAGGCAAAAGCATCTGGTGAGCGGTTGCTGGAGGTGCTGGATGAAAAGGAGGACATCGAGGAAAAAGAAGATGCCGTAGATGTTCCATTAGAGGGGCATGTAACATTTAAGGACGTCACATTGACGTATATTAAAGATGATGATGCAGCACTGAAACACATCAGCTTTGATGCACCACCAGGCAAGGTAATTGGTTTAATAGGTTCAACCGGTTCCGGGAAAACAAGCATTACACAGTTAATCACACGATTTTATGAACCGGAAAAAGGCAGGGTTATGGTTGATGGTCGTGATGTGGATTTGTATAAATTGAAAACATTGCGCCGCCATATTGGATTTGTATTACAGGAACCGTTCCTTTTTTCTACATCCATTCGTGAAAATATTGCATATGGCGATCCGACCATTTCGGATGAGCAAATTATTGATGCAGCCAAACGTGCTCAAGCACATGATTTTATAATGGATATGCCTGACGGGTACGATACAATGCTTGGTGAGCGGGGAATGGGGTTATCCGGGGGACAGAAACAGCGGATTTCCATTGCCAGAGCCATTTGCATCAATCCAAGTATTCTTGTACTTGATGATGCCACCTCGGCTGTAGATATGGAAACAGAATTCAAAATACAGAAAGCACTTAAAGAGGTAATGAAAGGGCGCACAACATTTATTATTGCCCACCGTATTTCTTCACTTAAACATGCGGATGAGATATTGGTGCTGGAAGATGGCGAAATTGTTGAGCGGGGCAAACATGATCAGTTGATGGTCAATAATGGTGCTTATCAACGTATTTATGACATTCAATATCAGGACCGTGAAGCAATTATGGAGTCCGCTAAATAGAAAGGGGAGTGATGTTCGTGGCCAAAGCAAAAGATAAAGAAAATCGCCATTTAAAACGGTTTTATTATACAGTTGATCACGCTGTTGAAAAGCCGTTTAACTGGCAGCAGATGTGGCGCCTGCTTGTATACTTAAAGCCATACTCGAAAACATATTTACCTGGTGCCATTATTGCGATGCTTGTATCAACTGCCGTCCGATTGCTGGTACCGATTCTGATCGGGAAGGTTGCTATTGACCAGGCGATAGCTAATAAGGATTCCGGGTTATTAATTACACTAATTATTATTGTTGGTGTTTTATATCTGCTCAATTATGTTGGGAATATGTTCCGCATTAAATGGGTTAATATTCTTGGTCAGAATGTTATATATGACTTGCGGCAGTCATTATTCTCGCATGTTCAGCGATTATCGCACCGCTTTTTTGATACGAGATCGGCAGGATCTATATTAGTCAGGATCATGAATGACATCAACTCACTGCAGGAGTTATTCACCAACGGGATTATCAACCTTCTGATGGATGTGGTAACACTGACGGCAATGATTGTAATATTGTTTGTATTAAGTCCGAAGCTGGCAATAGCAATCTTAGTTATTCTGCCGCTTATGTTCTATATTTCCACCAAATTACGACGCAATATCCGTCGGTCCTGGCAGAATGTGCGGATTCAGCAGTCCCGCTTGAATTCACATTTGAATGAAAGTATTCAGGGCATCCGCATTACACAGTCGTTTTCACAGGAAAAAGAAAATACAGAGTTCTTTGAAGGACTTAATTTTGATACGTATGAAAGTCTGCGTGTAGCCACAAAGAAAAGTGCGATGTTCCGTCCATTTGTGGAAATGAGCAATGCGATCGGCACAATTATACTGATTTCTTTTGGTGCATTCCTGATTTTGAATGGTGGAATTGCAATCGGTACATTTGTTACATTCGCATTTTTTCTTGGTATGTTCTGGGAGCCGATTTCCCGACTTGGACAGATGTATAATCAATTGCTGATGGCAATGGCAGCTTCCGAACGGATTTTTGAATTTTTGGATGAGCGGCCGAATATAAAGGAAAAGTCAGACAGCATCGCCCTGCCAGATATGAAAGGGCAGATTGAATTTGATCATGTTCAATTTTCATACGATGATAACAGGATTGCATTGCATGAAATTTCACTTGATATTAAAGCGGGTCAGACCATTGCACTTGTTGGCCATACTGGAAGCGGAAAATCAACCATCGCTAATTTAATCAGCCGTTTTTATGATCCTACAAAAGGCGCTGTGCGGATTGATGGGAATGATCTGCGGGATGTAAAGCTGAATCATCTCAGACAGCAAATCAGTGTTGTACTGCAGGACACATTTGTTTTTTCGGGGTCGATCATGGAAAATATCCGATTTGGCAGACCTAATGCTAAAGATGAAGAAGTTAAACGGGCAGCGAAAGTTGTTGGAGCAGATGAATTTATTCAGCGTCTTGCTAATGGTTATGATACAGAAGTCGAGGAACGAGGCAATATCCTTTCAGCTGGAGAAAGGCAATTGTTATCATTTGCCAGAGCATTGCTTGCAGATCCAAAGATTTTGATACTGGACGAAGCAACTGCCAGTATAGATACCGAAACTGAAATGAAAATTCAAGCGGCTTTGCGCAGGTTACTGGATGGCAGGACAGCAATTATTATCGCACACCGCTTATCAACCATTCGGGAGTCAGATAATATATTTGTTCTGGAGAATGGAAAAGTTCTGGAAAGCGGCAGCCATGATGCATTAATGGATCAAAAAGGTGAATATTTTGAGCTGGTTAAATCACAATTTCAAATGCTTGATGCCATGTAAATACAGGTCAAACCACTTATGGTGGTTTGGCCGTTTTTAGTGTTATTGCATACACTCGTAATTCCACACGTGGTGTATGTATGGTAGACTAAGTTATGAATAAGTAAAGCAGGCTGGAGGTAAGGGAAATGAAGCGAGATTTTGCAGTTATCGGACTGGGTCGTTTTGGCGGGAGTATTTGCCGTGAATTAAGTACAGAAGGCATGCAGGTCCTGGCGATAGATAATGATGAGGATAAAGTGAATGAATATAAAAACATTGCTTCACATGCTGTCATTGCTGATTCAACAGATGAGGCTACCCTTAAAGAGCTTGGAATCAAGAATATTGACCATGTTATCGTTGCGATTGGTGACAACATTCAGGCTAGCATTCTAACCACGGTAGTTCTAACAGACCTTGGCATTAAAAAAATAACGGTTAAAGCGCAAAATGACTATCATGAAAAAATCTTAAATAAAATCGGTGCTGACCAGGTTGTTCACCCTGAGCGTGATATGGGGAAACGAATTGCCCACAACATAATATCCAGCAACATTCTCGATTACCTTGAATTGTCGGATGATCACAGTATTGTGGAGGTGAAAGCGGGCACCAAGATGCAGGGAAAATCATTGGTTGACCTGGATATACGGGCAAACTATGGTTGTAACGTTGTGGCGATAAAACGTGATAACAGCATCAATGTATCACCGAGTGCTGATGATTTGCTGGATTCAGATGATATTTTAATTGTCATTGGTGCAGATCGGGATATATCCCGATTCGAAAAACATCTTGTTATCGATGAATAACCCGTTTCATTAAGTGAAGCGGGTTTTTTCTTTGTGGATGTGGGTTATAGTATTATATCGCACATTTCAGAGAGGTGAATTTGATGAAGGAATTACGTACTGGTGAAATTATGACAGAACAATTCATCGAATGGGGAATTGACCACATATATGGCCTCCCCGGGGATTCTATAAATGAATTTATTGATGATTTGCGCACAAAAGATGATGAGATCCGTTTTATACAGGTGCGGCACGAGGAGGTTGGAGCATTATCAGCAAGCGC
Source organism: Virgibacillus siamensis (assembly GCF_900162695.1). Lineage (NCBI taxonomy): Bacteria > Bacillati > Bacillota > Bacilli > Caryophanales > Bacillaceae > Virgibacillus > Virgibacillus siamensis. The sequence continues at coordinate 929,210 of NZ_FUIH01000007.1, forward strand.
ATATGCTAAATTGACAGGTAAAATCGGTGCTTGTTTATCGATTACCGGACCCGGGGCCATTCATTTACTTAATGGATTGTATGATGCAAAACAGGACGGTGCACCGGTATTGGCCATTGTTGGCCAAGTGACTAGCAGTATGGTTGGTACGGACGCATTTCAGGAAGTCAATCTGGAACGAGTATTTGATGATGTAGCGGTATTCAACCGACGGGCGGAGTCTGCCAAGCAGCTTCCGGATCTTCTCAATAAAGCAATCAGGTCTGCCTATACGGAAAACGGTGTTTCTGTCCTAATCGTGCCTGATGATTTATTTGCTGTTAAACATAAAAAAGATGAATTTATAACTGCACCCACCTATATTAAACCACAATATGAGCCTGATCAGGAGTCTGTATTGGAAACAGTTGATCTAATTAATCAGGCAGAAAAACCTATCATATTGGCTGGCCGAGGTGCAAGAGAATCAAGAAAAGAATTGATTGATTTTGCCGAAAAAATTAAGGCACCAATTGTGTTAAGTCTGCTCGGAAAGGGAACCATACCGGATTATCATGAACTGAATCTGGGTCAACACGGCCAGATAGGAACAAAACCCGCTTACGAAGCAATAATGGATACAGATTTATTATTGCTGATCGGTACCTCATTTCCGTACAGGGAATATTTACCCGATAAAACGAAGGCAATACAAATAGATTTAAAGTCACAAAAAATCGGAAGTCTATACCCGATTACCGCCGGTTTATGTGGCGATGTGAAAAAAATATTGCCTTCTCTAACATTAAAAGTTAAGGAGAATGAGAACGGCTCTTATCTTGAAAAATATCAGGAAAAGATGAAAAAATGGCACATTAACATGATAAAGGAAAAGAAAGAGGCAGGAAATCCGATTCAGGCACCGCAACTAATGTACGCATTGGAACAGGAAGTGGAAAATGATGCGGTTATTTCCTGTGATGTAGGCAATGTCACAGTATGGACAACCCGCTTTTTCCCATTTACCAACCAGCAATTTATTATTTCAGGAAGGCTGGCATCCATGGGCATCGGTCTTCCGGGGGCAATAGCAGGACAAATTGCCAACCCGAATAAGCAAGTGGTAGCGATTTGCGGTGATGGCGGTTTCTCAATGGTAATGCATGATTTCGTAACTGCTGTTAAATATGATCTTCCAATTAAAGTGATTATCCTTAATAACAGTCATCTTGCCATGATAAAATATGAACAGCAGGAGATGGGTAAGTTGAACTATAAGACAGGTCTCGGTGAAATGGATTTTGCTAAATTCGCTGAATCATGCGGTGGGGAAGGCTATCACATTGAAAAATCGGAGGATCTTTCCAGCAACATACAAAAGGCACTTCAATCCGATCGACCAGCCGTAATTGATATTGCCATTGAAGATATGGCACCATTACCTGGTAAAATTCATTTCGATCAGGCGGTCAAATACAGTGAGTATCTGCTTAAAGAATTTTTCACAAATAAAAAAGTGGAGTTTCCGGATATAAAAAAATCATTGAAACGACTATAATAAACACAAAAAGGGATGACCTGACAATATACCCGGTCATCCCTTTTTTAAATTCTATATTTCCATAATAATCGGCAGAATCATCGGTCTGCGTTTTGTTTTCTCATAAAGGAATGGTGCTATGGTATCGGTAATTTCGTTTTTAATTTCCGACCATTGCGTTGTCCTGCGTTCCATCACCTTGTCTAAATGTTTGGAAACAAGCTTTTGTGCTTCATTGATCAGATCTTCGGATTCTCTCATGTAAACGAAACCTCGTGATATAATATCCGGTCCTGATGCAATTTTAAATTCCTTCATGTTAATGCTCACGACAACCATAACCAGACCTTCTTCAGACAGAATTCTGCGGTCCCGGAGTACAATATTTCCGATATCACCGATGCCGCTGCCATCTACATAGATGGATCCGGAAGGGATTTTCCCCGCTACCGTTGCATTGTCTTTACCTAAAGCAAGTACATCACCATTGTCCATGACAAACATATTATCCGGGTTTACATTGCATGCTTCAGCTAATTTCATATGTTCTTTCAGCATACGGTATTCCCCATGGATTGGCATAAAATATTCAGGCTGAATCAGGCGAAGCATCAGTTTCTGTTCTTCCTGGCTTCCATGACCAGATGTATGAATATTGCTTAATTTGCCATGGATAACATCCGCGCCGGCCCGGTATAATTTATTGATAGTCCGGCTGACACTTACCGTATTTCCAGGGATTGGAGAAGAAGAAAATACTACTGTGTCACCAGGGATAATTTGGATTTGACGATGTGTTCCATTGGCGATACGTGAAAGTGCAGCCATGGGTTCACCCTGTGATCCCGTGCAAAGTATTGTAACTTCGTTCGCCGGGAGACGGTTGATTTGGTTGGCATCGATAAACGTATCTTTTGGTGCCTGAATATAACCAAGTTCTTGGCCGATTCGAATAGAAGACTCCATACTTCGGCCAAACACAGCAATTTTTCGGTCATGTTTTACGGCGGCTTCGACTACTTGCTGCAGTCGATAGATATTGGATGCAAATGTTGCAAATATCAGTCGTCCATCAACCCTGCCGAAAATATCGTTAATGTTTCCTCCAACAACTCGTTCTGACATGGTAAAGCCGGGAACTTCACTGTTTGTACTGTCCGAGAGCAGGCAAAGTACGCCTTCTTTACCGATCTCAGCCATTTTTGAAATATTGGCAGGTTCACCCACTGGTGTGAAATCAAATTTAAAATCACCAGTATGAACAATGTTGCCTGGCGGTGTTTTTACAACAATACCATATGAATCCGGAATACTGTGTGTGGTGCGGAAAAAGGATACAGATGTCTTGCGGAATTTAATGACATCTTCCTCTTGAATCGTATGCAGCTTAGCATTTCTTAATAAACCGTGTTCATCCAATTTGTTTCTGATTAACCCAATCGCAAGTTTACCCGCATAAAGAGGCACATTTATTTCACGAAGAAGGTATGGAATGCCTCCAATATGATCTTCGTGCCCATGAGTAATAAACAATCCTTTAATTTTGTCCTGATTTTGTATGAGGTAGGTATAATCAGGGATTACATAATCAATTCCAAGCAATTCATCTTCAGGAAATTTAATGCCCGCATCGATTAAAATAATCTCATCTTGGAATTGAACACCATACGTGTTCTTTCCGATCTCACCCAATCCTCCCAATGCAAATACAGCTGTCTGGTCATTTTTAACAAACTTCATCTGTTTATGCGTTCTCCAGGGTAAAATGTTCGGATTGTTTTTCATAATTTAAATGTGCTTCATCAAGTGGTTGGATAAACTCAATATTATAGTTGCGATTGACCAGTTTGTTTCGTACATCTTTTTCTTCATCTGCCTCCATATAAAGGCTTTTTGTATTTTCGCGTACAGGTATCTCTGTCGGCGATTCCTGATAATAAACTTTAAAAATCATTTCATCTCTCCTAACTTCTTTATACGTTTTTTAATGTTTCCGCTGTATAGGTATTATAATTTGTCCACTGCTTAATAAGCTGAACACAGTGAACAGCTGCAGAACAATTCTCTTCAATTTATATTCGTCCGTAATCATAATACGCTATCTTATAAATTCCGCATCCGTTTTTATTCCGCAATGGTATTGATAACGTGATTGGTTGTATCAATGGTAGTCCTTTTCATAAGTAGTAGGTACACGTCCTCTGCCTAAAAAATCTTTCCAGCGTTTCTTCAGCTTTTCTTTTAGGCGTTTTAACATGAGATTTGCATCTCCTTTCAAAATGTAAGAAAAGCAATAAACGTTCTACCGATCCAATCCCTCTTACATACAGTATAATACTGTTTGGTAAATATTGAAATGAAAATACGTTATTTGTTAAAAAAAATATTGTGAAGGGCACTTTTTTGTTCATTAAATCCGTGTATGACTGCTATCTATTGTCCCGCCAAAAGAGGAAAATTATACAAAAAAAACAGGAACTCCTAAAAAAGTCCCTGTTTTCTTAATCAATCATTTTTGCGTTTTCTGCAGATAGAAATGGGTTATTCTTATTAATATAATCATAGAACATAACACCATTTAAATGGTCAATTTCATGCTGGAATACAATAGCTGCATAATCACGAAGACGCAATTTCAGAGGATTGCCTTCCATATCTGTCGCCGTGACAGTTATTCTGGCATTCCGATGTACGTAACCTTCCACATCCCGATCAACTGAAAGACAGCCTTCGCCAGCAGCCAAATATGCCTGTTCCACTGAATGACTGATAATTTTAGGATTAATCAGACCATAGCTGTACTGTTTTCCTTTGGGATCTTCAAAATGCACAGCAATCATTCGTTTGTTTATTCCCAGTTGTGGTGCGGCAAGCCCAACACCCGGTCTCAGGTCATATTTTTCAGCTGTTTCTTCATCTTGACTATTCTTTAAAAAATCAAGCATTTCCTGTAATAATTGTTTATCTTCATCACCTGGCGGGACTGCTATTTCGCTCGCCTTTTCACGTAAAGAAGGATGACCTTCTCTTACGATATCTTTCATCGTAATCATCAGTTTTGACACTCCTTACAGTTTCTATTGACAACATTTTAACATAATATGAAAAATTACATCATAATTTAATATCGATAATCCAGGTCAAAAATAATACGGTTCCTATTTACAGGTATGTTATACTAAAAAGCAACATTCGCGACAATGATTAAGGAGGAAAATGTTGATTTGAATTTAAAAAAGCTATTATCATTTATATTAATTTTATTTCTTTTGACTGCTCTTACCGCATGCAACAGTGCCTCTGCTTCGGATAAGATATATAATCATCTGGAAAAATCTGTGGAATTGGAAAAGACATTTGAGAAGCAGCAGAATCCAATTGTAAAATTGGAAAAGAAAGAGCAAAAAATTTACTCTGAAATTATTGATTTGAAAATGGACGAGTTCGACAAAATTAAAAAACTTTCTCAGCGGGCATTGAAAAGCATTGAGAAACGATCCAAAAAAATTGAAATGGAAAAGGACAGTATTCATGCTTCCAAAGAAGAATTTAAAAAAATAGACGATCTAATCGGAAATCTTGAGGACGGAAAGGCCAAAAAGACTGCCGAAAAAATGTTCAATGTCATGATGGATCGCTATAAAGCGTACGATGTCCTGTATGATGCGTATGAAAAATCATTAAAGCTTGAAACAAAGCTGTATAAGTTGCTGCAAAAAGAAGACTTGGAACAAAAAGCACTAACCAAAAATATCAAAAGGTTGAATAAGAGCTATGAAAAGGTACTGGATGCCAACAAAAAGTTTAACAGCCGAACCGCAGAATATAATGAATTAAAAGAGAAGTTTTATGAGCTTGCAGAAATAAACGTTGACTACGAGGAAAAAGCATCATCGGTTGAAGATAAATAGGTATTAATTACTTTATTACGGAAAATCCGAGCCGGACAGTTGACACTGTCCGGTTTTAATATGTTCCATAAAATGAAATTTGTGTACCAGCTTGTTCTTTCCAAATTTAACTTTTCAGTAATACAGTTTTTGGGAAACATTATAACAGAGCAAAGGGCAACAGGGGGAAAATTCTGAAAGCGATTACCATCGTGATATAAAAATGGATAAATATAAACAAAGTGATTGACCGAATTGGATGTTTTGAGCTAAACTTTATATGAATTATGAATTGTACCAGTAAATAGCACTTTGAAAGTGTAACAGTTTTGAAGTGATTAATAAATTTCAAAATCGGGAACAAGAGTAAAGGCGTTTGGTACAGATTATTTCATATTTTGGGAAGGCTAGTAATGAAAAATCAAAACAGGTATTTAGAAAGGAAGAGGTGACTATTTTGAAACACGTATTAGAAAGTGTTGAGAGTCAGTTCGAAATGTTCCAGGTTCTTGATGAAAATGGAAAGATAGTCAATAAAGATGCAGTACCGGATCTTTCAGATGATGATTTGAAAGAACTTATGCGCAGGATGGTTTATACAAGGGTCCTTGATCAGCGTTCTATTGCATTGAATCGTCAGGGTCGTTTAGGATTTTATGCACCAACTGCTGGTCAGGAGGCTTCACAGCTTGGAAGTCATTATGCACTGGAGCAGGAAGACTTTTTGCTTCCTGGATATCGCGATGTTCCGCAGCTTATTTGGCATGGCCTTCCATTGTATCAGGCGTTTCTGTTTTCGAGAGGACACTTTCACGGAAATCAATTTCCGGAAGGTGTGGATGGATTCAGCCCGCAAATTATCATTGGTGCACAGTATACACAAACAGCTGGTGTAGCACTTGGAATGAAAAAGCGGGGTAAAAAAGCGGTCGCTGTTACGTACACAGGTGACGGTGGTACATCCCAAGGTGACTTCTATGAAGGGATTAACTTTGCGGGTGCTTATGGAGCTCCGGCTATTTTCTTTGTACAAAATAACCAATTTGCGATTTCGGTTCCAGTTGAACAGCAGACAGCAGCAAAAACGCTTGTTCAGAAATCAGTTGCTGCCGGAATTGAAGGTGTTCAAGTGGATGGTATGGACGTCCTGGCTGTTTATGCTGCAACAAAAGATGCAAGAGAACGTGCGATTAATGGGGATGGTCCGACATTGATTGAAACCATTACGTACAGATATGGACCGCATACAATGGCTGGTGACGATCCGACTCGTTACCGCACCGATGATTTGGATAATGAATGGGAGAAAAAAGATCCACTTGTTCGCTTCCGCAAGTATTTGGAAGACAAGGATTTGTGGTCGGAAGATGAAGAAAATAAAGTAATCGATCAGGCTAAAGATGACATCAAAAAAGCTATCAAAAAAGCTGATGAGTATCCAAAACAGAAAGTAACGGATTTGATTGAAAATATGCATGAAGAACTTCCACAGAATTTAAAAGAGCAAATGGAAGAATATAAAGAGAAGGAGTCGAAGTAAATCATGGCACAAAAAACAATGATTCAAGCAATCACTGATGCAATGCACAATGAATTGAAAAATGATGAAAATGTGCTTGTATTCGGTGAAGATGTTGGCCAAAACGGTGGTGTTTTCCGTGCAACGGAAGGCTTGCAGAAGGAATTTGGCGAAGAGCGCGTGTTTGATACACCACTTGCTGAATCTGGAATTGGCGGACTGTCCATCGGTCTTGCAGCACAAGGATTCCGTCCGGTGCCTGAAATTCAGTTCTTCGGCTTTATTTACGAAACGATGGATGCAGTTAACGGCCAAATGGCACGGATGCGTTACCGCAGCGGCGGCACTCACCCAATGCCGATTACAATTCGTTCGCCATTCGGCGGCGGCGTGCATACACCTGAACTCCATGCGGATTCACTTGAGGGCTTAATCGCGCAACAGCCAGGTATTCGCGTTGTAATTCCGAGTACACCATATGATGCAAAAGGTTTGCTTATATCTTCAATCCGCAACAATGACCCTGTATTGTTCCTGGAACATATGAAATTGTATCGTTCATTCCGTGGCGAAGTTCCTGATGAGGAATACACAGTTGATTTGGACAAGGCAGATGTTAAACGCGATGGTGATGATATAACAATTGTTGCTTATGGTGCGATGGTTCATGCCGCGCTGAAAGCTGCTGATGAACTGGAAAAGGATGATATCAGTGTGGAAGTAATTGATTTGCGTACGGTATCACCAATTGATGTTGACACAATTGTTGAATCGGTGAAAAAGACGAACCGAATGGTAATGGTTCAAGAGGCACAGCGTCAGGCAGGAGTAGGCTCACACGTTATCTCGGAAATTCAGGAGCGCGCCATACTCCATCTCGAAGCACCAATTCTAAGAGTTACAGCACCTGATACTGTTTACGCATTTTCACAGGCTGAAGAAATCTGGCTGCCAGATCACAAAGACATTATCGAAAGAGTCAAAGAATCAATCAACTTTTAATTAAAAGATGGGAGGCAGAATAATGGCTTATAATTTTAAGCTACCTGATATTGGTGAAGGTATCCATGAAGGTGAAATCGTTAAATGGTTCGTTAAAAAAGGCGACGAAGTCAAGGAAGATGACGTCCTCTGCGAAGTGCAAAATGATAAAGCCGTTGTGGAAATACCATCTCCGGTAGATGGAACAGTGGAAGAAGTTCATGTTGATGAGGGAACGGTCGCAGTCGTTGGCGATACAATCATCACATTTGACGCAGAAGGCTATGAGTCTGATGACGAAGAAGATACTTCTGATGAAGAAGACAAGCAGGAAGAAAAAGAAGAGGCAGACAATAAGCAGGAATCAAAAGATAAGGGTGAAACGGACGATAAATCATCCGGAAAGCAATCATCCGAAACAGACGCTTCAGATGACAAACGGGTTATTGCTATGCCATCTGTCCGCAAGTATGCGCGGGACAATGATGTGAACATCAAAGACGTGCAGGGTTCCGGAAAAAATGGACGTATCCTGAAAGAGGATGTGGACAGTTATGTAAGTGGTGACCAGTCTGCTGAAGAGGCGAAAGCTGAAGAAACCGAATCTAAATCCCCATCAGCTGAAACAACTGTGCCTAAAGGCGACTATCCGGAAACCCGTGAGAAAATGACTGGAATCCGCAAAGCTATTGCCAATGCAATGGTTAATTCAAAAACGAAAGCACCGCATGTTACGTTAATGGACGAAGTGGACGTTACTGAACTGGTCGCACACCGTAAGAAATTCAAAGAAATTGCAGCTGAGCAAGAGATTAAATTGACGTATCTTCCTTATGTTGCAAAAGCACTTGTATCCGCATCGAAGAAATACCCGATTTTGAATGCAGCGGTAGATGATGAATCTGATGAAATTATCTACAAGCATTATTACAATATCGGAATTGCAGCTGATACAGATAAAGGCTTACTGGTGCCTGTGGTAAAAGATGCCGATCGAAAGTCGATTTTTGCGATTTCCGGGGAAATTAATGAGTTGGCAGATAAAGCGCGCAGTGGTAAACTAACTTCTGAAGAGATGAAAGGTGCATCCAATACAATAACCAATATTGGATCCGCCGGCGGGCAGTGGTTTACACCGGTATTAAATTACCCGGAAGCAGTTATTTTGGGAATTGGCCGTATTGCAGAAAAACCAATCGTCCGTGATGGTGAAATTGTGATAGCGCCAGTACTTGCGGTTTCATTAAGTTTTGACCACCGTATTGTTGACGGTGCAACTGCACAATTGGCACTTAATCAGATCAAGCGGTTACTGAACGATCCACAACTTATTATGATGGAGGCGTAAATTATGGTAGTAGGAGATTTTCCAATTGAAGTTGATACACTGGTTGTGGGAGCAGGACCTGGCGGCTATGTAGCTGCCATCCGTGCCGCTCAAACCGGTCAAAAAGTAACAATCGTTGAGAAAGGAAATCTTGGCGGTGTTTGCCTGAACGTTGGTTGTATTCCATCAAAAGCCATGATTCAAGCGGGTCACTTGACCGAACATGCTCATGGTAATGAAGAGCTGGGAATTAAAACTGAAAATGTATCAGTTGATTTTTCCAAAGTTCAGGAATGGAAAGGAAAAGTGGTTGACAAACTTACTTCCGGAGTTCAAGGTCTTTTAAAAGGAAATAAGGTAGACATTGTAAAAGGCGAAGTATATTTTGTTGATAAAAACACTGTGAAAGTTATGGACGAAAAACAATCACAGACTTATACATTCAATAACTGTATTATTGCAACAGGTTCATCACCGATTGAAATTCCGAGCTTTAAATTTTCCGATCGTGTGCTTGACTCAACTGGCGCACTTAATTTGGATGAAATTCCGGAAAAAATGGTCGTTATTGGCGGCGGTTATATCGGAACGGAGCTTGGAACCGCTTATGCAAACTTCGGTACTGAGGTAACTGTTTTGGAAGGTACAAAGGAAATTCTTGGCGGATTCGAAAAACAGATGAAGCAAGTTGTTAAAAAACGTCTTAAGAAAAAAGGTGTCAATGTCATTACAGAAGCAATGGCTAAAGGTGTTGAAGAGTCCAAAGACGGTGTAAAAGTTACGTATGAAGCAAACGGCAATGAAGAAACAGTTGAAGCTGATTATGTGCTTGTAACAGTTGGACGCCGGCCTAATACACAGGAACTTGGTCTTGAACAGGTTGGTATTGAAGTGGACGACAAAGGACTTATTAAAATTGATAAGCAATGCCGCACAAATATTGACAACATATACGCTATCGGGGATATTGTTGAAGGTCCGCCACTTGCTCATAAGGCTTCTTATGAAGGAAAAATTGCTGCGGAAGCAATCAGCGGTGAGAAATCACAAATTGATTATCTCGGCATTCCTGCTGTAGTATTCTCCGATCCGGAACTTGCAACTGTCGGATATACTGAAAAAGGAGCAAAAGATGCCGGCTATGACGTAAAGGCATCCAAGTTCCCATTTGCAGCTAATGGACGTGCACTATCATTAAATGACACTGATGGCTTCATGAAGTTAATTACAAGGAAAGAAGACGGTCTTGTAATTGGTGCTCAGGTTGCCGGTCCTAACGCGAGTGATGTTATTGCTGAAGTCGGACTTGCAATTGAAGCTGGTATGACAGCAGAAGATATCGCACTTACCATTCATGCACATCCAAGCCTTGGTGAAACAGTTATGGAAGCTGCCGATGTGGCATTGGGTATGCCAATCCATACAATGTAACTTTAATAAAAGAACTGCCTCTTAAAAAAGGGGCAGTTCTTTTGCGCTGGATACAAGTAGAGCCTAATTTACATATCTAAAAAAGGCGGACCGGAGCATCCGGTCTGCCTTTTTACTTAGCTGTTTTTTCGTTTCATTTCCATTTCTTTAGCCTCTTGTTTAAATGCTTTCATCAATGATATGACGATAAGAATCATTATTACCGCAAATGGCAATGCAGCGATAATGGATGCGGTTTGTAAAGCCTGCAGACCACCCTGCCATAACAGGACTGTGGCAGCGGCTGATTGTAGTATACCCCATACGAATTTTACTTGGTTTGGCGGGTAAAGGCTTCCGCCGGTTGTTTGCATCCCGAGAACAAATGTTGCGGAGTCTGCAGATGTAATAAAAAACGTGCTGATAAGCAAAATTGCAAGTATGGACATAACCATTCCGAGCGGAAATTGGTCCAGTACAGCGAATAATGCTGTTTCAGTTCCAATCTCATTAATATCTTTCATAATATTTATATCTTGGAAATACTCCAGGTTAATTGCGGATCCCCCAAATACCGAGAACCATATGGCACCGAATATGGTTGGGACAAGCAAAACACCTGATACGAATTCACGGATTGTTCGTCCTCTGGAAACACGGGCAATAAATGTACCAACAAATGGAGCCCATGCAATCCACCAAGCCCAGTAGAAAATAGTCCAATCTTTTACCCAAGTGTTGTCCGAATTAAAAGGAGTCATTCGGAAACTCATGGATGGAAGATTTTGTATATAGCTGCCAAACGTTGATGTGAACATTTTAATGATGAAATTTGTTGGTCCCGCAAACAGCAGGAAGAGCATCAATAAAATCGCAAGCACTATATTGGTGTTACTCAAATATTTAATCCCTTTGTTTAACCCGGTCATGGCAGAAGTCATATAGAGCACTGTAACTACTATAATAATAATCAACTGTACCATAAATGTGTTGGGCATTCCCAAAGCATATGAGAAACCACCACTGATTTGAATCGCTCCAAAACCGAGTGATGTAGCTACACCAAATACAGTTGCGAATACAACAATAACATCAACAAGTGTTCCCCATGGACCTTTTACCCGATCACCGAATAGTGGCTCCAGAATGGAACTGACAAGTCCGGGTGCCTGTCTTCTGAATTTAAAGTAGGCAAGTGCCAATGCAAGTGTTGCATATACTGCCCATGGATGTAATCCCCAGTGAAAGAAGCTGTACTGCATTGCTGTTTTGGCGGTTTCCACTGATCCTGGATCACCATATGGCGGGTTATGAAAGTGACTGACCGGTTCCGCGGCCCCCCAAAATACTAGGCCGATACCCATGCCGGCGCTGAATAGCATCGCAAACCACGTAATATAAGAATATTCCGGTTTTTCTCCCGGTTTGCCAAGCCTGATCTTTCCATATTTAGAGAAGATAAGGTAAATAGAAAATATGACAAAGACCGTTGCAGTAAGCAAGTAGAACCAACCGAAATCATTCACTATAACAGTTTGAATATTTGTTGTAACGGTGTCCAGATTTGCTGTTGGCAATACGTCCTTTGGAATGATTCCCCAAATAACGAATAATATTGTTATAACAGCTGATATCCAAAATACTCTTGTTACTTTTTGCATTATTTCATTCCTTTCTATGTAGATTATTTTCAATAAGTTGAAGGCACACATTGTTGTATTAAAACATACAAGACTAAATTATTCAACAAAAAAATATGCTGCCCTTATCTTCTCCGAATCCGAAAAATACATTCCTGCAGATTCTTTTATATATACCCATACTTCAGGATAATAAACAACATATTTCTTAGTGTATAAAGGAATTCTGCAGGGAAGGAGTTTAAAATAATAGTAGGTGCTAAATGAGGAACAAAAACATAATTCATTTAATATGTTATACTAATTGGGGTTGACTCTTTAATTGTGTCATATTATAATCCTAATACAGTGTTATATTGAATCTTACAAAAAAGGAGTTGTGCCATATGGGTACGATTGTTTGTCAGGATTGTCAGCAGGTAATCGATCATTTTGATGATGAGAAGGTTACTACTCTTTATGGAACATGTCCAACTTGTGAAGAAAACTAAATCGTAATAAATAAAACAGACCGTATGAACGCCATACGGTTTTTTGTTTTGCTTCGTTTTGTCTCAAGGGCTTCTGTTGGTTTTTCAATCAGGCTGCATGGTAGGATAAAGAGAAAAAGGGGATGCTGACATGAATTGGAATACGAAAATTACGGAACTTTTTAATATTGAATATCCAATTATTCAAGGGGGGTTGGCATATCTGGCATATGCGGATCTTGCAGCCGCAGTTTCCAATGCAGGCGGCCTTGGGCAAATAACAGCGATGAGTCTTTCCTCGCCAGATGAATTGAGGGATGAGATTAGAAAGGTAAGAACGATGACAAATAAGCCATTTGGTGTAAATTTTGCCATCGGACAGCACGGCAGAGCATATGAACACATGGTTGAAGTTGCAGTTGAAGAAAAGGTTCCCGCTATTTCGGTAACTGGCGGAAACCCAAAAGGTGTTCTTGATATGGTAAAAGGACATCCAATTAAAAAATTGGTCCTTACAGCGGCACGCAGACAGGCGGAAAAGGCGGAGAAATTAGGTGCGGATGCGGTTATGGTTGTCGGCCAGGAAGGCGGCGGACATCTTGGAAGAGGAGATATCGGTACGTTTGTGCTAACGCCACAAGTTGTTGATTCTGTATCTATTCCGGTCATTGCATCAGGCGGGATTGCAGATGGCAGGGGCATGCTCGCGGCGCTGGCACTTGGCGCTGAAGGTATTGAAATGGGTACCAGGTTTATAGCAACTAAGGAATGTGTGGATGCACATGAATCCTATCAGCAGGCAATTTTGGATGCAGACGAAAATTCAACGGTTGTCATAAAGCGGTCGCTGGGGGCACCTGCACGTGCATTAAGAAACACCTGGACAGATGAAATTTTGGATATAGAGGGAAAATATGGAGATTATGAATCATTAAAAACCTACATAAGCGGACAGGCTAATAAACGGTATATTTATGATGGTGAAGCGGAGAAAGGTTTTGGCTGGGCAGGTCAAAGCGCTGCAAGGATTCATGATATTCCGACAGTGGAAGAATTAATAAAATCGATGGTTTCGGAAGCCGAAGCTATAGCTGGACGATGGAAATAAAGTGGGGTTATCATAATGAATTATCATTATCCGTTTGATGAAACATGGAGCAAGCAGGAGATTATAGATGTTGTACATTTTTTCAATTTGATTGAAAATGCGTATGAGAAGCAGGTGAAACGGAATGTTTTGCTGGCTGCATATCGCAGGTTTAAAGTAATCGTTCCTTCTAAGAGTGAAGAAAAGACATATTTCGCCACCTTTGAAAGAGCATCGGGATATAAATGTTATCCGGTTGTGAAACAAGCCCGTAATACGGAAGGAAAATTTATAAAAATGAAATAAAAAATTTAGGCTGGGACTAAAGTGTTTTATCCAAAGAAAAATACCGAACAATTAAGTAGGAAGTGGAGCGGATAACCGCTCCGGAAATTTCCTGCTTGTTCGTCCTTTGAACACTTTTTGATATATCCCAGCTTTTTTTAAATCCTCAACCCATTGATAGTTTGTACAGCGGTGCAAGCTTTTTAAAAGTTTCTTCTGCCTCATGAATAAATGCTTTACCGGATTTTAATGCTGGATCAGCAGGCTCGAAATGTTTACCAATTAGGAATTCTGCTTTTTTCACATTTTTGAAACGGGTCAGTGCATGTTCCAAATCAATCTCGGATAAAGCGGTAGCGTCTTTTTTCATATGATCCTGGGAAATAACGAAATTGCTTGGGATTGTCCCTCTTATATCCTCCAAATATTCGAGGAATGTCGAAGCATACTTTTCCTTATCTGGAAGCTCATAAATGTAGGCCAGCCACATAAATAGATGATCATCAAATAATCCGATTTGAAAATGCGGATGTTTTTTATAACCGCGTTTGTTATGGCAAAATGCCATCCATGTATCGTTTGGCGGGTTTACGGTCCTTCTTGCATGCTGAGCGATATGGACATACATTTCAGTTCCTGTCATTTCTTCAAGACTTTCTGTCAATTTTTCGCCAATCGCTTTAAATTTTGGCTGAATCCGTTCCTGAATTGCCTTCATTCGGTTATCCAGACCATTAATATGAAATGTATCAAAGTCTTTTTTGGAAAATCCTCTAAAACCCATTTTGCTACATCCTTTCAACGTTATCCTATTACAGATTATAATAATTATTATTAGGTAAATAGCGCTGACAGTCAAGTATTACCGTTTTTAATGTTTGTAATGCTGTCAAAAAGGGTAATGTAAAATAATTAACTGATAATGATGAACCTTTTTCATTCAAACATCATATATATAATAAAAGCCATCTGGAAGGGTGTGAGTGTGTTGAAATATGTAATGGAAGCATTACGAAAGAAAGAAGCACAGGAAAAACTGCCCGTCATACGTATGGAAATTGATTATGAGCTGGTTACATTACATGATGCGATGCAGGCACATGATCATGTGGAAATTATAAAGACCAAGGAGCGGTTGAAACAATTGCACCGTCAGCTGGTGGAAGCGGAAACGAATTAAATAGGTATGTGGCCCCTTTCTACATATGTTCAATATGAACAAATATCGGGGCCATTTTATTATGGAATGATTTCGTGATTCGTATCCTTCAATCTGGTATGATAAAATAACTGATAAATATAATGGAGGATACGTTATGAACTTGGAAATGCGGAATAGAATATATAATCAGGCCAAAGACTGGGTTTTACAAGCGGGTATGGTTATCCGGAAAAAGATGGCGGAACCGCTTGAGATTGAAACAAAATCGAATCGAAATGACCTTGTGACAACAATGGATAAAGATATTGAATATTTTTTTGTAAGCCGTATAAAACAGAAGTATCCTGATGATAAGATTATCAGCGAAGAAGGGTATGGGGATACTTTAGGCAGTTTGAAAGGAACTGTCTGGATTATAGATCCGATTGATGGTACCATGAATTTTGTTCATCAGAAACGAAACTTTGCCATTTCCGTCGGTGTTTACCATGAAGGTATCGGTGAATTTGGATTTATTTATGATGTCATGGCCGATACAATTTATAGTGCCAAACGGGGGGAAGGAGCCTACAAAAATGATTACAGGCTGCCTAAGCTTAATAGTGAAAAACAAATTACCGAGTCGATTATAGGAATGAACCATTTCTGGTTGTGTGAAAATAGATTAGTGGATGAAAAAGTGATGCAGCAATTTATCCGGACAATTAGGGGAACACGGCTTTACGGATCAGCTGCACTGGAATTTGCTTATGTATCGGAAGGTATTATGGACGGATACATCTCCATGTCACTGGCGCCATGGGATTTCGCGGCAGGGGTTATCATTCTTAAAGAAGTTGGCGGAGAAATCTATACAGCGACTGGGGAAGAAATAAATATGTTGAAGAAGAATTCAATTGTGGCATGCAATCCTTCGATAAAACACGAGATAATTGATAAACATCTGAAAGCAGGAAGAAAGTGACACCGGAATTCGGGTCACTTTCTTTTTCGTTTGAGTGATAATCCATATCCCATGAAGGCAAAGCCTAATATGATGAATAGGAGTACAAACCAGATGTTGCGGTAGGCGATGGAGATTCCGACCAATACAAACATAAGAATAACCAGTGTAGCCAAAAGCAGCATCGGTATATTGATATTTTTCATTTCTGACACCTCTTTGCTAAGTACAATGAACTTCAAGCCTTTCAAGAATATCATAAAAATGACATTTTTTTAACTAGCATGCAACTGTAAGATTTAGTATGATAGTATAGGAGTTTTAATGTTAACTGGTAATGGAGGATATAAATGAATACAAATTTCAGCCCGTTGTTTAACTTTGTTGTGGAGAATTTTCATGGCCATGAATTAGCAATTTTTTACTTTGCGAATCTAATCTTTGCAGCAATTGCATATAAACTGGGGTTTGCGCGCAAACTGCCACTATTAAAGTCTTTATTGGTATACATATTGTTAGCCATTGGGTCGATTATCATAACTTTTTTCAGTGTGGTAGGGTATCCCATTACAGAAAGTCTTATAATTATGTCGCTCATTCTTGCTATTTACCGATTTCGATTGCATCGGGAAAGGAAGCAAAAATCTGGTGTATAAGAACAAAAGCGCAAGCGCCCGTGTAGCGTGGATCGGCGTTGCCGCGCAAAGCGGCGATTTTAGCCGATCTTCCTTTCATTTCGAACCGATGTTGACTTTCATCACAAGGGTATAAGTGCGACTAAGCCTCTGGTTTCACCAATCGGCAAGTCTTCTTTATCGCAGTGGAGGAGTGTGAAGTTTGCTAGTTGCTGGGCGCTGGAGCTGGACGCGGCTCTTTCGGTAATCTAATTATACACAAGCATAAAATTTTATAATTTTCTAGATAAGAACAAAAGCTCCCGGTATTTGGGAGCTTTGCTTATATACAGAACACAATCACTGAAGCTAAATGGGCGTTTTCGCTGTTTATATAAGACTGTCTTTCTTTTTTCTTTCCTCATATAACTTGAAATTTCCTGTAGCATGCCGCTGTTTTGTTTTTTTGCCTATACGCTGGTCACATTCATCACACAAATACATATGGATTCGACGATTGCGTAATCGTTTCGCTTCCAATGATTGACTGTCAATATCTTCAACTGTGTCACATAAAACACATTTTACATTCATTGTATTCACCTCAAAATATTAGGCTTCTTACTTAATACTATAACATGATGTAACCGTGTATAAAAGAACAGGTTTTATACGAGAATAGGATGGGAATACGTATAATTAACATCAAAAAATTTGAGGAAAGGTTGATTTGATGAGAAAAAGATATCTTGCTTCGGTGGCAGGAGCAATAGGTGCAGGTGTCACAGGATATCTTCTGAAAGATGAGGAAAACCGCAATAAATTGAAAGAGAAAATGAATGCCGTTAAGGACAAATTAATGGATAATACAGAGGATTCTACATTGGAGGAGGCTGGGAAACCTGATCAGTTGGAAGAAAATGTTCCGGCCCAAGAGGAAAATTCCAAAATGGTTTCTGAAGGATCTCAGTTCGGTGTACAGTATTATAATAAAGCAAAAGAAGAAGAGGATTCCAAATAATAAAAGGTGCTTTCTGTCATAGTCAGAAAGCACCTTTTATTTAGTAAATCGGTATAAACGGCATGCAGGCTATTCTTTATTATGGTTATTCGATTGGTCCTCTTCAATATCATCCAATTGTTTTTCCTTGTTGTTTGGCGTAGTTTTTTTGTTTTGATCCGGTTCATCCGGTCTGTTTTCATTAATTGGGAAATCAGGCATATATCGGCCGACAATTGCAGAAAGCTCATCAACGACACCTTGTACTGGGTAACCTTGATTAATTTTGTCGCCCATGTTTCGCAGCCGCTGAACAACATCCGCATCGGCAACGACTACTGCGGTTTTACCGTAGGGGTCATGTTTTAATGCTTCCAATACAGAATATTTAACTGACCCAACCCGTGATCGGTCAAGATCCTTATCCACATCAATACCCACTACGGCGTAGGATCCGGCAACCACTGAGGCTGCATCATTTACGTTCGGTACCTCGCTGGCGACATTGGAAAGATGTTGAGCTATCTCACCATTGCTTAAATTCTGTTTGTCCATCGGATCGGAATCATCTATTTGTACAATACGATCATTATTATTCTGATCTTCATTTGGTAATGATTGTTCTCCCTGATTTTGCTGACAGCCGGTCAATAAGATAAATCCTGCAACTGACAGTATTCCTAAACGTAACAGCATGTATGCTCCTCCTTTAATGGTTGTGACGGAATTACTTTCTAACTAGTTTGCATGGAGGACCATAAAATATACATTTGGAATTAAAAAATTGAGACCGGAACATGTCCCAGTCTCAACATTGTTAGTTGATGATGATTTTTTCAATACCGGTTATTGGATTGTCCTTATTAGACCCGTCTTTAAAAAACAGATGCACCGGACCATCGGTTTTCACCGGTTTACCATCGATAGCAAACAGAAGATAACAATTTAATAACTGATCCAGCGTGATTTCGACATCTCCGTGCTTGGTTTTCAGTGTTACATCTGTTGCATCATTGCCGCTTTCTGCGTATTCCACAAAATCTTTTATAGGCATTACATAGGAATTAACTAATATTTTTTCCCTTTCGAAACGTGAAATGCTTTGATTAATCGGCGGATTTATTTTTTGCTGATAAACTGCCCGGTCCCACCGCTCAGAAGCTTGTTTCAATTCTTCTTCCTTCGTATTATCTTTCTCTTTTTCATCGAGAAACGCTTCCTCGAATAATACTTTTCGGTCATCAAAGATCCATACAGTAGGATCAAGTGTGATTTTATATGTAACATTTCCCAGTATTGGTACGATCATGTTATGCCACCTCTCTATATTGTCATTATCTAGGATAGCAGACATACGAAAATATTTCACGAAAAAATAGTGTTGAAATTACCTGATTTTATTTGCATTTTTATCATGCAAACGATAATATAGTAAAGAACAAAGTCTTTTTGATGGAGGGGATATAAATGATTCCTGAGGTGACTGAAACCCATCGTGAAAAAGCTTATGCCCTTCTAAAGGCTGATGCTGATAAAATACTGAGGCTAATAGAAGTACAAATAGAAAACTTGACGATGCCGCAATGCCCTCTCTATGAGGAAGTTCTTGATACACAGATGTTTGGTCTTTCAAGGGAAATTGATTTTGCTGTACGTTTAAATTTAATCAGCGAAAATGAAGGTAAAGCACTTCTGGAGAATTTGGAAAGGCAGCTCAATATTTTACATGAAACAGCACAGAAATCTGTGTAATGTCATGTTATAACTTTACCAAAAAACTTTGCCGATCGGATTGTGGCAAGGTTTTTTTGTTTAAAAAGATGAAACAGAAATGTGCCATAACATTGAAAATTATGTTATACTGATTGAAATTTCTATTTCATCTGTTATTATGAAATACATATATCGGGGAGAACAGAGATGATAAAGAAATTTAAGGATTATGATTTTACGCTTATGATTACACCTGTATTTCTGACAGGGTTCGGTATTGTGATGATTTACAGCGCAAGTATGGTATATGCAGTAGTGGAAGGATATGAGAGCACACATTACCTCTTTAAGCAGATTCAATGGTTTATTATTGCTGTAGGAGGTTTTGCTTTTACCAGTATTTTTCCATATAAGTATTACCAGAAGTTGATGAAGCTGATTATGTTAGTGACTGTTATTCTGCTTGTTGGTGTTCTTCTCTTTGGAAATGTTGTAAACGGTGCAAAATCGTGGTTTGACTTTGGGCTGGTCAGTATGCAGCCATCTGAATTTGCCAAGCTTGCACTGATCATGTATCTTGCCTCCGTTTATTCAAAAAAACAGGAATACATAAGCGAATTTAACAAGGGAGTATTGCCGCCATTAGTTATGACAGCAATTATCCTGGGTCTCATTTTAATGCAACCCGATGTAGGAACAGCTGCAATTATATTTTTGATTGCCTGTTCAGTAATTTTCAGCTCGGGAATACGTTTCAAACATTTGACAATTCTTGTATTAATCGGGTTATCACTGGTTGCCTTGGCTATTCCAAGCATGGTTACTGAAGAGCGGCTATCCAGATTTACCGGAGCTTATCAGCCATTTGAAACACCTGATACAGATGGCTATCATCTGATTCAATCGTACCTGGCCATTGGAGTTGGCGGATTGACGGGAGAAGGTCTCGGTCACAGTGTTCAAAAATTAGGTTATTTACCTGAGCCGCATACTGATTTTATTATGGCGGTAATCGCCGAGGAACTGGGCTTCACCGGTGTTGCTGTTGTATTGGGGTTACTGAGTATTATTGTTTTACGCGGTTTTTTTATAGCCAGAAAGAGCAGAGAAAGTTTTGGTGCTTTGCTTGCAATTGGAATTTCATCGATGGTTGGTGTCCAGGCGTTTATTAATTTAGGCGCCATTACCGGATTACTGCCTATTACCGGCGTGCCGCTGCCGTTTGTGAGCTATGGGGGATCCTCATTGCTGGTGATGATGATTTCTATGGGCATTCTGAACAATATTGCCAAAACTGTTCATAAACAAGAACAGGAAAGTGAACCAGTAAAGAAACAACCAACAAATGCTAGCAATGTATTCAAAAATAGAGGAGGAAAAACATGGGTGAAGTAAAAGAGATAAAGAAAGTACTTGTTGCAAATCGGGGAGAGATAGCGATACGCGTGTTTCGGGCATGTACCGAACTGAATATACGTACTGTTGCCGTATACTCCAAGGAAGATAGTGGTTCTTACCATCGTTATAAGGCGGACGAGGCCTATCTTATTGGAGAAGGGAAGAAGCCGATTGATGCCTATCTTGACATTGAAGATGTGATTGAAACAGCAAAAAATGTAGGAGTGGATGCAATTCATCCAGGGTATGGCTTCATGTCCGAAAATATCGATTTCGCCAGGCGCTGTGAAGAGGAAGGTATTATTTTTATTGGACCAACAAGTAAACATTTAAATATGTTTGGTGATAAAGTAAAGGCGAGAGAACAGGCAATCGAAGCTGCTATTCCGGTAATACCAGGAAGTGACGGACCTGTATCGTCATTGAATGAAATGGAAGCATTCGGCGAGAAACACGGCTATCCAATCATTATTAAGGCTTCACTCGGCGGAGGCGGACGCGGTATGCGGATTGTCCGCAATAAAAATGGACTGTCCGAAGCATATGACCGTGCCAGGTCCGAAGCGCGCGCTGCGTTTGGAAGTGACGAGGTTTATGTTGAAAAACTGATTGAAAATCCAAAACATATTGAAGTTCAAATCATTGGAGACAGTCATGGGAATATTGTACATCTGTTTGAACGCGACTGCTCCGTTCAGCGGCGTCATCAAAAGGTTGTTGAGATTGCACCGAGTGTTTCGCTTCCTGATTCACTGCGCAAGGAAATTTGCGATGCAGCTGTTAGTCTAATGAAAAATGTTGACTATCTGAATGCGGGAACAGTCGAATTTCTGGTAACTGATGATCAATTCTATTTTATTGAAGTTAATCCCCGCGTACAGGTTGAGCATACGATTACCGAAATGATTACCGGGGTTGATATTGTTCAGACACAATTAAAAATTGCTGAAGGCATGAATATACATGAGCCATCAATCGGGATTCCTGAACAGAGCGATATAAGGACGAACGGGTATGCAATTCAGTCACGTGTTACAACAGAGGATCCATTAAATAATTTTATGCCTGATTCAGGTAAAATCATGGCTTATCGTACCGGGGGAGGTTTCGGGGTTCGACTTGATGCCGGGAATGGTTTTCAGGGATCGGTCATCTCGCCGCACTACGATTCACTACTTGTGAAAGTTTCCACCTGGGCACTAAGTTTTGAGCAAGCTGCACAAAAAATGGTCAGAAACTTAAAAGAATTCCGGATACGTGGTATCAAAACAAATATTCCGTTTCTGGAAAATGTTATTCAGCATACTAATTTCTTATCCGGTCATTTCAGCACAACATTTATTGATCAAACACCGGAACTGTTTGTATTTCCAAAACGAAAAGACCGCGGAACAAAAATGCTGACATACATTGGTAATACAACCGTAAATGGCTTTGAGGGGATTGAAAACAAGAAAAAGCCATCTATACAGAAAGCGCCAATTCCGAAAATTGACCGACTCGACGATTTTCCTTCAGGCACCAAACAAATTTTGGATGAACATGGTCCTGAATATTTGGCACAATGGTTAAAAGAACAAAAAAACGTGATGCTGACAGATACAACTTTCCGTGATGCGCATCAGTCACTGCTGGCAACAAGGGTTCGTACAAAAGATCTGCTGCAGATAGCCGAACCAACAGCCCGTTTGCTGCCACAGTTGTTTTCAGTAGAAATGT
Organism: Virgibacillus siamensis; assembly: GCF_900162695.1. NCBI lineage: Bacteria > Bacillati > Bacillota > Bacilli > Caryophanales > Bacillaceae > Virgibacillus > Virgibacillus siamensis. The sequence goes on from NZ_FUIH01000007.1 coordinate 951,887, forward strand.
GGGGTGGCGCTACTTTTGATACGTCATTCCGTTTCCTGAAAGAAAACCCATGGCAGCGTCTTCTGAAGCTTAGGGAGAAAATGCCGAATGTGCTTTTTCAAATGCTTCTTCGCTCCAGCAATGCTGTAGGATATAAAAACTATCCGGATAATCTTATTAAGGAATTTGTTGAGAAAAGTGCTACAGCAGGAATTGACGTATTTCGCATATTTGACAGTCTGAACTGGCTGGAAGGCATGCGTCCGGCAATCAATTTTGTACGGGAAAATAATAAAATTGCAGAAGCTGCCATGTGTTATACAGGAGATATCCTGGATACCGGCAGAACGAAATACGATTTAGATTACTATAAAAATCTCGCAAAAGAACTTGAAGCTGCGGGCGCACATATCCTTGGCATTAAAGATATGGCCGGTCTCTTGAAACCTGAAGCAGCATTTCAATTGATCAATACATTGAAAGAGACTGTTGATCTGCCGGTACATCTTCATTCACATGATACGAGTGGTAATGGGGTTCATATGTATGCCCGTGCAGTTGATGCAGGGGTGGATGCGGTTGATATAGCTTGTGGACCGATGGCAGGTATGACCTCCCAGCCAAGTGCGCAATCCCTTTATCATGCATTGGAAGGTACAAACCGTCAGCCAAAAGTAAATGTAGAGTCCTACGAAAAATTAGCTCATTATTGGGAAGGTATCCGCAATTATTATCAGGATTTTGAAAGTGGCATGAAGGCACCTCATACCGAGATTTACTTTCATGAGATGCCAGGCGGACAATACAGTAATCTAAAACAGCAAGCCAAAGCTGTAGGGCTGGGAAACCGCTGGAATGAGGTTAAAGCAATGTTCAGCCAGGTCAATGAAATGTTCGGTGATATTATTAAGGTGACACCCTCATCGAAAGTGGTAGGGGATATGACCTTATTTATGGTACAAAACGATCTGACTGAAGATGACATTTATGAACGTGGAGAATCGATTGATTTTCCTGCCTCTGTTATTGAATTTGCACAAGGGTATCTTGGGCAGCCATACCAAGGATTCCCACAAGAATTACAGCGCATTATTTTGAAAGGGAAGGAACCAATCAAAGTTCGCCCGGGTGAATTACTGGATGCTGTTGATTTTACACAATTGAAAGAATCTCTGTTCAAGACGCTGGATCGTCAGGTAACAAGCTTTGATTTGATTTCCTATGCACTTTATCCAAAGGTGTTCATGGATTATCATCGATTCACGGAACAATATGGAGATCTTTCCGTACTGGATACACTCACATTCTTCTATGGCATGCGGCTTGGTGAAGAAATCGAGGTTGAAATTGAACAAGGGAAAACACTGATTGTAAAACTTGTTTCTATTTCGGAACCACATGCAGATGGAACACGGGTTGTATATTTTGAACTAAATGGACAATCCCGTGAAGTAGTTGTAAAAGATGAAAGTGTTAAACCGCAAATTAAAACACGGCCGAAAGTTGACAGCAGCAATGATAAACATATTGGGGCAACAATGCCGGGAACTGTAGTTGAAGTTATTTGCGAAAAAGGGGAAAAGGTTAAAAAAGGTGACCATTTGCTGATCACAGAAGCAATGAAAATGGAAACTACTGTTCAGGCACCGTTCACGGGTGTTATCAAGGATATTCATGTCAAAAACGGTGAAACAATTGCTGTAAATGACCTTCTGATTGAATTTGAGTAAAAAGAATATACAGGCATAAAGGAAGAGGGAAATGTACCGAATACATTTCCCTCTTCTAATGGTCTATTTTTTTGTCCGTTGTTTTCCACTTCGTTTTGAAAGCAATACAAAATAGCTAAGCATTGCAAAATAGCACGAAATGACAAATGCATGCAATAGAGCAATCCACAGATTAAGCATGGTGAATATAATCATAGCACCAAGAAACACCTGCAATACTATTAATGAAAGTGTTGCAATCCATCCTCCGTACATAATCCGGTTATTCCGGTAATTCCTGATCATTTTAATGAATAAAACGATGGTCCAAATAAACAGAATACCAGCAGCCAATCGATGTCCCATCTGTATCCATTCCTGCATATTGAATCCTGCCAATGCGAGTGGGTCACTGTTTGAACAGAATGGCCAGTCAGGGCAAATCAAACTGGAATGGGCATGGCGTACCAATGCTCCTGTATAAACAACTACTAATGTATAAATGGTTATGCAGTAAATTTCGATTCGGTGTTTCTTCTGAATAACAAGTGATTCCGCGTCGAATTTTCGATCAATCTCAAAAATTAACAGCATGAGCAGAAATATTGCTGCAAATGATATTAGCGATATTCCGAAATGTGTTGCCAGTACAAAGTCCGACTGGTTCCAGACAACCGCTGCGGCGCCTATTAATGCTTGCAGAATTAGAAAGAACGAGGATAGAAACGACAAGAATTTAACCTCGCGGACATGTCCAAGATAAATCCAGGATAATATGGACAACGCCAATACAACAACTCCCATAATTCCGGATATAAGTCTGTGACTTAGCTCGATAATAAGTTCCGGAGATATGGCTGTTGGGACAAATTCTCCATGACAGAGAGGCCAACTGGCACCGCATCCCATTCCCGAACCTGTTTTGGTAACAAGGGCACCTCCCAGCAGCACAAAAACCATACCCAATGTGGAAACAACGGAAAGCCACTTTAATATTTTAATCATAAGTCTTCCTCGCTTTTTGTAAAAATAGTAAACAGTATAATACTGATAATATAATGCACTTATGTTCGCAATCAAATGTTACTATAACATATGATGGATTGCATGCGTGAAATATAAATACGATTTCACATTATTTTCATTAATAAAAAGGAAAAAAACCCTTGCATTGTTTACCGTTGTTTGCTAGAAATAAAGTAGGGGATATTTGCTAAGCTTCATGCCACTATGCCTGTTTTCATGGGAAATATACATAATTGTTTCGAACAGTAAAGGCTGATTCAGCCTTTCATTTTATTTTATGTTGCCTTTTCACAAATTTGTCACATTTGTCAGGGTCACAAAATTGTAAAATGAAAGTATGGTCTATGTCATTAAATAGATTGTATTGTTATTCCATGATACAATTAGGTTAATTTATGGTGGATAGTTTGGGAGTACTTAGGCAGGATAAGAATATATGCCTTGGATTTTTATGTGCAATTTGGCAATTGAAGGGGGGATTCATGTAATGGATAAAGTGGAGACTAATTCTTCACAATTAATTGGCAATGCATCTGCAGCAGGAGACAGTAATGCGTCGCTTTTTTCGGAAATAAAGTCACTAATTAAAGTGGGTATTGTGAATTCTAATTTGATAACGACTTTTGCCGGATTTTGGCTGGCTTTGTACTTTACCGGTGCGACATTTGCTGCCAATTGGGACATATTTATATTTACGATGGCTGGCAGTGCACTTGTGATAGCTGGCGGCTGTATTATGAATAACTGGTTCGATGTTGATATTGATCCAATTATGTCGCGCACAAAAAGCAGACCTACCGTAACAGGGCGCATATCATTAAATAACGCTCTTATATTGGGACTGTCTGCCACCGCAGCAGGCGTCATATTTTTATCATTTGCGACTGTGACGGCGGCTGTTATTGGTTTTATCGGCTGGTTTACGTATGTAGTGCTATATACGATGTGGTCCAAACGCAAGTATACGCTAAACACGGCAATTGGAAGCATTTCAGGTGCAGTTCCGCCATTAATTGGTTGGGCAGCAGTTGATCCAGATCTTCATTTAACAGCAATTGTGCTGTTTCTCGTTATGTTTATCTGGCAAACGCCCCATTTTCTTGCCCTTGCCATGAAGAAGACCGAGGATTATAAAAATGCCGGTATCCCAATGCTCCCTGTTGTACATGGTTTTGGCTTTACAAAACGTCAAATTGTGATTTATATTGCGTGTTTGCTGCCGTTACCATTCTATCTTTCAACTTTAGGGACAACATTTCTCGTAATAGCAACGCTCCTGAACATTGGCTGGCTTGCACTGGGTATTAGTGGTTTTTTCATGAAGAACGACTTGAAATGGGCAAATATGATATTTATTTATTCATTGAATTATCTGACCATCTTTTTTCTGACGATGGTAGTTGTAACATTCGAGTTCCCCTTAAGCTGAAAATAGTTCCTTACTTATAACAATTTATGATATAAGGAAAATCACAAAGAGAAAGAGAGGTATGAATACATGAAAGGCTGGATGGGTAAATCCCGAATATTTTTTCTGTTGAGCATGTTGGCACTTTTATTGGCCGGATGCGGCAAGGAAAACCTGACCGCTTTAAAGCCAAAAGGGTATGGTGCTGAAACTTCAATGGATTTAATTCTTTTAACCACTGTAATCATGTTATTCGTTTTTGCAGTTGTTGTATTGGTTTACGTCACCGTATTAGTGCGTTTCCGCAAGAAGAAGGGTCAAAAAGATTTCATTCCTAAACAGGTGGAAGGAAATAAAACACTGGAAACAATCTGGACTGTTATTCCAATCATTCTGCTGCTTATTATTGCAGTACCGACTGTTATTGCCACGTTTGATCTTGCAGATAATACGAAAGCAAAAGATCATCTGAATGTGGAAGTAACCGGCAACCAATATTGGTGGCACTTTAATTACAAGGGACAAAAGATTCAAACCAGTCAGGATTTATATATTCCGGTTGGTGAAAAAGTTTATTTGAACATGAAATCTTCAGATGTTATTCACTCTTTCTGGGTTCCGTCAATTTCAGGTAAAATGGACGTTAACCCTGCCAATGAAAATACAATGTATATTAAAGCATTTGAAGAAGGCGTCTATTACGGTAAATGTGCCGAGCTTTGCGGACCTTCACACTCACTGATGGACTTTAAGGTTATTGCAGTCAGTAAAGATGAATTCAATCAATGGGTTAAGGATATGAAGAATGTAGATCCGAAAGCAAAACCTGAGAGTAAAGTAGCTCAGGAAGGGCAGCAGCTGTTCCAGCAAAATAACTGTATGGGATGTCATGCGATTGGATCGTCACCAGCTCAAGTTGCACCTAACCTGACAAACTTTGGAGACCGTTCACAAATCGCAGGTATTTTAGACCCAACGAAAGAAAATCTGGTGAAATGGATCATGGATCCGGAGTCTGTTAAACCAGGCAATAAAATGACCGGTAAATATCCAGATGTATCAAAAGAAGAAGCAAGCAAGATTGCCGAGTATTTAATGCAGCTTCAACCATCTGAAATTACACCGGAAGATGCTAAAGAAAAGTAATATTTGTATTAATTTAAATTTATGTGAAACATATAAAAGGAGGTAAACGTTGTGAGTACAGCAGTTACTCAGAAAAGAAGCTTCGGTGCTGTGTTATGGGACTATTTGACAACTGTCGATCATAAGAAAATAGCACACCTTTACCTTTTCGGCGGTGGATTATTCTTTATCCTAGGCGGATTGGAAGCAATGGTTATTCGTATACAGCTGATGCAGCCTGAAAACGATTTCGTCAGCGCGGGACTGTATAACGAGATGATAACTATGCATGGTACAACAATGATCTTTCTGGCAGCGATGCCGTTGATCCTTGGATTGATGAATGCCGCCGTTCCATTGCAAATAGGGGCGCGTGACGTTGCGTTTCCATTTTTGAATGCATTGGGATTTTGGCTGTTTTTCTTTGGGGGACTTATTCTAAACTGCAGTTGGTTTTTAGGTGGAGCACCAGATGCAGGTTGGACTTCGTATGCACCACTATCGACGACATCACCCGGACATGGGGTGGACTTTTATGTCATCGGTCTGCAAATAGCCGGTGCCGGGACATTGATTGGTGGTATTAACTTCCTGGTAACCGTTATTAATATGCGTGCACCCGGTATGACATATATGAGAATGCCATTATTCACTTGGTCAACATTTATTACAAGCGTACTGATTTTATTCGCATTTCCTGCATTAACAATCGGTTTGTTCCTGCTAATGTTTGACCGGATGTTCGGATCGGCATTTTTCGATGTTTCACTTGGTGGTAATGCCATAATTTGGGAGCATTTATTCTGGATTTTCGGCCACCCGGAAGTTTATATCCTAATCCTTCCATTATTTGGTGTATTTAGTGATTTATTTTCAACTTTTGCGAAGAAACGTTTGTTTGGTTATACAGCAATGGTTTTTGCTACAATGCTGATTGCATTTCTAGGCTTCATGGTTTGGGCTCACCATATGTTTACAGTTGGTCTCGGACCGGTAGCAAACTCTATTTTTGCAATCGCAACAATGGCAATTGCAGTGCCGACAGGTATCAAAATTTTCAACTGGCTTGCAACCATGTGGGGCGGCCAAATTAAAATTAATTCAGCAATGCTCTGGGCACTCGGATTTATTCCGACATTTACCATTGGTGGTATGACCGGGGTAATGGTCGCATCTGTTGTTGCCGACTATCAGTATCATGATACGTATTTCGTAGTAGCGCATTTCCACTATGTAATTGTCGGTGGTACCATCTTTGGTATTTTTGCGGGTCTGCATTACTGGTGGCCAAAAATGTTCGGTCGCATCCTTAATGAGAAATTGGGTTATTTAACCTTCTGGACATTCTTTATTGGTTTCCATTTGACATTCTTCATTCAGCACTTTCTTGGGCTGATGGGAATGCCACGCCGTTATTGGGTATATCAAATTGGATCCGGACTTGACACCGGTAACCTGATAAGTACGATTGGTGCCTTCTTTATGGCTTTTGCTGTAATTGTATTCTTTTACAACATCGTTTACACTGCTGTAAAAGGAGAAAAGGCTGTTGATGATCCGTGGGATGGACGTACACTTGAATGGGCCACCGCATCACCACCGGTCCATTATAACTTTAAGCAAGTTCCGTTAGTTCGCGGATTGGACCCGCTTTGGGTTGAAAAAACGGAAGGTAAAGGGACTATGACCCCTGCAGAACCAGTAGGCGATATTCATATGCCAAACGGTTCATTCCTGCCATTCCTGATGAGTCTTGGCTTGTTCGTTGCAGGCTTTGGATTTATTTACCATATGGATCACAGCTGGGCATACATATTGTTGTTCGGCGGTATGGCAACATTGCTTGGCTGTATGCTGACCAGATCATTGAAAGATGATCACGGCTACCATATCCCTAAAGAAGAACTTGAAAGGGAGGCTGACTAATATGAGTGATCATTCCTTAAATCCGGAAGTAATGCCGCATGAACCGGAAAAAGCCACCCTTGAAGGCAAAAATAAATTTCTCGGCTTTTGGTTCTTCCTAGGCGGTGAAACTGTTCTTTTTGCTTGTCTGTTTGGAACGTACATTGCATTACGTAATTCAGCAGCGGGCGGACCAACGGAAAGTGAACTGTTCGGTCTGGAACTTGTCTTCTTGATGACGATTCTTCTGCTGACAAGTTCATTAACAAGTGTATATGCGGTTTACCATATGAAAAACAACTCGTTTAATAAGATGCAGCTTTGGCTGGGAATTACGGCCTTACTTGGCTTTGGATTTCTTGCATGTGAACTGTATGAATTTACACATTACATCCATGAATATGGATTTACATTCCGGTCATCAGCATTTGGCTCTGCATTTTATGCACTCGTTGGATTTCATGGCGGGCACGTGACATTTGGTCTTTGCTGGTTAATTTCGCTGATGATTCGAAATGCCAAACGCGGTTTGAATCTGTATAATGCGCCTAAATTCTACACATTTAGTCTTTACTGGCACTTTATTGACGTAGTATGGGTGTTTATTTTCACAGTAGTTTACCTGATGGGAAAGGTGGGTTAATGAATGTCGGAGAACTCAAACTCTAATCAGATTAATCCATTTCAAAAAGAAAAAAATAAAGAAGAAATGAAAAAACAACTGATTACTTTTGCTTTAATGATTATCTTCACGTTGATTGCATTTGGGATTGTAATCAGTGAAGCGATGGATAAAATGTTTGTCATACCTGTATTGATTATTCTTGCGGTAATCCAGGTAGGCTTCCAATTTTATTATTTCATGCATATGAAAGATAAAGATCATGAAATTCCGTCAATCCTAATCTACGGTGGTATTTGGGCAGCAATTCTGACCCTTACAGGATTGGGTGTCATTACTTGGTGGTAAGTTGTAAAAGAAGGTCCGGGGCACTGTTCCCGGCCTTTTTTTGTTTAATGTTAAATGAACCGATTTAAGGACTTCACCCGGTTCATGAAAGTTGATTTTCGGTCGGTGGTGGTTGATATCTTAACCGGGAAGGTCGATAAATGTTGATTAAGAGTTGATATTGTACTGAAGATGGTTGATAATATGAACTGCGAAACTGATTGTGTTATTTTACATGTCTTACATCCTTTTGTTCCTAAATTGTCACATAAGAAATGCGTGTTTGACCCAAAATGCGTTATAATTATAGAATAATCCATCTATGGAGTGGTTGTTTATGTGGTTGGAAATACAAATTTTCGGATTCCGTGCTTTATGGAGCCCTTTTTATTTTTTGTTTGTTTTGGGATTAGCATTGCTATATTTTCTTGTTACTGGACCGTATCGGCATAAATTCGGAGGTGGGGAGAAGCCTACCGGTAAACAAAAGTTTTTCTTTTATGCTGCAATGGTCTTATTGTATGCTGTCAAGGGTGCTCCAGTTGATCTTTTGTCACATATCATGCTGACAGCACACATGATTCAAATGGCTATCTACTACTTAATATTTCCGATTTTTATTATTAAAGGTATTCCGAAATGGATATGGGAAAAGATTGTTTATAAACCAGTAGTGAAGCCAATCATTTCATTTTTATCCAAGCCATTGATTTCACTTTTATTGTTTAATACATTATTTTCGTTGTATCACATGCCTGGGATCTTTGATTTTGCGAAATCATCACAGGTAGCACATACAAGTATTTCATTGATAATTTTAGTTGCAGCCTTTATTGTCTGGTGGCCGATTATGTCACCGTTGAAGGAGTTCGATAAGCTGTCACCACTTGCCAAAATATTTTACATCTTTGCTAATGGTGTCCTGATCACACCTGCCTGTGTATTGATCATCTTTGCGGATGTACCGGTCTATGCAGCATATTCACAGGATGGAGCTTGGATACAGGCGATGTCATTGTGTGTACCAAACGGTGTTCTGCAAAATATAACATACAGTATTTCAGGACCGGAGATGTTCTCTCCAATGACGACATTGGAGGATCAGCAACTGGGTGGAATTATTATGAAACTGATGCAGGAAATTACGTATGGAACTATGCTTGGAAAAATATTCTTTGGATGGTTTAATCGGGAGAGTTTACGGGTTGATCCAATCCCAACAACGAATTCAAGTGATTATTAATCGTAGTTTTTATCAAGAAAAGGAGACAGTTCGGATATGCCATTTCTACCGACAATCAGTACGTTTTTTATTATTTTAAGTGCCATCCTGGTAGCTTTCGGATGGAGGTTTATATTGAAAGATAAACCGAAAGCACATAAAAAAACAATGATTGCCGCTGCAATCAGTGCATTGCTTTTCTTTATTATTTATGTTTCAAGAACAGCTTTCATAGGGAATACCAGTTTTGGCGGGCCTGAAAGTATCGAAATTTATTATACCATTTTCCTGATATTCCACATTTTTTTAGCTACAACCGGTGCTATTTTTGGTGTGGTTACGATAACTTTGGCATTCAAACGCAAAATTAAGATTCATCGAAAAATCGGCCCTGTTACCAGTATTATCTGGTTCTTCAGTGCATTAACCGGTGTCATGGTTTATTTACTGCTGTATATTATTTATGATGGTGGAACAACGACAAGTATGCTAAAAGCCATTTTAGGCGGCTGAAAATAAAAGCGCGTGCAGGAGCCAGTAAAGTGTACCCTTTGTAAAGGACATTTTACACTCTCCTGCACGCTTTTTAAATTTTAAATTTCCATCTGATGATGCCTGCTTCTTTAGCCGATTTAAACGCAATAAGGAATAATGGACCTAATATAAAACCGGCTATTCCAATCAGTTTTACTCCCAAGAACATCGCAATAAGTGTTGCGAGCGGAGAAAGTCCTATATGCTGGCCCATCACTTTTGGTTCTACCGTTCTTCTGATAGCCAAAAGTATTACAGCTAGTATTGCCAGTTGGATACCTGTCGCGGTTTCTCCGGCAAGTAACATAAATAATGACCATGGACCAAGTATAATAATGGATCCAATCAATGGGATAAAATCAATGATCCAGATTATTAATGACATAATGATTGCAGCTTCCGGAGTTATGAAGAATAAACCGATTAGCGACACTACAAAAATAATAATGCTGACCAGAAATTGTGCTTTGAAAAAACCGAGAATAACATTGGAAAGGCGGGTATTCATGAAGGTTACTTTCTCAGCAGTTTCTTTTGTAAACATGTTGTACATTTTTTCTTTTACAGCAGGCAGTTCCAGCATAAATAAAAATAAGGCTATCAGGTAAACAAGAAAGCTGATCAGGTACTGCGGAATCATTGAAAAAATCTGAGCAATGTTATCAATGGTAATCTTTTCTTTGGCTGTATTACTTAAAGAGGTAAGGTTTGATTCGATACTGCTGGAGACCTGACGGATAAATTCGGGTGGAAGATTTTTGGTATATTGCTGTACTTCCTCCTCCCAGTCAGCATAAGCGGCATTGACCTTTTGAAAATAGACAGGTACTTCCTCCACAAAATTGACGACCTGTGTGACTGCTTTTGTAACGACAAATGTGCCTGTAAGTCCGACTAAAATAATAAACAGGACAAATACAATTATAACCGACGTCTTCCTGCTTATTTTCGTTTTTCGCTGGAACAGCCGGACAAGTGGATTCAGCATCAAAGCTGTGACTAAAGCAACTAGCAATGGTATTGAAATCGGTAATATAAAGTAACAGAATAGAATAAACAGAAGTGTGAAAAAAATCAGAGTCCATTGGCGTTTTGAAATAGATCGGAACAAGGTGGATAAAAATCTCCCTTCTGCATCAATATCAATATGTACTTATTAAAAATATAGCACTAAACTGCTGTTTTGAACAGAATTTGCTGAATACTTATTTTTTATGGAGGGCTATAGGTCGATGATTCCATAAAAAATCAACTGCTGTATAAATTCCGGCAGTTGATTTCGGATCGTGTAAGGTTACATTCCATTTATTTTGTATAAATTTCAATTTCCTTTTTAACTTTTGATACTAAATCAGCAGCACGGTTCACCAAATTCTCGGGGAAGTTTTCCTCTTCGCCATATTCAACACCATGCGGGTAGTAATGTTTCCCAAGAAGCGGTGTCATCAGTTTAATCACTGCATTGCCGCGATCAACATCACCTTCAACAGCATAACCTTGGATTCGGATGTAATATGTAATATTTTTTTCCTTTGAACTTATTTTGTAATCATATGTGACACGTTCGTAATCCCATTGTCCCGCGCGAATGAACGCGTGTTTACCCATCAGCCGATCCAGAGGCTTGATATCAACAATAGAGTCTTCAATACCTGTATTTTCCAGTCTCATTTTTACACCTCACATTTTTGTACTCACATAACAATAATAGTAAAAAAAAGTGCAAGTTGCAATACATATGGCATATCGAAGGAAATGAAGCATGTTTTTCGAATGTTGTATCATAAACTTAATAGAGAAAAAAGTATGTATTCTATTATTTATCATATAGTTAAGTATGGACAATTTGCGAAGAGGGGAAACTTATATGCGATTTATACTTGGACTGGTTGGGCTGCTGGTTATTGTGGCGGGAGGATTTTATCTTCTGGATAAAACACCCGAGGAGGCAATCAACCATACAGCCAATAAGCTGGAGCATAAGAATAATTTAGTGGAAACAAAGAAAATAACGGAACATAATCCAGTTCCGCTTGATGGGGATCTCTATCAGTGGATTGGAAAAGATACGGATGATTTAATGGGGAAGTTTGGCAAACCCGTCCGTAAAGATATGAGTGCGTATGGCTATGTATGGTGGGTTTATAAAAAGGGGAATAAGCAATACGTTCAGTTTGGTGTAGAAGACAATAAAGTGATGACAATTTATGCAATCGGGGATAATCTTTCGCTTGAACCGATTCACCTTGGCCAGAAGTACAAAGGTGTTAAAAAAACATTGGATTTTTCAGACGAGGTGACGTATAGTTCCGGTTTATCTTCATATACATTTAAACTGAAAAATCGGGAATTGGAATCACGACCACTGGCAAAGTTAACGGATCAAATCTTTATGCAGTGTTATATGGATACATTTACAAATAAACTTTCCTCTGTTCGTATCGCAACAGGTGAAGTATTATTGGAGCATCGCCCGTACGCAATGGAATATCGCGGGAAATTGCCGGCGAAACCGGACTTGTCCAAGTCTGTTTGGGATAAGGTGGAAAACGGCATGGAAAAACAAATATTTGATATAACGAATGTCATGCGATCAACCCATGGGAAATCATCATTAAAATGGAATAAGGAAATCAGCAAGGTTGCATTTAAGCATAGTAAAGATATGGCGGTGAACAATTACTTTTCCCATTACAGCAAAAATGGTGCGGGGTTAAAAGAACGTCTTGCTTCCCAGGAAGTATATTACCGGGCAGCAGGAGAAAACATTGCAGCAAAGTATCCTGACGCTCCATCAGCTATGAATGGATGGCTGAACAGTAAAGGACATCGGGAGGCACTGCTGAATGATGGCTATACGCATCTTGGTGCAGGCGTATACCACTTCTATTACACCCAAAACTTTTTGCAATTACCTCGATAAGATTTGGAAAGGTATGGTTGTTGTGCATTTTCTTTCTCACGCGAATTTGCCTAGTATCATACCATATTAGAAGAGACATCCAAACCGAGGTGAGTGAGTATGCATGATGTAGATCTGGATCCGTCAGTTAAGGAATTCAAAACGTTTATGAATAACCATCCCAAACTAATTGAAGAAGTAAGAAGAAATGGGCGGGAATGGCAGGAATATTATGAAAAATGGGCATTGCTGGATGAAGATGATCCATTTTGGGATGAATATAAGGAAAGAAACAGAACAGGTGGAAAACACCCTGAGTTCTTCAGTAAGATGATGGATATGACCGAGAAAATGGACGCTGAAAAAGTTCAAAAGCAAGTAAAGCAATTAAATCAAACCATTTCAATCATCCAGGAGATGCTGGGAAAGGTACAAAATAACCGAAAACCGACACAGCCTTTCGGAAACATAAATAATCCGTTTAACTGGAACAGGGATTAGGCGGGATACAAATGCAGCGAAATACGTACAAAGCACTTTATGAAAATCCATCCTATATTAATTTTGTAAGGCAGAATCCAATTTGGTACCGATATCTGACAAGGGAGCCGGACTGTATCCGGGAAATTGAAAGGGAAGCTAAGGTTTATTATGGCAAGACTCTTCCGCAGCGGGTTGAAAAGTTTGGTAATCATTTGCAGATGATTCATCTGTTTGCGCAACTCGCGGGCAGCATAAAGGATTAGAAAGTTTCCATTTAAATCTTCCTCCTTACATGATATGATGAAATTGGAGGTGGATTAAATGATTGGTACGATGGAGTATGTGGATATTCTTGATTATTCTGAGTCGTTGGGAAAGATGATACTGAATTCAGAAACAGCGGAAGCCTACAATGACTCCCGGAACGCTTTAATAGAAGATGAGGAAGCACAGCGGCTTATTGCATCTTTTAATGATATAAAGGGTCACTATGAGGATGTGCAGCGATTTGGCAGATACCACCCTGATTATAATGAAATTATGAAGAAAGTACGCACAGCCAAACGTGAAATGGATATGAATGATAAAGTAGCAGCATTCAAAATTGCTGAACGCAACCTGCAAAAGCTTCTTGATGAAGTCAGCAGCTATGTCGCGTTAAGTGTCAGTGAAGATATAAAAGCGCCTAAAGATGGTGCAGCACTTGTACATGGAGGATGCGGCAGCGGGGGTAAATGCGGATGCAAAGCTTCATAAAAGGATATATTGATAAGTTTCGTTTGTTTTGATAAACTGACATAAATGAAATGTAAGCGAGGACATACTATGAGATCGAATCGTCAAGGTTTAATCGTCTGGTTTCAACATATGAAAAACTTGAAACATATAAAACGATACGGGCATATGATTTATGCATCCAAAAAATTAAAATATGCTGTTCTGTATGTGGACCAGGATCAACTGGAAGATGTTGAGAACAAATTATTAAAGCATTCGTTCGTGTCCAAAGTAGATCAGTCACAGAAACCTTTTGTCCGGACAGATTATGAAAATGCCAAACCGGATAAGGCAAAACAATACGATTATAAAATGGGAATATAACCTTTGCGAAAAAGTTTTCGCAAAGGTTTTTTTAGCACCTAAAGGTTGAGGACAAAGTTGCTGTCTTCAAATCATTTAGAACATAAAAAAACCTGCAGACAAAAGTTCTGCAGGTCCCTTTGTTTCCTTGTCCAGAAAACAAAAAGGCAAAGGGAGAGGAGAAACCGGAGGAAGAACTTATGGGGAAGTGTAAGTCTTCTCCGTGTATGAAACAACCAATCAATTAGCTGCTTCATATGTTATTATGGACATGGAATTGAAATATATACACATTAAATTGAATTTTTGATAGGATTAATATCGGGACATGTCATTTGAGGTGGATTTATGCGGATAATAGCAGGAACATGTAAAGGCAGACAACTTCAGCCAGTAACGGGAAAGTCAACCCGGCCTACCACAGATAAGGTAAAAGAAGCAGTGTTTCAGATGATTGGACCATTTTTTAATGGTGGAAACTGTTTGGATCTTTTCGCTGGAAGTGGTTCCTTGGGATTGGAAGCGCTGAGTCGCGGGATGGCTCACGGGGTGTTTGTGGATAAACATCCAAAAGCAATACATACAATTCATGGTAATGTAAAAACATTAAACATGGAAGAAAAAACGGAAATATTTCGTGCGGATGCTTTTCGTGCATTACAAGCTGCATCAAAAAGAAACCTGCAATTTGATTTGGTTTTTCTTGATCCGCCTTATGGGAAAGTAAATTATGAAAAATTACTTGAAAAAATTGACGGTTTGCAGCTTTTGACGAAAAATGGCATGATTTATTGTGAACATGATACATCGGAACAGCTCGCACCGGAAATCGGGAACTTTTCAATTATGAAACATGCTGATTATGGCGGTACGATAGGCGTTACCATCTATAAGAGAAAAGAAGGGAGAGATCGCTATTGACAAGGCTGGCAATTTGTCCGGGAAGTTTTGATCCTGTTACATATGGACATTTGGATATTATTGAGCGGGGGGCAAGCATTTTTGATCATGTGATTGTTGTTGTTTTTAATAATCAGTCCAAGGCACCATTATTCACTGTTGAGGAAAGGCTGGAATTACTGAAACAATCGACTGGGCATTTATTGAACGTTTCAGTTGATTCATCCAGTGAGCTGTTAATTGACTATGCAACACAAAAAAACGCGCAAGCAGTTCTGCGTGGATTACGGGCAGTGAGTGACTTTGAATACGAAATGCAAATTACTTCGATGAACAGGAAACTGAATGAAAATATTGAGACATTGTTTATGATGACAAATAATCAATATTCATTCTTAAGTTCAAGCATTGTGAAAGAAGTAGCTAAATATAAAGCAAACGTGTCAGATTTAGTGCCGAAGCCAGTGGAAGAAGCGCTGAACAGAAAATATTAAGATATCAAAGATAGGAGGCTGTCCGTGGATGGATTAGCCTCCCCTTTTTTTGTATAATCGGTTAATCAGAATTAATGCAGCTAACAGCAAGCCGGAGAATGTAATCACTGGTCCGGCAATATCGAGATATTGCATGATATTTCCCCATGTACTGTCGGCCGGACCGTTTGAAACAGGTACCCCCTTAAAGTCAAAGGAAGTTCTGTTTAAATATAACGGTTTGAACAAAACCAAGGTTAAAATACCAGCAAAAACACCATGCAGTATCCGTGCGAAGAAATAGGGGCTGAACCTTATATCGGTCTTGGCAATTATACTTGCAACCTGGGCTTGTACAGAAAATCCGTTAAAGCCAAGAATAAAGCTGACGACCATAAACTTTGCAAGCAGGTTTGCTGTTTCGGTTTGTGAGATAGCTTTGGCACCTTGTGTTATTTCAAACAATCCGGAAAACAGCGGCAATGCAAGTTCTATGGGCAATGAAAGGACTTTCAGGACATAGGCGAGCATTGAGGCGATCAGTGGTGACACACCGATAATGAATAACAGTTTGGTAATGACGGAAAATAGAATAATAAAACCGCCGACCATAACAAGTGTTTTAATTGAATTTAATACAGCATCACCGACAATTTGCCCAAATGGCCGTTGATCGTTCATTCTTGACCGGTGCATTTCCCTGAATGCCTGAATGATGGAAGGTTTTCGTTTTTCCACTTTTGTCCTGGAATGTTCACTGTCACGTCCATAAAATCGCATGCAGATTCCAACGAGTGCATTGCCAATGTAATGTGAAGCGGCAAGTAAAACCCCAAGCTTCATATCGTAAAAAAAGCCAACAGATACTGCCCCGAAAATAAACAGTGGACTCGAAGCATTTGTAAAAGAAACAAGTCGTTCCGCTTCTACTTGAGACAGCTGTTCTTCCTCACGTAACCTTGCTGATATTTTTGCTCCGGTTGGATAACCGCTGGCCATACCCATTGCCCATGCAAAACTTCCAGCACCAGGAACTTTGAAAAGCGGCCGCATAATAGGTTCAAACAAAACACCGATAAATTTGACGACGCCAAAGCCGATTAACAGTTCCGCGGTTATAAAAAATGGCAATAACGATGGAAATACAACTTCCCACCACATACTTAATCCCCGGAGGCTTGCTTCAAATGCCTGATCGGGATATTTAATTAACGAAAAGGCGATGAATACAGTGGTCCCTGACAAAAGGATAGTTTTAATTTTTTGAATCAATGGAAAGCCCCCTAAACTAACCTGTCCCTGTACTTCTTTCTCTCATAGTAGTAAACTGGTTCTAGCGTATTTTGATTATTATTAATGTGCTTGTTTCAAGTTGAACAAGTCTATACAAATATACGCGCATACATATAACTTTTATGCCATAGACTTTGTAATATTCCAGAGTAGTTGTGGTACTTGAAACTGGAAGGAGTCCTAACATGAATGTCAATAAAAAACATATTGCGGCGTTTATTATCGTTATCCTGGCTGCGTTTTTCATTTCGGCTTATCAGCTTCCGTATTATGTGTACAAGCCGGGGGGAGCGGACGCACTAAATCCGATTGTTGAGGTTGAAGGTGGGTATTCAAGCAAAGGTGATATGCATCTTGTAACGGTCCGTGGCGGGCAAGTAACGCCAATTCAATATGTTTGGGCAAAGATTATGCCACATCAGGAATTACATCCGATCAGTGAAATCATGCCTGAAGGTGTTTCGGAAGAGGAATACTTTCATGCACAGCTTCGGATGATGGATTCATCCCAGGAGAAAGCAGTTGCCGTCGCCTATAAGGCAGCTAATAAAGATATTTCCATTCAATATAAGGGTGTATATGTAGTATCAGTTGTAAAAAATATGCCTGCGGACGGCAAGCTGAAACCGGCTGATCGGATTACCGGTATTGATGGAAAAAAGATTAAGAAAGCCGAGGATTTAATAAACTATGTAAAAGCTAAAGAAGCCGGCGATACCATTACCTTGAAAATAGTTCGGAATGGCAAAAAACTTACGAAAGAAATAAAACTTCAAACATTTGAGAAACTGGACGGAAAAGTGGGAATAGGTATTCGTTTAGTCACTGATCGCGGAGTGGAAGTTAACCCGGAGGTAAACTTTTCAAGTGGGAAAATTGGCGGACCAAGTGCAGGATTAATGTTTTCCCTTGAAATATATGATCAGCTTACCAAGAAAGACTTGACAAAGGGCTATCAAATTGCCGGTACGGGTGAAGTGGATTATGAAGGAAATGTTATGCGAATCGGCGGTATCGATAAGAAAGTAATTGCAGCTGATGAAGAAGGCTGTGATGTATTCTTTGCTCCAAATGAAAATGGAGCAAAAAATTCGAATTATAAAGTTGCAAAAAAAACCGCTGAGGAAATTGGTACAGATATGAAAATCGTGCCGGTCGATACATTTGAAGACGCTTTGCATTATCTGCAAGAAATGGAACCAGGAAAATAAGCAAAGGGACCCTGCGTGACAGGGTCTCTTTACATTTGAGTGATAATTGGCGGATTTAGTTCCTGGTCATGAAATGCTTTTTGTTTACCGGTTGCTAAAACACTATAATATGCGTTGTCAGCCTTTTCTTCCAAGTACAGTAGTGAACTTGATGTACGGTTTAAGTTGGAAATAAGCGGTACTTCCATTCTCTTTTTTTGCACATTTAGAAAGGATTGACCTTTCGCAGTCATACCAAGCAGGCGAACAAATGGAACGGTCGGGTTCTTTCTGGCAAATATCAGGTCATTTTTTTTTGTGTTGGTTAGCAGATGGACAAATATACGCTGCAGTCGTGTCCATGTATAGCGTTTTGTTTTTATCTGCCCCATCCAATCAACAAAGGAGATTGCTTCATTTGCTGTTCGTTTGATGCGGTGTTCCAATCCTTCATCAACTCCGCTTATCATAGCAATTTCACCTGTCGTCATCGTTTTAACACGGTATTGCAGGATTGGGAAGTACAGCTCCCAGTCGTGCCATATTCCGGATGACTGCTTATATTCATCCAGTTGTTGTGTTGTCCCGGCAGGCATGGTTTTAGCCAAGTCGGGTGTAATGGACTTATCCGCAAGCAATTCTTTTCGAATGCTTGTGGCGCTGGCAACGGTCCCTGTGTAGTTTTGATCGTGATAGTTACTATTTGTACGCTTGATGGTTAACGGTTCAATAGGCAGGTTATTTTCCAAAATTGTTTTAACGTACCCGAAACCAAGGATATTATTCGGTCGTGACAAATCCATTTCTGATGCAGCCAGTCCAATTTCCTGGTAAGCCATTCTGCTGGCTTCCGGAAACGATAATCCCTGACCAAGTGCTTCTTTCAGAGTTTTTCGGAATGTGTTTTCGTTATCCACGAACCGCTCGAATCCCTTTTTGAAATGGGAGACATCGCCAGATTCACTGCCGAAGCAAATACTGGATACACCGATTTCATTTAACGTCTGTACAGAACCCTTCGTGAACAAATCACTGCTCTGCACAGCATATGCGTACGGAAGTTCCAAAACGATGTCAATTCCTGCAGACAGTGCGGCTTTGGTCCGGTGGAATTTATCGATGATTGCCGGTTCGCCGCGCTGCAAAAAATTCCCGCTCATAACCGCTATCATGCAATCCGCATCAGCGGCTTTTTGGGATTCCTGTATATGGTACACATGCCCATTGTGAAAAGGATTATATTCGACGATTACACCACAGGCTTTCATAAAGTCACATCCTTGCAATATATTGGTATTAATTGTATCAAAAAAAGAAAAAGTGCGCATTGTTGCAAATGGTTATGTATGAACAGAACGGGAATACTGATTTGTAAGCTGTTCGTTAGTTTGTTTTGATTTATCCAAAATACCAATGAACACTGCTTTAAAAGTATCCAACTGTAAAGAAAAAATGTTGACAAAAGATGATTTTCCTTTTAAAATAACTCTTGTTGCCATGAGGTGATAAAAATGAAATTTACTGTAGGTCAAATTAAGAAAAATGCCTACAATGAGCCTTTTGAATTTGATGAGTGGGTAGATGTTTCTGAACTGGAAAAGATGAATAATGATATACGAAAGATTGATCCTGTAAATGTTTATGGGACAGTTTTCGATGAGGGTGATGAAATTATTTTTTCTTGTTCAATTGATGGTAAAATGATTTTGCCATGCGCCCGTACATTAGTAGATGTGCCATACCCTTTCGAAATTAAGGCTACTGAGGTGTTTTCCGAATCGATCTATAATAATGATGAGGAACTGGAAGATGAAATTCATCCAATTGATGGAGAAGTACTTGACTTAACTCCACTTATCAAGGAAAATATTTTATTAGAGGTTCCATATCGGGTATTTTCCAAAGATGAAAATGCCACCAGTCAAGCTCCAACAGAAGGAGAAGGCTGGGAATTAATTTCAGAGGATGCCAATGAAAAAAAGATTGACCCCCGTTTTAAGAAACTGGAGTCATTACTTAATAATGAGGAGAAAGAAAAATAGGAATTATTTATTCTGGTTTTTGCTTTCATGTTTGAAGGAGGTGTAAGTCATGGCAGTACCAAAGCGTAGAACTTCCAAAAAGGTGAAAAATCAACGTCGTACCCATAAAAAGCTGCATGTACCTGGCATGGTAGAATGCTCAAACTGTGGTGAATTGACAAAACCGCATCATGTATGTAAATCATGCGGACACTATGACGGGAAAGAAGTCGTATCAGAAGCATAAATGAAACGAAACAGATCACTGTTATAGAGTGATCTGTTTTTTTATGTTTTTAATATCATTCGATCCATGTCAGCCATCGCTAATATATTCCTGAATAATATGCTACAATTAATGCAGTACACGAATAGAGAGGAATTCAATGAATGGAGAACATACAATACATACATCATGATGATGGATTTGGAATAATTCGATTACAGCGGCCGGAAAAACATAATGCAATTTCTGTTGAAATGGCTGATCAGTTGAAAATTGCAGTCAAAACCGCCAAAGAGGAAAACGTTAAATTTTTAGTTATTGCCGCATCCGGTGAGAAAATGTTCTGTGCAGGCGGTGATCTTGCCAATCTGCATGGTGATCTGACGTCTGATGAAGCTTTTTCTGCCTTGTATCCGATGAAAGAGGTTTTATATGATATTGCTTCATTTCCAGTGCCAACGATTGGTTTATTGAATGGGGACGCGCTTGGAGGAGGATGTGAAATTGCAACGGCCTGTGATTTTCGCATTGCCAGGGAACATACCCGTTTTGGATTTGTACAAACAACATTGGGCATTGCGCCGGGCTGGGGCGGTGGTGCATTGCTGTATGAAAAGGTTCTTCCCAGTTTTGCGTACCATTGGATATTGGAAGGCGGGATTTACGATGCCGCGTATTTATTTAATAAGGAGTGGATTCATAAGGTAGTTGCCAAACAAGAGTGGGATGAAGAAAAACTATTAGCCCCATATGCCTCAAGATCCTTTAAGCAAATGAAGATATTGAAAAGGCAATATTTGAAACGAACTTCTGTACTTGGATTGGCGGCGGCAATGAGCGATGAAGTCCGAAACAGCGCAAATTTATGGGATTCAGAAGAACATAAAGAAGCTGTCAGCAAGTTTCATAATCGAAAGTAAGCAGAAATATTCTTCTTGGATAAGATAGAAATTTTCAAACTATTTAATCGGAATTATTCTATCACTCCTACTTTTTGCATACATTGATAGCAAACAGTAAGGAGGGATGTCATGAATGCCACACGTCAGGATGCATGGACGAAAGATGAAGATATAATATTGGCTGAAACAGTTCTCCGCCATATCCGTGAAGGAAAAACTCAGCTTGAAGCATTTAAGGAAGTGGGCAAAGAATTATCGCGTACTTCTGCAGCCTGTGGATTCAGGTGGAATGCTTCAATCCGAAAACAATATCAGGATGCAATAGACCAGGCAAAAGAAGAACGCAAAAAGGGAAACCGGAAAAAGGCATGGCAATATATTGAACCTGGTAATGCGTCTGAAAGAGACCCAATTGATACAGCAATTCTTTTACTAGAAAGAATGCGAACCGATAATGGTGATGGGGATGAAAATTGTCAATCTGAACAGTCAAGTACACTGAAACAGTTGGAATCTGAGAATGAAATGTTAAAACAAAAATTAAAAAATTATCAGGAAGCATGGACTGAGATGGCAAACCTATGGAAATGGGTTGAAGAAAAAAACCGAAACTGAAGCAAAAAGACATGAATGCCAATGGAGGCAATTCATGTCTTAATTTTTTATACTTCTTTTTCTTCTACTCCTTCAGGCATCCAAATAAGCGGATTTTCCCCAAGGTCTCTTTCCATTTCATATTTGGCTTTTTGGAAGTTCATTTTTTCCCAGAAGCCATGTGAGTTAATGCGTGGGTTTGTTTTAATCGGCAATTTGAAGCTTTTGGCAAAGTCAACTAACGCCGTTCCAAATCCGCGTCCGCGGTAATCCGGTAAAATCTCAAGTTTCCAAAGTTCCAGGTAATCCTGAGGAGGCTCAAAATATTGGTCATATTTGGCGCTTATCTGATAAAGACTCATGCGGGCAACAAGATTATTGCCAACATAGATACCATAAAAAGGTGATCTGCTGTCGTTTTCAATAATATTGCTTTGTAAATCCTCCAGCATGGATAATTCCTGATTGCCATATTCTTTAAAACGTTTAAACTTTTCAAGTGTCTTATAGTTGATTAGAAGTTTTTCAACCTTAACCTGATTATTCACTTTTTATCCCCCTAATCGAAAGAATGTATGATTACCAATATATTTTCATTATAATATAAACTTGTTTAATTTGAAATCAGTTCATGCTAAAACATATGAATAATTACGTACAAAGCAATGGACATCTGCTACAATATAAGAAAAAACATATGCAGGGAGCGGAATATCAAATGAAAGTTGGTATTATCGGAGGAGGTTCAGTCGGATTGCTGATTGGCAGCAAATTGGCGGTGCATCATAAGATAACCATTTATGTGAGACGCACTGAACAAAAGGCAAGCATAAAGAAAAATGGTATCTTTGTGGATAAGTCAGATAAGCCGGTAAAAGTGAATGCACAACTGATGGATTATCCGGGAAAGGAAGACATTTTCATTGTTTGTGTTAAACAAGAGCATATCACCAGTGTATTGACATTTATCCAGCACGTACGTTCAGGAGTGCCGGTTATTTTTCTGCAGAACGGAATGGGGCATATTGATAAACTGCTGCCATTGGAGCTTCCGATTATGGTGGGAGTGGTTGAACATGGAGCAAACCGGGTCAACGACTATACTGTTTTACATACAGGGGAAGGGACAATAAAACTGGCTGGTCTGGTTGGTGATGGTGTGATGTTATCGTCCGTGGCGGACAAGTTGCATCGTTCCGGTTTTCCTTTTCAATTTTCGTTGGATTGGAAATCGCTTCTTTATGAGAAACTTATCATTAACGCTGTTATTAACCCATTAACAGCGCTGTTTGATGTGCGAAATGGCATGATCTTGGAAAATCGTTACCTAAAGCAACTTGCCTGTGATTTATGTTATGAGGCGTCATCTATTCTAAATGTGGATTTTACATCTGCATGGCAACAAGTGCAGTATGTTATCCGGAATACCAGTGAGAATGTATCGTCAATGCTGAAAGATATCCGGGAAAACAGACGGACAGAGATTGATATGATAACCGGCTATTTGGTTGAAAACAGTACTGAAAACATACCGAATACAACTTTTATATATAGAAGTATTAAAGCATTGGAAATGAAAAAGGGGAATATCGAATAATGCTGGATATCATAATTTATTTACTTGCGCTGATTATTACCGCTCCTATTGCTGTAACCTGGATTGTTTATTTGATTGGTTTCAAACTATACAGGCATAAATGGAAAGCACTTCATAAATCGGTTAACTGGACAACCCCGCTTTATATAATTGCCGTTCTTGTTCTGTTTAATCTTATATTCGAACAATCATTTTTTGGCGTCCTCCTGGTCGTATTACCCAGCCTATTTACAATTATTGCAGTTGTCCAATGGAGGCTTTATACAGAAGTGGCATTTCGAAATATTTTTAAAATATTTTGGCGCATTTGCTTTCTTTTGTTCGGGATATTGTACTGTCTTTTGATATTGATTGGAATAGTAAAACAAATTCTAAGTTGATATGATACGTATAAAAACAGATTAAATGAAATTGCAGGGACTTTTATGTACAATACTTACTGGATAGTTCAATAGTAAAGGAGTATGCAGCTATGCAGATCAATCCGGTTAATTTGGGAAAGCAAAACCCATTAATAGATGATTACCGGCAACAAAAAACAGAAATTATGCGGCATTTTGATTACAATCCTTTTTTGGATTCAACATACAGTAAGCGGCTTGCTTCATTAAGTGAAAGAAGTTTTGACAGAAAATCGTTAACGGAAGCTTTGATCACACTGAATAAAAAATGGGGAGCCCCGGAATCTGCATATGTGAATATTCAACGATTGGAACAGGATAACAGTGCAGTTGTTATTGGCGGGCAGCAGGCAGGATTGTTGACCGGGCCGTTGTATACGGTTAATAAGATTATATCAATTGTACAATTTGCGAAACAGCAGGAAAAAAGACTAGGCAGACCGATTGTTCCGGTTTTTTGGATAGCGGGAGAAGATCATGACTTTGATGAAATTAACCATATCTACATTCCGGAACAAACGGAAATGAGAAAACATACGATTCAACAGCGGGTTGAGGAGAAGCGCTCTTTATCCGATATTCAAATAGATAAAGCAGATGCGGAAAAGTGGCTTTATCAATTATTTGGAGAGTTGGGGGAAACCAATTTCACAGCGAATTTATATGAAACAGTTCAGGATTGTTTACAAAAATCACATACATATGTTGATTTTTTTGCGCGTTTGATCCATCGATTGTTCGCCAATGAAGGGCTTGTGCTTGTTGACTCTGGTGCTCCCGAATTCCGCAAGTTGGAAAGCATGCATTTTGAAACATTGATTAATCGTCAACCTGAAATCAGTAAAGGTGTTTATCAGTCTTTGCAGAAATTGAAAACACGAAATTACCCTGTCTCATTGGAGCTCGAGAAGGATGATGGTCATTTATTTATCCACCATAATCAGGAGCGTATCCTGCTGACCCGCAATGAAAATGGTGAATGGTCAGGAAAGCAAAATGAACTGGTTTTGTCAGAGCAGGAGCTTTTGGATATAGCCAGGAAAACCCCTGCATTATTAAGCAATAATGTAGTTACAAGGCCAGTCATGCAGGAACTGCTTTTTCCTACGCTTGCATTTGTGGGAGGGCCGGGTGAAATCAGTTACTGGGCTGCATTAAAACCTGCTTTTAATGCGGTGGGGATTGAAATGCCACCTGTTCTGCCAAGGCTTTCCTTTACGCTAATGGAAAAAAGGGTGGAAAAAGCATTGAATAAATACTCATTGTCCGCGGAAGATGTCATTAGAAATGGTGCAGGGGAACTGAAGACAAATTGGCTGCGCACTCAACAGGATCCTCCTGTTCAGCAATTGGCGTCTGAAATAAAAAATACAATTGCACAAGTTCATGCACCACTAAGGAGTGTGGCCGGGGAAGTACGGCATGACCTTGGGGAACTTGCGGATCGTAATTTGTTTTATTTACAGCGTGATATCGATTTTATGGAAAAGCGAATTGTAAAAGCGATTGAGGAAAAGTATACAAAAGAATTGGGCGAGTTTAACCTTGCTGAAATGGCTCTTCACCCAAACGGTGGGTTACAGGAAAGAACCTGGAATCCAATCTCATTTATAAATAAATATGGACCGGAATTTATAGGGCAACTGGCACATGAGACATGTTCATTTGAGCATAAGCATTTTATTGTTTATATGTAATCAACCACTTTCCACCACCACTTACACAAAGATGTTTAAAACCATGTTCATATATAGGTTCAATATGCAGAAAAGCGTTGGGAAACACGAAATCCCGGCGTTTTTTTTGTATTTCAAAAACGGCTGGAATGCTTCTCTTTCGGGGGGTTTGGTACTGTCATTAAATTGAAATCATTTTTTTTGGAAATGAGGTGGTGAATTGTGGGGGAATGTGGTAACATAGGAAATATGAAAGTGGGGCGAGCTACATGTTCATGGGTGAGTTTCAGCACAACATTGATACGAAGGGAAGAATTATTGTCCCCGCCAAGTTCCGCGAAGGACTGGGCGATAACTTTGTTGTAACCCGTGGACTGGATAAATGTCTGTTTGCTTATCCAATGGATGAATGGAAAGCATTGGAGGAAAAATTGAAGAAACTCCCACTTACTAAAAAAGATGCACGGGCATTTACACGATTTTTCTTTTCAGGTGCAGTTGAATGTGAAGTGGATAAACAGGGAAGGATAAACATTCCGCAACCACTTAGAAGCTATGCTGCATTAAACAAGGAATGCGTTGTAATTGGTGTATCTAACCGAATTGAATTCTGGGCAAATGAAAACTGGGAAGATTATTTCAGTGACTCGGAAGAATCATTTAGTGAAATTGCCGAGAATCTTATGGACTTTGATATTTAAACATCGCGCCCGGAATTTGCTGGTTCAGGCATTACAAACGGAGCGTAACTGAAAAGAAAAAATGGAAGGTTTTCCGAAGCAGGTGTGCAAATGTTTGATCATTACAGTGTGCTTAAAGAAGAAACGCTAAAAGGTTTGGCAGTCAAGCCGAACGGTACATATGTAGATTGTACTGTCGGCGGTGGAGGTCACAGCGAACAAATTGCAAGACAACTGAACGAAAACGGGTTGCTGATAGCCTTTGATCAGGATGTTTATGCACTTGAAGCAGCGAAAGACAGACTGCAGCCGTACTCGGGACAAATCACATTTATCCATTCCAATTTCAGGAATTTGGATCCGGAGCTGGCTATGTGCAACATCGATCATATTGACGGTATTCTCTTCGACTTGGGTGTCTCGTCCCCACAGCTTGACCGGGGAGAAAGAGGGTTTAGTTATCAGCATGATGCAAAGCTGGACATGCGAATGAATAAAGAACAGCGTCTGGATGCACACGAAATTGTCAATACATGGTCATATCATGAACTGGTGAAGATTTTCTTTTCTTATGGTGAAGAAAAATTTTCCAAACAGATAGCAAGGAAAATCGAAGCACACCGGAAAACCGAACAAATTAATACAACACATGAGTTAGCGGAATTAATTAAAGAAGCAATTCCTGCACCTGCCCGAAGAAAAGGCGGGCATCCGGCAAAACGCATTTTCCAGGCGTTGCGGATAGCAGTAAACGACGAGCTTGCAGCGTTTAATGATGCATTACATCAGGCTGCAAGGAATGTTGGCATCAATGGACGAATAGCCGTTATAACGTTTCACTCGCTTGAGGACAGGATTTGTAAGCAAGCATTTAAAAAATGGAGTACGATGAAACCTGTTCCCAGGAACTTACCGGTTGTTCCCGAAGACCATCAGGCACCATTCAAGATGATAACAAAAAAACCAATTTTACCTGGCGAGCATGAACTGGAATCCAACCGCAGATCGCGATCGGCTAAATTACGGATTGTGGAAAAGGTCGGTTCATGGAATGAAGAATTTTCGTATAAGGAAGGGTGGAAAAAATAATGAGTGCAAATCAGGCGCGCAGTTGGGAACAAACATATGCACCACAGCCGCAGCAACAGGAAAAACAAAAAGCAGTAAAAGTTAAAAAACAAAGTTGGATTACAAAAGGTGAAAAAGTCTTGTATTCGTTGTTTGGTTTTTGTATAATTATCGCATCCGTCTATATGGTTTCATTTGCATCGTCAACCGAGCAGCTTAACAAAGAAGTGCAATCTCTTGAGAATACTGTTGATCATCAACAGGTTATCAACGAAGGACTTACATACGAGAAAGCTAAACTTAGTGAACCAGAGCGTATTATTAGAATTGCACACAAGCATGGATTGACGATTCAGGCATCTGAAGTGAAACAAGCTACTGCGTATAACAACTAAACCAGGTGATGAATATATGAGAAAAAATAAAACCACCCATTTCATGTCGGGTATTCTGATTCTGTTGTTTGCCGGAATATTTTTAGTGCTGGTCGGAAGATTTTTATACATTCAGGCAACAGCCGAAATCAACAATATCTCATTGGAGGAATGGGCGGACAAGAAACGGACAACATCTTACACCCTTGATTCAGAGCGAGGTAAAATATTTGGTAAGAATGGGATGACGTTGGCATACGATCGTCCAACATTTAGAATCCATGCAATTGTGGATGAAACGTATACGGAAAACCCTAAGGAGCCAATGCATGTAAAAAATCCGGAAAAAACTGCGGAAATGCTGGCTCCTTTATTGCATGTTAAAGAAAGTTATATTTTGGAGCGACTAGAAAAAGGGATTAATAACGACCGGTTTCAGGTTGAATTCGGCCGTGCCGGAAGCGAATTGTCACTGGATACGAAGAAAAAAATAGAAAAACTTGATATTCCGGGCATTGGGTTTGAAAAGGAATCGCTTCGTTACTATCCAAATGGAATGTTTGCTTCACGTATTATCGGTCTTGCTCATCGTGAGAATGGGAAGATAATAGGTGATTACGGAATTGAAAATCAGATGAATGATGTATTGAGCGGCAAGGATGGCTATATTTCATATAAACGGGATAAACAAGGCTGGAAACTGCTTGATGCGGATGAGGTTATCAAAAAGCCGGAAGATGGAAATAACGTTTATTTAACGATTGACCAGAAAATACAGACGCTTCTTGAAGACGTTATGTCACAAATGCAAAAGAAATATGAGCCGAAACGTATGTCTGCTATTGTAATGGATCCGCATACCGGTGAAGTTCTGGCAATGAGCAACCGACCAAGCTACAACCCGAATAAGATAAACCACGAAGTCAAAAACTGGTATAACGATGCAGTCTCAACACCGATTGAGCCCGGTTCAACGATGAAAATGTTCACATGGGCTTCAGCTATTGAGGAAGGGGTTTATAATGGGAACGAATTATATAAATCCGGAACCTATCAGGTCAGTGACCGTGTAACGCCTGTACATGATCATAATGGGGGCAAAGGATGGGGGCCTATCACATATGATGAAGGTTTTGCACGCTCATCTAACGTTGCTGCTGCCAAATTGGTCTGGGAGAAAATAGGGACCGAAAAATTCCTTGATTATTTAAAAGCATTTGACTTTGATGAAAAAACGGGTATTGATTTGCCGCGTGAGCAAAAAGGGGAGATTTTATATAACTGGCCAAGTGAAAAATTGACAACTTCATTTGGACAAGGCACTACAGTTACCCCAATTCAATTGATGAAGGCTGCGACAGCCATTGCCAATGACGGTAAAATGATGAAACCATACGTAATTTCTAAAGTGGTTGATCCTGATACACATAAGGTGGTTAGCAAGAAATCACCGGAAATTGTTGGTCAGCCGATATCTGAAGAAACCGCCGACCACGTTATGAACTTAATGGAATCGGTTGTTTCGAAAAAATATGGTACCGGTCAGGAATTTAAACTGAAAGATTTCACAGTTGCGGGAAAAACTGGTACATCACAGATTTCCAAAAACGGCAAATATTTGATTGGCCATGGAAATTATATTTATTCCTTTTTGGGCGCTGCTCCTAAAGATAATCCGCAATTAATGATGTATGTATCTGTGAAAAAGCCGGAACTTGAACCGTATGAACTTGGTTCCGAGCCGGTGGCATTTATCTTTAAAAATGTGATGGAACACAGCTTACATTACTTAAATATCAATCCGGATAAAGAAAACACAGAACCGGTGCATGCAGTGGAAATTCCACAGCTTGAGGGCGAGTCCGTGGTTGATAAGAAAGAAAGTCTTACAAAACAAGGACTGGATGTAACAGTTCTTGGAAGCGGAGAAACCATTAGGGCGGCCTCCTCGGAAAAAGGTGCGAAACTGCTTCCAGGCGACAGACTAATTCTGGTAACGGATAATCCAACCATGCCGGATATTACTGGATGGTCAGCCAGGGATGTTCTGCAGCTTGCAGATCTGTTGCATTTGAAAGTGGAAACCATGGGTCATGGATATGCAGTGAAACAAAGTATAAAAGAGGGTACCACCTTGAAAGAGGATGCATATTTGGGTGTGGAATTTAAACCGCCAAATGCTGAGGACAATCAGAAAAAAGAAAATAAAAAGAAACAGGAACGTAATTAACTGAATACCATTAACAAGAGAAACAGTGTTCTATTCGGATTTTCATACTCATATAGTGGATACAAGCCTGCCTATGAAAAGGGGATGGAGTATGAAACGCGTATCTGCTGTAACGGTACGAAAACGAATAGTTACTGTTTTTCTTGCTGGTATACTGCTTTTTACAATTATTGATGTCCGGCTGGGCTATGTTCAATTTATCATTGGTGATGAACTGATGAAAAAAGCGGATGAATCCTGGAGCAGGGATATTACATTTGAGCCTGAACGCGGGAAGATTTTGGACAGGAATGGTGAAGTGCTTGCTGAAAATGTATCCGCACCATCTGTTATTGTTGTTCCGAAACAAATTAAAAATCCGCAAAAAGCAGCCGGAAAAATCGCCAACATATTAGGTATTACAGAAAAAAAGGCATATGAGTACGTTACGAAAAATGCTGTCTATGCAAGGATCCATCCGGCGGGAAGGAAAATTTCCGAGGAACAGGAAAAGGCATTCAGAACACTTAATTTGGATGGTGTTTATTTGGCGGAAGATTCGAAGCGTCATTATCCGTATGGGGATTACTTATCCCATGTACTTGGTTTTGCCGGAATTGATAACCAGGGATTAATGGGGCTTGAACTCTACTATAATGATAAACTTAACGGGGACGAAGGCAGTCTATCATTCTATTCAGATGCCAAGGGGATGAAACTGGAACAGATTGCAGATGAATATAAACCGCCCGAAGATGGATTAAATTTGAAAACTACGATCAATTTAAAGGTTCAAACCATCATGGAGCGGGAACTGGATCAGGCGGTAGCCAAATTCAATCCGGATGGCGCACTTGCGATAGCAGTAGACCCTGATACGGGCGGAGTACTTGCTATGTCATCACGGCCTAATTTCAAACCGGAAAACTATCAACATGTTGATCCGAAAATATATAATCGGAATCTGCCAATTTGGAGCACATATGAGCCGGGCTCCACCTTTAAGATTATTACATTGGCAGCGGCGCTTGAAGAAGGCACGGTAGACTTGAAGCATGACAGCTACAATGACGATGGCGATATCAGTGTCAGCGGAACAAAGCTTCACTGTTGGAAAAGCGGTGGTCATGGTCATCAATCCTACCTGGAGGTTGTTCAAAACTCTTGTAACCCGGGATTCGTTAATTTAGGGATGAAACTCGGAGAAGAAAAACTGTTTTCTTATATCAGAGATTTTGGTTTCGGTCGTAAAACTGGTATAGATCTGAAAGGAGAGGGTAACGGAATCCTCTTTGATCCGGATAAAATAGGTCCGGTTGAATTAGCAACGACTTCGTTCGGACAAGGTGTTTCTGTAACGCCGATTCAACAGGTTATGGCTGTCGCTGCTGCGGTAAATGGCGGGAAATTATATGAGCCGTTTATCGCGAAAAAATGGATTGAACCGGAAACAGGAAATACGGTTAAGACGATTAAACCGGAACTAAAGGAAACTGTTATTTCTGCTTCCACCTCCAAGAAAATCAGGTATGCACTTGAAAGTGTTGTAGCTAAAGGAACGGGGCGTCCAGCATTTGTGGAAGGATACCGGGTTGGAGGGAAAACCGGTACTGCGCAAAAAGTCGGACCCGATGGACGGTATATGAAGAATAATTACATTGTTTCTTTTATCGGATTTGCGCCTGCTGATGACCCGGAAATTGTCGTATATGTTGCCATTGATAATCCAAAAAACACAGTAGCGTTCGGTGGGGTGGTATCAGCGCCTATCGTTGGTTCCATTATTGGTGACAGCTTGCGGGCAATGGGCGTGGCGCCGAGTAAAGATGGCATGAAGAAAAAACTCAAATGGACGGATCAGCCAAAAGTTGAAGTCCCTGATCTTGTTGGTCTTCAAAAAAGCGACCTCCGAAAATATTTGACGAATCTCTCCATTAAAGCGAGTGGAGATGGCAAGTATATAATTGATCAGGAACCATCGGCTGGAACGAAGGTGGAAAAAGGCGATAAAATCCGAATATATTTATCTGACAAAAAAAATCGTGATTCGGATTGATATTTGCTATAATAAACAGGTGTTGAAGTAAATTTTTAAAAAAGAGGGTGTTCCTGCCCTCTTAAAAATTGTTTAAAACCGAAATGAATATAAAGTGGAAAATATAAAATGATAGGATGTTTTACATGAAATTATCAGAATTACTTTCTGAGCTTGCTTTTTATGAAACAAATGCGCCTATTGAAGACGTGGAAATCAGAGATATAGAAATGGACTCACGCGAGGTGCAGGCAGGTGATCTGTTTATTTGTATCGATGGTTTCACAGTTGATGGCCATGATTTCGCAGAACAGGCTGTTCAAAACGGTGCAAGTGCAATTCTTGCGGAAAAAGAGCTTGCAGTATCTATTCCCGTTGTGAAGGTTGCCAGCACTTCAAGGGCAATGGCGATGATTGCTGGTAAGTTTTACGATTACCCGACTAAACATTTTCCGCTGATTGGCGTTACAGGAACAAACGGAAAAACAACCGTTACCTATTTACTGGAATCCATATTTAATCAGTTTAACCGGAAGACCGGATTGATTGGCACGATTCAGATGAAAATCGGTGAAGCTGTATATCCGGTAAAAAATACAACACCTGATGCATTATTTTTGCAGCGGACATTTAAACAAATGCGAGATGAACAGATTGATCAGGGAATTATGGAAGTATCTTCGCACGCATTGGATCTTGGCAGGGTGCATGGGTGTGATTTTGATGTAGCGGTGTTTACGAATATTTCACAGGATCACCTTGATTATCACCATAGTATGGAGGAATATTTGCATGCAAAAAGCCTGTTGTTCGCACAACTTGGCAACGGCTATGGTAATGGGAAGAAGAAATATGCAGTAATCAATCTCGATGATCCGCATTCAGATATACTCATCCGCAGTACCGCACAACAAGTGATTACATATGGCTGTGAGAAGGACGCACAGGTGATGGCTGAAGATATTAACTTGGAAGTGACCAAAACATCGTTCAAATTAGTGACTCCTGTTGGCTCTGTTCAGGTCAACAGTAAACTGGTTGGCAAGTTTAATATCTATAATATGCTTGCAGCAAGTGCTGCAGCTATAGCAGCGAATGTACCACTTTCGGCCATTAAAGATGCACTTGAACAAGTGAAAGGGGTTAGCGGCCGGTTCCAACCGGTCGAAGGAGATCATGACTTCGCGGTAATTGTTGATTATGCACATACGCCTGATTCTCTTGAAAATGTACTGGAAACGATTAAAGGATTTGCAAAGAAAAAGGTATATGTCGTTGTCGGCTGCGGGGGAGACAGGGATAAGACGAAACGTCCATTAATGGCGGATATAGCAATGAACTATGCAGATCATGTTGTGTTTACTTCTGATAATCCGCGTACCGAAAATCCTTCAGCAATACTGGATGATATGACGGAAGGACTTAAAGGGACACATTATGAAGTGATCGAAAGCCGGAAAGATGCAATCACCACAGCAGTGAAACAGGCTGATACGGATGATATTGTTCTGATTGCCGGAAAGGGACATGAAACATACCAGGAAATCGACGGTGTACGTCACGATTTTGATGACAGGGAAGAAGCGAAACAGGCAATCGATGCAAAGGAGAATTTGTGATGTTGTTTACCACCGAGTGGCTGTCGACGATTTTTAAGGACTGTCAGGGAGCTTTCAAGGAACCATTGCCGATAAAAGAGGTAGTTACCGACAGCCGAAAAAATACAAATAAAGCGTTATTTATTCCAATTAGCGGTGAAACATTCGATGGCCATGATTTTATTAATCAAGCCTTTAATAATGGAGCTGTGGGTACACTGTGGGAAAAGGGAAAAGAGCTGCCAGGGTTTTTGCCTACTGATTTCCCCATTTATTTTGTGGATAACACACTAGTTGCACTTCAACAGCTTGCTTCAGCATATCGTGATGTGGTGGATCCGACAGTAATTGGAATTACAGGATCGAATGGAAAAACAACAACAAAAGATCTGATGGCAGCTGTGTTGAAAAAATCATTCCGGACCCATAATACGGAAGGTAATTTGAATAATCATATTGGGGTCCCGTTAACGATTTTATCCATGCCGCGTGATACGCAGGTGCTTGTTGCAGAAATGGGAATGAACCATTTTGGTGAAATCGAAGTGCTTTCCAACATTATTAAACCGGATTATGCCATTATTACAAACATCGGTGAATCACATATTGAATACCTTGGTTCACGAGAGGGTATCGCAACAGCTAAGCTTGAGATTATCAAAGGAATGAATGAAGATGGCTGCCTCATTTTGGATGGTGATGAGCTGCTTCTTAAGCAGATGCACTCCCGGAACAATGTTATAACATGCGGATTTGATGCACACAATGATGTAATAATAAAACATGTGAACCTGGGGCAAAAACGAACACACTTCACACTTTCCAACGGGGAACAATATGCAATTCCGCTTATGGGGGGGCATCATGCGTTGAATGCAACATTTGCCATCACAATAGCTGGAAAAATGGGAGTTTCAGCAACCGATATGAATGATGCATTATCAACACTTGAGCATACTTCTATGCGTTTCGAATTATTACAGGGAACAAATGGTGTTTCGGTTATAAACGATGCATATAATGCTTCACCAACATCCACAAAGGCAGCTATTACTGTAGTTAAGCAAATGGATGGATTTGATCAAAAGGTCTTGGTTCTTGGGGATATACTGGAGTTGGGAGAGCAGTCTGAATTATTTCATCAATCCATAGCAAATGTGATTGACAATTCCATTACGGCAGTTTTTACTTTAGGAGAACAGGCAGAGCGTATTACACAGGAAACCAAGCAAAATAACCCATCAATTATCTGCAGGCATTATAAATCGAAAGAGGTACTGCTGGAGGCATTAGGGGAATATCTGAGGCAAGATACACTGATATTGTTTAAAGCCTCCCGTATGATGCAATTCGAGTGGTTTGTTGAAGAGATAGTTCACTCTAAGTAAAAATATGGACGGTTGCTGCAAGAGGAGGAGAAACAATGAACATATATATATTACTTATGACAATAGCGATAGCATTTTTAATAACCGTCCTTTTATCACCGATATTCATTCCTTTCCTGCGTCGCCTAAAGTTTGGACAGAGTATCAGGGAAGAAGGACCACAGTCACATTTGAAAAAAACAGGAACACCTACTATGGGTGGTACGATGATTGTAATCAGTGTTATTGCAACAGCTTTGATTATGGTTGGCAAATTCAGTGACAGCTCCATTGGCTATGAGCTTTGGCTGCTGATATTTGTTCTTGTCGGCTATGGGTTGCTCGGATTTTTGGATGATTTTATCAAGGTAGCCATGAAACGAAATCTGGGGTTGACTTCACGGCAAAAAATGGTTGGTCAGCTTATCATAGCACTTGTATTTTACTTTATTTTGCAATATAACGATTTTGGGACGTATGTGCAAATCCCTGGTACTTCCATTCAACTGGAACTTGGTTGGGGCTATGCACTGCTGATTATTTTTATGCTTGTTGGTGCATCTAATGCTGTCAATCTTACTGATGGACTTGATGGATTACTTGCAGGAACAGCTGCGATAGCATTTGGTGCATTTGCAATACTGGCATGGTATGGAACACCTCAGGCAGAAATCACAATTTTTGCTTTGGCTGTTGTAGGTGCCTTGCTCGGCTTTTTAGTGTTCAATGCCCACCCGGCCAAAGTGTTTATGGGAGACACCGGTTCACTCGCACTTGGGGGAGCAATCGCTGCAATAGCAATCTTGACGAAACTGGAAATTATTCTTATTATCATCGGTGGCGTATTTGTAATTGAAACACTTTCTGTCATCATTCAGGTAGTCTCGTTTAAGTTAACTGGTAAAAGGGTATTCAAAATGAGCCCGCTGCACCACCATTATGAATTGATGGGATGGTCTGAGTGGCGGGTAGTAACAACTTTTTGGCTCGTAGGATTAATCTTTGCAGCCTTAGGTATTTATATAGAGGTGTGGTTAACTTGAAGAAATTAACGAACTTCCCTTACGCACATGCCCTTGTATTGGGGCTGGCAAAAAGTGGAACTGCAGCAGCAAGACTGCTGTTACAAAATGGCATAAAGGTTCGGGTGAACGACAAACAAAGCAGTGGAAATGAAGAAGCAGTCAGCGAGCTTGAGTCAATGGGAGCAGAAGTAATAACCGGTTTCCATCCGCTTTCTGTATTGGATGATATTGATATTATTGTCAAAAACCCCGGAATTCCTTATGAGAACCCATTGCTTACAGAGGCAGCCAATCGTGGTATCCCTATTATTACTGAAATTGAAATCGCTGGTAATTTGGTGGAAAGTTCAATTATCGGTATAACCGGTTCGAATGGAAAAACAACAACAACCACGCTAATTACAGAAATGCTCAGGGAAAGCAATCAGCCGGTACAGGTTGCAGGAAATATTGGCTACGTTGCTTCCGAAGTCGCCCAGACACTTAAAGAGAGTGAAAAGATGGTTCTGGAGTTATCTTCGTTTCAGTTAATGGGTGTACAGACATTTAAACCGAAAATTGCTGTTCTTTTGAACATCTTTGAAGCACATTTGGATTATCATAAGACCTTTGAGAACTACAAAAAAGCGAAATGTAATATTTTCGCCAATCAATCAAAAGATGATAACCTTGTTTTCAATGCGGATGATCCCGTCGTCAGTGAAGCAGTATTACAAGCATCGTCCTATAAAATACCATTTTCGATGGAAAAGCAACTTAATGATGGTGCATGGATTGATGACAACAATATTTATTACGGGTCGGAAAAAATCATTAGCCGCAGTGAAATCGTGCTGGTTGGCAGTCATAACCTGCAGAATATTCTTGCTGCAGTTTGTGCTGCAAAATTAAGCGGAGCGACCACTAAAGGAATACGGGAAGTACTGACGACTTTTTCTGGTGTTAAACATCGCACACAGTATGTCGAAAATGTTGCCGGCCGATTATTTTACAATGATTCAAAGGCGACCAATATTCTGGCAACACAAAAGGCGCTGGCTTCTTTTCAACAACCGGTTATTTTACTGGCAGGCGGTCTTGACCGGGGAAATGAATTTGATGATTTATTACCATATTTGAACCATGTAAAAGGTATGATTCTGTTTGGTGAAACCACTGAAAAATTGGAGAAACTGGCAAATCAGGCCAATATCGATTTTATACAGCGCGCAGAAACAATGAATGAAGCAGTCACCTATGCATTTGACCATTCCGAAGAGGGGGATGTCATTTTAATGTCCCCTGCCTGTGCAAGTTGGGATCAATACCGCTCCTTTGAAGAAAGAGGAGACATGTTTATACAAGCTGTGCATACATTATAGTAGGGGCTTGTTTAATAGAATATTGAAAAGAATGCCCCTGTTCCGATGAAATTGGAAAAAGGGGTGTTTTTTTGATAAAAAGACTGTTCACATTCGAAAGGAAACCGGACTTTGCATTAATGCTCATTATCATTGCTCTGCTTACCATAGGAAGTGTCATGATTTACAGTGCTTCTTATGTCCAGGCGGAATATAATTTTGGGGATTCCTTCTTTTATTTAAAACGTCAATTGCTTTTTAGTGTGGTGGGAATTGCTGCGATGTTTTTCATTATGTCGATTCCTTATGGTACATGGAAAAAATACAGTAAAATATTATTGCTTGTTTGTTTTATCCTGCTTCTTGCCGTATTGATTCCGGGGGTTGGGATGGAACGGAATGGTGCGCAGAGTTGGATAGGGATCGGAGCATTCAGTATTCAGCCTTCCGAATTCATGAAACTTGGTCTGATCATCTATTTATCCGTTTTTCTGTCTGTTAACCAGAAGTACATTACCTCATTTAAAAACGGATTTCTGCCGTCTATAATTCTTGTATTCACGGCATTTGGCTTGATTATGCTGCAGCCCGACCTTGGAACAGGGGTTGTTTTAATATTGACCTGTATGATGATGATCTTTGTAGCCGGAGCAAAGCTATCCCATTTTTTTGGTATTGCGTCAATCGGGGTGGCGGGGTTTTTATACCTGATTATATCTGCCCCATATCGTATTAGCAGGATAACTGCATTTTTAAATCCATGGGAAGACCCCCTTGGTGATGGATTCCAAATTATCCAGTCCTTATATGCTCTGGGACCTGGGGGATTAATGGGGGTTGGACTTGGAAACAGTTTGCAAAAATACTTTTATCTGCCTGAGCCGCAGACAGATTTTATATTTGCCATTCTCGGTGAGGAATTGGGCTTTATTGGCGGTACCGCCTTAATTGTATTATTTGTACTTTTGTTTTGGCGCGGGGTCCGGATTGGAATAGAGGCACCAGATCCATTTGGCCGGTTTTTGGCACTTGGAATCGTTTCAATGATTACCATTCAGGTTATGATAAATGTCAGTGTTGTCATTGGTCTGATCCCTGTTACCGGCATAACACTGCCATTCTTAAGTTATGGGGGATCATCCCTGACATTAACAATGTGTTCAGTGGGCATATTATTGAATATCAGCAAGTATTCCAGAATATAACGAAGTGTCTTCCAAATTTGGTTAAAACTGCTGTCAATCTGGGTAAAGTTTACTACGTATTTGATTTGAATATATGATATAATTCATGTAACACTAGTGAAGTGGCATTGTATGGTGTCACTTTAATTTTTTGACAAAGGAAGACATGGATGGCAAAGAAAAAAATAGTATCGATTGAGGATCGAATCCCAAGATTAAAGCAGGAGCGGAAAAAGAAAGCGAACCGCAGATTAATATTCTATCTATCGGTCTTTTTTATCCTCATATCCATCATTGTCTATCTTCAGTCGCCGCTAAGCCATGTGAAGACAATCGAGGTAGATGGCAACAGTTATACCTCTGACAAACAAATCAAGGAACTGAGCGGTATATCCGATGATACAAATATATGGATGATCAATGAGGAAGATGTTGTCCGGACAGTAGGGAAGAATCCAATCGTTAAATCGGTCGATGTCAGTAAGGATTTCCCCTGGACAATTAAGATTCAAGTCTCTGAGTATGATTATGTCGGGTACATAAAAAAGAACGGAAATTATTTTCCGGTTCTTGGAAACGGCAGTATTTTAGCAGACTTAAAGAAAGAAACAGCTAATGGTGATGCACCAATCATGCTTGATTTTTCAAATGAAAAGTATTTGAAAAATATGGCAAATCAATTGAATAAATTGCCGGACAGTATATTGAAACTGATTTCGGAAATTCATTGGAAACCAACTGATGACAACCAAAATAAGATACTTTTGTACATGAATGATGGATATATTGTGGATGGAACAATCCGGGAATTTGCTGAAAAAATGAAATCTTATCCGTCCATCGTTTCCCAAATTCAACCAGGGAAAAAGGGTATCGTCCATTTAGGAGTGGGTGCCTATTTTGAAGCATTCAAAAAAACTGATGGACAATTTGATGAGAAACAGCAATCCGAAGAATCAACCGAATAAAGTTACAATTATTTCCAAATAGAATGAACTCTATGAAAATACCGCTGAAAACGGTAGATTTCTCGTGTTTGGAAAGTCATATATGAATACATGTTAACGAAACGTGTAGTGTGTAAAAATAATTTCACTATCAATGACATTCAAGCGTTTTTAAGATGCAATGTTTATTGGAAAACTATTTCGGGTATTTTTTTAAATTAGGTCATAAAATCATAAAATAATTAAAGGATTTTTATGATTTTTAGAGAATTACTTTATATAAGTTCCCTTTTTACGTATATTCCTTTAAAATAGTGGATTATAGCAATACATTAGTAGAAGAATAGAATATGAGAGTACATTCGGCGGATAGGTTTGCCGAATGCTTCTGAAACTGGAGGTGCCTTTCTTTTGAACAACAGTGAAGTACTAGTGAGTCTTGACGTAGGTACATCAAAAATCAAAGTAATAATAGGAGAAGTATTAGAAGATTCCCTGAATATTATTGGAGTGGGAACCGCAAAATCCAATGGCATGAAAAAAGGCGCGGTTGTCGATATTGATCAAACAGTTCATTCAATCAGGAATGCAGTTGAACAAGCTGAACGAATGGTTGGTATGCAAATTGACAGTGTTGTTGTTGGAATTAACGGCAATCATGTTCAACTTCAGCCATGCCATGGAGTAGTTGCTGTTCAAAGCGAGAACCGTGAAATCGGTGATGAAGATATTACGCGGGTCATTGATGGGGCGCAAGTTGTCTCCATACCACCTGAACGTGAAATTATTGATGTCATCCCGAAACAATTTATTGTTGATGGTCTGGATGAAATTACGGACCCGCGGGGAATGATAGGTGTCAGGCTAGAAATGGAAGGGACAATCATAACCTGTTCCAAAACCGTACTTCACAATATTTTAAAATGTGTGGAGCGGGCAAACCTGCAAATTTCCGATATTTGTCTTCAGCCACTGGCAGCGGGAAGCATTGCATTGTCCAAGGATGAGAAAAACCTTGGTGTAACACTCATCGATATCGGTGGTGGATGTACAACTGTTTCGGTATTTGAAAATGATCACCTTGCAGCAACCAGTGTAGTACCACTGGGCGGGGACAACATTACAAAGGATTTATCCATTGGACTCAGAACATCTACTGAAGAAGCGGAAGATCTAAAACTGAATTATGGACATGCCTTCTTCGACGATGCTCAGGAGGATGAAACTTTTGAGGTCTCTATTATAGGCAGCAACACAACACAGACGTATAACCAACTTCAGATTGCTGATATGATAGAAGCCAGGTTGGAAGAAATTTACGCGCATGCTGAACGGGAAATACGCCGGATGGGATACCAGCAGTTGCCGGGAGGATATGTTTTGACTGGCGGTACTGCTAAAATGCCCGGAGTGCTCGAACTTGCGCAGGATTGTTTTCAGATGAATATTCGCATCGCAATACCAGATTACATAGGTGTCAGAGAACCACAATTTACTGCAGGAGTGGGAATCTTGCAATTTGCTTATCGTAATGCGAAAATACAAGGAAAAGAGTTATTTCCATCTGTACTGGTAAATCAGCAGGAAACAAAGCCAAAGCGGACGAAAAAGAATTCAAATCCCGAGGAACCTAAGAATAAGGAGAAAAAGGAATCTGGATTAGCTAATATATTTAAGTATTTCTTTGATTAATATGAATGAATTTCCCGGATATCATTAGCTTCTGGAACTCTAGTAATTTTGCATATTAGGAGGAACGAACTATGTTAGAGTTTGATACAAATATGGATCAACTGGCAACAATAAAAGTAATTGGTGTTGGGGGCGGCGGAAGCAACGCCGTTAACCGCATGATTGAACATGGTGTGGAAGGTGTTGAATTTATTGCGGTTAATACAGATGCCCAAGCACTAAATCTGTCCAAGGCCGAGACCAAAATACAAGTCGGCGGTAAATTGACCCGTGGACTTGGAGCCGGTGCAAACCCGGAGGTCGGCAAAAAGGCAGCAGAAGAAAATAAAGAGCAATTGGAAGAGGCATTGCAAGGTGCCGATATGATTTTCGTAACAGCCGGAATGGGTGGCGGAACCGGTACAGGTGCTGCACCGGTTATTGCTTCTATTGCAAAAGAACTTGGCGCATTGACAGTCGGTGTTGTTACACGTCCGTTTACCTTTGAAGGCAAAAGAAGATCCACACAGGCTGGATCAGGTATTGAAGCATTAAAAAACAGTGTGGATACGCTTATTGTTATACCGAATGATCGTCTGCTGGAGATTGTTGATAAAAATACTCCTATGCTGGAGGCTTTCCGTGAAGCAGATAACGTACTTCGTCAAGGTGTTCAGGGTATTTCCGACTTGATTGCAAAACCGGGTCTGATTAATGTGGATTTTGCGGACGTGAAAACTATTATGTTCGATAAAGGGTCAGCATTAATGGGAATCGGTGTTGCAACTGGTGAAAACCGTGCCACAGAAGCTGCCAAAAAGGCGATTTCCTCACCATTGCTTGAAACAGATGTTGATGGTGCACACGGTATTCTAATGAATATTACCGGCGGCACGAACTTAAGCCTTTATGAAGTACAGGAGGCAGCAGATTTAGTAACATCCGCCGCTGATAACGAGGTCAACGTCATCTTTGGTTCAGTTATTAACGAAAATCTGAAGGATGAAATTATTGTTACCGTAATTGCAACTGGTTTCGATGAAAATAAACGGAACGAAAAGGTATCCAATCAGCGTCCGGGACTTAGTCAAAAGCAACAGGCTGCAGCAACTCGTCCAAATGATGAATTTACAAGGGAACGGGAACCAAGCCAGAACCAGCAGCCCCGTCAAAACCAGGAAGACGATACATTGGATATTCCAACCTTTCTGCGCAACCGTAACCGTAATCGTTAATGAACAACTTAATAATAAAGCGGTCAGATTGATTCTGGCTGCTTTTTTTAATGCCATTGCTCTATATCCCAGAAGTTTCTTAAAGTAATGTTTCACTTATACACTTGGATTAGAAGATCCAGGCGTTTTTTGGAAAAACCTTCCTTATTACTACCCGACAAAGTACTCAATAAATAGTTAAAATTAGTCCTATTATGCATACAAGAAGTGACAGACTTTGCTGATAGAGTCGTCTATACTCCTGTTAAGGTAGTTTTTAGCAGATGGGAAAGGATGGAATCTTTCTTTCTGCACTTTGCAACGAAGACTTTCATCCGAAGCATAGGGCTTTCAAAAACTTGGAAAGCTCAAAAATCCGGAAGCGCTATCATAAGAGGCGTTCCAGTGATAAACCAAGTTTTCTAAAGGAAGGAAGTGTGAGGTGACCATTTATTTGGATGCCGTCTGGCTGTTGAATTTTTGCCTGGACATGATGCTTCTTATGCTCACACTGGCCCTTGCAAAAGACGGCACACGTAAAATCCGAATCGTCCTTGGTGCTTTTATCGCTTCATTGTTGGTTCCACTATCAATCTA
This sequence comes from Virgibacillus siamensis, assembly GCF_900162695.1. Taxonomy (NCBI): domain Bacteria; kingdom Bacillati; phylum Bacillota; class Bacilli; order Caryophanales; family Bacillaceae; genus Virgibacillus; species Virgibacillus siamensis. The sequence goes on from NZ_FUIH01000007.1 coordinate 994,791, forward strand.
CTATCCGGATACGTTTATTAACACGGTTGCAGGAAAGCTGTTGTACTCCATTTTGATTATTTTATGTACGTTTAAAATCCGTTCGGTGTACCGATTGTTGAAATTGCTTCTCCTGTTTTACTTCACTACTTTTGCTATAGGGGGTGGATTGCTGGCAGTACATTTTTTACTTCAAAATCCGATTGGCGTGTCGCCAAATGGTATACTCACGTTCAACAGCGGGTATGGGGATCCGGTCAGCTGGTTATTTATTGTCATTGGATTTCCGCTTGTGTGGATCTTCACGAAAGCGAGGATGGACAGGCATGGTGAAGAAAAGATCCGTTATGATCAGCTTTGTCCGGTACGTGTTCAAATTGGCAGCAAATGTTTTTCAACAACCGGCTATATCGATAGCGGAAACCAATTGATGGATCCGGTGAGTAAAAAGCCGGTTATTATTTGTGATCAGTATTTTTTGAAACAATGGTTTACAGAAGGCGAATGGGAATCAATTTATGAAGCACATTCTGAACTTAATTTTGAAAAACTTCCGGCAAGTTGGGAAAGTCGAATTAATATCATTCCATACCAGGGAGTTGAAGGTAATCGAACATTCATGATGGGATTAAAGCCTGATAATCTGACGTTTTATTATGAAAATCAAAAAATCACAACCCAAAAAGTATTAATTGGAATTCAATTTTCGGAACTGACCAAGGATCAATCCTATCATTGTCTGCTGCATCCAAAGATTGTCAAATCAGAAATTGTAGAAACAGCTTAAATTTAAAAGGGGGCGGGTTAGATTTGAAATTGAGATTATGGAAACTTCGAATTCGACTATGGTGGTATAAATTACTTTTCAAACTTGGATTTAAATCGGATGAAATTTATTATATTGGTGGCAGTGAAGCTTTGCCGCCGCCTTTGTCAAAGGAAGAGGAAAGAGAACTTTTGGAGTTGCTTCCGAAAGGTGATAAATCCGCCAGGGCTATGCTAATCGAACGAAATTTGCGCCTTGTTGTATATATTGCGCGTAAATTTGAAAACACCGGAATTAATATTGAAGACTTGATCAGCATAGGAACAATTGGTCTAATCAAAGCGGTGAATACATTCAATCCCGAGAAAAAGATTAAACTGGCAACTTATGCGTCAAGGTGCATTGAAAATGAAATTCTGATGTACTTACGGCGTAACAACAAATTGAAATCGGAAATATCATTTGATGAACCTCTGAATATTGACTGGGATGGGAACGAACTGCTGTTATCAGATGTGCTTGGAACGGATGAAGATATTATTACGAGAGATATTGAATCCAACGTAGATAAATCACTGTTGAAAAGTGCACTGTCACAGTTAAATCCACGGGAAAAACAGATCATGGAACTCCGTTTTGGATTAGTTGGTCAAGAGGAGAAAACACAGAAAGATGTAGCGGATATGCTCGGAATTTCACAGTCATATATTTCCCGTCTGGAGAAAAAAATTATCCGTCGACTGCAAAAAGAATTTAATAAAATGGTATGACTTGCTGCAGTAAGATTTGATGAATTTTTGACGGTTTTTGTACCTCACATAACTGCATAAAAAACCTCCTATGGGGAGATACTGTCCATGAACAGCATCTCCAACCGGGAGGGTAGAACATAATGACCAGACATAAAGTAGAAATTTGCGGTGTAGACACATCAAAATTACCAGTACTTAAAAATGATGAAATGCGTACGTTGTTCAAAAAAATGCAAGAGGGTGATATTTCAGCTAGAGAAGAATTGGTTAACGGAAATTTGCGGTTGGTCTTGAGTGTAATTCAGCGATTTAATAACCGTGGTGAATATGTTGACGATTTATTCCAAGTAGGATGTATCGGATTAATGAAATCAATCGATAATTTTGATTTGGGGCATAATGTTCGTTTTTCCACTTATGCTGTTCCGATGATCATTGGCGAAATCAGGCGGTATTTGCGTGACAATAACCCGATTCGTGTGTCCAGATCATTACGGGATATAGCTTATAAAGCATTGCAAGTGAGGGAAAAATTAATAAATAAAACATCAAAAGAACCAACACCTCTTGAAATAGCGGAGGAGATGGGTGTACCACATTCTGATATCGTGTTTGCAATGGATGCTATCCAGGATCCAGTATCATTGTTTGAACCAATTTATAATGATGGCGGCGATCCGATTTATGTGATGGACCAGCTTAGTGATGATACAGACGATGATGCAATGTGGGTTGACAAATTATCACTGAAGGAGGGGATGGTTAAACTGAATGACCGGGAAAATATGATCCTGAGTAAACGTTTTTTTCAAGGTAAAACACAAATGGAAGTTGCTGATGAAATTGGTATTTCCCAGGCACAGGTTTCCCGCCTGGAAAAAGCAGCCATCCAGCAAATGAACAAGCAAATGTTCGAGTAATATGAAAAGCGGAAGTGCCCGTTTAGCGACGTATAAACTGGACTGAACCGCAGGAGATAAAGAAAACACGGTGAGCGATAGCGAGCCGATGTTGCCTTATCGTACGGAGGTGAAGGAAGTTTACTAGTCGCTGGGCACTGGAGCTAGATCACATAAAAGCGGAAGTGCCCGTTTAGCGACGTATAAACTGGACTGAACCGCAGGAGATAAAATGCAAAAGCGCCACCAATCCTTATCGGATATTGGTGGCGTTTTTGTGTGATAAAATTTTTCAGTTTTGTTTGTCATATTTTTGCATATATATTAGTACAAAGGCAGGTGAATCATATGATAAAATTATCTGAACTGCAAATTAAGGAAGTAATCGTAATCAGCGACGGGAGCAGACTGGGGCATATTTCCGATTTGGAAATAGACGCCAATACAGGGAGGGTCACCGCGTTGATTATTTATATGAAAGAAAAGAAGTCAGGTGGTTTATTCGGTAAACCTGAAGAAATGGAGATTCCATGGAATAAAATTGAGACAATCGGTTCTGACGTTATTCTTATTCGTAATCCTGGTATAACTGCTCTAATTGAGGAACAGCAATTTTTCGAATAGCACATTAAATATGGTAATATAGAACAAGTATACCATCAGGGGGAAACCAATATGAATGAACCATTCCGTGAAACTAGTGAGTTAACGCTGACCCTTCAAAAATGGCAGCAGATTAATCCAGATTTAAAAGTCGGATTTACGACAAGAAATGGCGGATGCAGTAAGACCCCTTTTCATTCCTTAAATTTAGGATTGCATGTGCCGGATAAATATGAAGATGTGATAGAGAATCGAACAAAGCTTGCAGATGTGTTGGAAATGCCTTTGGAACGATGGGTTTCCGGTGAACAGACACATGAGACGAGGGTACATGTGGTTGAAAATATCGATACTGGTAAAGGGTCAATTTCCTACGATGCTTCTTTAAAAGGGATTGATGGTTTAATTACAAAAGAGCCTGGGGTTCTTTGTACTGCATTTTACGCGGATTGCGTTCCATTGTTTTTCTTTGATCCTGTCACAGGATATATCGGAATTGCCCATGCCGGATGGAAAGGGACAGTCAATCGTATTGGCAAAGAAATGATTCGGAAGTTTACATCAGCAGGTGCAAATCCTAAGGACATTCAGGCTGTTATCGGCCCGTGCATATCCAAACATCATTATGAGGTTGACGAAAAAGTGATCCGGCATATTCCTTTAGACCAGCAGAAAAATACGGTTGAAGAAAGGGAAAATAATCGATTTTTACTTGATTTAAAGCAATTAAATGTTGAAATCCTTTTACAACAGGGGATTTTACGGCATAATATAGATGTAACAAATTATTGCACATTTACCGATGAAAACTTATTTTTTTCGCATCGGCGTGATCAGGGAAAAACCGGTCGAATGTTGGGGTACATAGGCTATAAACACAATTAAGCGGGGAAGGAGCACTGTAACCAATGGATGTAGCAGCAAATTTGGAACAAATACGCAATACTATCAGACAAGCATGTCAAAAAAGTGGTCGTAATCCCGACGAAATAACCATAATAGGTGTCACGAAATATGTTACAATAGAACGAACAAGAGAAACGATCGACGCAGGTATTAAAAATCTTGGCGAAAATCGGCTGGAGGGATTTCTGGAAAAGTATAATACTATTTCTGATGAAGCATCGTGGCACTTTATTGGAACACTGCAGTCCAGAAAAGTAAAGGAAGTTATTGATAAAGTGGATGCTGTTCATTCATTGGACCGTCATTCACTCGCTAAAGAAATTAATAAACGTGCAGTACAGCCTGTCGATTGTTTTGTGCAGGTTAATGTTAGCGGTGAAGAGACAAAACACGGCATAAAGCCTGATGATGTCCTGGAGTTTATACAAAATCTTGAACGATTTGAAAAGGTGCGTATAATTGGTTTGATGACAATGGCACCACATTTGGATGATGAAGATCGTTTGCGCACCATTTTCAGAAGTCTTGCATCATTGCGGGACAATGTTAACCATGAAAATCTTCCACACGCCCCTTGTAAATACTTGTCCATGGGAATGAGCAATGACTATCAGATTGCTGTCGAGGAAGGGGCAACACATATCCGGATAGGTTCGGAGTTGGTCGGACCTTAAAATAAGCGGGGTGAAAAAATGAGTATTAAAAATAAGATAAAAACATTTTTCACGATGGATGACGAATATGAATATGTAGAAGAACAGGATGAATACCCGGTTCAGGACCAGAATCAAAATCAATCAAGACAAAATGTAGTGAATCTGACCAGCATGCAGCATCCAACATCAAAGGTGGTGCTGTGTGAACCAAGAAACTATGATGAAGCACAGGAAATTGCTGATAATGTTGTTAACAGACGGGCGGTTGTTCTCAATCTGCAGCGTGTTGATCATTATCAGGCAAAACGTATTGTGGACTTTTTAAGCGGTACGGTATACGCGGTAAATGGCGATATTCAAAAACTTGGTGCACAAACGTTTTTATGTTCACCAGATAATGTTGATGTATCCGGAACCATTACGGATATGTATGATGAGGACGATGAATTTGAAAAAGGATGGTAGGATTTAATGAATCAACTCTATATGATTTTATATTTTGCACTGGAAATATACAGCTATGCCATAATAATCTACATTTTAATGTCCTGGTTCCCCGGTGCACGCGAATCGTCATTCGGCGAGTTTTTTGCTAAGATTTGTGAACCATATCTGGAACCGTTTCGCAGGATCATTCCGCCAATCGGGATGATTGACATTTCGCCAATTGTTGCGATTCTTGTCTTGTATTTCGCTCGTGCCTTCGGATTACCGGTACTATTTAACATGCTGAGCAGCTGGTTCTAGTGGATATTTATCAGCATTTCCGTGAAGAAGAACAACCCTTTATTGATAACGTACTTTCCTGGATTGAACAGGCTGAGCGAACATATCAAGTGAAACTGACGGATTTTCTGGATCCAAGGGAACAGCAAATTGTGGACATGCTGATTGGCACTGGCGGCAGGGATATTAATGTTTACATGAATGGCGGGAATGAATTAACCGAGCGGAAGCGGGTCATTCTTGCCCCTTTGTACGATACAATTGATAATGAAGATTTTCAGCTTACATTATTACAGGGGTCCTATCATGAAAAATTTGTAACCATGACACACCGGGATGTTATGGGGGCGTTTTTATCACAGGGAATAAAACGTCAAAAGCTTGGTGATATTATTGTCGGGAACGGGTTGATTCAGATTGTTGCAGCTGATGAAATTGCTCCCTATATCATTGCAAATCTGACATCGATTAAACAAGCAAAGATCAGATTGGAAGAAAAGCCGTTAACATCCCTGGTTGTTGAACAAAAAAACTGGAAGACTGCTGATAAAACAGTGTCATCTTTACGGCTTGATGCTGTGTTGAAGGTGATTTACAACCTTTCCAGAAAAGATGCTGCGGAAATGATTAACAAGCAGCTTGTTAAAGTCAATTTTAAAATTGTAGATGATACTAAATTTTCATTACAAGAAGGAGACCTGATTTCGTTACGTGGCAAGGGTCGGAGCAAATTGGAACAAATTAATGGCCGGACGAAAAAAGATAACTGGAACATTACAATAGGTATTTTGCAATAAATCACCTGATAAGCAGGATTTTCCTGTTATTTGTCGAATAAATTTAAGAGTAATTATGCAGTGATCTATTATTTTCATAAGGAGGTGGCCGGAGTGCCATTAACACCACTTGATATCCATAATAAAGAATTTACTAGAGGCTTTCGGGGTTATGATGAAGATGAGGTCAATGAATTTCTTGATCAGGTTATAAAAGATTATGAGATGACGATTCGGGAGAAAAAAGATTTGCAGAACAAAGTGGAACAGCTTAATGAAAAACTGGGACACTTTACAAACATTGAAACAACATTGAACAATTCCATTCTGATTGCCCAGGAAACTGCTGAGGAACTGAAGGGAAATGCAACCAAAGAGTCCAAACTCATTATAAAGGAAGCAGAGAAAAATGCGGATCGGATTATTAACGAGGCGTTGAACAAATCCCGTCGTATTTCAATGGATGTTGAAGAACTCAAGAAACAGGCAAAAGTTTTCCGTACCCGGTTGAAAATGCTTGTAGAAGCTCAACTTGAATTGGTCGGGACAGATGACTGGGATGAACTGTTTGAAGAAGATTTTGACCAAGAGCTGGAGGTAGCAGCGGAAAAAGAATCATAAGGCTTGACGATATACGAATTTTTACATATAATTCATTACAATAATATTAAAAATATGATGATCGGGGCAGTAGGAATTTATGTTGCTGTTTAAGCGAGTCGGGAAATGGTGGAAGCCTGATACAGAAATTTATTCCGAAGATCACCCGGGAGTAATCCATTCTGAATAAAGTAGGAACGGACGTATTGTTCACGTTACGGACATCGAGTGAATTTAAAATGGAACTGTTTTAAATTTATAAGGGTGGTACCGCGAGTCTTCTCGTCCCTTTCTGGGATGATGAAGGCTTTTTTTAATTGTTAAGATTATACAAGGAGGAAATGCACCATGGAATATAAAGATACATTATTGATGCCTAAAACCGAATTTCCGATGCGTGGCAATTTACCGAACAAAGAACCAAAGCGACAGGAAAAATGGGAAGCGGAACATATTTATGAAAAAGGGCAGGAGCGGACAGAAGGGCGTCCATTGTTTGTTCTGCATGACGGACCGCCGTATGCAAATGGGGATTTGCACATCGGTCACGCCATGAATAAAATTTTAAAAGATTTCATCACGCGTTATAAGTCGATGTCGGGCTATCATGCTCCGTATGTCCCCGGTTGGGATACGCATGGGCTTCCAATTGAAACAGCCCTGACAAAAAAGAAAAAAATTAAACGCAAGGAAATGAGCATCGCTGATTTCCGCCAGAAATGTGCAGAGTATGCAATGGGACAAATTGACAATCAGCGTACACAGTTTAAAAAATTAGGAGTTCGCGGTGATTGGGATGATCCATATATTACGTTGACGAAAGATTATGAAGCTGCACAAATTAAAGTGTTTGGGGAGATGGCCAAAAGAGGTTATATTTACAAAGGTTTGAAGCCGGTATATTGGTCCCCTTCTTCTGAATCAGCTTTGGCTGAAGCCGAAATCGAGTATCACGATAAACGTTCGCCGTCCATTTATGTCGCTTTTGAAGTAACGGATGGCAAAGGTGTTCTGGATGAAGGTGACAAACTTATAATCTGGACGACAACCCCTTGGACAATTCCTGCAAACCTTGGGATCAGTCTGCATCCGGATTTTGACTATGTGGTCGTTGCAGTTAACGGTGATAAGTATGTGCTTGCACAGGACCTTTTGGAAACAGTGGCAGAAGAACTGGACTGGGAAAACCCGGAAGTTATTAAAACATTTAAAGGGAAAGAAGCTGACCGCGTAGCAGCAAAACATCCTTTCTATGACCGGGATTCGCTTGTTATGCTTGGTGAGCACGTTACAACGGATGCAGGTACAGGTTGTGTTCATACAGCACCGGGACATGGGGAAGATGACTTTTACGTCGCAAAGTCGTATGGAATTGATGCGTTATCTCCGGTCGATGACAAAGGTGTTTTCACGAATGAAGCACCGGGATTTGAAGGATTGTTTTATGATAAGGCAAACAAGCCGATCACAGAGAAGCTGGAGGAAGTCGGGGCATTGCTGAAACTGAGTTTTATCACGCATTCCTATCCACATGACTGGCGCACGAAAAAGCCGACGATCTTCCGTGCTACGTCACAATGGTTTGCATCCATTAAGGATTTTCGTCAAACGATTTTGGATGAAATTAAACGAATTGACTGGTATCCTGCATGGGGAGAAACACGATTGTACAACATGGTCCGTGACCGTGAGGACTGGTGTATTTCCAGACAAAGGACATGGGGAGTGCCAATTCCTGTTTTCTATGGAGAAGACAATACTCCAATCATTACTGATGAGACAATCGGGCATGTTTCGAAGCTGTTTGCTGAACATGGTTCAAATATCTGGTTTGAACGGAATGCAAAAGACTTGCTCCCGGAAGGATTTACATCTGAACATAGCCCGAATGGTGAATTTACAAAAGAACAAGACATTATGGATGTTTGGTTTGATTCCGGATCCTCTCATGAAGCAGTATTGAAAGGGAGAGACGAACTGCAGCGTCCAGCAGATGTTTATCTGGAAGGCTCTGACCAATATCGCGGCTGGTTCAACTCATCATTGTCCACAGCTGTTGCTGTCACAGGAAAAGCACCTTATAATGCTGTCATCAGCCATGGTTTTACATTGGATGGTGAAGGCAGGAAAATGAGTAAATCGGTAGGGAACGTGATGGATCCCGCAAAAATCCAGAAACAACTTGGTGCCGATATTTTACGGTTGTGGGTATCATCAGTTGATTATCAGGCGGATGTCCGTATATCACAAGATATTTTGAAGCAAATTTCCGAAGCGTACCGCAAAATCAGGAACACAATCCGCTTTATGCTGGCTAACTTGTCTGATTTTGATCCAAAAACAGAGGCGGTTCCGGAGAAAAATATGGAAGAGGTCGATCGGTATATGCTTCATCGCTTGCAGAACTTGCTTGCTTCCGTTCGGAAAAGTTATGAGAACTATGAGTACTCACCAATCTACTCACAAATCCATAATTTCTGTACCGTGGATTTAAGCTCTTTTTATTTGGATTTTGCAAAAGATGTCTTATATATTGAAGCAGCAGACAATCACCGTCGCAGAAGTATCCAGACCGGCTACTATGAAATCTTAACGACGCTGGTAAAACTGCTGACACCGATCATTCCGCATACAACAGATGAAGTGTGGGAATATATTCCTGGAGTTGAAGAAGAAAGTGTGCAGCTCACAGATATTCCCGAGCCAAGGAAAATTACGAACTTTGAACACGCACAGGAAAAATGGGATTACTTCATGAAAATTCGTGATGATGTTCTTAAGGCACTTGAAGAAGCCCGAAACGATAAGGTGATCGGTAAGTCACTTGAAGCTGCTGTCACCATTGTACCAAAAGACAAAGAAACAAAAGAAGTACTGAACAGCATTCCAAACATCCATCAACTGCTCATCGTTTCCGGTGTGGAGATTGCAGATGAGGCACCTGAAGCTAAAGAATACCGTTATGTAAATGTTGAGGTTGTTAAACATTCCGGTGAAAAATGTGAACGTTGCTGGGTGGTTTCCGAAACCGTGGGAGAAGACAGTAACCATCCAGGTCTTTGCAGCCGTTGCGCTGAAATTGTCAACGAACATTACGCTGAATAAATGAACATGTATACCCCCTCCACGCTGGACATATAGCAGGAGGGGAATTTTTTGTTTTTTTATGGTAAAATGCAAAGGGAACTAAATGAAATCGGAGGATACTACATGGTTTGGTATTACATTGTTGCACTCATTATTATTGGAATAGATCAGCTTACCAAATGGATTGTCGTGAAAGAAATGGATCTTTACGAACAGATAACAATTATTGAAGACTTTTTCTATCTGACTTCTCACCGAAACAGCGGTGCGGCCTGGGGAATACTGCAAGGAAAGATGATTTTTTTCTATATTATAACGATTATTGTCATCATCGGTGTCGTGTACTATATGCAAAAGTACGCACGTGACAGTAAATTGCTCGCGCTGTCTTTGAGTTTGGTTTTGGCTGGGGCAATTGGAAACTTTATTGACCGGCTGTTCCGGAAAGAAGTTGTTGATTTTCTCGACTTTGTAATTGTTGGCTATGATTATCCAATCTTCAATGTTGCAGACTCGTCATTGGTAGTTGGTGTTATTTTACTGCTGATTGCCACGTTTATGGATGAAAAGAAGAAGGGAAACAAATCAAAATGACTGAATATCAGCATACTGTTATGGAATCAGAAAACAAAGCCAGAATTGACAAGCTGTTAAAAGAACTTATTCCGGATGTATCACGGTCGCAAGTACAGTCCTGGATTAAGGATGAACACGTCATGGTTAATGACCGGCGTATAAAAGGAAACTATAAATGCCAGACGGGTGACCAAATCCGCTGGACAGTACCAGATCCGGAACCACTGGAATTAGTACCGGAAAATATACCACTTTCAATTGTTTATGAAGACAGCCATCTTCTTGTTGTAAACAAACCAAGAGGAATGGTTGTTCATCCGGCAGCAGGTCATCAGACCGGGACGCTCGTTAATGCATTGCTCTATCATTGTGACGATTTGTCAGGCATAAACGGGGTTGAACGGCCGGGAATTGTCCATCGGATTGATAAGGATACAAGCGGGCTGCTAGTAGTAGCTAAAAACGATCTGGCTCATGCCGGATTGACTAAGCAGCTTGCCAAAAAAGACGTGGACCGTAAATATGAGGCGATTGTCCATGGTGTAATTGAACACGAAAATGGCATAATTGATGCTCCAATCGGCAGAGATCCGAATAATCGTCAGAAAATGGGGGTTGTGGAGAACGGCAAGCCTGCCGTAACGCATTTTCAAATATTGAAGCGTTTTAATACATTCACACATATTGAATGCCAGTTGGAAACAGGACGTACCCACCAAATACGTGTTCACATGAGATATATCGGTTTTCCATTGGCCGGGGACCCAAAATATGGGCCAAGAAAGACACTGGAAATGGATGGTCAGGCATTGCATGCAAAATCTTTAGGATTTACCCATCCATATACTGCGGAATGGATGCAATTTGAAGCGGAAGCACCGGAATATTTTCAGGACCTGCTGCTGAAGCTGGAAAAAATGTATTGACAGAAAGCCATCCGTTTGCCATAATAAAACAAATGAATAAATGACCTTTAAGAAATAGTCCCGTGAGGCTAAAAAGGATCGGAATAATGACCGTATGTGCTGTACGTGTATACAAATCCCTTTTTTCCTCATGGAGAAAAGGGATTTTTTATTGGAGGTGTGTTGTTTGGAAAAGAAAACGGTGGTGCTTGATGAAGCAGCGATGAACAGAGCGCTAACCAGAATCGCACATGAAATTGTTGAAAAAAACAAAGGCGGTGAAAACCTTGTGCTTGTCGGGATCAAGACACGTGGTGTTCCACTGGCTAAGCGACTTCAGGAAAAAATAAGCAGGATTGAAGGAATAACGGTCCCAATTGGTGAGCTGGACATCACGCTTTACCGGGATGATCTGGAAACGAAAAGTCATGATCCTGAATTAAAAGATACGAACATTGATGTTGCGCTTGACGGAAATAAGGTAATCCTCGTTGATGATGTACTCTATACAGGAAGAACAGTCCGTGCAGCTATGGATGCCGTGATGGATGTTGGACGGCCGGCACGAATACAACTGGGGGTTCTTATCGACAGGGGTCATCGTGAATTGCCGATACGGGCGGATTATGTAGGGAAGAACATACCGACTTCCGAGAAAGAAATTATCGTGGTGAATCTGCAAGAATCAGATAATCAGGATGAAGTAAGTATATATGATAATAAATATCCGAGCCTTTAACCAAATCCAGAGAGATTTGAAAGGCTGCCGGGAAACACGTGTGGGGAAATGGTACACGTTTATCTCTTTGCAGCCTTTTGCAAAGAGATTTTTTTATGAAATTATGATGTATTAACTTTTGCACTTGCTGTCAGATACCAGAAGGCGATGCCAAATATGTGGAATGCCACTAAAAAGATTGTGAGGGAGAATGAAGGACTATGCGACATTTTGTATCGACAAGAAATCTTTCAGCTAAAACGCTCTTTTCAATTTTAGACAAGGCGGAACAGATGCGCCGCGGGATTGAAAAAATACCAAATCAGCTTTTTGCAGCCAATTTGTTTTTTGAACCAAGCACACGGACAAAAATGAGCTTTGTTGTAGCGGAGCGGAAATTGGGTATCGAAACACTCGATTTTCAAATGGAATCATCAAGCGTTGTCAAAGGCGAGTCATTGTATGATACAGCAAAAACATGTGAGGCAATCGGTGCAAACATGCTGGTTGTCAGACATTGCGATGACTATTGGTATAAAGAACTCGAAAACTTGTCAATGCCTGTTATTAATGCTGGCGCGGGCAAAGGAGAGCATCCCACACAATGCTTGCTTGACTTATTGACAATTTATCAGGAATTCGGATCCTTTACCGGATTGAAAATTGTTATCGCCGGGGATATCAGCCATAGCAGAGTCGCACGCTCCAATGCGTACGCCCTAAAGACACTTGGGGCAGATGTTTACGTTGCAACCGCTCCTGGTTTTGAAGATATGACAATGGATTTGCCGCATATTTCAATGGATAAGGCGGCAGAATCATGTGATGTTCTAATGCTGTTGCGAATCCAGCATGAGCGTCACAGCAGAAAGTCTTATGATACGGTTTCATATTTGGAAAATTACGGATTGACTATCGGAAGAGAACAAAAAATGCAAGATCATGCGATTATCTTACATCCAGCCCCTGTAAACAGGGGTGTCGAAATTGATTCATGTCTTGTTGAATGCAGCCGGTCAAGGATTTTTAAACAGATGGAAAATGGTGTCTACATTCGGATGGCAATTATCCAAACTCTCTTACAGGAATGGGGAATATATAATGAAAATACTCTTGAAAAATGCTAAACAGCTGAACAATGATCATGAAGATGGCACCTGTGACGTTTTAATCCATGACGGGAATATTCAGACCATTGCTCCTGCTATTACAGAAAAAGTAGAACAAACAATAGATTGTACAGGTAATTATGTTTTTCCTGGATTCATTGATGTGCATATCCACCTGCGTGAGCCAGGCGGAGAGCAAAAGGAAACGATTAAAACAGGAACAGAGGCGGCAGCAAAAGGCGGGTTTACGACAGTATGTGCCATGCCTAATACGAATCCGGTGCCTGACAACGTTGATACCGTAGAAGAATTGCTGGCGAAAATAAAACAGGATGCTGCTGTCCGGGTCTTGCCATATGCCGCTATTACCAAGGGATTGAAAGGGAAAGAACTGACGCCGATTGCGGAACTTGCAAAGACAGGAATGTTTGCTTTTACCGATGATGGTGTTGGAATTCAGACAGCTGACTTTATGCTTCGCGCTATGAAAGAGGCTGCAAAAAACGGAAAGCCGATTGTTGCACATTGTGAAGATAATTCCATTGTATACGGAGGGGTTGTCCATCACGGAAATGTCAGCGAACGAATGGAACTGCCGGGAATTCCTTCATTAAGCGAGTCAGTGCAAATTGCCAGAGATGTGTTGCTGGCAGAGGCTGCAGGATGCCATTATCATGTCTGCCACGTCAGCACGAAGGAATCTGTTCGGGTCATTCGTGATGCGAAAAAAGCTGGCATTTACGTAACGGCTGAGGTTACACCACATCATTTACTGCTTAATGAGAATGCAATCACGAAGGATGATGCGAATTTTAAAATGAATCCTCCACTAAGGAGCGAAGCAGATCAGCTGGCACTGATGGAAGGGCTGTTGGATGGAACAATTGATTTTATCGCAACTGACCACGCGCCACATGCAGAAGATGAAAAAGCACCGGGATTTATGGAGGCGCCATTCGGCATTGTCGGTTTGGAAACTGCCTTTGCACTGCTTTATACGAATCTCGTAAAAACGGAAAAGGTAACCTTAAAACAATTGATTGATTGGTTAACCGGCAAACCTGCTGATGTATTTAATCTGCCCTACGGAAAGCTTGAGGAAGGAGCATTCGCAGACATCACCATCATTGACTTGGACAAAGAAGCGACAGTGGATAAACATAATTTTGCATCAAAAGGCAAAAACACACCATTTCATAACTGGAATGTACAGGGAATTCCTGTAATGACGATAGTAAATGGGAAAATAGCATACAAGGAGGATTCACATGCGTAAACGACAACTGGTATTGGAAGATGGAAGTCAATTTATCGGAGAAGGTTTCGGCAGTGACAGATCAATGACCGGGGAAGTGGTCTTTAACACGGGGATGACAGGATATCAGGAAGTTATTTCAGACCCATCCTATTGCGGTCAGATTGTAACGATGACCTATCCTCTTGCCGGAAATTACGGGATTAACCGCGATGATTTTGAAACGGTAACGCCATTTATTAACGGGTTTGTCGTCAAGGAAGCTTGTGATTATCCTTCCAATTTCCGCAGTGATGAAACGTTAGATGATTACTTGAAGGCAAATGACATTCCGGGTATTTCCGGAATTGATACACGAAAACTAACGAAAATCATTCGGAAACATGGTACGATGAAAGGCATTATTACAGATGCGGAGGAATCGGCAGAAGAATTGATTGCGAAATTGCGCATGCTGCCTGAACGAACGGATCAGGTATGTTATACATCAGCTGTAAAGCCATATGTTGTTCCGGGACGGGGTTTGCGAATTGTCCTTGTTGATTTCGGGATGAAGCATGGGATATTGCGGGAATTAACAAAACGGGATTGCCATGTAACTGTTGTTCCATACAATTATGGTGCGGAAAATATATTGCGGCTGAAACCGGATGGGATCATGCTTACCAATGGACCGGGGGATCCAAAAGATGTTCCGGAATCAATTGATATGATCAAACAAGTAGTTGGCAAAATTCCATTGTTCGGTATTTGTCTTGGCCATCAGCTGCTGGCGCTGGCCAGTGGTGCCAATACGGAAAAAATGAAATTTGGCCATCGCGGCGGCAATCACCCTGTAAAAGATCTCTTCACAAATAAGACACTTATTACAAGCCAGAACCACAGTTACGCCGTTACACAGGAGTCACTTATGGACACAGATCTTGAATTAACTCAAATTGCACTGAATGATAATTCTGTAGAAGGATTGAAACATCGGAAGTGCCCGGCATTTTCAGTGCAATATCATCCGGAAAGTTCACCGGGACCGGAAGATACGAACCATTTATTTGATGAATTTATGCAAATGATCCGTGAGACTAAAACATTGGAAGAGGTGGAAGTAAATGCCTAAAAATACAAATATCCATAAAATCCTTGTCATTGGTTCTGGACCAATTGTAATTGGACAGGCAGCAGAATTTGACTATTCAGGAACACAGGCATGTCAAGCATTAAGTGAAGAAGGATATACCGTTATATTGGCAAACTCAAATCCGGCCACCATCATGACGGATCAGACGGTTGCTGATAAAGTCTACATGGAGCCGCTTACGGTTGAGTTTCTTATTAAAATTATTCGGAAGGAACAACCTGATGCCATCCTGCCGACACTGGGCGGTCAAACCGGCTTGAATATGGCGGTAGCACTGGATAAGACTGGAATCCTCGAAGAATATAATGTGGAATTGCTGGGGACTTCTCTTGAAGCAATTGAAAAAGCAGAAGATAGGGAAGTATTCCGATCCCTGATGAAGGAACTTGATGAACCAGTCCCTGATAGTCAGATTGTGAATACAGTAGATGAAGCGTGCCAATTTGCAGGTGAGATCGGTTATCCGGTAATTGTCCGCCCGGCATATACGCTTGGGGGAACCGGCGGCGGAATGTGTTATGAAGAAGCAGAATTACGGGAAATAGCCAGAAACGGGCTGTCCCTTTCTCCTGTTAACCAATGTTTGATTGAAAAGAATATTGCCGGTTACAAAGAAATTGAGTACGAAGTGATGCGGGATAAAAATGATCAGGCGATTGTTGTTTGTAATATGGAAAATGTTGATCCGGTAGGGATTCATACTGGTGACTCGATTGTTGTAGCACCGTCCCAAACATTAAGTGATCGTGAGTATCAGTTGTTGCGAAACGCTTCACTCAAAATTATCCGTGAACTGGAAATTGAGGGTGGATGCAATGTGCAACTGGCAATTGATCCGAATAGTTTCAATTACTACATTATCGAAGTGAATCCGCGTGTAAGCAGATCATCGGCATTGGCATCAAAAGCCACCGGTTACCCAATCGCCAAAATGGCAGCCAAAATTGCGGTAGGATTAACACTTGATGAAATTATCAATCCGATTACCGGGACAACTTACGCATGTTTTGAACCGGCTTTGGACTATGTTGTTTCCAAAATTCCGCGCTTCCCATTTGATAAATTTGTCACGGGTGATCGTTATCTTGGCACACAAATGAAAGCCACCGGTGAAATTATGTCAATCGGTCGTAACTTTGAGGAATCCATTTTAAAGGGTATTCGGTCAATGGATATTGGTACAGAGGAATTATGGATTCCAAGTCTTGTTGATTTATCATTGGATGCGTTAAAAGTACGCTTGCAAAAAGCAGATGATGAACGGCTGTTTGTTCTGGCTGAAGTATTTAGACGGGGAATGACCATAGATGAAATTTTTCAGCTGACGAAAATCGATCGTTTTTTCCTTCAAAAGATTGAGCAGCTGGTTGAATTGGAAACGGAACTAACAGCAAATAAAGAGTCCGAAGAAGTTTTGCGTAAAGCAAAAAAACTAGGCTTCTCCGATACGCACATTGCACGTCTTTGGGAAATGTCGGTTGATGGTGTCTATGAATTCCGGATGAAAAAATTCATACAGCCCGTATATAAAATGGTCGATACGTGTGCGGCAGAATTTGAATCGGAAACGCCATATTTTTACAGTTCCTATGAAGATGAGAATGAGTCCATTCGGTCAGACCGCAAAAAAATTCTTGTTCTTGGCTCCGGTCCAATCCGGATTGGTCAGGGCATTGAGTTTGATTATGCGACCGTTCATTCCGTGTTGGCCATTAAAGAAATGGGCTATGAAGCAATCATCATGAACAATAACCCGGAAACCGTATCAACAGATTTCAGTATATCGGATAAATTATACTTTGAGCCTTTGACGTTGGAAGATGTTATGCATGTCATTAATCTGGAGCAGCCTGAAGGTGTCATCGTTCAATTTGGCGGACAGACAGCTATTAATCTTGCGGAAGGATTGGAACGTCGCGGTGTAAAAATCCTTGGTACGAACTTGGAAGCTATTGACAAGGCAGAAGATCGGGATAAATTTGAACATCTGCTGAATAAGCTTTCCATCAATCGGCCAAACGGTAAATCCGTCACGAATTTGGATCATGCTGTGGAAATTGCGGAAAAAATCGGTTATCCGGTCCTTGTCCGTCCATCCTATGTTATTGGCGGGAGCCGTATGGAAATTGTTTATGACAGAGAAGAACTGCAAGCATATCTGGCAAAAACAAATGGAGCCGACAGCGCACATCCAATCCTGATTGATAAATACATTACCGGTATTGAAATTGAAGTCGATGCCATTAGTGATGGAGAAACGGTAATTGTTCCAGGGATTATGGAACATATCGAACGTTCCGGGGTCCATTCCGGCGATTCCATTGCAGTATATCCGCCGCAGCGTCTGAGTGAAGCTGTGAAAGACAAATGTATGGAAGATACGGTAAAGATTGCCCGCGAACTTAATGTAAAGGGACTGATCAATATACAGTTCATCGTATGTGATGATGATGTGTATGTATTGGAGGTCAATCCGCGTGCCAGCCGGACTATTCCGTTCTTGAGTAAAATTACCGGAGTGACAATGGCTAATCTGGCTACCAAGTGTATTTTGGGAGAAACACTGACAAGTATGGGATATGCATCCGGTATTTTGCCCGAACTAGATTCGGTATCAGTTAAGGTTCCGGTGTTTTCATTCGAAAAACTGCGCAGTGTAGACACCATTCTCGGACCGGAAATGAAATCAACCGGTGAAGCAATCGGTCATGATAAAACATTGGAGAAAGCACTTTATAAAGGCCTGGTTGCTGCTGGCTTGTCTGTCCCGCAGGAAGGAGCGGTTTTACTTACCGTTGCAGACAAAGATAAAAGCGAAACTGTTGGAATAGCAGAGCGTTTCCACCAGCTTGGCTTTCAACTTTATGCTACCGAAGGAACAGCAGCATATATGGAAAACAATGGGATCCCGGTTACTGCTGTAGGTAAAATCGGCGCACCGGAAAAGAATGTGTTATCCGTTATTGAAAACGGTGATGTGCAGTTTGTTGTCAATACACTTACATCCGGTAAAAAGCCGCGTTCCGATGGATTCATGATTCGCCGGGAATCCGTGGAACATGGAATTGCCTGTCTGACAAATCTGGACACAGCAAATGCGATTATCAATGTTATTGATTCAACCACATTTAGTGCGCAGCCGATGACAAGTAAAAAGGTTGTTCTATCATGAAGAAGAAAGTAACCATGACTGTTGTGCACACAAGGGAAATTGCCTGGGAAACAGTGGAAATGACGCTTGAAAACAGGTATATAGCAGAAACTGCCATCCCGGGGCAGTTTCTGTATCTAAGTGTGAAAGGTCATACATTGCGCAGACCGATTTCAATTGCCAGCATTGATCGGGAGCATCATACGGCAACAATTCTATTTAAAAAAGTTGGCGACGGTACAAAGCAATTGGCAGCCTATCAAACTGGCATGGCTGTCAGTGCACTGGGTCCATCAGGGAACGGGTTTGATTATGATTCCCCAAAGATGAAAACCGCACTGCTTATAGGCGGGGGGATCGGTGTTCCGCCATTGTATAATTTGGCAGTAGAATTGAAGCAACAAGGAATTGAAGTGATTTCGGTGCTCGGTTTTCAAACGAAGAACTATGTTTTCTATGAAGAAAAATTTCAGGCACTCGGGAAGACAGTTGTTGTAACGGATGATGGCAGTTATGGGCATAAAGGGTTTGTAACAAATCACCTGCCAGATGAAAACAACTTTGATTATTACTTTACCTGTGGCCCAATGCCAATGTTGCAGGCAGTGACTAATGCACTGCAGGATAAACCCGGATCCATATCACTCGAGGAACGGATGGGGTGCGGTGTCGGAGCATGCTTAGCATGTGTTATTCCGACAGACAATAAGGGTGGATACCGGAAAATCTGCAAGGACGGTCCGGTGTTTAAAGCAAGTGAGGTGGTTTTATGACAGATTTAACGGTAAATCTGCCGGGGTTGCTCCTGAAAAATCCTGTCATGCCGGCATCAGGATGCTTTGGATTTGGCAGGGAATACAGTGAATTTTATGATTTAAGTATACTTGGTGCGGTAATCATGAAAGCCGCGACTGGTGAAATGCGATATGGAAATAAGACACCCCGGGTAGCAGAAACCCCATCAGGTATGTTAAATGCAATCGGTCTGCAAAATCCCGGTGTCGAAAAAATTATCGAAACCGAAGCGCCATTTCTGGCAGAATATAATGTGCCAGTGATTGCGAATGTTGCCGGAAGTACGCTGGAAGAGTATGTCAAAGTTGCAAACGCATTTAATGAAACAAATATAGTAAACGCACTCGAATTAAATATTTCCTGTCCCAACGTAAAAGAGGGCGGCATTCAATTCGGGACTGATCCGGGAATGGCGGCAAACGTAACCAGGAAAGTAAAAGAAGCAAGCAATCTCCCGGTATATGTCAAGCTTTCACCGAATGTATCAGACGTCGTAAGCATGGCAAGGGCAGTGGAACAAGCTGGAGCGGATGGTCTTTCTATGATTAATACGCTGACAGGGATGCAAATCCATTTAGGAAGCAAAAGACCGCTTCTGGCCAATAAAACCGGCGGACTGTCTGGCAGTGCCATTAAACCGATTGCCATCCGCATGATTTATGATGTCAGTCAGCATGTTTCAATTCCTATAATCGGCATGGGCGGTATCGAAACTGCCGAAGATGTGCTGGAATTTTTACTTGCAGGCGCAAGTGCAGTTGCAATCGGTACGGCTAATTTCCGGAATCCGCTCGTTTGTCCGGAAATTATTGATGCACTTCCTGACGTACTGACTAAATATGGGTTTCAGTCTGTAACAGATGCAATCGGAAGGGGGCATTGGAATGAAGGGTAAGACATACTTGTCATTAGATTTTCCAACATGGGAAGATTCCAAAGCATTTCTTGATCACTATGATTTCCATGGAGTACCGGTTAAAGTCGGGATGGAACTTTTTTACCGGGAAGGGCCAAAACTGATTGAAAGATTAAAAGAGAACAACCATGCTATTTTCCTTGATTTGAAGTTGTTCGACATCCCAACTACAGTTATGAAAGCAATGAAAAATATCGCCAAGCTTGAAGTCGATATGGTTAACGTTCATGCCCTTGGTGGTAGTGACATGATTAAATGGGCGAAAGAAGGCTTAACAACCGGTGCAGCACATCGTCATGAAACGAAATTGATTGCAGTAACGATCCTTACCTCTACAGATGAACAAACCATGCAGCATGAAATGAACATTAAAGGTAATCTGCAGGAAAATGTAGTAAGCTACGCCAAATTTGCGGCTGCGAATGAAGCGGATGGAGTTGTTTGTTCTGTCCATGAAGCCCAACAGATTAAAAGGGCGTGCGGATCCTCATTTTTGACTGTAACGCCAGGCATTAGGCTGGCAGAGTCGCTGACGAATGACCAGAAACGTCCGGCAACACCGGCATTTGCAAAGGAAAATGGTGCAGATATTCTTGTTTTGGGACGGACTGTAACACAAGCGGATAACCCAAAAGCGGCATTTAAGAAAGTTCAAAAGGAGTGGGGAAATGGAATTAAGTCATGAGATTGCAAAAGCACTTCTCGAAATCAAAGCGGTCCAAATCAAAACGGATAACTATTTCACCTGGACATCAGGCATTAAATCTCCTATATACTGTGATAACCGTTTAACGATGTCCTATCCAAAGGTACGGCGCAAAATTACCAAAGCATTTGCACAGATGATTGAGCAATTGGAACAAAAACCGGATGTAATCGCCGGTTGTGCAACCGCAGGAATACCACATGCAGCATGGCTGGCTGAAGAGATGAACTTGCCGATGGTGTACGTGCGATCCAAGCCAAAAGGCCACGGAAAAGGTAATCAGATTGAAGGGGCTTTTGCAAAGAATCAGAATGTTATTGTCATTGAAGACCTGATTTCTACCGGTGGATCATCCATCGATTCTGCAAAAGCACTTCTGCAAGAAGGTGTGAATGTTCTTGGTGTAATGGCAATTTTTACGTACGGATTGGAAAAGTCCAAACAAAAATTTGGTGAATCCAAACTTGATTTTCAAACGATTACAACATATGATGACATGCTTGTTGTACTGAAAGAAAACGGAGAAATTAATGAAGCTGAAACAAATGAATTGCGTGCATGGCGAAATTCACTTTCGTAGAAGATTTTGAAGAAAAAGTGATAAGCAAACACATAAAGATCCACAATAAATAGCAGAAACAAATTCGTCCGTATTTGCTTCTGCTATTTTTGGGTTTTAAATATATTCAGGTTCAGGGTATCTTCTCATTGCTTATGATAAGAATAAGCGCAGTCTCCCTTGTAAACTTTCGATGAGTTCTTCCGGCATTTCCCTGAACTTGACATCCTCACCAAGAAAAAGCAGCCAATTTGTTATTTCAGTTAATTCTTCGTTATTATTCAGGTTGACAAAAGTTTTTAGAATGGCAGCAGTTTGATAAGGATTTATATAGGAAATCGAAACATTTAAAGGATGGTATTTTTTGTACTGTGCAATCGCCATTGGGCCGAGTTCAAGGACAAGGTTATTTGCTTCTTCTTGGCTGCTTAGTTTTTCTAAAATCTTTTTCTCGCTTAACCTTTTCCTAGCGGGGTATGGTTTAATATCAGTTAAATTGTCGATAGGAAAAAATCGTCTCTTTTCATTTTTTAAGTCAAAGCACTCAACCATCCAAATTCCTTTATCATGATAAAGGTGCAATAGATAAATTGGATAAGATTTTATCACGTCCCCTTCTTTTATGGCAGGTAATAAATAGCTATCCGAAAGCAGGGCTTGGATAAGTTTTTCCAACATAGGATGGGGCAGGTCCGACAGATCAAGCAGGTCAGGGTTATTGGGGTTTGTTCCTTCAAAAAGCAAGATTTGATTTAACAGAACAAGGTCATCCTGTTGATTTTTTGAGATCATGCCCAGTAACTTTTCGGCTAAAGAATGACGACTTCTGAGATAAGGAAGTTGTTTATTTTTGGTGGCCATAAAGGCAATAAAAAGGGCTTTAATCTCACTGTCAGTAAATCGAATAGCGGGCAGGACAGAGTTGTTCATAACGAAATACCCTCCATCTCTTCCGCTTTCAGCAACAAGCGGCATCCCCATCGTTTCGATTTCTCTAATATCCCTGATGGCTGTTGAACGGGAGATATTAAATTCCTGCATAATTTCAGAAATGGTAAAATGAGCCCGGTTATTTATATATCGCATAACGGTATTTATCCGTTCAACTTTTTTCATCGGAACCTCCTAAATGGTATCACTTTTTGACATGATTTAAGGTTATTATAAACGTATCAAGTGAAAATACAATTCATTTGATAAATGAACATAAGGAGGATTATAAAATGGCAAATTACACATTGGAAGAGAAAGAAGGCTTTACGGTTTTAGGTATTGGGATTGAGCTTAAGAGCGATTACAAAGATTACGCAGGCATTATCAAGGAAAAGACAGACTTTTGGCAGGCTGTCGAACAAGATGGAAGGCTTAGTACTTTACGAGCCATAGCTAAGAATGATTACATTTTTGCTGTGAATGAAGCGGTAAATAACAAGATGATGCATTATGCTGGTGTCATGACTGAGGAATCGATACCTGAAGCGTCCAGGGTTATTCAATTTCCAAAAGCGGAATACCTGGTTATCAAAGGGGAGGAGAAGGAAGCAGATGAATTGAATAACAAACTTACCGGAATTGCCTTTGGTCAGGTTCTGCCGGAAGCAAAGGATTTTGCCTATGTTGGCGGACCGAACACAACGGTGGAGATGGGGCAGCGCAATGGAAAGGTTTTCGGTGAAATGTGGATCCCGGTTGTCAGGAAATAAAGAACTGAAACAAAGGTAAAGTCCCATTGATTAATTAATTATCAATAGCAATTTTTTCCCCTTAAACATCTACTATTGTAAACGCAGTTTTAAAGGGGATGTACAGCTTGAATAAGAAACTGAAAAAGTTTGTTGATGCCTTGCCAATACCGGAAACACTAAAACCGTTGCGCAAAAATAAGCATGAAACCTACTATGAAGTTCAGATGACAGAATTCCATCAAAAGCTGCATCGTGATTTAGGTCCAACACGACTATGGGGATACAACGGACAATTTCCCGGTCCTGTCATTGATGTTAATCAAGGAGAACCAATTTATGTGAAATGGGAAAATAAGCTGCCAGCTAAACATTTTCTGCCAATTGATAAAACCCTTCACAATCTTGACAAACTTCCGGATGTCCGTACTGTTACACATTTGCATGGAGGAGAAACACGACCTGATAGTGACGGATATCCGGAAGCTTGGTTTACAAGAAATTACCGGGATAAAGGTCCGCATTTTAAAACGGAAACCTATCATTATTTGAATCAACAACAAGGTGCCACACTCTGGTATCACGACCATGCGATGGGGATAACAAGGCTTAACATCTATGCCGGCCTGGCAGGTATGTATATTATTAGGGATGAACAGGAAGAAAGGCTTAATCTTCCTTCAGGGGATTACGAGATTCCGCTAATTATAATGGACCGATCATTTCACGACAACGGTGAATTGCTCTACCCGCAACAGCCGGATGATCCACAGGAAAACTGGCCCAATCCGTCGATCAGACCTTTTTTTATTGGAGAGGCAAACGTTGTTAATGGAAAAATATGGCCTTATGTAGAAGTTGAACCACGAAAGTACCGGTTTCGAATCCTGAATGCTGCCAACACCCGCGCCTATCAGCTTTTTTTGGATTCTGGTCAATCATTTTATCAAATTGGTTCTGACGGTGGTTTAATGCGAAGAACGGTTAAGCTGGAAAGTTTAGCGATTGAACCAGCAGAACGTTTCGATGTTATCATTGATTTTTCCGGGCATGATGGAGAAACAGTTATACTTAAAAATGACCTTGGTTCAAATGCCGATCCTGAGGACGAAACGGATGATGTTATGCAATTCAACGTAACACTTCCTTTAACGTCAAAGGACAGAAGCAGTATTCCCCGGTATTTAAGACGGATTCCTTCACTCAGCGAAAATAAAGTTAGACGTATCCGGAACCTGAAACTGGTCGGTTCAACTGATAAACTCGGACGTCCAATGTTATTGCTTGATAATAAAAAATGGCTGGACCCTGTCACAGAAACCCCCGAATTAGGCTCAACGGAAATCTGGTCATTTATTAACTGCACCAACTTTACACATCCCATCCATATTCATCTGATTCAATTCCAAGTAATTGATCGACAACCATTTGACCTTGACCAATACAATCAAGATGGGTCAATCGTCTTCACTGGATCAGCAAAACCACCAAATTCGAATGAGAAAAGCTGGAAGGACACAGTAGCAGCACCATCGGGCCAAATAACGCGCGTCATTGTCAGGTTTGGTCCTTTCACCGGTGATTATGTATGGCACTGTCATATACTTGAGCATGAAGATTATGACATGATGCGCCCGATGAAGGTAATCGAAAAGGATAAGCAGGAATAGGAAGTATGTAAACCGAACTGTGTGATAGCACAAGTTAGGTTCGGTTATCGCTAATTCAATTTAAGGAAGAGCACTAGGCGCCCATCTGGTATATGAGGTGCCTTTTCTTGTATGCTGGCCATAGTTAAATGACAAGGCTTTTAAATAAAATGTAAGAATGGTGGCACAATATAGGTATCACAAACTGTGTAACACAAAAGGAGTAGTGTATGAAAGCGTTTTTCGAATTGCTGAAAAAGGGGAGTACTTCCTCGTTATGGGCTAGCATCATTAATGTAGTGGTCGCAATATTGAAAGGGATTGTCTTTTTTATTACCGGAAATGTGGCTATGTTTGCTGAACTGATGCACAGCATTGGTGATGCCGTCAATCAACTTTTTGTATTTTTGGGGTCCGCGTTAAGTAATAAGGCACCTACCGATCGATTTCCCGGAGGCTTTGCACGGCTAGTTAATTTGGTATTGCTTTTTGCGGTCATTATCGTTGGAGTTCTCGCCTATGAAACGATTAAGAAGGGGATTCACCATATCATTGCCCCCCCTGAATCCGGTGAATGGGTTTGGCTGAATGTGGCGGTGCTGGCGGCTGCAATGATTCTTGAGGGATTTGTCTGGTTTAAAGCAATGAAAGAAATAACAGCGGAATTAACAGGCGATGATATAAAAGGGTTTAAAGTTATATCTGAAAGCTTTAAGAATATAAGTGAAGCAAAACCAGCAACCAAGCTTGTTTTTTTGGAAGATGCGGTGGCTACCACTGGCGCGTTGATTGCCATCATAGCTATTTTAATTGGTACCTACACTCCATTTCATTCGGCTGAAGGTTATGCTTCCGTAATTATTGGATTAATGCTGTTCGTTGTTGTCGGACGAATCTTCCTTGATAATGCTGCAGGTGTTTTGGGGGCATCTGATGAAGATATGGAAGCAAAGATTGGTGAATATGTGTTCGCAGAGCCTGAAATTGAGGACATCCGTGAGCTGATGGTTATGCGGGAAGGGAGCGAACTTCACGTTGAATTGAAGATAGAACTCGAATCAGATATGACAATAGCAGAAGCTGATAAGATTCGTGATAAGATTGAAAATAAGATTTTGGATGAAAAAGGGGTAACGGATGTAATTATTGAGTTTGATGAGAATGATAACAAGCAACATTGGGATGAGTCGAAAAAAGAAACAAAAAAGGTCGAGAAAGGATCAGCCGATAGCCAAGATCAAAAGTAAGTATGGTTGTTGGACCGTTCGTGATGGATATTTTAAAAATCACATTACATAAATGGACGCATTTTCAGAAAGTGAGAATTGCGTTCTTTTTTTATGTTTAGGAGAGGAATCAAACATAGTTTATAGGGGGTTTTAGCTTGTCTTTTGATTGATAGAATGTTTTTTAGAGATAAAGTGAAACGAAATGGTTGTAAGCTGTTCTCGCACCAAGTATAATTTGACAGTTAAATGATTTAGTTCATAGAAAGAAAAGGGGAATATAAATGACGTTGCAACCTTATAATAAAACTTTAATGGCCGCACTGCTGCTTGCGGGTTCTTTTATTGCGATTTTGAATCAGACACTGATGATAACAGCTATTCCTCCAATCATGGATGAAATGAATATATCAGCTAATACAGCTCAATGGCTGACCACGGTCTTTATGCTTGTCAATGGGGTTATGATCCCAATCACTGCATTTTTAATTGAACGATTTTCAACACGTCAGCTTTTTATGACAGCGATGAGTGTATTTGCCATGGGTACAATTGTAGGCGGAATTGCCCCGAACTTTACTGTGCTTTTAGCAGGAAGAATTATCCAATCAGCTGGTGCCGGGATAATGTTACCGCTCATGCAGACAGTTTTCCTGTTAATTTTCCCTGTAAACAAACGGGGAGCGGCGATGGGTTACATCGGGCTCGTAATCTCTTTTGCGCCAGCTATTGGACCAACTTTGTCCGGTTGGGTGACGTCTAATTATTCCTGGAGATTTTTATTTTTACTAATCTTACCTTTAGCGATTTTAATTATAATTATAGCTTATTTCATTTTGAGGAATGTTACTGAGCTTACGTACCCGAAACTCGATATTACATCGATTATCTTATCTTCGGTTGGTTTCGGAGGACTTCTGTTTGGCTTTTCAAGTGCCGGAAACTATGGATGGGACAGCGGAAGAACCATTGTCATTCTTGCAGTTGGTTCGCTTACCCTGGCAGTTTTTATCATGCGTCAATTACACATGAAGCATCCGATGTTGGAATTCAGGGTATTCAAATACAACACGTTTACAATTGCAACAATAATTGGCATGATATCGTTCCTTGGGTTGATTGGATCAGAAACTTTAATCCCGCTTTATATGCAGAATATGAGAGGTTTCACAGCAATGGAATCCGGACTCGTCCTTCTTCCCGGTGCGCTTATCTCCGGATTCATGTCCCCGATTACAGGACGGATTTTTGACCGATTTGGAGCTCGTTTGTTGTCGCTTATTGGTTTGATTATTATGACTGCCGCAACGTTGGCTTTTGGTTTTCTTGGCACAACGACAACGTTAACGTTCCTGATTGTCATGTATGCTGTTCGCATGTTTGGATTTTCAATGGTTATGATGCCTGTAACGACGGCAGGGTTGAATCAACTGCCACAAAAATTGATACCGCATGGAGCGGCAATGAATAATACAATGCGGCAAATTGCAGCGTCGGTAGGGACTGCAATCCTTGTAACGATTATGACGATGACGGCGCAAAACGCCCAGCAAAGCTCATCGATTTCAAACCCTGGCATTCATGGAGTCAATATTGCTTTTCTGGTGATTGTTGTATTCTCGTTCTTTGCGATTATCTTATCTATTTTTGTTAAAAGAACGTATCCACCTGCTGATGAAGCCGAGGATACAAAAAATGATAAGAAAAAAGCGCAAAATGGGTAATCTCGAAACAAGATGTAGTAAAGAACAGCAACATAAGATTTTTTGGCATCAAAATATATGTGAAAAAGCAGGAGTTTACTTCTGCTTTTTTTGTTTTCATTGTGCTTTCGTTGGTTGTGGAAGATTGATAGACCTATTTAACCATTTTATTAAAATGTGGCTTTTCCGGTTAGGGCATAAGCCTCATTTGTGTTTGTACCTAAAGGAAATTGAGAAAATTTGTAGAAATATTGCTTGAATCGTCAGCACTTAAAGAAGTTTGCAGAAAGAGAGAGGTGAAAAGAAAATGGATGGTTGATTTTCAGCGAAATATTGGGTGTGACGTTTGATCGGCATGCAACAAATCATACAAGGAGGGATTATGCATGGTCACAAATCGAAGCACGATTATATCAATTTTATTCTTTTTCTTGATAATGATAAACTTGCTGGCAGTGCCTTCAGGTGTATTCGCTAAAAAGGCGGATGCGTTCTCCATGAACAAGTCTAGCCCTGATGTGCTTCAAAAAGCCTTTAAGAAAGCATCCAAGAAGTTTGATGTGCCACAAGGTATACTCATGTCAGTTTCATATAACATGACACAATGGAATCATCACCGGGGAAAGCCGAGTACTTCCGGTGGT
The DNA here is from genome assembly GCF_900162695.1 of Virgibacillus siamensis. Lineage (NCBI taxonomy): Bacteria > Bacillati > Bacillota > Bacilli > Caryophanales > Bacillaceae > Virgibacillus > Virgibacillus siamensis. Next base: position 1,023,270 of record NZ_FUIH01000007.1, read on the forward strand.
TACGGGGTTATGCATCTGACGCATGTCAATCAAATACCAGAGGTCAGTGCAAAGGGCGACGGTATGGAAAGGAAAAGCCGTTCTGTTGCACACGATCCCAAAATGCATACACTTGATCAAGCTGCGAAGCTGTTGGGAGTAAGCAAGAAAGCTCTAAAACGAAATCCCGTTCAAAATATTCGCGGAGGTGCAGCCCTGCTTGCAAAATATGCCCGACAAACTGTGGGCGAGACCCCAAATGATTTATCTGATTGGTATGGAGCAGTGGCTAAATACAGCGGTTCGGATTATAAAAATGTAGCAAAATCCTTTGCTGACCGTGTGTACGAGACCATTCAGGAAGGTGTGGAGCGCACCACCTTAACCGGGCAGCATGTTGTGTTAAAATCCGAAAAAGTGAAATCGAACAATCGTACGATTCAACCACTTAATCTTCGCAACCCAAGGAAAACAAACACTGATTGTCCAAACGGATTGGCGTGCAGGTTCATCCCAGCCCTTTACGAGCAATTTTCAAGCAGTCCTTATAATTACGGGAACTATGACCTTGCCAATCGTCCCGAAGACGGACTTGATATTAAATACATCATCATTCACGATATCGAAGGAACTTATATGGAGGGAATTAATACGTTTCTGTCCCAATCATATGTAAGTGCCCACTATGTACTCAGGTCAACAGACGGGCAGATTACGGAGATGGTAAGGCCTAAGGATATAGCCTGGCAAGCAGGAAACTGGTATGTCAATTATCATTCAATTGGTTTGGAACATGCGGGTGTCGCGGTTGAAGGTGCAGAATGGTATAGTGAGCCGATGTATCATGCTTCCGCGAGGCTTGTAAAATACCTTGCTGAGAGGTACGATGTCCCCCTTGACAGACAGCATATTATCGGCCATGACGAAGTTCCGGGGACAAGTGCAGAAGATCAGACCAACATGCATTGGGATCCGGGACCATATTGGAATTGGAAGCATTATTTCGAACTGCTTGGGAAGCCTGATCATCCACGTAAAAAACAGGGTAGCAGTAATGAAAATGCCATCGTTACGATTGCACCGAAATTCCATAAGAATAAACCTGTTTTGACGTATAGAGGAGAGCAATTGGAACCACAGTCGTCAAATTTTGTATATTTGCGAACTGCCCCAAGTTTTGATGCACCTTTGCTAGGCGATGCTGCTCTCCATCCGGACGGTATACCTGGTACAACATTAATTAATGATTGGGGCGACAAAGCAGTATTCGGCCGAAGCTATTACCGTGCAGACAGGGCGGGTGACTGGACTGCAATCTACTATGCAGGACAGAAAGCCTGGTTCCATAATCCACATGGGAAGAAAACCGTTCCTGATAGTGGAATGCTTATTACGCCGAAAGAAAGTCTGGAATCTATTCCGGTCTATGGAATGGCTCTTCCAGAAGACTCCGCATACGAAGGTACTGGTATTCCTCAATGGGCAAGGGGAACCATCAACAAGCTGCAATACAGGATTCCGGAAGGGCAAACTTACGTAGCCTCGGGTCCATTCAATGCCGATTATTATTATGCAAAATTATACAATCAGCCAGAGACCAATCAAGTTGTTGAAGGAGAAACTGAATACTATCAGATTTCCTTTAACCATCGTATCGCTTTTGTAAAGAAAAGCGATGTCAATGTCATCCGTCAATCCGGTGAAGATAATGATGGGAAAAAGGTCGATGACGACGAATAACGTTGTCCTATAAACAGACAAAAATACAGAACCCGACTTGGCCGTTTTTGGTGGCAAATCATCAAAAACGGCTTTTTCCAGTACGGTCCGCACAAGTTTTTTGTCATTGATAGTTTCTGAAAACTTCCTGAACTGATCTTTTCTGCCATTTAAATTCCCGGGCATAATTTTTAGCCATCCATTGGAGGAACTCTTTTTCGTTTATGGTTAATTTTCGATGGAGTTGATTTTCAAATTCATCGGCAAAATGTAAATATGCTGCTTTTGCAATATCGTTCATTTCCCTTAAACCGCCTTTTGTTATTATATTAGATGGTTACCCGTGAACGGTTGCAAACAAACGCAGTTAACGGAATATTCAATTTAAATTAAAGATATAAGGTTTATTTGAATTGGCTGGTTATACGAGGCGATGAATTTACTTAATCATTTCATTATTGTAAACTGAATTTAATACGTTCATATAATTTTTTAAAATTAAATCATGTTTACTTAACCTGGTAACAGTAAGGGGGAAATTTTGATGGCAGGCACGAAAATAGAATTGACAAAGGAACAACATCAGGAATTACTTGAAACATTGAAAGCCCGTTTTGAAAAAAACATGAATCGGCATAAAGGTCTTGAATGGGATCCAATCCAAACAAGGCTTGAAAGGAATACTGAAAAACTTTGGTCACTCCATGCAATGGAAAAAACCGGTGGTGAACCGGATATTGTGGCCTACGATGAAAAGAAGGACGAATACATTTTTACTGATTGTTCGAAGGAAAGTCCAAAAGGTCGCAGAAGTGTTTGCTATGACCGTGAAGCACTGGAATCAAGGAAAAAACATAAGCCTGAAAATAATGCCATTGATATGGCAGCTGAGATGGGCATTGAACTGCTAACGGAAGAAGCGTATCGGGCATTACAGGAACTCGGAAATTTCGATATGAAAACGTCAAGCTGGGTGCAAACTCCTGCTGATATTAGAGAACTTGGCGGAGCTCTTTTTTGCGATTATCGCTATGAGCATGTTTTTGTTTACCACAATGGTGCATCAAGCTATTATGCCGCCAGAGGGTTTCGTGGCTCGCTGAGGATTTGAACAATAACTCCGCAACAAACTGCCGTAAACATGGGGTAGAGGCAGGAAATTTCTGCAGTCTATTTTATTAAAGATTGAAAAGGGGGGTGTCCCTTGATGACAACGATGAATCCTAAGGTTGAAGCGTACTTAAATAAAGCTGAAAAGTGGAAAGAAGAATACGTGACATTGAGAAATATCGTTCTTGATAGTGACAGTGAACTGGATGAGGAATTTAAGTGGAAGCATCCATGTTACACGGTTGAAAACAAAAATGTAGTTTTAATACATGGTTTTAAGGAATATTGTGCGTTTCTGTTTCCAAAAGGAGCCCTGTTAAAGGATAAACATGGAATACTAATCCAACAAACTGAAAATGTACAGGCTGCCCGTCAAATTCGATTTACCAATGTCAACGAGATAGTCGAAATGGAAACGATTTTGAAAGCATATATTCATGAAGCTGTTGAAGTGGAAAAGGCCGGATTAAAAGTGAAATCAAAAGCGCCTGCAGAATTCCATATTCCTGAAGAATTTCAACGTAAATTAGATGAAAACCCAGACTTGAAAACTGCTTTTGAGGAATTAACGCCAGGGAGACAAAGGGCATATATTCTTTACTTTTCCAAGGCTAAACAATCCAAAACCCGCGAGCGGAGGGTTGAAAATTATATGCAGCAGATCCTCGCCGGGAAAGGACTAAATGATTAATGCCAGTGTTCCAACAGTTCTTTCTATTATTATTAAACGGGACATTTCCTCATTCTAAAAACGACAGTGGAAAGGATAGTATATTCTTCTTTTCCACTGTCATTTTATGTTCTATGTTTCACCTCATCAGGCAGATAATTTAGGAGTGTTTAACTTGCTTTATCTATATTTAACTTTAAAATTTGCTGTAATTGAATTTTTTCATCATCATTCAACGGGATCATTGGTAAGCGGACACTGCCAACATTGATTCCTTTCATATTTAGTGCTTCCTTAACCGGTGAAGGGCTTGGTTGAGCAAATAGAGCCTTCATAATCGGAAGTAAAGTCCGATGGATACCGGCAGCTTCCTGAACATTTCCGTTATTAAAGTGTTGTACCATTCGTTGCATTTCATTACCGGTGATATGTGAAGCGACAGAAATAACTCCAGCTCCGCCAATTGAAAGAACCGGTAAAGCTAATCCGTCATCACCGCTGTATAATGTAAAATCATTCGGTGTTTTGCTGATAATTTCTGCCATGGCATCCAGATCCCCGCTGGCTTCTTTTACAGAAACAATATTATTAACCTTTGAAAGACGAATAATAGTCTCTGCCGACATATTGACGGCACTTCGCCCTGGTATATTATATAGCATAACGGGTAAAGAAGTTGAATCTGCGATAGCCTTAAAGTGCTGAAACAACCCTTCTTGCGATGGTTTGTTATAGTAAGGTGCTGCAAGCATGATTCCATCCACACCAGTTTGTTCCACTTGTCTTGTTAATTTTATGGAAGCCTGTGTGTTATTAGACCCGGTTCCAGCTATGATTGGAACTCTTCCATCTGCAGCTTCTGTAACACATCTGAATAAATTAATTTTCTCATCTGTTGTTAATGTTGGACTTTCTCCGGTGGTTCCGGCAACAACTAATCCATCTGAACCATTAGTAATCAAATAATTTACTAATGATTGGGCAGCATTAAAATCAACTTCTCCATTTTGATCAAATGGGGTAACCATTGCTGTTAATACTTGGCCAAAATTCATCACTTCACATCCCTTTAATTATTTTAGCGAATAAGAAAGTGTAAAAAACTTTCTCACTGCTACGTGCAACTATGGTTTTCGCCTATTAAGTCCGGGCGCTATACCAAGCTGGCTAAGAATGGAGGTGGTCAGGGCCTTCTGGTAAACGCAAAAAAGCAACAACGAGGGCATCGCTGTTGCAGTAGAAACAATTGTATAAAAAAGTGTTTCTGTGCGTGATAGCCCACCATATAGTCTCCTACATGACAGTCCCGTATTTATTCAATACAGTCCCAGCCTCAAGAACATGAGATTCTTTTAAGCTTCGGCAAATTCCCCTTTCCACAATCATCTCCGGACCTCATCATCCTCTTATTGTGTACTGATGGTTTTTGCGCCCTCTACCTCACTTCAATGATATTGAAATAAGAATTATTTAATTAGATACAATATATCAGATATTCGTTTTCGTTACAAGATAATGGAATTAAAATTTTGGATTATAGTTCTTTATCTAGTCCAAATTCTTCTGAAGTTAATATTACTTATTTATCGGTATAAAACACTTTTTCCTGCCATCGCTGATATCCGTATATGAAAAGTGAAATGGATATAGCTATAATAAACCACTGCCAATATTCAAGATTTTTAAAGGTTGCAATTCCTAATGCCTCTACAATCCAACGAAGACCAATGAATGAAAATAATGCATTTACTACTAAATTTGTGACCAGGTATATCCAAAAGTTATGTGATGTTAGATAAAATATCCATAATGTGCCGACTGCAAAAACTCCGTAAGCGAAGGCAGTATCCGTAATATATCCTCATGGCAGGATATAATGATGAATGGTCCACCATTCGTATGTATAAGCAATTTCAAAAATAATGGTCAATATGAAACAGCACAAAACTGTCACAGGCATATATCGCTTTATATCGTTTTTATTAATAAACACTAATGAAACCCGGGGAACTATTAGCCCTGCCCACAATAATATCTGCATACCGTTAACCTCAATTCACTTAACATTTCTAGGCTATAGATTTCTCAAATATTCGTTATATATACAAAATGCATAGGGGATGAATGATTGAATGCTGAAACAAAAAAGGAATTGTCCATTTTTTGCCGAATTTATAATATATTAACTTATAGAGGATGGATAATGTGTATACAAAAGAGGATCTGATTCACGATTTTGAAGAACTTATTCCCTGGATGGAAAAACCCAAAAAACATAATGGACAACTGTTTTTTAAACCAATAGCTGTAGGGAAATGGACAGCAGCAGAAATTTTTGCCCATATTATTTACTGGGACAATTACATGATGGAAGTAACTATTCCAAAGATGACTCAGGGGGCAGAAGTGGAAAGCATAGGATTTCAAGAGCTGAATGACAAAGCCTCTGTTTATGCTTTGTCGGGAATTTCCGCCGATCAGTTAATTGATGAGCTAATTTTGGGCAGAAAAGAATTGATAGCTGTTTTAAGAAAAAAAACGGTGGAACAATTTTTTGCCGAATATAAATTGAATGGTGAGAAAATCGATATTTATTCCGGTTACCCTCACACATTGTTCAACTATATCAGTGCTTTTGTCTGGCACGATCATCATCATAAACAGCAGGTCATTGATTTTTTGGACAAAAACGTAAAACAGCATCAATGATTAAAGAGACAAATAACGCCGGGACATCTTGAACCATGTAAATCAATAAATAAGCAATGCATACTTCAGCGGGGTAAAATGAACATCCCCGCTGAAGAATCCCCGAAACACGCCGAAAAAAACCGCACGTTGTTGGATAAACATTCTTGTCGCCTGATTTATTTTTTCGCCAAAATCATCCACTCGTCAATTGCAAAAGATTTAATTTTGTTCTTCTCCGTTTCTATTTGAAAATATTCTTGAATATCATCAGATGCGTTTAAAAGAAATTCTTCCACGCCTTTTATTTCGTTCACATCATCCAATGTACGATGAACCCACTCCTGAAATGGCAAAGTTTTCTTTCTGAACTTTTCATGATTGATTTTTAAATGATATTTGTTCAGGAGACTCTTCCATTCGGTAATTGTCCGTGATCGAACGTGGCTGTAATCCCGCATTTTTTCCAGCGAATTGACAAATGTATCAAAGGTGGATGATTCGGGTGCAATATTATCAATAAACAAAAATTGACCACCCTGTTTCAATACACGGAACACTTCAGAAATGAACAAATCCGGGTTAGGAAAATGATGTGCAGCAATTCTGCATGTGACAATATCAAATGAATTGTCTTCCATTGGCAGATTCTCGGCGTCAGCAATTTCAAAATCGATGTTTGTACAGGTATGAAGATGTTTTGCGGTGTTTGCCAGCATCGCTTCTGTAATGTCAGTAGCAACCACTTGTTTCACATGAGGAGCAAGTTGCTTGGCGACATGGCCTCCGCCGGTTGCAATGTCGAGCATGGACATCGAAGCTTCAGGTTTTAACCAATCAATCATTAATGATAAATCGTCTCCCGTGGAATGAGTTGAACTTGTAACATATGCATCACTGTTTTTGGAAAATACGTGTTTTACATTATCCTTCTCACGCATCGTATCATCTCCCGATTAAAAGATACTTCTATCATATCGAAGTACATGCAATAAATATAATATTCGTTTATAATCAAAAGTAATAATAAAAAATTATCAAAAGAGGCGTTTTACCATGAAAATAGAGGATTACGAGCTGTTGCTGAAGTTGAATGAAGTAGGTACCATCAGGGGGACAGCCAAAATAATTTTAATTTCACAGCCAGCTGTTACCCAGCGGTTAAAATATATTGAGGAATATTTCGGGGAAATGATTTTTATTCGGACATCCAAACGCTTGATGCCAACTCCTGCAGGCGAGATGATATTAAATCATGCGAAAGAAGTGATTGTCCGGGAGGAAAATATTAAAAATTCGCTTTCACAATCCAGTGATGATGTGCAGGGTACGCTCTCTATTGCTTGTTCAACGCTTGTCAGTCAACGTTTTTTGCCATCTATTTTGTCCGAGTATACCAAGAAATTTCCTAAAGTGGCGATCGATCTTGTGACAGGGATCAGTGAGGATATTAAAAAGGGGCATAAAAAGTATCATGTGTCAATCATCCGTGGTGAAAAGTTAAAAGAGACCGTCAGTGAACGGCTCTTTGATGATCCGCTATATATTTTTGATACGGAACCATTTCCGAATGATAAACTTAAGGAACGCCCGCTGATTTCGTTTAAAAGTGATGACAGCATGCACGAATTGGTCGACAATTGGCTTTATTACCATCAAAATCAGCTGAAACCGGTCAAAAATATCCGGGTGGACCAGATTGAAACGTGTAAACAGTTTATGAAAGAGGGGCTGGGTATGGCGGTTTTGCCGAAAAGTGTCTCTGATTCAATGATGGACGAATATCCGCATATTTCGCTTGAGCTTGATGGTAACCCGGTAACAAGGGACACGTGGGTATGCTATCAGGATGGTGTTCGGAATTTGCCACAGGTGGACCAGTTTATTAAAGCGCTGCTTGATGAAAAATTCCTGTAATGTTTATTTTTAGTTATGAAAGGAACACTCTTTATAGAAACAGACTTAAAAGGAGTGTTTATAAATGAGCGAAGTAATTTTTACATCAAGTGCAACGGCAAAAAATGGAAGGGATGGACATGTTAAGTCCGATGATGGGTTAATTGATTTAAAATTGGTAAACCCGGCCAATAATAAAGAGGATAAAGGTTCCAATCCCGAGCAACTATTTGCGGCAGCATATGCTTCCTGCTTTGACGGTGCATTGAACTTGGTTGCATCGAAGCAAAAGAAAGAGATTGACTCTGAAACAACAGCAGAAGTAAGTTTTTGCAAGGATACGAAGGACAATGGTTTTAAGATTGCAGCCACATTGAATATTACGATTGAAGGGGTTAGTCAGGATGATGCTGAAAAACTGGCTGAAGATGCACACCAGGCGTGTCCCTATTCCAAAGCGACACGTGGAAATATTGATGTGAAATTGAACGCTAAGGCTGTATAATGAAAAGACTGCGAGATTGGGGGTACTGATTGGAAACAATTGGTGCCCTGATTTTTTCGGCATTTCCAATACAATTTGTTATTTGATAAAGCCAGCGGGGGATATGGAATGGTATATAATTGGGAAACCTGTAATACTACAACAACGGATTTTGTTAACTTTTTGTTGTTTGAAACAAAGGAAATATTACGGAAGAATTTTATCGGCTTCTACATACATGGGTCATTGGCAATGGGCGGCTTTAACCCGTCAAATAGTGATATTGATCTTCTGGTTGTAACGAAGCATCCAATTGACACTGAAATGAAGAAACAGCTTAAACGGTTGTTTTTGAAGTGTTCCGGAAACCCTTATCCGATTGAAATAAGTTTTTTGGTCAAGAACCATCTAATTAATTGGCAGCATCCATGTCCGTTTGATTTCCACTTCAGTGAGTATTGGCGAAATACTTTTGAATCTGAGGGGTTCAATCATTTAGGAAATGGATTGACTCGAAACGACCCGGATTTGGCAGCACATATTACGATTACCAATCAGCGCGGAATCTGCGTGGATGGTGAGCCTATATGCGAGGTTTTTCCTGTTGTTCCGGATCGGGACTATATTTCCTCCATAATGAATGATTATGAGGATTGTCTGGAGAATTTGCGGAAGGATCCAATATATTGTCTGTTCAATCTTATCCGGGTTTATTGGTATTTAAAAGACGGGGTAATTTCGTCAAAATTGGAAGCAGGCAGATGGGCACAGGAGTTTTTTCCGGAAGAGCTCCAGTATACACTGGGGAAATTGATGGGCAGTTATACGCAGCAAGGTACCTTTCTTTTTAATCAAAACGAACTAATATTATTGAAAGATTATATTGATGGAAACGTGAAAAAATTATTGGAATCATGAAGAAGCTGGGGGTTTGTCAAATAAAGTGTGTAAGTTAATTATTACTCAAGATATTTGGAGACCCTGTCTTTGAAATGATCATGCACAAGAAGCTGATTCATCACCATAGCCCAGTTTTGGATGTGTCCACCATCCCATTTTTTCTCTAATTCCTGGATTCGCAAAAACAATAGCTTTAACAGGGCATTCTCGTTGGGGAATGCTCCTTTTTTGGTTACTTTGCGAAAACTGGAGTGGATGCTTTCTACGGCGTTTGTCGTATACATGACTTTACGTATGGCACTGCCGTAATCATAAAGCTGTTCGACATGATTAAAGTTTCGTTTCCAAACATCAATCGCTCCCGGATAGGCAGCCCATTGTTGCTTAAAGGATTCAAAGGCACTGTGACAAGCTTTTAAACTTGGTGCACCATATACCTTTCTTAATGCTTGAGTAAATGGCTTATAATCCTTGCTTGGAACGTATTTCACGGAATTGCGAATCAGATGGACCATGCAGCGTTGAACGACAACGTTCGGAAAAATGGCTTGCGCCCCTTCCTCCAATCCACTAACACCATCCATGGAAATAAAGAAAATGTCTTCCACTCCTCTGGCTTTGATTTCATCAAAAATCTGCATCCACTTATGCTTGCTTTCTGTTTCATTCAACCATAATCCAAGTATTTCTTTTGTCCCTTCCATGGTGTAACCAAGAATCGTATAAACGGCATATTTCTTCGTTTCATACTGGTTTCGAATGGTCGTATACATGCAGTCCACAAATACGAAGGCATAACAGTTACTTAAAGGTCTGGCCTGCCATTCTTCTAAATCAGGCAATACATTGTCTGTAATATCCGAAACCATGTCATGAGAAACCGAAAATCCATAGATATCTTCAATCGTGGAGGAGATATCACGTTGGGACATTCCACGGGCATACATGGCTATCACCTTGTCCTCAATGGCAGAAACATCCTTTTTCCGTTTAGGGATAAGTTTTGGATCAAAAGATCCATCACGATCCCGTGGAACTTGAATATCCAGTTCGCCTGAACTGGTATGGATGTTTTTCTTTCCGTATCCATTCCGCCTGTTTTCCGTGTCCTTTTCAGCTTTATCATTCGATTCATACCCCAGGTGATGATTCATCTCTCCTTTTAACATGGACTCAAACATAGGTCCAAATATATCTTTCAGGGCGTCTTGCATATCTTCAACGGACTTTGGCTGGTATTCTTCAATAATCTTGTTCGCTAATTCTTCGGAGTAAGGATTTCTTTTCGGCTTTGCCATAAAAATCACTCCTCTTATCTAGTAATTCTATTCTACCAAATAAAAAAACTGTGTGAGTAAGAACCGTACGCATTCTTACTTACACAGTTAATATTACACTCCCGAAGCTGGGATATATTATACCGTGTGATTCAAAAGACGAACGATTAGGAAACAGTCGTAGTATATTTCCGGAGCGGTTGTTATCCGCCCCATTTCCCAATAGGTTGTTCGAATTTTACAATGGATAAACACTTTGTCCCAGCCTCTAGTATGTGTATAGTTTTTATTTTGTTTCGGATTCCTTCAATTTTGCTGTAACATGTTTATCCGGTGTTACAAATAACGTTTTCTGATTGTCATATGTCACAAATCCAGGTTTTGCCCCATTTGGCTTTTTGACATGACGTATCTTTGTGTAATCCACCGGAACAGATGAGGACTGTTGTGATTTACTGAAATATGCAGCAAGCTGTGCCGCTTCCACTAACGTTTCTTCGCTTGGTTCTTTGGCGCGGATGATAACGTGTGATCCGGGAATATCCTTCGTATGAAGCCAGATATCATCACGGTGCGCGAGTTTCATCGTCACATATTCATTTTGTTTGTTGTTTTTACCAACGAGTATCGGTGTACCGTCTGAAGCGGTATACTTTTCCGGCACCGGCTTAGACGGTTTCTTTTTATTTTTCCCTTGCTTCTGTTTCTTCAGGTAGCCTTCATCACGTAATTCTTCCCTGATTTCATCAATGTCAGCTTCTCGTGCACTGTCAATTTGCTGAAGGAGCTGGTCCAGATAGTCTATTTCATGATTTGCCTTTTTAATCTCCGCTTTTACCATACGCTTGGATGTCTTTAGTTTTTGATAGGTTTTAAAAAAACCTTGCGCATTTTCACTTGGTGTTTTGTTTGGATTAAGCTCAATTGTGATTTCATTTTGTTCAGGATCGTAGTAATCAATTACCTGAACATTCTCATCCCCTTGTTTCACCAGGTGCATGTTTGCAGTAAGTAATTCCCCAAGATGCTGATATTTTTCTGCTCCTGCTGCTTTTTTTAAAGTTTTTTCATGTTTCTTCAGCTTTCGTTCGTTCTTATCTTTTTCATTTTTTATAAATTGAGACAGGTCCTTCGCTTGTTGTTTCACACGATCCCGTTCGGCTTTTCCGGAATAAAATGCATCAAGCATGTCATTGACAGTATCATAATCTGTTTTGGAAACCTCTAAAAATGTAATTGGCAAAACGTGAAAGTCTTCTTTCCTGAACTGATAGATGGCTGGTGTATACTTATTTTCACGGATTGATTGCTGAATGGTCTCAAAGACATTTTTGTAGACATCCTGGGATCCAAGGTTAGCACGATGCACGAATTCTTTCGCAATCATCGGTGAAAAGCCTGTCAGTGTTCCGACAATTTGACTGTCTATTTTTCCCGCATTGAAATCAAGTTTTTTGATAAAAGAAGTCCCGTCAATATCCAATAGATTTAATTTGTTCTGACTGGGTGGAAGTTTATATTCCTGTCCCGGCAAAATTGTACGATACCGGTTCTGAGAAACAGGGACATGTTTCAGGCTGTCCAGGATGTGCCCTTTGTCAGCGTCAATTAGCATAAAATTACTATGTTTTCCCATTAGTTCCAGCACCAGTGTTTTATTAGATATATCGCCAAGTTCGTTTCTTGCTTTGATATGAAACGTGACTAACCTTTCCATGTCGTACTGTTCAATAGACTCAATGATTGCCCCCGATAAATTTTTGCGGAGGAGCATACAGAACATAGGTGGTTCTTTTGGATTTCTGTACGTATCATCTGTTAAATGCAAACGTGCATATACAGGATGAATGGAAAGCAGCAATGTGTGATTTTTCCCTTGGCTACGTATTGTGAAAACCAGTTCAGATGATGTCGGCTGGTATATTTTTGTGATTTTCCCCGGTATAATTTTTGAATTTAATTCATGGGTTACTGCCCGTGTAACAATTCCATCGAATGGCATATGATCACCTCAAAATTTCACCTTATATTTAATAGTTATATTGCGATGTTTCGTAATGTATTTGTTATTGGACTCAAAAATTTGTCCCTTACGTGGCTGGAATCAACATTGGAAGGCATATATCAACTTCCAGATGAAAATATCACCCTTGAAAGAAATATATTTGCCTTCAAATAGATATATGGTTTGTCCAAACAATATACTGCTTTATGAACCAACAGGTGGTCGGCTGTGTAAAACCTTTGCCACTACATTTCTATCAATTATAGCATTATTTGGGACGGGTCTGCATAGATATCGTTAAAGAGAAATTTGATTTCGATCGTATCAGGAGATATGGAGGAATGTGCGATGAATTGGTATCAATTGGATGCAGAAACGGTTGAACAAAAACTACATGTTACTGCCGGGTCAGGGCTAAAGGAGAGGCAGGTGGACAAGCGCCGGAAAGAATTCGGAGAAAATAAATTGCAATCTGAGAAAAAAATTTCCCGCTGGCTTATTTTTCTGAAGCAGTTCCAGGATTTTATGGTGCTTGTCTTGCTTGCGGCAACATTAATTGCAGGGGTTTTGGAAGAATTTGTGGATGCAATAGCAATTATGGTAATTGTACTGGTTAATGGCTTCCTTGGCTATTTTCAAGAACAAAAAGCTGAAAAATCGCTTGCCAAACTGAAGGAAATGTCAGCACCGGTAGCGAATGTCATGCGTGATGGCAATTGGGCAAAAGTCCCTTCCAACGAGGTTGTTGTGGGTGATGTGGTCCGCATCAATAGTGGAGATCGGATTCCTGCTGATATACGAATTATGAAGTCCAATAGTATGGAAACAGATGAAGCGGCATTAACCGGCGAATCACTTCCGGTTATGAAACATGCATCGGCAATCCGAAAAGATGGACTTGATGCGCAAGACCAGATTAATATGGGATTTATGGGAACCTTGGTGACACGTGGATCCGGAATTGGGATTGTAGTAGGGACAGGAATGAATACGGTAATGGGGCAGATTGCATCCTTAATGACAAACACGACCAAAACAATAACCCCATTGGAACGAAAATTAACTGAACTCGGGAAAATTCTTATTTTCATGGCATTGATTTTGACAGCATTAGTCGTTGTAGTGGGTGTGTACCAGGGACATCCTGTTTATAATATGTTTCTTGCAGGTGTTTCATTGGCGGTGGCTGCCATACCGGAAGGACTCCCAGCCATTGTAACAGTGGCGCTCTCACTTGGTGTCCAGCGGATGATTAGGAAAAAAGCGATTGTCCGTAAGCTGTCTGCGGTGGAGACATTAGGCTGTGCATCGGTTATATGTTCCGATAAGACGGGGACACTGACGGAGAATCAAATGACGGTCAAAGAGTTATTTTTGAATGGAAAACATCTTTATGTAACTGGTGATGGATACTCGGTTCAGGGTGACTATTTTCTAAATGATCGAAAAGTAGATAGGGAATTTCCGAATCTGAATGCCATGTTATTATATGGAATGCTCTGTAACAACGCAGCACTGCAAATGAAAAAAGGAAAATATCAGGTGGATGGGGATCCGACAGATGGTGCTTTGTTAGTGGCAGCCAGAAAATTCGGGTTAACCCATGTACTTAAAGATCAATATAAAATTGTTAAGGAGTTTCCATTTGATTCGACCCGAAAACGAATGAGCATGATTATCGAAGACGAAAACAAAATGCGTTTTCTAATCACAAAAGGGGCACCGGAAGTGCTTCTGCCAAGGTCAGATTTTTACTTGAATAATGACGGACGGCAACTGATCCGGTCAACTGATAAACAAACAATTGAAAAGGCAGTCGACGGAATGGCACAAAAAGCGTTGCGGACAATTGCCATTGGGATGAAGCCGTTATCTGGTGTGGATGAGGAAAATACTTCAGTACTGGAGAATGGGTTAACGTTTGTAGGGTTGTATGGCATGATGGATCCGCCGCGGAAGGAAGTGAAAGCAGCAATTAATGAGTGCCGGGAAGCCGGTATAAAGACAGTAATGATTACTGGTGATCATGAAAAAACAGCACGCGCGATTGCTGAGAATCTGAATATTCTTCCTGAAGGTGCTATGGTGCTGAATGGCTACCAGTTAAATCAAATGTCTGTTTCGGATCTTCGGGAAGTAATAGAAGATGTTGCGGTATTTGCAAGGGTAACACCTGAGCATAAATTGAAGATAGTTGAAGCTTTTCAGGAAAATGGACATGTTGCGGCAATGACAGGTGATGGTGTGAATGATGCGCCTGCAATTAAAGCAAGCGACATCGGCATCAGTATGGGAAGAACCGGGACTGATGTGACGAAAGAAGCTTCCTCTTTAATATTAATGGATGATAATTTTACAACGATTAAGGATGCAATTACTGAGGGAAGAAATATTTATGAAAATATCCGGAAATTTATCCGCTATCTTCTGGCATCGAATGTCGGGGAAATTCTGGTGATGCTTTTTGCGATGTTGCTTGCGCTGCCGCTTCCGCTGGTGCCGGTTCAGATTCTTTGGGTTAATCTTGTAACCGATGGACTTCCGGCAATGGCATTAGGACTGGATCAGTCAGAAGATGATGTCATGAAGCAGGGACCGAGAAACCCGAGGGAAGGAATTTTTTCGAGGGGACTTGGATTTAAAATTGTCAGCAGGGGTATTTTGATTGGAATTATCACGCTCGCAGCATTCATGTTGTCCTATGACGGAACAGAACAAACACTGGAATATGGTCAGACAATTGCTTTTTCCACGCTGGTAATGGCACAGCTTATTCATGTATTTGACTGCCGCAGTGAAAAATCAGTTTTTGCCAGAAACCCATTCCAGAATATCTATCTTGTACTGGCAGTTTTGTCATCATTGATCCTCTTGCTAGGAGTGATTTATTGGGAACCGCTGCAGCCAATTTTCCATACAACGTTCCTTGGGATTAAAGACTGGCTGTTGATACTGGTGCTCAGTTCACTGCCAACTATTTTGTTTGGGTTTACGAAAAAGTAATAAGGCATTGGAAAAACCCTTCTTCCGGAAAAAGAAGGGTTTTTCTAATGCCTAAATCTTGCTATAATAGTATAGTCAATTACTTGCTTACGGATGTGATCGGAATGGTTAGAAGTATGACCGGGTATGGAAGTGATGTTATACATAGCAGTGATACGGCAGTCACGATTGAAGTTCGGGGTGTGAACCATCGATTTCTGGATATTGCCGTTAAAATGCCCCGTTCACTTTTATTTCTGGAGGACAAAATTAAAAAAGTTGTTCAATCCTATTTTCAACGTGGTCATTTGGACGTATTCATCAATATTGATGGCGACGGTATGGTTGAAAAACAATTAAACACAGATTGGGATTTATTGGCACAGTACATGGATCATTTTAATAAGGCAAAGGAATTGTATGATTTGGAAGGGGGAATTCCTGCATCCGTTATGACAGCTATTCCTGACTTAATGACAGTTCGGGAAAAAGGGATACAGTCAGATGAGTTATCAGATGCTATCCTGACCGGGTTACACCGTGCATGTGATAACATGCGGAACATGAGTTTAAGTGAGGGAGAGTTCCTTTATCATGATCTGTATGAACGGATTCAGGAAATTGGGAAGACGGTGCACCAGCTGCAATCAATCAGGGATTCCGTAACTGTTGAATACCGGGAACGAATTGCGAAGCGGATTAAGGAATATACCGGAGGCAATTCAGCAGTAGATCAGTCTCGCATGCACCAGGAAATCGCATTGCTGGCTGAAAAAGGGGATATTGCAGAGGAGATTACAAGGCTGCTTAGCCACGTCCGCCATTTTCTTGAGATAATCAGGCAGGATGATGCTATTGGACGGAAGCTTGATTTTATTATTCAGGAAATGCTCCGGGAAGCCAACACGATAGGTTCCAAATCATCTGATTCCCAAATAGGTGAACGAATAGTAACATTGAAAAGCAATATTGAAAAAATTAAAGAACAAGTGCAAAATATAGAGTAATCATTTGTATTTTACAATCCATTATACTTATAATAGTCGTATTAAATTATAATGATCTCTATTAAGCAAAACGCAAACAAGATAGACAAAAGAGGGGGAGCCAATTTGAGTTTACGATTAATAAATATAGGTTTTGGAAATGTAGTTTCGGCCAATCGGGTTATTTCAATCGTCTCGCCGGAATCAGCACCGATTAAACGGATTATTACAGTTGCGCGGGATAATAACAAGCTCGTGGATGCAACGTATGGGCGGCGTACGAGGGCCGTCATTATTACAGATAGTGACCATGTTGTTTTGTCGGCAGTACAGCCTGAAACAGTTGGACAACGTGTGTTAAGTCATGAGGAAATTTCAGACGAATAAGTAGGAGGAACTGTTTTGATTGATGAAAAGGGAATTTTATTTATTCTCTCTGGACCATCCGGTGTCGGTAAAGGAACGGTCAGAAGAGAACTTTTTGAACAGGAAACTGACCTTCGATATTCCATATCGATGACAACGCGGGAGAAACGCCGCGGTGAACAGGATGGTGTTGATTATTTCTATAAGACCAGGGAAGAATTTGAAAGCCTGATTGAGCAGAACGAGCTTTTGGAATATGCTCAATTTGTCAATAATTATTATGGAACCCCACGCAGATATGTGGAGGATACTTTGGCTGCCGGACACGATGTTTTCCTTGAAATTGAAGTACAGGGAGCATTGCAGGTGAAAGAAAACTTTCCTGAAGGTGTTTTTATTTTTCTTTTTCCCCCAAGTCTTGAAGAATTGAAAAATCGAATTGTCAACAGGGGTACGGAGTCGCAGGAATTGGTCCTGAAGCGCCTGAGAGAAGCCCGGAATGAAATTGAAATGATGGATGCATATGATTATGTGGTTGTTAATGATCATGTGAAACATGCTGTGACGAAAGTAAAATCAATCATACAGAGCGAGCATTGTAAGCGTGACCGGATTGCCAAACAATATAAAAGGTTATTGGAGGATGAATTATCATGATGTTGGAGCCGTCAATTGATGAATTATTGGAAAAAATTAATTCCAAGTATACGCTGGTAACATTATCAGCAAGGCGTGCCCGTCAAATACGTGAGACGAATGAAACACTGGTTGAAAACACAAAATCTCATAAGTATGTTGGCAAGGCACTGGAAGAAGTGATCGCTGAGAAATTAGATGTAAAAAAAGATATGGAATAACGTTTGGACCCTCGCTGCTGTATTAATTGCGAGGGTTTTATTTAGCGGAACAAGATCATAACGACGGATAATATGATAAGGTCTATGAACAGGCTGCATTTTGCTGAACATGGCCGTAAACTGATATTTGAACGAATTTGAGGGGCTTTGCCAGGAGGTATGAAACATGCTGCAGAACAAAAATGTATTATTGGGAGTCTCCGGGGGAATCGCCGCGTATAAGGCATGCGCATTAACGAGCAAACTGACCCAGCAGGGAGCAAATGTGAAAGTTATCATGACGGAAAGTGCAACAAAATTTGTATCCCCGTTAACGTTTCAGGCATTATCCCGTAATCCTGTATACACCGACACGTTTGATGAAAAGAATCCGAAAAAAATTGCCCATATTGATATTGCTGACTGGGCGGATATTGCAATAATTGCCCCTGCCACCGCAAATATTATTGGAAAAATGGCCAATGGAATTGCTGATGAAATGTTATCAACAACGCTGCTTGCAACACAGGCGAGTGTATATATTGCACCGGCTATGAATGTTCATATGTATGCACATCAGGCCGTAATTGCTAACATGAAGAAACTGGAATCGTGGGGGTATCATTTTATCGAACCCGGTGCTGGCTATCTGGCGTGCGGATATGTCGGAAAGGGACGTCTGGAGGAACCGGAAACCATTATTGAAACGATTAAGAATCACCAGGCAGGAAGTGCTCTGTTTTCCGGTAAGAAAGTACTTGTTTCGGCAGGCCCTACACGGGAAAACATTGACCCTGTCCGCTTTTTCAGTAATCGCTCGTCCGGGAAGATGGGATTTGCAATAGCGGAAGCTGCCGCCAATATGGGCGCCGAAGTAACGTTGGTGGCCGGTCCGAGTCAAGAGGAAATTTCGAATAACAATATTAAACGAATCGATATAACGACTGCTGCCGAGATGTATGAAGCGATGCTGAAGTATTATAATGGAAGTGATATCGTTGTGAAGGCAGCTGCAGTCGCGGATTACCGCCCTAAGGAAACATATGCCGGGAAAATGAAAAAACAGGCAGGGGATTGGAATATTCAGATGGAGCGGACGAATGATATTTTACAAACACTAGGAGACAGGAAAGAAAATCAATTCCTGGTCGGGTTTGCAGCGGAAACATCCAACCCATTGGATTATGGCAAGAAAAAGTTGAAGAAAAAAAATCTTGATGCCATCGTAATCAATAATGTTGCTGCTGAGGGAGCCGGTTTCAGCGGTGACACAAACGTTGTGACATATGTAAATAAGCAGGACGAGACAAAAAATCTGGAATTAGCATCAAAACAGGATATCGCCAATAAAATCATGCAATTCATTTCAAATGATATGAAGGGTGAAACAATGTGAATATCGCAAAGGTAATTGTTGATGTTCCTGCGAGTTCCATTAATCAGACATTCGATTATCTGATTCCGGACAAATATACGGATATTCTTGTAGCCGGCATGCGGGTGATTGTTCCTTTTGGGCCAAGGAAAATTATGGGGTTCGTCGTAGATAAAGCAACCGAATCTTCCTTTGATTCGTTGAAAGAAATCATTGAGGTCCTTGATTTGACACCAGTCCTGACTGATGAACTTATTGATTTGGGAAGATGGCTTGCGGAGGAGACCCTCAGTCTATATATAACTGCTTTTCAGGTTATGCTGCCGCAGGTTTTAAAAGCCCGGTATAAAAAGGAATTGGAGCGAATGACTGATGATAAGCTTACCCCTGAATTGGAAGCATTTTTTGCGGGTCGGGATTTTATTCCATACGAAGAACTTGATAATTCGGTCATTAGCTACTATCAGATACAAAAGGCTATTCAAGATGGCGATGTTGCAGTTAATTACCTTGTGAAGTCAAGAATAACAAAAAAGCAAGTGACCATGATCAAGCCGAACCGTGAACCGTATTTGCTTGAGGAAGTTTATCGGGAACTGCCGGGCAATGCTAAAAAACAGCAGAAGCTGCTTCGTTTTTTTATTGAAAACCCGCAAGAAATAGAACAAAAAAAGCTGATGAAAAAAATGAACACAACACGTTCGGTCATTAAGTCGTTGCTTGATAAGCAATTGCTTATTGCATCCCAGAAAGAAATCTACCGCAATCCATATGATGATAGTGCCTTTGAAAAAACAGAGCCTCTTGAACTGACACAGGAACAAAAGGAAGCAATTACCCCAATCCGGCGATCTGTACAGGAAGATCAACATGATGTGTTTCTTGTTCATGGTGTCACGGGCAGCGGGAAAACGGAAATCTATTTGCAGGCGATTCAGGACGTGATCGAAAAAGGAAAGGAAGCAATTGTACTTGTACCGGAAATTTCGTTAACTCCTCAAATGGTGAATCGTTTTAAAGGAAGATTTGGTTCTAATGTCGCGGTTATGCACAGTGCGTTGTCAAGTGGGGAAAAATATGATGAATGGCGGCGTATACAACGGAAAGAAGTTCAGGTTGTCGTTGGAGCACGATCGGCAATTTTTGCTCCATTCAAAAATCTTGGTATTATCATAATCGATGAGGAGCATGAGAACAGCTACAAACAAGAGGACAACCCCCGCTACCATGCAAGGGATGTTGCAATTCACCGCGGTGAAATACATAAGTGTCCCGTTGTGCTTGGCAGCGCGACACCGACATTAGAATCGTATGCACGTGCACATAAAGGGGTTTACAAACTTGCTACATTAAAGAAACGAACCAATGAAAAGGATATGCCGAGTGTTGAAATTGTTGATATGCGGAATGAATTGCACGAAGGCAACCGTTCTATGTTTTCCGTGACATTGAAAGAAAAAATGGAGAGCCGCATTGCCAAAGGGGAACAAATTGTTCTGCTTTTAAACAGAAGAGGGTATTCAACGTTCGTAATGTGTCGAGACTGTGGGCATGTAACGGAATGTCCGCATTGTGATATTGCATTGACATATCATAAAAACAGCAATCGGTTAAAATGCCATTATTGTTCTTATGAAGAACCAATGCCAGTACGATGTCCATCCTGCAACAGTGATCTTATCCGGTTTTTCGGGACGGGTACACAGCGGATTGAAGAGTCGCTGGTACAATTAATTCCCGAGGCACGGGTGATCCGCATGGATGTGGACACTACACGAAGAAAGGGAGCACACGAAAAACTGTTAAACCAGTTTGCGAATAAGGAAGCGGATATTCTGCTTGGCACACAGATGATTGCCAAGGGACTCGATTTTGCCAATGTCACACTGGCAGGTGTACTGACAGCAGATTCCATGCTTCATTTACCGGATTTCCGTTCATCTGAAAAAACATTCCAACTGTTGACACAAGTAAGCGGAAGGGCTGGGCGCCATGATCTTCCGGGAGAAGTGATTATCCAGTCGTATACACCGGAGCATTACAGTATCCAACTGGCAAGTCATTATGATTTTGTGCAATTTTACCGGAATGAAATGAATACACGAAAGAAATTTCAATACCCGCCATATGTGTTTTTGACATTAATTACAGTTTCACATCAAAATCATGTCACCGTAGTCCAGACAGCACAGCGGATTGCACAGCTGCTACAGCAATACATGGAGGACAATACGGTGGTACTCGGGCCAACACCATCTCCAATTACCAGGATGAAAGATAGATATCGCTATCAATGCATGATAAAATACAAGAATGAACCAAACTTACGGAAAATAATAAAAAAAATCATCCGTCAATACGATGAGGATGTCCGAAAAAACGATTTGCAAATACATGTGGATATGCAGCCGTACCAATTGATGTAGAAGGAGAGTATTCCAGTGAAAAAAATAGTATTTATGGGAACACCGGACTTTTCAGTGCCAATTCTTCAGTCTCTTGCAAATGCATCTTATGAGATTGTCCTGGTTGTCACACAGCCGGACCGTCCAAAAGGCCGCAAGAAAAAAATAACACCGCCTCCCGTGAAAGTGGCGGCAGAGGAACTGGAGATTCCTGTGTATCAGCCTGAAAAACTTCGAAATGAATATATGAAAATCCTTTCGTTTGAGCCGGATTTGATCGTTACAGCTGCATATGGTCAACTTCTGCCCAAGGAATTGCTGGAAGCACCCAAGTATGGGTGTATCAATGTTCATGCATCCTTATTGCCTGAGTTGCGCGGAGGAGCGCCAATTCATTACGCAGTATTACAAGGCGAGAAAGAGACAGGAATTTCAATCATGTATATGGCCGAAAAGCTTGATGCAGGCGATATCCTTGCACAAAAACGTGTTCCTATTACATCAATAGACCATGCTGGCTCCATGCATGACAAACTGTCTGAAGCAGGTGCTGAATTGTTACTGGATACACTTCCAAAATTGGCAGCAGATGACATTGAGCCAATTAAACAAGATGAATCATTGGCTACATTTGCCTCCAATATTAAACGGGAACAGGAGAAGATTGATTGGACCAAAAGTAACCTGGAGATCTATAACCAAGTTCGTGGATTGCATCCTTGGCCAGTTGCATTTACGACGTATCAGGATGCAAACATGAAAATATGGTGGGGAGAACCCGACAATGAAGTGTATGATGGCAAATCAGGCGAAATTGTCAAGGTAATTGACCAGGAAGCTTTTGTCGTTCAGTGCGGTAACGGGAAAGGCCTGCGAATTACCGAAATCCAACCGGCGGGAAAAAAGCGTATGGCAGTAAAACAATACTTACAGGGGTCCCCGGATCGTATTAAAACGGGAACAAAAATGGGTGAGTAAGGTATGAAGAAATACAATTTACGAGAAGCAATCATTGATCTATTGCTTCGGATCGATCGGGACAGCGGGTACAGTCACCTGCTCATTGATCATGAAATAAATTCAAGGAAGATCTCTCCAAAAGATGGTGCGCTTCTGACGGAAATAGTGTATGGTACGATTCAAAGGAAAATGACCTTGGATTATTATCTGGATGCATATTTAAATAATAAGAAAAAAATTCAGCCATGGGTGTACATGCTGCTTCGTATGTCAATCTATCAAATGGTATTTTTGGATAAAGTACCAGATCATGCTGTGATTCATGAAGCGGTTGAGATTGGAAAAGAACGTGGTCATAAGGGAATTGCTTCGTTTGTGAATGGGGTGCTTCGCAATTTTCAACGAAAAGGAATTCCGGATATGTCGGATGTGAAATGCGCATCGAAACGATTGTCCATTGAAACCAGTCACCCGGAATGGCTGATTAATCGCTGGGTGGATATGTATGGTTTCGAAACGACAAAGGCGATGTGCCATGCAAACCTGACACGGAAACCACTTTCCATAAGAGTTCAACCATTAAAGATCACAAGGGAAAAGGTGATGGATGAGTTGACGAGGCTTGGTTTTGAAATACGACAATCCCCGCTGTCAGATCAAGGCATTATCATTGATAAAGGCAATATCCTGCATACTGACCTATTTAAGGAAGGTTATGTCACGATTCAGGATCAAAGTTCTATGCTTGCCGGGGACATGCTTCAAGCTGAACCGGGAATGGAAGTGTTGGACGCCTGCAGTGCACCGGGAGGTAAAGCAACTCATATTGCCGAAACGATGGAGAATCAAGGATTCATCAATGCCTATGATTTACATCAAAAAAAAGTAAGGTTGATTAAAGAAAAAGCAATGTTACTTGATTTAACCATTATCGAGGCCAATCAGGGGGATGCAAGAAAACTGCAGCAAGTACATAAGGAAGAAACCTTTGACCGGATTTTGATTGATGCACCTTGTTCCGGATTGGGAGTTATTCGGGGGAAACCTGACATTAAATACAATAAAACAGAAAAGGATATTCATCAGCTCACGCAGATACAGTCGGACATATTGGATGAGGCAGCACCGCTTTTGAAAAAGGGCGGACTACTGATATATAGTACGTGTACAGTTGATACAAGCGAAAATAATGAAGTAGTTCATGCGTTTTTAGAGCAGCATCCGGAATTTCAGATTGATCAGAGTCTTTTTGAAGATATTCCAGGTGTTCTTAGCGGAACAGAGGGGTGTACAGATGCAGGGGTGCAGCTTTTTCCACAAACCTTAAGTACAGATGGTTTTTTTCTGACGCGGTTCATTAAAACGTGAATCTGCACTTAAACATGGCCGTTTAATAAAAGGGGTGATATCAAATGAAAGGTCAATTTCTAACAGATACCGGCAGGGTAAGAAGTCATAATGAAGATTCCGGCGGCATTTTTTACAATAGTGCCGGTCAAATGCTCGCTGTGATTGCCGATGGGATGGGTGGACATCAGGCAGGAGATGTTGCAAGTCAAATGACAACAGAGCTAATGAAGGAAGCATGGGAGAAGGCCGGGGAAATGGAATCGCCGGAAAAAATGGAAAAGTGGCTTTCAGAATCAGTGACTCGCATTAATAACGCTGTTTATGAACATGCAATGAATCATGAAGAATGTTTTGGGATGGGGACTACAATTGTTGGTGTAGCCTGTATAAAAGATTTTACCACAGTTGTACACATAGGTGACAGCCGGTGTTATATTTTAAATGACGATGGTTTCAAACAAGTAACAGAAGATCATTCTTTTGTTAATGCGTTAGTTCAATCCGGTGAAATTTCCAAGGATGACGCACAGTATCACCCACGAAAAAACGTGGTACTAAAAGCATTGGGAACAGAAAGTCATATTGAACCTGATGTCCGTACCGTATGTCTGGATCCCGGCAATAAAATTCTTCTGTGTTCAGACGGACTGACAGATAAAGTTGAAGACAACGAACTCGAGAAAATCCTTCAGGAAGAGGCTGACCTGCAGGTTACCGGAGACCAGATGATTGATTTAGCAAATGAACGGGGTGGAGAGGATAATATTTCGCTTGTTTTGCTTTATCATGAAACACCCGAGAAAGAGGGTGAATCCTAGTGCTGAATGGTCACCTGTTAAATGAACGTTATAAAATAACAGAAACAATTGGCGGCGGCGGGATGGCCAACGTATATCTGGGAACAGATATTATCCTTGATCGGGAAGTGGCAATCAAAGTACTTCGAATGGAATATGCACACGACGAGGAATTTATCGCGCGGTTTGATAGAGAGGCAAAGGCAGCAACCAGCTTATCTCATCCGAATATCGTAAATATTTATGATGTTGGTGAGGAAGATGACATACTCTACATGGTTATGGAGTATGTGGATGGGATGACATTGAAGGAATACATACAGCGATATGGGCCGATTGATATTGAAAAATCATTGGATATTATGAAACAAATCACTTCGGCCATCGCACATGCACATGCGAATGGCATTGTGCATCGGGATATAAAGCCCCAGAATATTTTGATTGATACGTACGGTCAGGTGAAAGTAACAGACTTTGGAATTGCTATGGCATTAAGTGCAACTGCATTGACACAGACGAATTCTGTAATGGGGTCTGTCCATTACTTATCCCCTGAGCAAGCACGCGGCGGAATGGCGACAAAGAAATCAGATGTCTACTCTTTAGGGATTGTTCTGTTTGAATTATTGACGGGCCGATTGCCGTTTTCGGGTGAAACACCAGTATCGATTGCATTAAAGCATTTACAAAGCGATACACCTTCTGTTAAAAGGTTTAATCCGGATGTTCCGCAAAGCGTTGAAAATATTGTACTCAAGGCAACGGCTAAGGATCCATTTCACCGTTTTGATACGGTATATGATATGGAATACAGCCTGGATACGGCCCTTGAACCAGATAGAATGAATGAGGAAAAATTCACCCCTCCTGATGAAGAAGGGGAGGAAACGAAGGCAATCCCTATTATTACAGATACAGCTATCAATTCTGAAGGTAACGATGAAACAATTGTTAATAATTCAACGAAAAGTACCAAGCCTTATGAAGGTAAGGTTAAAAAAGATAAAAAGAAAAAAGAGAAGAAAAAAAAGCCAAAGCGCAAGAAAAAGAAATGGATCATTATCTTAACCATTTTATTCTTGTTATTACTTCTTGCTGCAGGATCATTTTATGTTTATGCATATTATTTGAAGCCCCAGGATGTCAGTGTACCAGATGTATCTGAAATGGAGTATGAAGAAGCTGTCAGTAAGCTTCGGAAGCTTAATTTGGAGACTGAACGCAAAGAACGCTACTCTGAAAAAATCGAAGAAGGCTATGTGATTCGTACAGACCCAAGTGCGGATAGCACAGTTAAGGAGGGATCAACAGTTTCCTTAATCGTAAGCAAGGGAAAGGAAAAAGTGACCTTTGATGACTATGTCGGAAAAGACTTAAGTCAGGTCAAGCAACTTCTTGAGGGTAAAGGTTATGAGGTTATTGCTTACGATAAATATTCCGATCAGTCTGCCGGTCAGATTGTTACACAGATACAGCCGACGCCAGGTACCGAAGTTGTTCCAAGTGAAACGACGGTGATTTTTGAAAAAAGTATCGGACCGGATATGATCTCAGTGTATAATTTAATGGGAATGACAAAAGAAGAAGCAATCGGAACATTGAGTGACCAGGGACTTCAGGCGAATATTATCGAAGAACATTCCGAAAATACACCGGAAGGAGAAGTTATCCGGCAGGACCCTAAACCATATACGGAGTTGAATGACGGTGATACGGTAGATGTTTATATCTCACTGGGGCCGAAAGATTTACCGCCAAAAAATTATACAGCTGAATTTAAAGTTCCATATGAACCGGAAGAAGAACCGAAAAATAAGAATAAACCAGTTGAACAGAATGTTAAAATTTATATTGGTGATAAAAATCATTCCATTTCGGAAGTATTTAAGGAAGAAACAATCACTAAGGATAAGAAGTATTCCATCACCCTCACAATCGCACCGGATAGTGTAGCGGAATACAAGGTGATTCGCGGTGATGATATTATTATTAATGAATCTATTCCATACGAGGAAGGTGAATAAATGGCATCGGGCAGAATAATTAAGGCGATAAGCGGATTTTATTATGTGAAATCCGGAGATGAAACAGTGGAATGTAAAAGCAGAGGTGTATTCCGCAAAAAGAAAATAACACCACTGGTCGGCGACTTTGTTGAATTTGATCGGGATGAGGCGTATATCCTGGAAGTTAATGAAAGACGAAACAGCCTTATCCGGCCGCCCGTAGCCAATATCGATCAGGCTATTATTGTAAGTTCTGCCCTTATGCCTGATTTTAATCCTTTATTGTTGGATCGTTTTCTAGTACGTATTGAATCAAAAGGAATTTCGCCTATTATATTTATAACGAAAAAAGACCTTATCACGGATGTGCAGCAGTCGGCGATTACGGACTATTTGAACACATACCGGAAAATTGGATACCAAGTGGAATTGCTCACATCGAAACAATCCGTTGATCTGACATATCTGTATCATTATTTTTCCGAAAAAGTATCAGTAATTGCCGGGCAATCAGGTGTGGGGAAGTCCTCTTTTTTGAATGCTATTAATCCTTCCCTTGCATTAAAGACGGATGATATTTCAAGGAGTCTTGGCAGAGGGAAACATACGACAAGACACGTCGAACTTGTAGAAGTTGGCGGCGGCCTGGTGGCGGACACCCCTGGATTCAGTACATTGGATGTCGATGAGATTGCTGCCGCCGACCTGGATGATTGCTTCCCGGAAATAAGGGATAGAAAACACGACTGTAAATTCCGCGGATGTCTCCATCATAAGGAACCGAAATGTGCTGTGAAACAAGCAGTCGACAGTGGAGAAATTTCATCGTTCAGATACGACCATTATATAAGTTTTCTGAATGAAATATATGAACGAAAGCCGAGGTATTAATATGACAAAAATAGCGCCTTCCATTTTATCAGCAGACTTTTCCAAGCTGGGGGAAGAAATTCGTGATGTGGAACAAGCAGGAGCAGATTACATCCATGTTGATGTAATGGATGGTCACTTTGTTCCAAATATTACAATTGGACCATTGATTGTTGAGGCAATTAAGCCGGTGACCAAGTTGCCGCTGGATGTTCATTTAATGATTGAAAATCCGGATGCTTTTATACCACAGTTTGCAGAAGCGGGTGCATCCATAATTACGGTACATCAGGAGGCATGTGTTCATTTACACCGAACATTGCAATTGATACGTAATAGCGGGGTGAAACCAGGTGTAGTCATTAATCCGGCAACACCACCGGAATTGATTAAAGAAATTTTGCCTGAGGTTGATTTAGTATTAATCATGACGGTGAACCCGGGTTTTGGCGGACAATCATTTATTCATCAGGCTGCACGTAAAATTGAAACAGTTGCAAGATGGAGAAAAGAACTGAATTTATCGTTTGAGATCGAAGTGGATGGCGGTGTTAATCCTGAAACTGCCAGTATTTGTACTGATGCAGGAGCGGATGTCCTGGTTGCCGGAAGTGCTGTCTTTAAAAAGACGGACCGTAAACAAGCTATGGATACCATACTGGCTGCAACTGAGGGTAAATAAACATGCTGACAGTGGGAATAGTCGGAAACGGTCCAATCGAGCATATTCCTCTTCTTAAATCATATGATAGTGTAGATGTTTGGATAGGAGCCGACCGCGGTGCTATAACGATCATTGAAAATGAATGTAAGCCCGCTTATGCAGTAGGTGATTTTGATTCGATTTCTGTTCGTGAAAAGGCTGCAATAAAACAGCGTGCTGAAAATTTTTTAGAATTCCCGGTTGAAAAGGACCAGACTGATTTGGAGCTAGCCTTGTGGAAAGCATTCGAACTGCATCCAAACTGCATTTATATGTTTGGTGTAACAGGCGGCCGTCTTGATCATGCCATGATAAATATGCAGCTTCTTTATCAGGTGTTGAACAGAGATATTAAGGGGATTATCGTGGATAGACAAAATCAGCTGGAATTAGCTGATCCCGGGGAACATGTCATCGTCAAGCACGATCAATACCCAAATGTTTCATTTGTGCCTTTTACGCCGGATATTAAGGGATTAACCCTTACCGGTTTTTATTATCCATTGAGGGATCAAACGATTTCATGGGGATCCACTCTTTGCATATCGAACAAGCTTCTTTCAAAAAGTGGTACTTTTTCATTCAAGGAAGGCATACTATTAGTAATAAAGAGTCGTGATGCTGAAACTGATGCGATTCCAAGGTGAGCTTTGTTTGAATGGAGGAGGCGGAGAACTCATGAAATTTTATACTATTAAACTCCCACGGTTTATCGGCGGATTTGTCCGGGTTATAATCGGTACATTTAAAAAAGATAATTAAGCTGAACCTGCTTTTGTCAAATTTTTTGGCAAAAGCTCATTTTTTGGCAGACAAGACTTAAGGCTTTAGAAGTATTTTAAGTAAGGGAATTTTCCGGATCAGTAGAAAATGTTGTTATTGGGACAACCCGTACTGGTATTGAAAAATGTTCCGAATGAATACATTGATTTTTACTGATGGAGCGGGGGACTTCCGTAATGTTAATTTTCCATTGGCAAAATTGTATAATTTCCGATAGAACGCAAAAAGCACCCTGTAAAATGGGTGCTTTCTTAACATAGACTAATGATAAAGTTGTACATCATGCAGATATATTATACGCGCTCTACTTTACCTGATTTCAGGGCACGAGCAGATACGTAAACACGTTTCGGCTTGCCGTCTACCATAATACGAACTTTCTGCACATTAGCTTTCCAATTACGCTTGTTGGAATTCATAGCGTGAGAACGTTTGTTACCACTGCGAGTTTTACGTCCAGTTACAACACATTTTCTAGCCATGGTAATCCCTCCTACTCTTCACAAGTGTCTTTCAATACTTATACAATTTATCATAAGTATCCTCTGATTGCAATGTTTATAGGAAATTAGTGCAAAGAAAAATTGCTTGACAGAATATGCGAAATCGTCCATTGTTATAATGGGCTAACACTGATGGTTTTGCAATACTTTTAAATTTTATTTGCTTGTAGTAAAATACCTTTATAATGAAAGGGTATTAAAGGAGGATAATGATGTCCATTGAACTTAATACAAATGACGGTCAGGTAACTATCACAAATGAAGTGATTGCCACTATTGCCGGCGGGGCAGCCATTGAATGCTACGGGATTGTCGGAATGGCATCGAAAAGCCAGATACGGGATGGACTTGCCGAGATCCTCAGGAAAGAAAATTTTTCAAGAGGAATTATTGTACGACAGGAAGACAATCATCTTCATATTGATATGTATATTATCGTCAGTTATGGAACAAAGATTTCCGAAGTGGCGCACAATGTCCAATCACAGGTGAAATATACATTGCATAAATCACTGGGATTATCGATTGATTCAGTAAATATTTATATTCAAGGTGTTCGGGTGGCAGCGGAATAAACGTTGCCCCATTGCAGTAATGGAGGAGGAAGTATAGTGACGTTACAGACGTTGAATGGCGAAACTTTTGCGCAAATGGTACTCTCAGGAGCACACCATTTAACGAATAACGCCCAGAAAATCGATGCATTAAATGTATTTCCTGTGCCGGACGGTGATACCGGTACAAATATGAATTTATCGATGACATCTGGGGCAGATGAAGTGAAAAAGATTGACAAAGGAAACATATCAGTAGTTGCTAACGCTTTTGCAAAAGGTCTTTTAATGGGAGCAAGGGGAAATTCCGGTGTAATTTTATCCCAATTATTCCGTGGGTTTGCCAAAGGTATGGATAATAACTCAGCGTTAAGCAACAAGGATTTGGCCGATGCTTTTGAAAGCGGCGTATCAACGGCATACAAAGCAGTTATGAAGCCGGTTGAAGGAACTATATTGACCGTTGCCAAAGATGCAGCAAATACTGCTGTAGATGTTTCCAAGAAAGAAGAAGATGTAATCGCTTTAATGGAGCGAGTTGTGAAAGAGGCAAAGGATTCATTGAAGCGGACACCTGATCTTTTACCTGTTTTAAAAGAAGTGGGTGTAGTTGATTCCGGCGGGCAAGGTCTGGTAACGATTTATGAAGGGTTCCTTGCCGCACTTAAAGGCGAAGAATTGCCGGAGCATGTCGCCGATGAAGCAGAAATGGAAGAGATGGTCAATGCTGAGCATCACAAAGTTGCTCAGGATTTTATGGATACATCCGAAATCGAATTTGGATATTGTACTGAATTTATGGTGAAATTTGAGCAGAAAAAATTAAATGAAAATCCATTTGATGAAGAGGCTTTTCGTAAGGAATTGAGTGAACATGGTGACTCACTGCTTGTTGTTGCGGATGATGAGATTGCCAAGGTTCATGTTCATGCGGAGTATCCGGGCAACGTGATGACAATCGGTCAGCGTTATGGAAGTTTAATCAATATGAAGATAGAAAATATGCGTGAACAGCATACTGCGATTGTCGGTGATGAGCAAAAAAGTACTGCAGGTGAACAAGCCGAATACGGAATTGTAACAGTTGCAATGGGTTCGGGTTTGAAAACTTTATTTGAAAGTCTTGGTGCATCTGTTGTTATTGAAGGCGGACAGACGATGAATCCGAGCACACAGGATATTGCGGATGCTATTGAACAGGCAAATGCAAAGAATGTACTTATTTTGCCAAATAACAAGAACATTGTCATGGCTGCGGAACAGGCTGCTGAGCTTGCTGAAGCGAATGCGAAAGTTGTGCCAACCAAATCAATTCCGCAGGGGATAAGTGCATTACTCGCATTTCATCCTGAAGCAGCTATAAAAGAAAATCAGGAAGCGATGGATGATGCAGGGGCACAGGTGAAAACAGGACAAGTTACATATGCTGTCCGTGATACCCAAATAGATGGCATCACCATTGAAAAGGATCATTTTATGGGAATAGCTGATGGGCAGATTAAGGCATCCAATCAGGATAAAATTGAAACTGTTAAATTGCTCCTAAAAGAAATGATTACCGAGGATGATGAAATACTTACCATTCTTCAGGGTGAAGAGGCAAGTGATGAAGAAGTGGATGCAATCGTGAACTTTGTGGAAGACGCATATCGTGATATTGAGATTGAATTGCATAAAGGAAACCAGCCGATTTATTCATTTATTTTTTCAGTGGAGTAGTAAGTTTTCGATGATAATGCAAAATATCCCAAATCTCTTATGGAGATTTGGGATATTTTTATTTTTATAATCGGCGGTCCCCGAAGCGCGGTTAATATGCTATATTCCAGCAATTTTCATGATAAAGTCAACGATAAACAGTGCTGAGACCGCCATTAATACGCCTGTTAATTCTTTTTGTCTGCCGAGTGCAATTTTGACAATCGGATATGCGATAAATCCAAATGCCATTCCATCAGCAATACTGTATGTGAATGGAATCATAACAACAATCAGGAATGCCGGCAATGCTTCTGATAAATCATCCAATGGAACGTGCCGGATATTCTGAGCCATTAGTACACCTACAATGATCAGTATCGGACTTATGGCAGTGGCCGGAATCATTGAAATCCACGGAATGATAAATATCGTGGCCAAAAATAACAATCCAGCTGTCAATGCGGATTTTCCGCTTCTTCCTCCTGATGTGATCACAGCTGTATTCTCTGCAGCGGTAACAGTTGGTGATGTGCCAAGGAATGCACAGGTCAATGCTGAAATAGCAGTTGTTTTGTATGCCGTTTTAAAATTACTATCGTTTTGCAGCATATGAAGCTGTCCATTTAGCAATCCCATATTTTCGAAAATCAAAATAATGGTAAGCGGGAAAATAGCCAGCCAAAACGAAAGTTCTCCAATAGCTGAAAACGATGGCATCCAGATCATGTCACCTAATTTCACATCTACAGCGCTGGTGGCTGTTCCTGCATCAAGTATTCCGAATACAGACGCAAGGATTGTTCCACTGATCATAGTAATCAGAAAGTTTGCGGGAATGTTTTTAATGAACAAAAATATTGCAATAAAAAGTGTCAATAAGCTGACGATAACCTCCGGAGAAGAAAAATCTCCAATTGCAATAAGGGTATGTTCACCGCTGACAACGAGACCGCTTTTTTCCAATCCGATCAGAATCAGGAAAAAGCCAAGCCCGACGGTGATCGCATGTTTCAGCGATTCCGGGATTGCCCGCCTTAACAAGGTTCCCAGTCTGCTGAAAGATGTTATTAAAAACAATATGGAAGCAATTAGAATAACGGCAAGTCCTTCTTGAAGTGTCATTCCTGCTCCTTCAACAATGGAATAAACAAATAATGCATTTATTCCCATTCCCGGTATAATAATCAGTGGCAACCGTGCTATTAGACCCATTAGAATGGTTCCAATGAAACTTGCAATAATTGTCGCAATCATCCCGCTTTCAAGCGGCATACCGGTTTCACTTAATATGGATCCGTTGACTGCAACTATATAAACGGTAGTCAGATAGCCGATTACTCCGGCAGTGATTTCAGTCCGCCAACTCTTTGCAGCAGTATGCAATTTGCTGCCCGCTTGTTTGTATGGCATGAAATCTCCTCATATTCTGTTGTCCCTCTCCCACCCGATTATACGTAAATAATCCACAATAGATTATTATAGGATTCAGTTGTTGGAAAGTCAACAACTCTATCCCTCGACATTAGAAATGGCCGCTTTGGTTCAAGCGGCCATAGGATCATATATTATACTTATTTTGGCACCAATCTGTGAAAAGCTCAAAATCTTCCTTGACCTGACCTTTATAAAAGATTGATGCGGCAATCATTTGTGCCATAAAACCGTCATATTCATCGCCGATTGCATCTATAATCTCTTCTTCACTCTGGTGGGTGAGAATCAGTTCATCGGCACGTGCGTGTGCTTTAGCCGTTACTCTGCCCATCATTTCCACCGTCTCGCTCATATTTTCCATTGAGCTTAAATCGCTTGGGTCAACTCCTTCGTCATATGGGGAGTTTTCCCGTACATAAAAGTGATGATTACCAATCGTAAAATAGCCCAAAAAGGGATCCTGCAAATATTGCATTGCCTTTTGTGCGGTTATAACCCGTTTTCCCTGATGAAACGGATGATCTGAGAAAAGTTCGTCATAAGGGAAGAAATGTGTAGCAGCGGGCATACGCGCCTCTTTTGCCTCCAGAACAAGATCCCCCTGGTCACCCTTCATATCTCCCTCAATCAAAATGTAATACCGGGTCAAACCGATAGAACCAGTTCCTGCACCAAGTTTTTTAACGACGTCCTTAATATTGTAAAATGCATTGGGCTGCTTGTTTTGAGGTTCAACTGAATTAATATATTCATTCCAATTTTCCTCTAATTCCAGTCGTTCTTCAGCTGACAAATGCACAAGGCCTTCCATTTCCCGGAATTTCCGGTCATTGCCATTAACGGTGGTTATAGCGTTCAGTATTTCGTTGGATTCCCGGTTAGGCAATTCCTTCACAACTTTTAATACAGGTCCTTTTGTGTTGGATTCGTCAAAATTCAACGTATCCGGTTGTTCGCCGTTTGTTGCAAATTCTTTCAACTGGCTATAATATTTTTCGAGGTACGTTTTGATTAATTTGTATTGTGCATCCTCATCAAATCCTAACTCTTCACTGTAAAGTGCAACGCTTACCGTCATTCGAAGGACATCGTACAAATATGAACCAAAGTATCCTTCATCAAAATCGTTTGTATCATAAACAACATGTCCTTCCCGGTTTTTGAAGGCACCGAAGTTTTCAAAATGCAAATCACCCTGCAGCCACGTCGGTTTATCAACAGGTGTATGGTAGGCTAAAGGCATGTTTGTGATATCATAATAAAACAAAAATGCACTGCCACGGTAAAATTGAAATGCGCTGTTTAACATTTTGTTATATTTTCGGATTCGTTTTTCACTGTCAAGACCGGTTATTTCCCCGTCAAATTCATCAAAAATCGTTGCAATCGTCTCTTTACGCAATTTTTTTCTTACATTAATAATTTGATCTGTCAGATTTTCAGTCATGATTATTTCCTCCTTTGAATTCGCAAGACGAAACAGTTCCATCATAATAGAAAATAAAATTGATGGTAAAGTGAAACACATTCGTTACCCATAACATGATTCCTGCTAAGGGATTTGTTATAATGGAGAATGGAACATTATTAAAACAGACAATTGGTGGTGTTGTGTTGTGAAGTATAATTCAGTATTTGATATAATCGGTCCGGTGATGATTGGACCATCAAGCTCACATACAGCAGGAGCTGCCCGGATTGGAAAAGCTGCCCGAAACTTATTTGGAAACGAGCCGAAATGGGCCCGTATACATCTCTATGAATCTTTTGCTAAAACATATAAAGGACATGGGACAGATTTTGCTCTCGTAGGCGGACTTTTAGGTTATGAGACGGATGATCCGCGAATGAGTAAAGCACTTGAAGCTGCTGAAGAAAAAAATATTTCGATTGAATTTATTGAAGACAGTGCAGGGACAAATCACCCAAATACTGCACGGCTGATTATTGGTGATGATGATGACCAGCTGGAATTGGTTGGTATTTCAATTGGCGGCGGTAAAATTGAAATTACAGAACTGAATGGATTTGAACTGCGTCTCTCCGGGAACCATCCGGCAATATTAATCATGCATAATGACCGATTTGGTGCCATTGCATCTGTAACAAAAATTCTTGCAAAATATGAAATTAATATTGGCCATATGGAAGTAAATCGCAAAGATGTCGGTAAAGAAGCGTTAATGATTATTGAAGTCGATCAGAATGTGGAAGATTCAGTACTGAAGGAACTGGAAGATGCCGAACATATTATTCGGATTTCGAAAATTGTTTCCTGAATCTATTTTACAGATAGATAAATGACAGCGTTTTAAAAAACAGTATGTGTATGCATCAAGAGAGGAGTTGTTAATATGTTTCGAACGGTTGCAGAATTAGTCGAGATAGCCGAAAAGGAAAATATATTGATTTCAGAAGTTATGATACGTCAGGAAATGGATGTAAAAGATAAATCACGTGAAGATGTTTTTGCTGATATGGAGAAAAACCTGGATATAATGGAAAAGGCGGTAGAAGATAGCCTTAAAGGGGTACAGTCTGTTACCGGTTTGACCGGTGGAGATGCTGTGCTCATCCAAAAGTATATGGAAGAAAAGAAGCCGCTGTCCGGGAATTTAATGATGGATGCGGTAAGCAAAGCGATGGGTACCAATGAAGTGAATGCTGCAATGGGAACCATTTGCGCAACACCTACGGCAGGGAGTGCCGGTTGTGTTCCGGGAACATTATTTGCTGTTAAAAATCAATTGAATCCAACAAGGGAACAAATGGTCAGGTATTTATTTACTTCCGGAGCTTTTGGGTTTGTTGTGGCGAATAATTCGTTTATTTCCGGTGCTGCGGGGGGATGTCAGGCCGAGGTTGGATCAGCGGGTGCTATGGCCTCTGCTGCTATTGTGGAAATGGCAGGCGGAACTCCACAGCAGTCAGCTGAAGCGTTTGCCATGACACTGAAGAATATGCTCGGGCTTGTCTGTGATCCGGTTGCCGGTCTTGTGGAAGTGCCGTGTGTGAAACGGAATGCAGGTGGGTCGTCACTCGCAATTGTATCCGCTGATATGGCATTGGCCGGTGTGACCAGCAGAATTCCTTGTGATGAAGTAATTGGTGCTATGTATCGGATCGGTAAACAAATGCCATCCAGTTTACGTGAGACAGGTGAAGGTGGCTTGGCCGATACACCTACAGGCCGTTTGCTGAAAGAGAAAATATTCGGGATGTCTGTATAGAAAGAGTGATGAAATATGCTAAGTGAACCGGTAACAGCAATAGCGGGGGTAGGTGAAAAATTCGCCGAAGACTTGTCCGTTTTGAAAATTTATACGGTGGGAGATTTGCTGAACTATTTCCCCTACCGTTATGATGTATTTGAAATAAAACCGCTTAGCGAATTAATTCATGAAGATAAAGTAACCATCGAGGGGAAGGTGCTCCATGAGCCTTCCCTCAATTTTTATGGAAAGAAAAAATCACGCCTGGCTTTTAATGTTGAGGTGGAAGGAATTGCCGTGAAGGCGGTTATGTTTAATCGGGCATTTGCAAAAAAACAAATTAATACGGGCGATACGATGACATTGACCGGGAAATGGGATGCACATCGTCTGCAGATTACCGTCAGCAATTACAAAAAAGGTCCGGCGGCAGAGCAGGCAGAAATCCAACCATTGTATTCACTAAAAGGCGATGTTACCAATTATAAGCTGAAAAAAGCAGTTAAGACCGGAATCAGGGATTATGCAAATACGGTAGATGAAATTTTGCCCGAGCAGTATTTGGAGTCGTATAAGCTTCCCGTTCGACGGGATGCACTTGTGACCATGCATTTTCCCAATAGCAGGATTGATTTGAAACATGCAAGACGCCGCTTCATTTATGAAGAGTTTTTACTATTCCAGCTTAAAATGCAGTTATTGCGTAAACTGAAAAGAGAGTCTACGCACGGGAATGCACAGCATTATGATGCTGCCTTGCTTCGTGACTTTATTGACAGCTTTCCTTTCACGTTAACAAATGCACAGCAAAAATCACTCAATCAGATTCTGGCTGATATGAAATCGGCCTATCGTATGAACAGACTTTTGCAAGGTGATGTTGGGTCAGGGAAAACAGCGGTGGCTGCTATTTGCCTTTATGCAGCATTAACTTCCGGAAAACAAGGTGCCTTGATGGTGCCAACAGAAATATTGGCTGAACAACATTTCGAATCATTGACAGAGCTCTTTGGAGAAAAGGCATCAATTGTTTTATTGACTGGATCTGTGAAAGGGAAAAAACGAAAGGAATTAACTGCTGCTATTGAGGAGCACGAGGCAGATATCGTAATCGGTACACATGCACTTATACAGGATGACGTGAATTTTGCTGATCTTGGTTTTGTGATTGTTGACGAGCAGCACCGATTCGGAGTTGAGCAGCGCCGCACATTACGGGATAAAGGACTAAATCCGGACGTTTTGTTTATGACCGCCACTCCTATCCCACGTACATTGGCAATTACCGCTTTTGGGGATATGGATGTATCTGCGATTGATGAAATGCCATCAGGCAGGAAAGAAATTGAAACGTACTGGGCAAAAGAGAATACACTTGAACGTGTTCTTCAATTTATTGAAAAACGGGTATCAGCGGGTGAACAGGCATATGTTATTTGTCCGCTCATTGAGGAATCGGATAAAATGGATATTCAAAATGCGGTTGATCTTTATAATCAACTCGAAGAATTTTATGGATCAAATTTAACTGTCGGACTTATGCATGGACGCCTTTCTTCCGATGAAAAAGAAGAAACGATGAAACAATTCGCCGAAAATGAAGTACAGGTATTAGTATCCACCACTGTAGTTGAAGTTGGGGTCAATGTTCCAAATGCTACTATTATGGTTATTTATGATGCGGAACGGTTTGGACTCTCCCAGCTTCACCAGTTGCGGGGAAGAGTTGGCCGTGGTGAGAAACAAAGCTATTGTATTTTGATTGCTGATCCAAAAGGGGAAACAGGCAAGGAAAGAATGCGGATTATGACGGAAACAAACAATGGTTTTGAACTGTCTGAACAGGATCTCAAGCTGCGCGGTCCGGGAGATTTTTTTGGCAAAAAACAGAGTGGTCTTCCTGATTTTAAGGTTGCTGATATGATCCATGACTACCGTGCGCTGGAAACAGCAAGACAGGATGCGCAGGAAATTATTGAACACAATCTGCTGGATGAAAATGCCGCATTTTATCCGTTACGCATCCGTTTGGAAAACGAGCAAATGCTTCGTGACAAACTTGATTAATGGATAGGTTGCATATTCTTATGTGGTATTATATATTACTATTAGTACCAAGTCATAGTTTTAATGTGAATTGCTAAATTGATATGGATGGTGCGCAACTAATGAAAATCAGTAAAGTAAAGCGGCAGCACTTATTGAAAGAAACGATTGAAAAAACACCTTTTATTACGGATGAAAATCTTGCCCAAAAATTCGGTGTAAGCATACAGACGATACGGCTTGACCGGATGGAACTTGCGATTCCGGAATTGCGTGAACGGATTAAATCCGTAGCAACCTACCAGTGGAATGAAACTGTTAAGGCACTTCCCCTGGATGAAGTAATCGGGGACATCATTGATCTTGAATTGGACAGACGTGCGATATCCATTTTAGTTATTGGGAAGGAACATGTCTTCTCCAGGAATAAGATTGCACGGGGGCATCATTTGTTTGCACAGGCAAATTCACTTGCTGTTGCAGTAATCAATGACGAACTGGCATTAACGGCAAAATCCGAACTGAAGTTTATGCGGCAGGTAAAAGAAGGGGAGCGTGTTGTCGCAAAGGCTATAGTGGAAGGAAACAGTGAAAAGGGATTGACCATTGTTCGGGTCAATAGTTTTGTAGATAATGAGAAGGTTTTTACCGGATTATTTCACATGTACAGATCACACGATCATAAAGGAGACAATCCGAATGAGAATAGCAATTGATGCTATGGGAGGCGACCATGCCCCTGATGAAATTGTTTCAGGTGCACTGGAAGCAGTTTCCCGTATTAGCGATTTGAATATTACATTGGTTGGAAATGCGACAAAAATTAAAGCATCATTAAATGGTGCAGCGAAAAATATAACGATTATCCATACAGATGAAGTGATTACTGCTGATGATGAGCCTGTCCGGGCGGTAAGAAGGAAAAAGAATGCATCACTGGTACTGACAGCGAAGGAAGTAAAAGAGGGTAAAGCCGATGCATGCATTTCAGCCGGGAACACTGGCGCATTAATGAGTGCAGGTTTGTTTGTAGTGGGAAGAATTCCTGGAATTGATCGTCCGGCATTGAGCCCAACGTTGCCGACGATGGACGGCAAAGGATTCCTGCTGCTCGATGTAGGAGCAAATGTCGATGCAAAGGCACATCACCTAGTCCAATATGCCATCATGGGCTCTGTTTACAGTGAAAAGGTCCGCTCCATTGAAAAGCCGCGGGTAGGTCTTTTAAATGTTGGAACAGAAGATGGGAAAGGAAACGATCTGACTAAAAAGGCTTTCGCACAATTATCAGCTGCTCCAGTTAATTTCATTGGCAACGTGGAAGCACGTGATATTTTGGGCGGGGTGGCTGATGTGATTGTGACGGATGGCTTTAGCGGAAATATCGCCCTAAAAACAATAGAAGGCACAGCGATGACAATGTTTTCCATGCTTAAGGAAACATTCATGTCATCGATGAAGACGAAAATTGCAGCAGGCATGGTGAAAAGTGACTTAAGCGGCCTGAAGAATAAACTCGATTACTCCGAATATGGCGGTGCAGGATTATTTGGGCTCGCGGCACCTGTCATTAAAGCACATGGGTCATCAAACAGCCGTGCAATCTATAATGCGATTAAACAGGCAGCCCATATGGTGGATCACCATGTAACGGATACAATACAATCGACTATAAAAGATTTGGACAAGGGGGAGAACGAATGAAGCGCATCGCGTTTATGTTTCCCGGTCAAGGCTCACAAGCAGTCGGCATGGGAAAAGCATTTTATGATGAGTACCCGGAAGTAAAGGAATTGTTTCATGAAGCAGATCAATTGCTGGGAAAGGACATTTCAAAACTTATGTTCGAAGGTCCTAAAGAAGAACTGACCGAGACGGAAAATGCCCAGCCTGCATTACTGTTATCAAGCATTGCCGCCCATATGCTGTTAGTCAAAGAGGAAGTGCAGCCAGTTATGGCAGCCGGTCACAGTTTGGGAGAATACACCGCATTGGTTGCTGCAGGGGCTATTTCATTTGAGGGTGCATTGCCACTCGTGGCCAAAAGAGGCAGGTTAATGGAAGAGGCTTTTCCTAAGGGTCAGGGATCCATGGCAGCAGTACTTGGCATGTCACAGGAGAATATTGAAGAAGTATTACAGAACTTGCCGGATGATGCAGCAGTAGATGTTGCAAATTTGAATTGTCCGGGACAGATTGTCATTTCCGGATCCAAAGAAGGCATTGAGAAGGCATCAGCTTTATTAAAAGACAATGGTGCAAAACGTGTTTTACCGCTTAATGTCAGTGGTCCTTTTCATTCAAGACTTATGAAACCGGCAAACGAGCAATTTTCGAAAGAATTGAATGAAATTGATTTTAACAATGCAAGTATTCCGGTCTATGCAAACGTTACAGCCAATCCGGAAACTGAAAAAGAAGAGATCAAGGACTTGCTCATTCAGCAGCTGTATTCACCGGTTCGTTTTGAGGAATCCATTCGCGGTATGGTTGAAGAAGGTGTTGATGCAATTGTGGAAGTGGGTACAGGTAAGGTTCTAAGCGGTTTGGTACGAAAAATCGACCGCAGTGTTAAAACATTTGCTGTACAGGACC
The DNA here is from genome assembly GCF_900162695.1 of Virgibacillus siamensis. Lineage (NCBI taxonomy): Bacteria > Bacillati > Bacillota > Bacilli > Caryophanales > Bacillaceae > Virgibacillus > Virgibacillus siamensis. Next base: position 1,064,465 of record NZ_FUIH01000007.1, read on the forward strand.
CCGATTCTTTACAGGAATTTCTAACCTGGTACAGGGAGGAATCATAATGCTTGAAGGAAAGAACGCACTTGTAACTGGAGCATCCAGGGGAATTGGCCGTTCCATCGCATTGGAACTGGCAAAAAAGGGAGCGAATGTTGCCGTTAATTATGCTGGAAATGAAGAAAAAGCACAATCTGTAGTTGATGAAATTCAGCAATTGGGTGTAAAATCATTTAAAGTACAGGCTGATGTTGCCGATGAGAAACAAGTTAAATCAATGGTGAAGGAAGCCGCCAGTGAATTTGGCAGCATCGAAATCCTGGTGAATAATGCCGGCGTTACCCGGGACAATTTGTTAATGCGAATGAAAGATGAAGAATTTGATCAAGTCATCAATACGAACCTGAAAGGCGTGTTTCAGTGTACGAAAGCTGTTTCCAGACAAATGATGAAACAGAAATACGGCCGAATCGTAAATGTAGCATCCATAGTTGGAGTGAGCGGAAACCCCGGACAGGCGAATTATGTCGCTGCTAAAGCCGGTGTTATCGGTCTTACGAAATCGACCGCAAAGGAATTTGCTTCACGGAATATTCTCGTCAATGCAGTTGCTCCCGGTTTTATTTCCACCGATATGACAGATGCCTTGACAGACGAGCAAAAAGAAAGCATGCTTGCACTTATTCCGCTTGCAAAACTTGGTACCCCTGAAGATGTGGCAAAGGTCGTCCGCTTTCTTGCATCAGATGATGCGAGTTACATTACCGGCCAGACAATTCATATTGACGGCGGCATGGTCATGTAGTTTGAAAGCAAAAAGTGCCGGGGATTGAAACTGGGCAGTAATAAAAGACAATAACTGTACTAATCAGACTATTGAAAGGAGGTGAAGTATTATGGCAGATGTATTTGATCGAGTAAAAGATATCATCGTGGACCGTTTGGATGTTGACGAATCCAAAGTGACCATGGAAGCCTCTTTCAAAGATGATTTAGAAGCGGATTCTTTGGATGTTGTTGAGCTTGTAATGGAGCTTGAAGATGAGTTTGATATGGAAATCGCTGATGAAGAAGCGGAAAAAATTAATACAGTGGGTGATGCTGTTAATTACATAAACAGTACTCAATCCTAACTATTAATGTTCAGAAAGTCTCGCAAATGCGGGGCTTTCCGTGTATTTGTTTTGTTGAAATGATGATATGAAGAATGAAAAGTGGTGATTATAAACATGAACTTTTCAGCATTACAGGAAAAGCTGAGTATTACGTTTAACAACCATGACTTGCTGAAACAGGCATTTACACATTCATCTTATGTGAATGAGCATCGTGATAAGAAGTTTTCGGATAATGAACGACTGGAATTTTTGGGAGACGCCGTTCTGGAACTGGGTGTATCTCAGTACCTGTTCAAAACGAAACAAAAAATGGCTGAAGGAGATTTAACGAAACTGCGCGCATCCATTGTATGCGAACCATCGCTTGTTAATTTTGCACGTGAATTGAATTTTGGTGAACATATTTTGTTGGGTAAAGGTGAAGAGCAGACAGGAGGGCGTGAGCGTCCAGCATTATTGGCGGATGTTTTTGAAGCATTTCTAGGGGCGCTTTACTTGGATCAAGGTTATGATGAAGCCATGAATTTTTTAGAGAAATTTGTTTTTCCGAAGATCACTACAGGTGCTTTTTCGCATGCGATGGATTATAAAAGTCAGCTTCAGGAGCTTGTCCAACAGCATCGGAATCAAAGTATTGAATACGTTATTACAGGTGAAAAGGGACCTTCCCATAACAAGGAGTTTGTTGCCAAAGTCTTAATTAAGGATGATATGGCTGGAAGCGGATCAGGGCGCACCAAAAAAGAAGCTGAACAGCGGGCAGCGAAAGATGCTCTGGATAAATTTGAATAAGAACAAACTGATAAATGGCTGCCGATGAACGGCAGCCATTATCGTTTGGGAAAAGAAAACTATTTTCGAAAAGAAAGTTGATGATAGCACTTAATACCAATTTTAAGCATTTTTCCTTACTGAACGTAATTCATCGATGAACGCCTGTGTTTCGGAGGCGCTTAATTGTCCTTTTTGTTTGATCATATCGTACATTAGTTTTAATTCACCATATTTTTCCAGATCATAATCATCCGGATCCATAATCTCACGGTTAACGACCTTCAGATTATCAGCAAGTTCATCAAGAATAAATTTCAGGTTTTCTTGAGACGGATTTTCCAAATTCATGTAAACACCTCTGTCTATTTTGATTTTAGAAGCGCAATAAGTCATTTATATGCCTGATATGCCTTCTTTTGTTTCTTTCTTTATGATAAAATAAATGCGTTAAAAAACCAAATGGTATATGGTACATAAATGAAAAATCCTCTTGCAGGAAATGGAGAATAAAAATGTATTTGAAACGATTGGAAAGTGTTGGATTCAAGTCTTTCGCCGAGCGAATCAACGTAGATTTCGTTCCTGGCGTCACCGCTGTAGTCGGTCCCAATGGAAGCGGGAAAAGCAATATAACAGATGCGATACGATGGGTACTGGGCGAGCAGTCGGCAAGGTCGTTGCGTGGATCAAAAATGGAAGACATTATTTTTCAGGGCAGTGATACACGAAGGCCCCTCAATGTTGCCGAAGTAACACTTGTTCTTGAAAATAGTGATAAAGGCCTGCCGCTGGACTATGAAGAAGTCAGCGTAACAAGAAGGGTATATCGTTCAGGAGAAAGTGAATTCTATCTAAATAAGCAATCATGTCGTTTGAAGGATATTATCGACTTATTTATGGATTCCGGACTTGGTCGGGAAGCATTCTCCATTATCAGTCAGGGTAAAGTAGAGGAAATATTAAGTTCTAAAGCGGAAGAGCGCCGTACCATTTTTGAAGAAGCAGCCGGTGTTCTGAAATATAAACAACGCAAAAAGAAGGCAGAATATAAACTGGCGGAAACACAGGAAAATCTGAATCGTGTAGAAGATATTATACATGAAATTGAACAGCAAATAGGCCCGTTGAAGGAACAGGCAGAAACTGCGGAAACATATCTGGAAAAGAAAGAACAGCTGAAGCGGCATGAAATATCATTGCTTGTAACCGAAATTGAACAGCTTCATGAGACATGGCAATCTATGCTTAACGATCTGGAAAATGACAAGCTAAACGAAATCAATATGAAAACGACTATCCAGAAACATGAATCAAGGCTGGAGAATGAACGTCAGCAAGTTCAGGATATTGACGATAAAATTGAATCACTACAGGCAGATTTGCTTTCTTCTACTGAAAAACTTGAGCGGTTTGAGAGTAAGAAAAAGCTATTTCATGAACGTACAAAACATTTCGATGAGAATAAGCAGAAACTGGAAACACAAAAAGGTGAGGCGGCCAGTAAGATTGAAAGACTTCAAGCTGAGTTAAGGGAAGAGAACAAAAAGTTGTCCGATATTCAGGAAAGTCGGAATCATACAAAACAGCTTGTATCCCAACTGGAAACAAAACTCACAACGGAAACAGACAGTTTGGCCGACCAAATTGAGGAACTGAAATCAGATTATATTGAATACCTTAATGATCAGGCCGCAAAACGAAATGAAAAACAGTCAATTCAGGAACAACTGCAGCAAATCTCAGGAAAAAAGCACCGCAAGTCAGAAAAGTATGCAACGCTTCTTGATGAGCGAAACACGTTATCCACTCAACAGGATAGACTTAATAATCAATTGACTGCGCAAGAACAAAACTATAACGAACTGTCTGCTTCATTCCAGAAGTTAAAAGATAAATTAAACAATGAACGAACATCCTTTCAAGAAGCGCAGACAAAGCTTTATCAAGGATTTCAATATCTTGAAAAGCTAAAATCCAAGAAAGAAATGCTGGAAGATATGAAGGAAGATTTTCAGGGGTTCTTTTATGGGGTTAAAGAAGTTTTAAAAGCACGCGAGGATAAAAAACTGCGCGGAATTCATGGCGCGGTAATTGAGTTAATTGATGTCCCGAAAAAATATATTACCGCTATTGAGACGGTATTGGGCGGACAGGCGCAGCATGTTGTTGTAGATAATGATCAATTTGCACGGCAAGCAATCACCTGGCTGAAGAAAACGAACAGCGGACGTGCGACTTTCCTGCCGCTGGGATCCATTCAGCCGCGTTTCATTCCAAAAGATGTACGGATGCAAGTGGAACAACACGAAGGATATGTTGGGGTTGCGTCAGAATTGGTTTCGAGTGAATTTCAAACAGCAGTAAAGCATTTAATGGGGCATGTTCTTGTTGCAAAAACATTAAAGGATGCTAATGAGATTGCTGCTATTGTAAACAGGAGAAATCGGGTTGTTACATTGGAAGGGGACGTTGTCAATCCCGGGGGATCTATGTCCGGCGGGGCAAAAAAGAAAACGAATCAATCATTGTTTACCAGGGAAAAAGATTTGCAGGAAATCAGTCACAAGCTAAATGACTACCAAAAACGAACGGATACATTCGAGGACAAAGTACACAAGCAAAAACAGGCGATCGAAAAATTGGAACAGGAACTTCAGGAAAAGGAACAAACGGTTGTTGCAGAACAACAGAAACTGCATGATATTCGCACAGCATACAAGGAAACGGAAATGAAGCTTGGATCATTAAACGAAAATCTCTCATTTTATGATCAGGATAACCAACAATTTGATCGGGACAGGAAGGATCTTCAAAACCGTGATGAACAGTTGGAGGGAGCTTTAAACGAACTTGCTGAAAAACTAAAAGAGATTCAGCGTCACATAAATGATCGAACTGCGGAAAAAGAAGAATTACAGGAAAACAGAGAACAAATCCAACATGATTTACAAGCTGAACGGGTCAAATTCGCGGAACAGGAAGAACGTTGGAAAAGCCAGCGTGAAAAGAGAAACAGCATCAAGGAGCAGCTGAACGGGATGAATGAACAATTTTCAGCCTATACAGTTGAATTGGAAGACCTGCTTGATATGCAACATACCTCCGAAACAGAAGAGGAGATTGACCAGAACCTGCAAAGCGTTAAAGCCGAGAAGGAATCCATACAAGAACAAATTCAGCAACTGCGATCCGATAGATTGGAACGTACACAACGAATTCAGGATCAGGGCCGGGAATTGAAGGAAGAAAATAAAAAACATCAGGCATTTGTCCAGTCTATCCAGGAAAAAGAAGTGAAGACAAACCGGCTTGATGTCGAATTGGAGAATCGATTATCCAAACTGCAAACCGAGTACATGATTACTTTTGAAAAGGCGAAAAAAACGTATGATAAGACGGAGGATCCGGATCAAACACGGTCCATTGTTGAACAGCTTAACCGGGGGATAACGCAGCTCGGAACGGTTAATCTGGGAGCGATTGAGGAATTTGAACGCATTTCGGAACGCTATGGATTCTTATCCGAACAGCAAAACGATCTTGTCGAGGCGAAACAAACGTTATACTCGGTAATTGCCGAAATGGATGAAGAAATGAAGAGCAGATTTGGAGATACGTTCAATCAGATCAAAGAAGAATTTACCCAGGTGTTTCAACAGTTATTCGGAGGTGGACGAGCTGAATTAAAACTGACAGATCCCAAGAATCTGCTGGATACCGGGGTAGATATTATTGCACAGCCTCCTGGTAAAAAACTGCAGCATCTCGGACTTTTATCAGGCGGTGAACGGGCTCTGACGGCGATTTCATTACTGTTTGCTATTTTGCGAGTTCGTCCGGTTCCATTTTGTGTGCTGGATGAGGTGGAGGCAGCTTTGGATGAAGCAAACGTTTCACGGTTCGCTAAATATATCAAGGTATATAGTGAAAAAACACAATTTATTGTAATAACACACCGGAAGGGCACAATGGAAGAAGCTGATGTTTTGTATGGTGTCACAATGCAGGAATCCGGTGTTTCCAGACTGGTATCAGTCAGACTTGAAGATACAAAAGAGCTAGTAAACTCATAAGGAGGAGCAGCGTTTATGGGATTCATGGACAAACTCAAAAATAAATTTAAGCAAAGTGAGGAAACAGAAGAAGTTTCCAAAACATATAAGCAAGGCATGGAAAAAACCCGTAATTCCTTTTCCGGAAAAATCAATGATTTAATTGCCCGCTACCGTAAAGTAGACGAGGATTTCTTTGAAGAATTGGAGGAAATTCTGATTGCCGCAGATGTAGGCGTTTCTACTGTGATGGATTTGATTGATGAGTTGAAAATGGAAGTGAAACGACAAAACATCAAAGACTCCAAAGAGGTGAAGGAGGTAATCTCGGAAAAGCTGGTCGAAATTTATTACGGCGATGATGATGAAGAAATGGAACAATTGAATATGCAGAACGGGGAGTTATCGATTATTCTTGTTGTTGGAGTAAATGGAGTAGGTAAAACAACGTCAATTGGTAAACTTGCCCATAAATTAAAACAGGAAGGCAAAAATGTTGTGTTGGCAGCCGGAGACACATTTCGCGCCGGTGCAATTGAACAGCTTGATGTTTGGGGAGAGCGTGCCGGGGTTGACGTTATTAAACAGGGCGCGGGCAGTGACCCGGCAGCTGTGATTTTTGATGGAATCAAGGCAGCAAAATCACGAAATGCGGATGTTCTGATCTGTGACACTGCCGGGCGTCTTCAAAACAAGGTAAACCTGATGAATGAATTGGCAAAAGTTAAACGGGTAATCGAGCGAGAAGTACCTGGTGCACCACATGAAGTGTTGCTCGTTCTGGATGCCACTACCGGACAAAATGCGATGAGTCAGGCGAAGACTTTTGCGGAAGCAACTGATGTATCCGGAATTGTTCTGACAAAACTTGATGGAACCGCAAAAGGCGGGATTGTACTCGCAATCCGCAATGAGCTTCAAATACCGGTTAAGTTTGCCGGCCTGGGTGAAAAAATGGAGGACTTGAGGGAGTTTAATGCCCATGCATTCGTGTATGGATTATTTGCCGATCTTCTTGAAGATAGCGGCGAATAATGATAGTATTGCTTTTGTAAAGGGATTTCACTTAACAAGGGGTGCTTAAATTGTTGGAGAAAACAACGCGAATCAATTATTTGTTTGATTTTTACCAGGAACTGTTAACCCCTAAACAACGCAATTATATGGAAATGTACTATCTGGAAGACTATTCGCTTGGTGAGATTTCCGAATTACTGCAGGTATCACGTCAAGCAGTATACGATAATATCAGACGTACAGAGAAAATGCTTGAATCCTATGAATCAAAGCTGAAACTATATTCGAAATTCCAGGAACGACAGGAGATTTTAATCAAACTGGATAAAGAAACAGCAGCGTATGAGAGGATACAAACATTGGTAAAGCAATTACAAGAATTAGATTAGGAGGACACCTTCTATGGCATTTGAAGGATTGGCCGACCGTTTACAAAGCACGATGAAAAAAATCACAGGGAAAGGTAAGGTTTCCGAACAAGATGTTAAGGAAATGACGCGGGAAGTCCGCCTTGCCTTGCTTGAAGCTGACGTAAACTTCAAAGTCGTAAAAGATTTGATTAAGCGAATTAAGGAACGTGCTGTCGGGCAGGAAGTAATGGAGAGTCTTACACCCGGCCAGCAGGTTATTAAAGTGGTTAAAGAAGAATTAACAACATTGATGGGTGGTGAGCAGAGCAAGATTGCGGTAGCTGACCGTCCGCCAACCGTCATTATGATGGTTGGTTTGCAGGGGGCAGGTAAAACAACTACTACTGGTAAGCTTGCTAACCATCTCCGAAAGAAACATAATCGGACCCCTCTCCTGGCAGCGTGTGATATTTACCGTCCGGCTGCGATAAACCAATTGGAGACATTGGGGCAGCAGCTCAGTATGCCGGTTTTCTCAAAAGGAACAGATGCGAATCCGGTCGATATAGCGACGGAGGCAATCGAGCAGGCGAAGGCAGAGCACAACGATTATGTCATTATCGATACTGCCGGGCGCTTACATGTCGATCATGAGTTAATGGATGAATTGGCTCAAATTAAGGATGCGGTTAAACCAGATGAAATTTTCCTGGTGGTTGATGCTATGACCGGTCAGGATGCTGTGAATGTTGCCGAAAGTTTTAATGAGCAACTTGATATTTCAGGTGTCGTATTAACGAAACTTGACGGTGATACACGCGGTGGTGCAGCACTGTCCATTAAAGCTGTCACAGATAAGCCAATCAAGTTTGCTGGTACCGGTGAAAAGCTGGACGGATTGGAGGCGTTTCATCCGGAGCGAATGGCATCAAGAATACTTGGCATGGGTGATGTGCTATCACTGATCGAAAAGGCTCAGACGAATGTCGACGAGAAACAGGCAAAAGAACTCGAGGAAAAAATGCGTACGATGTCATTTACGTTCGATGATTTCCTGGAACAGATGGGGCAGGTTAAAAGCATGGGACCATTGGAAGATTTGATGGCCATGATTCCCGGCGCCAATAAAATGAAAGGTCTGAAAAATGCCCAGCTTGATGAAAAACAGCTTTCACATGTTGAGGCGATTATTCAATCGATGACCAAGAAAGAGCGCCAGGACCCAAGTGTTATGAATGCAAGCAGGAAAAAACGAATCGCCAAAGGTTCCGGTACTTCCGTTTCACAAGTAAACCGATTACTGAAACAATTCAATGAGATGAAAAAAATGATGAAACAAATGACTGGAATGCAAAAAGGCAAAAAAGGCAAAGGCGGCATGAAGTTTCCGTTTATGTAGGAAGGCGGAACCGAAACCTTAAGTTGTCTTGAGGTTTGTGCGTACCAGATTTAATTAGCAGTGGTACACTAATTTTTAGTGTTGTAATGCAAAAACACTTTACAGACCATTTGCTTTCTGTTAGAATCTAAAATTGTGTAAAACATATTTATTGGAGGTGCAAAAACATGGCAGTGAAAATCCGTTTAAAGCGTATGGGATCCAAAAGAAATCCATTTTATCGCGTAGTCGTTGCTGATTCACGTTCTCCACGTGATGGCCGACTGATCGAACAAATAGGAACTTACAATCCCGTTGTTAATCCAGTTGAAGTGAAAATAGATGAAGAAAAAGCATTGGATTGGATGACGAAAGGCGCTAAGCCAAGTGATACAGTTCGTAACCTTTTCTCAAAAGAAGGCATCATGAAAAAATTCCACGACCAGAAAAATCAATAGTAAAGTAGTGTGATATCATGAAAGCCCTAATTGAAACTATTGTGATACCATTAGTCGATCATCCTGAAGACATCGTTGTCACGGAAACAGAGGAAGAGACCAAAATAGTCTATCATCTGACGGTTAATGAGGACGATGTCGGTAAGGTTATCGGCAAGAACGGCCGTATTGCCAAGGCAATCCGTACAGTTGTATATGCAGCAAAATCGGATGCCAATAAACGAATTTATTTGGATATTATGTAAAGGGAGAGGGTATACCTTTCCCTTTTTAAACACTTGTACCTAGACTGTTTATGAGAGTGGGGAACAGTAGTGCAAATAATAAAAAAAGTTTTGATTAAACAAATTGTGACAGAGAAAAGCAAGGAAAAGTTGCATAAGAAGTTTTATGATCATAAAATGCGGCTTGAACAAGAGTGTCAACAGCTGTTATTTGAGCAGCGCAAATTACTGAATAAATCCGGTGTCTCCAAACAGGAGCTATCCCAGCGGTTTCAGCAAGAGATCAAAAACCGCAAAGAAAAGATAAAGCTGGTTGATTTTAAAATGGAACAATTGGATATGCTTGAAATCGGCAGTGAAATTACCGAAAAAGAAGTTGAAGCTCTTGTTGAAGTAAAAGAAGGTTCGCATTGGGAAGAGATCATGGAAGAAACTGCGATTGTCATTAAAGATGACGTCGTAATCCGTATCGATGAGTAGCAGGTGAAATCATGACTGAAAAAATGTTTAATGCAGGAAAAATAATTAATACACATGGTGTTAAAGGTGAAGTAAAAGTACTTCGGATAACAGATTTTGAAGAGCGTTTTATGCCTGGGAATCATTTGTATCTGGAACAAGATGGCGAACAGCTGCTTAAATTGGAGATAGCTTCACATCGAATTCACAAAGGCTATGATCTGATTTGTTTTAAAGGATACGACAACATAAATTACGTTGAGCATTTTAAAGGCTGTTACTTGAAAATTACGGAAGAGCAACTTACTGAACTGGATGCGAACGAATTTTACTACCATGAGATTATTGGATGTACGGTATTTACCAGGGCTGGTGAAAAAATAGGTGTCATCCGTGAAATTTTATCTCCTGGTGCCAATGATGTGTGGGTTGTGAAAAAAGAAAAAGGAAAAGATGTGTTGGTTCCGTATATTGAGGATGTTGTGAAACATGTGGATATCGAGGCTAAGAAAGTGGTTATTCAACCGATGGAGGGACTGTTGGACTAATGCATATTGATGTTTTAACATTGTTCCCTGAATTGGTTTCGGGCGTGTTTAACCATTCCATCTTGAAAAAAGCGTACGAAAATGAAAAATATAGCTACCGTCTAGTGAATTTTCGGGATTATACGGAAAATAAACATTCGAAAGTGGATGATTATCCATATGGAGGCGGCGCAGGGATGGTATTAACACCGCAGCCAATATTTGATGCGGTCAAAGAAGTCAAAAAAGAACGGGATACAAAACCGAGAGTTATTTTAATGTGTCCCCAAGGCGCTCCTTACAATCAAAAGAAGGCGGAAGAACTGGCCGCTGAGGAGCATCTGGTATTTATCTGCGGACACTATGAGGGGTACGATGAGCGGATTCGCGAACACTTGATCACAGATGAGATATCAATCGGTGACTATGTGTTAACCGGCGGAGAGCTTGGTGCAATGGTGGTTATTGATAGTGTTGTTCGTTTGTTGCCTGATGTATTGGGCAACAAGGAATCAGCACCGGAAGATTCATTTTCCACCGGTTTGCTGGAACATCCGCATTATACACGTCCAGCAGATTTCCGAGGAATGAAAGTTCCGGATATTCTTCTTTCCGGGAATCATGCGAAAATCGATGAATGGCGCAGGGAAGCATCACTACAGCGAACGTATGAAAGGCGCAGAGACTTAATCGATGAAACCTCATTATCGGCAAAGGATCAGAAAATCCTGGAAAAGATCAAAAAGAAGTAAAAAATATTGTTGAACTCGTATCATCAATATGGTATATTAATTGTTGTTCTTAAAGTATCTGCTTTAAGTCGTAAAAACGATGTTCCGCTTTCCCGTAGCCGGATATGAGCATTGGTTTGGAAGGAGTGACAGAGGATGCAAAAACTGATTGAAGAAGTCACAAAAGATCAGCTTCGCACGGATCATCCTGATTTCCGTCCGGGAGATACTGTAAAAGTTCATGTGAAAGTTGTTGAAGGTTCACGTGAGCGTATTCAGGTCTTCGAAGGTGTTGTTATTAAGCGGCAAAACGGCGGAATCAGTGAAACATTTACAGTAAGAAAACTATCTTACGGTGTTGGTGTTGAACGTACATTTCCGTTGCATTCACCTCGAGTTGCAAAGATTGAAGTTTCCCGTCGTGGAATTGTTCGACGCGCTAAACTGTACTATCTTCGCAATCTGCGTGGTAAAGCAGCACGTATCAAAGAACGTCGATAGAAATAAATGTATGGAAAGGAGCTTGGCTTATTTGGTGCAAGCTCCTTTTTTCGTTTAATTGAATTAATGCTATAATAGAAACAAATTCGTTACGATACTGATAAGGTTTTCGGCTGGAGGGGAATATATGGAAAAACGGAAAAGTGAGTGGTTTGAGTGGATAAAGGCATTATTAATCGCTTTTGCGTTAATTTTTGTTGTACGAACGTTCTTTTTTGCTCCAATAGTAGTTGACGGTCCATCCATGATGCCAACACTACATGATGGGGATCAAATGATCATCAATAAAATTATTTATGATATTAATGAACCGGAACGATTCGACATCGTCGTTTTCCATGCTTCCGATAAGAAAGATTTTATTAAACGGGTTATCGGTGTCCCCGGTGATCATGTAGCAGTTAAGAATGACGTACTGTTTATAAACGGTAAGAAGGTAAAAGAACCGTTTTTGTCGAGAATGAAGCAAGGAGAAAATACATATACCGATGATTTTAAGCTGGAAGATATCCCCGGGGGTTATAAAAAGATTCCTGAAGGATATGTACTGGTATTAGGTGATAACCGAGGCAATTCAACTGATAGTCGTATATTGGGACTTATATCCATGGATCAGATTGTTGGTAAAGCAAGCCTGATATACTGGCCGTTTGATCGGCTGCAAATTATGAATTATTAGGGTGAATGAATGATGACGATACAATGGTTTCCCGGACATATGGCAAAAGCGAGACGAGAAGCAGAAGAAAAATTGAAACTGGTGGATTTTGTAATGGAGTTGGTCGATGCCCGTGCACCATTCTCCTCCCAAAATCCAATGCTTCAGCAATTACTGCATCAAAAACCGAAAATGATGGTTCTGATGAAGAAAGATTTGGCTGATCCTCGTGAAACGGAAAAATGGATCCGTTATTTTAAAGCGAACGATATCCCCGCGGTTGCTATAAACGTTAATGAAAAAGAGGATATTAATGAAGTAATCCGACTTGGTAAAGAATTAAGTCAAGCGAAGATGGACCGTCTTAAGGATAAGGGCATCCGTCCAAGACCTGCCCGGGCAATGATTTTAGGGATTCCCAATGTCGGAAAGTCGTCCCTGATTAACAGGCTGGCGAATAAAAAAATCGCCAAAATCGGTGATAAACCTGGTGTGACCAAACAACAATTGTGGATTAAGGTGAAAAATGACTTTGAACTGCTGGACACGCCGGGCATATTATGGCCAAAATTCGAAGATGAGCAAGTTGGCTACCGATTAGCTGCTATTGGTACAATTAAGGATAAATTGCTTTCCATGCAGGATATAGTGGCATTTGTTATTACGTATATGCAAAAGCATTACCCGGACCAGTTACTGGAGCGTTATGCCATTCGTCCTGAAATGGAAGATATGTGGGAGATATTCGTTTCAATTGGTAAACAGCGCGGCGCATTGGAAAGTGGTGGAAACGTTAATTTTGATAAAGTTTCCGACCTGGTTATACGCGATCTCAGAACCGGCAGATTAGGAAACATAACGCTGGAAACTCCAGAACAGAAATGACATCTATCACTAGGATGGATGTCATTTCATTTGGATTTGGCGTAGAAACTGTTGCTCCTATTAACGAAGGACAGTTGACACTGGTGTATTTCCGAAACGGTGTTATAATGCCTTGCCAATTCAGATCGGGAATGCAGTTTATAGTTTTAACGGCCATTTTTTCAATTGGAATAACATCTACTACATAAGAAATAAGGTGATAAGGTGGAACAAAAGTCAATTGCAGTTATCAAACAGCTGCTTGAAAGTGACAATATCACGGATACATTTATTAATGAATTGCGTACAGATGAACGTAAAGGCATAAAAAAACTGATTGAACGCTATGAACGAAAAAAGCAGAAAGAACTGGAATTAGAAGACCGTTATAAGCGAATGTGCTGGTTTGAACAGAAAAATTATGCAAAGTCACATCGTTTTATTGCGGGAATGGATGAAGCAGGGCGTGGCCCGCTTGCAGGTCCCGTAGTGGCAGCTGCTGTCATTTTGCCGGAGGACTTTAAACTGCTTGGTCTGAATGATTCTAAACAGCTGAACGAAGCCACACGTAATTCGTTCTTTTCCATTATAAAAGAACAGGCTGTCAGTTACGGAATATCAATTGTCGACTGTAAGGAAATCGATCGGGTTAATATCTATAAAGCTACGAAACTGGCAATGTATCGTGCGATAGGCGAACTTGACCCTGTTCCTGATCATATTCTGATTGATGCAGTCAACCTTGATCAGCTTCCCTGTTCATCTGAATCGATTACGAAAGGTGATCAAAAAAGTGTTTCCATTGCCGCCGCGAGCGTCCTTGCGAAAGTTACACGCGATACATATATGAGAAAACTGCATAATGCGTATCCCGAGTATGACTTTGCATCTAATATGGGCTATGGCACGAAACATCATCTGGAAATGATTCGGGAACATGGTGTGACACCATACCACCGGAAGTCATTCGGTCCGGTCCGGCAAGCTGTGCGTTAGGCAGTGTATATCGGCTTCTATATGAGTATGTTCATTGTTATCTGCATTATCTGCAAAATTCGCTATTTCTTGTGAAATTCCACGTTTTTTTATACAATGGAAATGCAGTGAATTTTGATGGGAGGATGAAAGATGAACATTCATGAGTATCAAGGCAAAGAGATTTTGCGAAGCTATGGTGTAAATGTTCCGAATGGACATGTTGCATATACGGTTGACGAAGCGGTTGATGCTGCCAATAAACTTGATGGTCCCGTAAAAGTAGTGAAAGCACAAATCCACGCTGGTGGCCGTGGTAAAGCCGGCGGTGTAAAACTTGCCAAAAATCTTGATGAAGTGCGTACATACGCAAATGAAATTTTAGGAAAAACGTTGGTAACACACCAAACCGGACCTGAAGGAAAAGAAGTAAAACGCCTGCTTATCGAAGAAGGATGCGACATCAAGAAAGAATACTATGTTGGTCTGGTACTTGATCGTGCTACTTCCCGTGTAGTTATGATGGCTTCTGAAGAGGGCGGTACAGAAATTGAAGAAGTTGCAGCAAATACACCGGAAAAAATATTTAAAGAGGTTATTGATCCAGTAGTAGGTCTTTCCGGATTCCAAGCTCGCAGACTGGCATTTAATATTAACATTCCTGATGAATTAATCGGTAAAGCCGCGAAATTTATGACAAGCTTGTATACGGCTTTTGTTGAAAAAGATTGTTCTATCGCAGAAATTAACCCGCTGGTTACAACTGGTGATGGTCAGGTGTTAGCGCTTGACTCTAAACTGAACTTTGACGACAATGCGCTGTTCCGTCAAAAAGATGTTATGGAATTACGTGATCTTGACGAGGAAGATGAAAAAGAAATCGAAGCATCCAAATATGATCTAAGCTATGTCGCATTGGATGGAAACATTGGCTGTATGGTTAATGGTGCCGGACTTGCTATGTCTACAATGGACATTATTAAGCATTATGGCGGGGAACCCGCAAACTTCCTGGACGTTGGCGGCGGTGCAACAGCAGAGAAGGTTACAGAAGCATTTAAGATTATTTTGTCCGATGAGCATGTGAAAGGAATCTTTGTCAACATTTTCGGCGGTATCATGAAATGTGACGTTATTGCTGAAGGTGTTGTGGAAGCGACAAAACAAGTCGGCCTTGAACTTCCGCTTGTCGTTCGTTTGGAAGGTACAAATGTTGAATTAGGGAAGAAGATTCTGGATGAATCCGGTCTGAATATTACTTCTGCAGGATCAATGGCTGATGGTGCAGAAAAAATCGTCTCCATGGTTAAAGCATAAAGCGTCTTTAACCCAGACCAGCTATAATAGCTAATTTCTGTTTTTGATAGACCATAGTAGAAAGGACGGACGAAAATGAGTGTATATGTAAATAAAGATACAAAAGTTATTGTCCAGGGAATTACTGGCGGTACTGCCAAATTCCATACAAAACAAATGCTTGATTACGGTACAAAAATCGTTGGTGGTGTAACACCGAAAAAAGGCGGATCTGAAGTGGAAGGAGTACCTGTATTTAATACAGTAAAAGAAGCTGTGGATGCAACAGGCGCTACTGCTTCCGTTATTTATGTTCCTGCCCCATTTGCAGCAGATGCTATTCTTGAAGCAGTGGACGCGGAACTGGATCTGGCAATCTGTATCACGGAACACATTCCGGTTATGGATATGGTAAAAGTAAAACGTTACATGGAAGGGAAGAAAACCCGTCTGGTAGGTCCAAACTGCCCTGGTGTTATTACAGCAGATGAATGTAAAATTGGTATCATGCCAGGATACATTCATAAAAAAGGACATATCGGTGTTGTTTCCCGTTCTGGTACATTGACTTATGAAGCAGTACATCAATTATCCGAAGAAGGCTATGGCCAAACAACTGCTGTTGGTATCGGCGGCGACCCTGTAAATGGCACGAACTTCATTGATGTTCTTTCAGCATTCAATGACGATCCGGAAACAGAAGCAGTCGTTATGATTGGCGAAATTGGCGGTACTGCTGAGGAAGAAGCGGCTGAATGGGTGAAAGCCAATATGAAGAAACCTGTAATTGGCTTTATTGGCGGCGCTACAGCACCTCCAGGCAAACGCATGGGTCATGCTGGTGCAATTATTTCCGGCGGTAAAGGTACTGCTGATGAGAAAATCCGTGTTATGAATGAATGCGGAATTAAGGTTGCCGAAACACCTGCTGAGATTGGTGAAACCATGATTGGTGTTCTGAAAGAAAATAACCTGGATGAAAAATGTAAAACCCACTAAATATGAAACAGGAACCCAAAGCTGCAATGTTTTGGGTTCCATTTATAATAAAAAAATAGAATAGGAAGTGATCGATTGGAAGCAGTGCGTAAACGGTTAATTCACCTCAGCAGATGCCGCGGAATTTCCCGCCGATCAGTTAGAAGGTTTTCCCGATATGACCCCACCTTAAAAAGCATTTATAAACTTTCTGCGAACGAGATCAGCAAATTTTTTTCTATCCCGCATAAACAGGCTTCATTATTCTATTTTGACCTTCATAGTAAACCACTTACCAAACAGATTTTACATGATATTTCCTCTTGCAGGGTGATTACTTTAGTTGACGAAGACTATCCCATTGTGTTAAAAACTATTAAAGATGCGCCTCTTGTCCTGTATGCCCTGGGAGACACCGGATTATTGAATAAGTTTCCTTTATTAAGTGTGATTGGAACACGCAACCCATCACAGGATGCATTGTCCAAAATGGAGAAATTCGTTGTTCCGCTCGTCCGCAAAAATTGGGTAATTGTTAGTGGAATGGCAACTGGAATTGACAGTATGGCACATCAACAGGCTCTTAAATATAATGGACATACCATTGCGGTATTAGGCGGTGGGTTCCATCATATCTATCCTAAACATAATATCTTATTATTCAAACAAATATGTGAAAGCGGTCTTGTATTATCGGAATATCCCCCCGATTTGCCGCCTCAGCGTTATCATTTCCCTGAGAGGAACCGAATTATCAGCGGTCTCAGTTTCGGGACACTGGTTATCGAGGCAACTGAACGAAGTGGTACGCTTATTACGGTTGATCAGGCATTGGATCAGGGAAGAGAAGTATATGCTGTTCCGGGGAACCCATTACGGCTTCAATCAATAGGATGTCATAAAATGATTCAGGATGGGGCGAAACTGGTACAGGAACCAGAGGATATAATGGAGGATTGGGAACGGATGGAGTTGAATTACAAATCGCTTGGATTGGGTTAGTACTATTTTCATAGCATGTTTGACAAATGTTAGGTAAATATTTAATATTAGTGAAGATTTCCAAATTATTATTATGGTAACCTCATTCTGGGAGGAAAGTTCATGTCAGATTACCTGGTGATCGTTGAGTCGCCTGCTAAGGCAAAAACGATCGAACGCTATTTAGGAAAAAAATATAAAGTGAAGGCATCCATGGGGCATGTCAGAGACCTGCCAAAAAGCCAAACGGGTGTTGATACTGAAAATAATTTTAAACCGAAATATATTACAATACGCGGGAAAGGCGATGTTCTGAAAGATTTAAAAAAGTCAGCAAAGAAAGCAAAGAAAATTTACCTTGCTGCCGACCCCGACAGAGAAGGCGAGGCAATTGCCTGGCACCTGGCATATGCACTTGGGGTTGATGAAAATTCCGACTGTCGTGTCGTATTTAATGAAATCACCAAAGATGCAATTAAGGAATCATTTAAACATCCCCGATCAATAGATAATGACCTTGTTGATGCACAACAGGCAAGACGAATTTTGGACCGTCTGGTGGGCTATAACATCAGTCCCCTGCTTTGGAAGAAAGTAAAGAAAGGGTTAAGTGCAGGACGGGTTCAGTCAGTTGCTGTCAAATTAATTATTGACCGCGAAAAGGAAATAGAGAACTTTAAGCCGGAAGAATATTGGTCCATTGAAGCAAATTTCCTGAAAGAGAAGGAAACATTCGAGGGTTCATTTTACGGTTTAAATGGTAAAAAGCACGAATTAAAAACAGAGTCAGACGTTAATGCCATTATGAAACAAATGAAAGGTAAGTCGTTCACAGTTGATAAAGTGAATAAACGTGAACGAAAAAGGAATCCTGCCCAACCTTTCACTACCTCATCATTGCAGCAGGAAGCTGCACGGAAATTAAATTTCCGCGCCAAAAAGACCATGATGGTTGCACAGCAATTATATGAAGGTATAGATCTTGGGAAAAAGTCGGGAGGTATTACCGGTTTAATTACGTACATGCGTACTGATTCAACCCGTATTTCCGATACTGCAAAACAGGAAGCAAAAGGATACATTGAGGAAAAATACGGCAAAAACTATCTCAGCTATTACAAGAAGAGCAAGAAAAAAGAAGGTGCTCAGGATGCACACGAGGCAGTCCGGCCAACATCTGTTATGCGTGACCCAAAATCATTAAAACCCATTTTGTCGAATGATCAATATAAATTGTATAAACTCGTATGGGAACGATTTTTGGCAAGTCAAATGGCGCCTGCTGTGATGGACACAATGACCGTACACTTAACAAATAATGGCGTTGAATTTAGAGCAACAGGGTCGAAAATCAAGTTTAAAGGTTTTATGAAGGTATATGTGGAAAGTTCGGATGACAAGAAGAAGGATGAAAATAAATATCTACCGGAACTTTCAGAAGGGTCAACGGTGGAAGCACAAGACATCACGCCTAATCAGCATTTCACTCAGCCGCCGCCAAGGTATACAGAAGCAAGACTTGTCCGAACGATGGAAGAACTGGGAATTGGGCGTCCATCAACATACGCTCCAACCTTGGACACGATTCAGAGGCGTAACTATGTTAGCATTGACAATAAACGTTTTGTTCCAACAGAGCTAGGTGGAATTGTAATTGATATATTGGAAGAATTTTTCCCGGAAATCATTAATGTGGATTTCACCGTGAAACTTGAGGGTGATTTGGATTCAATTGAAGAGGGAAAAACAGAGTGGGTAAAATTGCTGGATGATTTCTATGGTAATTTCAGTAAACGGCTGGAAGTTGCCGAGAAAGAAATGGAAAAGATTGAAATTCGCGATGAACCTGCAGGAATCACTTGTGAGAATTGCGGTCACGAAATGGTTTATAAAATGGGCAGGTACGGCAAATTCCTGGCTTGCTCCAATTTTCCGGAATGTCGCAATACGAAGCCAATCCTGAAAGAAATTGGTGTTAAATGTCCAAAATGCAAAGAAGGCAATGTTGTTGAACGTAAGTCTAAAAAGCGAAGGACATTTTACGGATGTGATCGTTTTCCTGAATGTGACTTTGTATCATGGGATAAGCCAATCTCCAGGCCGTGTCCGAAATGTGAATCATTGCTTGTTGAGAAAAAGAGTAAAAAAGAAACCCGTATCCAATGTACAAATTGTGATTACAGGGAAAACGCTCAAACATAACTGTCCATTTATTGGGCAGTTTTTTCTTTGTTTTCATGGTTTTATCTGCAGGGATAAGGGAATCATGGCTATATGGAAGGAGGAATTTATGATGATGGAAAGAAAATCATATTTTGTTGCGGTTGATTTTAAAGAAGTACGTGAAATGTCAATACCTGATAACGAGATTGAATTTGAAATTGTTGCGACCCCGGATGAAGTGAAGGAATTAGAGGAATTGTTCAGGGATACAAAAAAGGATGGACGAAAAGCAGCCGAATATATAGGAAAACCTTTCGATGAGTGGGGTGCTGATGATAAGCGTACACATTATGATGAGCATTTAATCGAAATTTACCGGTTTATTCATGGGCTCGGCACTGCAGAAACAAAAGAACGTATTGAACAGTTGAAGTTATTCGGGTAAGACTGGGAGTCATGTTAACTTTTAGAAAAGTTCAATTGTTGTTCATTGACTATTTTTTAGGTAAAAGCTATAATTGTGCATTGGTAAGGAATTATACTTGACACGTGCATTGCATTTGTTATATTAACCACGCATTGCATAAAAAATTTGCCGGGTTGAAGGCAATTCAGAATTTTATTATAATTTTGTTAAGTTTATTGCTTTTCACTTTTGAATATGTTATGATTTATTCGCTGTTTGGCGGGGTGAAAAATTGAATACTTTTAAAGCATATTGTGAAGCTTTTGTTGAATACCTGCAAATCGAAAAAAATGCTTCGCCCTATACCGTTAAATATTATGTGAAAGATTTAGAAAACTTTTTTGACTTTTTAAATGCAGAAGGGGTTGCAGGACTGGAACAGGTTGATACCAAAGTTGTCCGTGTTTACTTGACAAATTTGCACGATCATAAGCTGAGCAGGCGCACTGTATCCAGAAAAATTTCCAGTCTCCGAAGCTTTTATAAGTTTCTGGAGAGGGAAGACTATGTGAAAACGAATCCCTTTTTACAAATAAAACTTCCAAAAGCCAGTAAACCGATTCCTGGGTTTTTATTTCAGGAGGAATTAAAGAAGTTGTTTGAAGTTAGTGATTTAACGGATCCTTTAGGGCAAAGAGACCAGGCAATTTTGGAAACTTTCTATGCGACAGGATTACGTGTCAGCGAATGCCAGGGTTTACGGCTGAAAGATATTGATTTTTCTGTTGGCACCATGTTTATTAAAGGTAAAGGGAATAAGGAACGTTATATTCCATTTGGACGTTTCGCCGAAATTGCCCTTGAAACTTACATACATGATGGAAGGAATCGACTTTT
This sequence comes from Virgibacillus siamensis, assembly GCF_900162695.1. Classification (NCBI taxonomy): domain Bacteria; kingdom Bacillati; phylum Bacillota; class Bacilli; order Caryophanales; family Bacillaceae; genus Virgibacillus; species Virgibacillus siamensis. Next base: position 1,085,254 of record NZ_FUIH01000007.1, read on the forward strand.
GCAAAAATGCCGGGACACACCCGATTATGTATTTCTGAATGCAAAAGGAAAACCGCTGACTGCCAGAGGAATGCGATTGGTTCTTAACAAGATGGTGGAACGAGCGGCTTTAACCGTGCACGTCCACCCGCATAAACTCCGTCATACATTTGCAACACATCTGCTGAATGAAGGAGCGGATTTGCGAGGGGTACAGGAGCTGCTGGGACATGAGAATCTGTCAGCAACACAAATATACACACATGTGACGAAAGATCGTTTGCGAAGTGTATATATGAATAGCCATCCCAGAGCGAGTGGCCATAATTCTGTTCAAAGAGGTGATCATCGTGGCGAATGAATTTCATGCCACAACTATTTTTGCCATTCAGCATAAAGGACAATGTGCCATGAGTGGCGATGGTCAGGTTACATTGGGAAATGCTGTAGTCATGAAACATAAAGCCCGAAAAGTACGTACTTTATTCAACGGGAAAGTTTTAGCGGGATTTGCCGGTTCCGTCGCAGATGCTTTTACGCTTTTTGAGAAATTTGAAGGGAAGCTGGAGGCATTCGATGGAAATCTGGCAAGAGCATCTGTTGAATTAGCGCAAGAATGGCGTAGTGATAAAGTACTTCGGAAGCTGGAAGCAATGCTGATTGTCATGAATAAGGAAAAGATGTTTCTGGTTTCCGGGACCGGTGAAGTAATTGAGCCTGATGACGGGATACTCGCAATTGGCTCGGGTGGAAATTATGCATTGAGTGCCGGAAGGGCTTTAGTCAGATATTCAAATGATTTAACCGCGAAAGACATTGCCCGGGCGGCACTTGAGGTTGCCGGTGAAATATGTGTCTATACGAATGATCGTATAACATTAGAGGTAATTGATTAATAAGGAGGCCTTTGTTACCAATGGCAATTGATTACACTCCAAAACAAATTGTGGGTCAATTAGATAAATATATAATTGGTCAGAACAATGCCAAGAAATCAGTGGCTGTTGCACTGCGAAATCGCTATCGGCGTATGAAACTGGATGATTCCATTAAGGAAGAGATCGTCCCGAAAAACATCCTTATGATAGGACCGACAGGAGTAGGTAAAACAGAGGTTGCCCGACGACTTGCGAAGCTGGTAGGCGCCCCTTTTGTAAAGGTGGAGGCGACAAAGTTTACCGAAGTGGGCTATGTTGGCCGGGATGTGGAATCGATGGTTCGTGATCTCGTTGAAATGTCACTGCGAATGGTCAAGGAAGAGAAAATGCATGAGGTTGAAGGTCAGGCTGAGAAGGAAGCAAATAAGCAGCTTGTCAAAATGCTTGTACCTCAGGCAAAGAAGCAGAACAACATGAAAAACCCATTTGAGATGCTTTTCCCTGGTCAGTCAGAAGAGAATGATGACGAGGCTGAACCGAAAGATGAAGAGATCAAAAACAAACGCAATCGGATTGAACATCAGCTTGCATTGGGTGAACTTGAAGATCATATTGTAACGGTGGAAATCGAGGAAACCCCGCCTTCTATGTTTGATATGCTGCAAGGTTCGGGTATGGAACAAATGGGTATGAATATGCAAGATGCTTTTGGGCAATTTATGCCGAAAAAAAAGAAGAAACGTAAACTTTCTGTATCAGAGGCAAGAAAAGTTTTGACACAGCAGGAAGCACAAAAGCTTGTTGATATGGAAGAGGCATCACAGGAAGCGATACAACGTGCTGAACAATCCGGTATTATCTTTATTGATGAAATCGATAAAGTTGCTGCAAAACAGGATAATTCAGCAAATGTATCACGAGAAGGTGTCCAGCGTGATATCTTACCAATTGTGGAAGGTTCAACAATTGTAACGAAGCAGGGACCGGTGAAAACGGATCATATGCTTTTTATCGCCGCGGGGGCTTTTCATATGGCAAAACCATCTGATTTGATTCCTGAACTGCAGGGGAGATTTCCGATCCGGGTAGAACTGGATAAATTGTCCGTGGATGATTTCAAGCGAATATTGAAGGAACCTTCCAATGCATTGCTTAAACAATATACAGCATTGCTTAAAACTGAAGGTATAAATGTCATTTTTACAGACGAAGCTATAGATAGACTGGCAGAAATTGCATATGAAGTAAATCAGGAAACAGATAACATCGGTGCCAGAAGACTCCATACCATTTTGGAGAAACTTTTGGAAGATTTATCATTCGAAGCACCTGATATAAATATGGAGAAGATTGATATTACCGGTGACTATGTGGATAAAAAATTAAGTACTATTGTAAAAAACAAGGATTTAAGTCAATTTATATTATAAATCGAATTATCGAAATGGAGGATTATTATGGAACTTTTAGATCGAGCAAGAAAAATCAACGCAATGCTGCAGAAAGCCACAGGAAAATCGGTAAACTTTAATGAGATGTCTGCATCACTGAGGGAGGTTATCAAGGGAAATATTTTCATCCTCAGCAGACGCGGTAAATTACTTGGATTTGCGATCAATCAGGAAATTGAAAATGATCGTATGAAAGCAATGCTGGAGGACCGACAGTTTCCGGAAGAATATACGCAGGGACTTTACGGAATTTATGAGACTACAGCAAACCTTGATATTGACAGTCCGTATACCGCATTCCCTGTTGAAAACCGTGAACTGTTTAAAAATGGTTTAACAACTATCGTGCCAATCATTGGCGGCGGTGAACGTCTGGGAACATTGGTGTTAAGCAGACTTACTGATAGTTTCAGTGATGATGATTTATTGTTGGCAGAATATGGTGCAACCGTTGTAGGCATGGAGATTCTTCACGAAAAAACGGAAGAAATCGAAGTGGAAGCACGAAGCAAAGCGGTTGTTCAAATGGCAATCAGCTCATTGTCTTACAGTGAACTGGAAGCAATTGACCATATCTTTGAGGAATTGAATGGAAATGAAGGGCTGCTTGTTGCTAGTAAAATAGCTGATAGAGTCGGCATTACCCGTTCGGTTATTGTAAATGCACTGCGTAAGCTGGAAAGTGCCGGTGTTATTGAATCACGTTCACTTGGAATGAAAGGAACTTACATTAAAGTTCTAAACGATAAATTTCTTGTTGAACTTGAAAAACTGAGATCAAGATAAGTTTTCAATGGTTAACCAATATACTGGATTTGCTAAAAGGCAATTCAAAGTAAAGTGGCCCTCTCTTCAAAGTGAGGGCTGCTTTTATATTATGTGATAGGGTTGTTTGCTGTATGCATGTAGTGTCTATATGAATCCGATAAGCTAAATCGCATATTAATGCTTGATTGCCATGAGTTGATATGATATATTAATTTTTGGTGTAAGACTATGTTCATCTGTCGAAAGTGAACTAGTTATAAAACACACGTCCGGTGATCCATATAAAAGGTGCCATTTATAAATGGTTTTTATTTGGAAATGACCTGGTCGGAGGAAAAAAACCATTTAGGAGGAATATTTTATGTCAGTAATTTCGATGAAACAATTGTTGGAAGCTGGTGTGCATTTTGGTCACCAGACTCGCCGTTGGAACCCGAAGATGAAAAAATATATTTTCACTGAACGGAACGGCATTTACATCATTGACCTGCAAAAAACGGTTAAAAAGGTCGATGAAGCTTACAAATACGTGAAAGATATCGCTGCAAACGGCGGTTCCATTCTTTTCGTAGGTACTAAAAAGCAGGCACAGGAATCTGTTCGCGATGAAGCAACGCGTTCCGGCATGTTCTACGTGAACCAACGCTGGTTGGGCGGTACGCTAACGAACTTCCAGACAATCCGTAAACGTATCAACCGTCTTAAAGACATTGAGCGTATGGAAGAGGATGGAACATTTGAAGTACTTCCTAAAAAAGAAGTTGTGGAATTGTTGAAAGAAAAAGACCGTCTTGTTAAGTTCCTTGGCGGTATTAAAGAAATGAACAAGCTTCCTGATGCAATGTTCGTTATTGACCCGCGTAAAGAACGTATTGCTATCGCCGAAGCACATAAACTAAACATTCCGATCATCGGAATCGTTGATACGAACTGTGATCCGGATGAAATTGACTATGTTATTCCAGCTAACGATGATGCCATTCGCGCTGTTAAACTGCTGACGTCCAAAATGGCAGATGCTATCCTGGAAGTGAAGCAAGGCGAAGAAATGGAAGAAGTTCAGGAAGTTGAAGGTGAAGAGCAGCCTGAACCGGCAGAAAAGAAAGCAGCTGTCGAAAACACCGCTGAAGACAACGAGTAATAGTGTACAGTGAAAGGTGATAAGGGGGATTAAGCCTTTTATCACCTTTTTTCGGAAAAGAATCATTGGAAATATAAGGAGGATTTACGATGGCAATTACTGCAAAACTGGTTAAAGAACTTCGTGAAAAAACTGGTGCCGGAATGATGGATTGTAAAAAGGCATTACAGGAAACAGACGGTAATATTGATGAAGCAATTGATTTTCTGCGTGAAAAAGGTATGGCGAAAGCAGCTAAAAAAGCAGACCGCATTGCTGCAGAGGGATCTGCATATATTGAAGTTGCAGGAAATACTGCAGCACTGATTGAGGTAAACTGTGAAACAGACTTTGTAACAAAAAATGATCAGTTCAAAAATCTGCTTTCTGAACTAGGTAAGCATATTGTAAGTGAAAAACCAGAGACTGTAGAAGAAGTACTGCAGCAAAAGCTTCATGGCGATGGAGACACGGTGGAAACTTATATTAATTCTGTTGTTGCCAAGATTGGTGAGAAGATTTCACTTCGACGCTTTGCACTTGTAAACAAAACAGATAGCGATGCTTTTGGCGCATATCTCCATATGGGGGGACGCATTGGTGTGCTGACACTTCTGGAAGGGACTACTGACGAAGCTGTCGCTAAAGATGTTGCAATGCATATTGCGGCCGTAAACCCACGTTACGTTTCACGCGATGATGTATCTGAAGAAGAAGTTCAACGTGAACGTGAAGTGTTGAAAACACAAGCATTGAACGAAGGTAAGCCTGAGAATATCGTTGAAAAAATGGTCGAAGGGCGCCTGGGCAAATTCTTTGAAGAAATATGCCTGCTGGATCAGAACTTTGTTAAAGATCCGGATCAAAAAGTTAAAAAATACGTTGCTGATAAAGGTGCTTCCGTAAAATCATTCAGCCGCTTTGAAGTCGGTGAAGGAATGGAAAAACGTGAAGAGAATTTTGCCGAAGAGGTTAAGAGCCAAATGAAAAAATAGTGGCTTTAAAATAGGGAACAGTATGTTGTTCCCTATTTCACTAGTTTTTATCTTTATTTAAAAACAATATAAAATCTCTATGGAGGTAATTATGACGACAGCTCAGTACCGTAGAATTGTGTTAAAGTTAAGTGGAGAAGCATTGAGCGGCGAGCAAGGCTATGGCATTGAACCTCAAGTAATTCAGTCCATCGCTTCCCAAATTAAAGAAGTAGCGGAATTGGGAGTGGAAGTGGCTATCGTTGTTGGCGGAGGTAATATATGGCGTGGCAAAGTTGGCAGTGAAATGGGGATGGATCGTGCCACAGCAGATTATATGGGCATGCTGGCAACGATCATGAACTCCCTTGCACTCCAGGACAGTCTTGAAAATATTGGCATCGAAACCCGTGTTCAAACATCCATTGAGATGCGGCGGGTTGCGGAACCGTATATCCGAAGAAAAGCAATTCGACATCTGGAAAAGAAACGCGTCGTTATTTTTGCTGCCGGAACTGGTAATCCATACTTCTCTACTGACACTACTGCCGCTTTGCGGGCTGCAGAAATTGAAGCGGAAGTTATCCTGATGGCTAAGAATAATGTGGATGGTGTATATTCAGATGATCCGAAACAAAATAAACAGGCTCAAAAGTACTCAGAAATTTCATATTTGGAAATGCTGAATGAAGGGCTTGGCGTAATGGATTCCACTGCATCTTCATTATGCATGGACAATCACATTCAGTTAATTGTCTTTTCGATTATGGAAGAAGGTAATATTAAACGTGTGGTCCAAGGTGAAACCATTGGAACAACCATAAGGGGGACTAAATAATGGCAGGCGGAATTTTGAAAGAAACTCGTGAAAAAATGAATAAGGCAGTGCAGGCGTTTAGCAGAAACCTGGCAACTGTACGGGCTGGCCGTGCCAATCCATCACTTTTGGATAGTGTTTATGTTGACTATTATGGTGCTACAACACCACTAAATCAACTTTCAACAGTATCTGCTCCGGAGGCAAGGCTGCTTGTTGTAACTCCTTTTGACAAGTCATCCATTGGTGATATTGAAAAAGGGATTCAAAAAGCTGATTTGGGAATCTCTCCTTCAAGTGATGGAAATGTTATTCGCATAAATATTCCGGCTTTAACTGAGGAGCGCCGCAAAGAACTTGTCAAAGTTGTTGGAAAGTATACGGAGGAAGCAAAAGTACAGGTTCGGAATATACGCCGTGATGCCAATGATCAATTGAAGAAAGAAGAAAAAGACAACAATATGTCTGAAGATGAACTTCGTGATGAACAGGATAACGTACAGAAAGAAACAAACAATCATATTGATAAAGTCGATGAACTGGCAAAACAAAAAGAAAATGAAATTATGGAAGTTTAAATAGGTCTACTTGATTTGATAAGAAGCTGAGGCTGGGACATATCAAAAACGTGTAATTCAAAAGATGAACTATTAGGAAGTTAGCGGAGGAATATATGCGCAGACTCCTGCGGGGCTGGTGAATCCCCGCAATGTGCAGGCATATGGAGTCACAGTAACCATCCGCGGAAAGCGAAGTGAATTTCCGGAGGGTTATATACTCCATTACCTAATAATTGTTCAGGTTTTCTTTTGATAAACACTTTGTCCCGGCCTCGTTCCTTTTTCAGCATCAAATTTATGATGAACTGTTTAAAATATAAGAAAAACCTGTTTGATATGTGTTATTATGAAACAAGTTTTTCTTGGATTTTAAGGAAATCATTATAAAAATTTGGCTAATATAGTGATATAATAGTATTTCATCATAATAGGATAGTATAACTAATTCTTTTTTCCTTTATGTTAGAGAAATACATACTTCATGCTTCGGTATTGCCATTAATTCCTGACGATAAATCAGGTTTTCTAATGATTATCATTGATGGATTGTATAAGGAATATAAGGATAAACAACCCAATTCGGAGGACCAACGATGTCATTTAAATTTCCCTTTTTTAAAAATAAACAAAACATAAAAGACGACCATTTCGCTTCGGATAATATCCCGAATCATGTTGCTATAATCATGGACGGAAACGGCCGTTGGGCGAAAAAACGAGGTCTCCCGCGGATTGCCGGACATAAGGAAGGTATGGATGTAGTTAAAAAGATTGTAAGAGCTGCCAGTAAATGCAATGTTAAAATACTTACGCTTTATGCTTTTTCCACAGAAAATTGGAAGCGTCCAAAGTCTGAGGTGGAGTACCTGATGAAGCTTCCAAAAGAATTTTTACATATTTATCTGCCTGAAATGATGGAGAATAATGTAAGAATCGAAACAATTGGAGATTTCGATGCACTTCCCGATCATACTAGAAAAGCAGTCCAGTATGCGAAAGATCAGACGAAAGGTAATGATGGATTATTATTAAATTTTGCTTTAAACTATGGTAGTAGGTTTGAAATTATGCGGGCCGTAAAACAGCTAATGGCTGATATTGATTCCTCTGAACTATCGATGGATACCGTAGATGAAAATACATTTTCGGAATACTTGTATACGAAAGGATTATCCGATCCTGATTTATTAATCCGAACAAGCGGTGAACAGCGGTTGAGTAACTTTTTGTTGTGGCAGGTTGCCTATTCGGAGTTCTGGTTCACAGATGTGTTATGGCCGGATTTCTCAGAGGAAATTTTCAAAACAGCCCTCCAGGACTATCAGCAGAGAAAGCGACGCTACGGAGGTATTTAAGGTGTTGGAAATGATATGAAACAACGCACTATAACAGCAATCTTAGCATTCATCATTTTCATTCCATTTGTCATATTTGGCGGAATGTATTTTAAGTTGTTTGTTTACTTTCTTGCAACTGTTGGACTCATTGAATTAATGAGAATGCGCGATATCAGTAAATATTCAGTACCATCATTTCTTGCCGTCATTCTGCTTTGGTTAGTCCTTTTGCCGGAAGAAACTGCAACGGATATTGTTCCGGTGGTTTGGTTTACAAAATCCGAAATCATTATGCTGTTTGTACTGATTCTGCTGTCATATACAGTACTTGTTAAGAATAAATTTACTTTTGACGATGCAGGCTTTATATTGCTTGCGACTATTTATATTGGTATGGGTTTTTATTATTTGCTGGCAACACGTAATGGCGTTGAAATTCAAGGTCTTATCAATATTTTTTATGTTCTTATTATTATCTGGGTAACAGATACTGGTGCCTATTTTGCTGGACGGGCATTCGGAAAGAAGAAGCTGTGGCCGATGATCAGCCCGAACAAAACGATTGAAGGGGCAATCGGCGGTGTTGTGGCAGCCTGCATTACCGGGGTGGTTTTTCAACTGATTGTACCACTTTCCTCTATGATCGGTGTCATCATAGTTACGATACTTGTTTCTATTTTTGGACAAATCGGCGATCTGGTGGAATCCGCATTTAAGCGTCACTATGGTGTGAAGGATTCCGGCGATTTACTTCCGGGCCATGGTGGAATTCTGGATCGGCTCGATAGTTTATTGTTTGTGCTGCCGATATTACACTTTATCAATTTCTTTTAAGTTGATGGAAAACCCTGGTATGAATCAAAATCAAATTTATTCCCGGACAAACTAAAGGAAGGTGCGTCTGAATGACTACTGTAATCGCGTTTATATTTATGTTTGGCCTGCTTGTATTCATACATGAGCTTGGCCATTTGATTTTTGCAAAACGAGCTGGAATGCTGGCCCGTGAATTTGCGATCGGTTTCGGTCCAAAAGTTTTTGCTTTCACAAAGAATGAAACGGTCTACACGATACGTCTGCTTCCGGTGGGAGGATATGTACGGGTAGCCGGGGAGGATCCGGAAATTGAGGATTTAAAACCCGGACAGCATATTGCACTTGAATTTAACGAAGCGGGAAAAGTAAATAAGATTATTGTCAATAATAAGTCAAAGCATCCGAATGCTCGTGTGATGGAGGTATCGAAGGCAGATTTAGATCATTCCTTAACCATCGATGGTTTTGAAGTTGATGAGGAAGATCAGCCATTACATTTTGACGTTGATCCAAAGGCATTTTATGTGATGGATGAAAAGGAAACGCAAATTGCCCCTTTTGATCGTCAGTTTGCTTCCAAAAGCGTTGGAAAACGTGCGATGCAACTTTTTGCCGGTCCAATGATGAATTTTGTGCTGGCAATTATTCTGTTTATTATTATTGGGATGGTACAGGGAGTGCCGACAGATGAAGCTGTGATCGATGAGGCGGTTCCTGATACACCGGCTGCTGAAGCCGGGTTCGAGCATGGCGATGAAGTAATTAAGGTCGATGAAAATCCAATCTCAACCTGGGATGAATTTACGGCTATTATTCAAAAAAGTGCCGGAGAGGAACTCAATATGACCGTAGAACGGTCAAATGGTGAAACGGATCAGATTACAGTTGTTCCGGAGAAAATGGAAATTCAAGGCAGAACATATGGACAATTAGGTGTTACCCATATGTTTGAAAAAACGTTTGCCGGTACATTTAAGTACGGGTTTGTGAAAACGTATGATACGACCAAACTTATTCTGACGAACCTGGGAATGCTTGTAACCGGACAGCTTCCGATTGAAACACTGTCAGGACCGGTTGGAATATATGATGCCACAGATAAATTTGTGGAAGCCGGTTTCTTTACCTTTCTGATGTGGACAGCAATTTTGAGTGTTAACCTTGGAATTGTTAACCTTGTACCATTGCCGGCGTTGGATGGCGGCAGATTGTTATTTGTCGGGATTGAAGCTGTACGAGGAAAACCGATTGATCCCCAAAAAGAAGGAATGGTTCATTTTATCGGATTTGCATTATTGATGTTATTAATGATTGTTGTTACATGGAATGACATTCAACGGCTATTTCTATAAGAAGGATTCTTTCAAAAATGGATTAATCGAACATTTAAAATAACAGAACCCTTGTCTGCTTCATGACAAGGGTTCTCATACTTCAGATAAGCTTTTACCTATTATTGCCAGGAGGAAATGGTAATGGATATTACAAAAAAAGAGAAAATGGAATTGTTGCTGGAGCAATTGAATATCGGGGAAAATGATGTATTGGAATATTTTGCTGATAGTCAGTTATTAAAACTCGAAGTACATAAACAAACCAAGACATGGCATTTTCATATTATGGTTCATAAACTGTTGCCAATTGAGACGTACACTTTGCTGTCAACGAAGTTAAAGGAAACATTCGGTCAATTTGCCAATTCAGTGGAACTGACACTTCATACAAATGAAAAGCAATGTGATCATGCAACTATTTGTGATTACTGGAAATTATTTCTGCAAAATACGTCCAATTTATCGCCTGCATATAAGGATCTGGTGTTTAACCAAATTCCGGAAGTGAACAATAATAATCTTATGTTAACTGCGAGAAATGAGGCGGAAGGCAAAGCGTTAAAAAGACGTTTGGAAAAAGAATTTCAGCTTTTTTGCACACAAATCGGCGCCCCTAAGTTTTCCTTGTCTGTCAATGTTAAGACGGAAATGGCTGACATTGAGAAATTCCGGGAACAAAAGGCACTCGAGGATCAGCAGTTGGTTCAAAAAACTGTAATGGAAAAAGAAAAACGTGACAAAGAAAGACAGAGTAAAGAACATGACCAGCCGTTGATGATTGGATATAAAATACAGGATGAGCCAATTCATATGGATGAAATTCAGGATGAAGAGCGACGGGTTACAGTACAGGGCTATGTCTTTTCCGCTGAAATCCGCAAACTCCGCTCGGGAAGGAGCCTTCTTATTGCAAAGGCAACAGATTATACAGATTCATTATCCATTAAGATGTTTTCCAAGGGTGATGAAGATGCGGAGAAATTTGAGCAGCTGAAGACCGGAATGTGGATTAAGGCGCGTGGAAGCATTCAGACAGATATGTATACGAATGAACTTGGCATGATGGCGAATGATATACACGAAGTCAAAGTGGAGACAAGAAAAGACATTGCTCCGGAAGATCAAAAAAGGGTTGAATTACATGCACATACGACAATGAGTCAGATGGATGCTGTCGTATCCCCTTCAGCATTAGTTGAAAAGGCAGCCTCATGGGGACATAAAGCTGTGGCCATTACCGACCATGCCGGTGTTCAAGGGTATCCGGAGGCGCATGCTGCCGGGCAGAAGCATAATATTAAAATTCTTTATGGTGTCGAGGCGAATTTGGTCGATGATGGTGTTCCAATTGCGTACAATGAATCAGATATGGAACTGGAAGACAGTACATATGTTGTATTTGACGTAGAAACCACAGGACTATCTGCTGTCTATGACACAATAATTGAACTTGCCGGTGTCAAAATTCATAAGGGGGAAGTCATTGACAAGTTTGAGGCATTTGCCAATCCACACCATCCATTATCACAGACAACGATTGATCTGACCGGAATTACTGATGATATGGTGAAGGATGCACCGGAAATTGGTGATGTGCTGAAAGATTTTTATGCGTGGATGGAAGATAGTATCCTTGTTGCGCATAATGCAAGTTTTGACATTGGATTTTTAAATCAGGGCTTTAATCGAATTGACTATGATAAAGTTAAAAACCCTGTAATTGATACTTTAGAACTTGCTCGATTCTTATTTCCGGAATTAAAGAACCACCGGCTTAATACGATGTGTAAGCATTTGGATATTGAATTGACACAGCATCACCGGGCAATCTATGATGCAGAAGCAACAGGCTATCTGCTTTGGAAATTGGTGCAAGGATTGCTGAAAAAGGAAATAACAAATCATATACACTTGAACGATCATATGGGAGAAGGTAACGCATATCAGCGTTCACGTCCATTTCACTGCACCCTGTTAGCCAAAACACAAGAGGGCTTAAAAAACATTTATAAGCTTGTCTCCCATGCTCACATTGATTACTTCTATCGGGTGCCGCGTATCCCCAGGTCTCTTTTGCAGAAATACAGGGAAGGGATACTTGTGGGCTCGGGGTGCGATAAAGGAGAAGTATTCGAGACGATGATGCAAAAATCGGCGGATGAGGCAGAAAAGGCAGCCGAATTCTATGATTTTATTGAAGTACAGCCGCCATCAAATTACGCACATCTTGTTGAAAAAGATCTGGTGCAGAATGAAGCACAGATTTTGGACATTCTCAAAAAGCTCACTAAACTTGGGGAACGCATGAACAAAATGGTTGTAGCAACAGGAAACACACATTATATTGAGGGACATGATAAATTGTACCGTCAAATTCTGATTGCTTCTCAGGCGGGTAATCCGTTGAACCGTCAGACGCTTCCTGATACACCTTTCCGGACTACCAATGAAATGCTGGATTGCTTCGGTTTCCTTGGTGAAGAAAAAGCAATTGAAATTGTTGTAACCAATACAAATAATCTTGCGGATGAAATCGATGAATTGTCACCGGTTAAAGATGGACTATATACCCCAACCATCGAGGGCGCTGACGAAGAAATGCGCAATCTTTGTTATACAAGGGCCAAAAATATTTACGGTGAACCGGTCCCTGATATTGTAACCGATAGACTGGAAAAAGAGCTGTCAAGTATTATTGGACACGGTTTTTCCGTAATTTATTTAATATCTCATAAACTTGTAAAAAAATCATTAAATGATGGATATTTGGTAGGTTCGCGTGGGTCTGTGGGTTCCTCACTTGTTGCAACAATGACGGAAATAACTGAAGTGAACCCGCTGCCGCCGCATTACGTATGTTCAGAGTGCCAGCATCATGAATTTATAACAGATGGCTCAATCGGCAGTGGTTTTGATCTGCCTGATAAGGATTGTCCAAATTGTCATATACCGCTGACAAAGGATGGACAGGATATCCCATTTGAAACATTTCTCGGCTTTAAAGGGGATAAAGTTCCTGATATTGACCTTAACTTTTCCGGTGAATACCAGCCAAGAGCGCATAATTATACAAAGGAATTGTTTGGCGAAGATAATGTTTATCGTGCAGGAACAATAGGTACAATTGCTGAGAAGACGGCATATGGCTATGTGAAAGGATATGCTTCGGATAAGCAGCTGGTATACAAGAATGCGGAAGTGGACAGACTTGTTCAGGGATGCACCGGCGTAAAACGGACAACTGGCCAGCACCCTGGTGGGATTATCGTTGTGCCTGAGGATAAAGAAATTTTCGACTTTACGCCAATTCAGTTTCCGGCAGATGACCGGAAAAGTGAGTGGAGGACTACACATTTTGATTTCCATTCCATTCACGATAATCTGCTGAAGTTAGATATTCTTGGACACGATGATCCGACCGTGATCAGGATGCTTCAGGACTTGAGCGGAATCGATCCAAAGACAATTCCGACAGATGATGAGGAAGTTATGAAAATCTTTTCAGGGACTGAATCGCTTGGTGTCACTTCCGATCAAATTAATTGCACAACAGGAACATTAGGTGTCCCTGAATTTGGTACCAAGTTTGTACGGCAAATGCTCGAGGATACGAAACCATCCACATTTGCTGAACTTGTTATTATTTCCGGTCTCTCCCATGGTACAGATGTTTGGCTTGGAAATGCCCAGGAACTAATAAATGATGGTATCTGTGAATTGCCGGATGTTATCGGCTGCCGTGATGATATTATGGTTTATTTAATGCACAAAGGTTTGGAATCCTCACTCGCCTTTAAAATCATGGAGTTTGTCCGCAAAGGAAGAGGATTGCAGGACGAATGGATTGATGAAATGAAAAAGCATGGCGTGCCGGATTGGTATATAGAGTCATGTAAAAAGATAAAATACATGTTCCCGAAAGCGCACGCCGCCGCATATGTACTGATGGCAGTACGGATTGCTTATTTTAAAGTGCATTATCCGATTTACTTTTACGCTGCATATTTTTCCGTTCGCGCGGGGGATTTTGAACTGGATACAATGTGTAAAGGTTCTGATGTGATCCGGAAGCGGATTGAAGGCATTGTACAAAAAGGGAATGATGCTTCCCCGAAAGAAAAGAACCTGTCAACGGTACTGGAGGTTGCACTCGAAATGTGTGAACGCGGTTTTACATTCCGGAAAGTGGATCTTTACCAATCAAAAGCTTCTGAATTTATTGTTGATGGCGATTCGTTAATTCCTCCGTTTAATGCAGTAGACGGATTGGGTACAAACGCAGCGATAAACATTGTCAAAGCAAGAGAGGATGGCGAATTTCTCTCGAAGGAAGATTTGCGTGAACGCAGCAGAATTTCCAAAACTGTTTTGGAATACCTGGATAATCATGGTTGTCTGGATGGCATGGCTGAGAAGAATCAATTATCACTGTTTTAGCCACTTGCATAGTCGGGGGAAACAACGATATGACTTGCATGGCTGCTGTGATTATGATATAGTTTTCATTGGTAAGTAATGATACGAACGGTTAAAGGAGTGGGGAACCCCACTCCTTCTTCATACTGCTATCCTTGTACTAACCCCCCTTGCCACCTTTTCGGCAGGGGTTTTGTATTAAATAGGGACAAAATGCAAATGAATTGGGGTATGATGGTTCATAATAAGTAATACCATACAATTGAATAGAGGAGGGTAATTTGTTGAGTTCCAGTATTGTGAACATGACAGAAGAGTTAGTTAAACCCATCTTACAGGAAGAAAATCTTGAATTAGTTGACATTGAATATGTGAAAGAAGGGAAAAATTGGTTTCTTCGCGTTTATATTGATAAAGACGACGGAGTTGACATTACAGAATGTGGTTCTGTTTCCGAAAAATTAAGTGAGAAACTTGATGAAACAGATCCGATTAAAGAAGCTTATTTTCTGGAAGTTTCATCACCGGGCGTTGAACGTCCGCTAAAAAAGAAAGCAGACTTTGAAAAAAACATCGGCAATAATGTCTATGTAAAATTATATGAACCAATCAACGGTGAAAAAGAATACGAAGGAACGCTGAAAGGTTTTGCCGATGATTTTGCTGAAATAGAGTTCATGGTTAAAACCCGCAAAAAGTCTGTGGAAATTCCGTTCGATAAAATTGCAAAAGCAAGATTAGCAGTAAAGCTATAAAGGGGGAATAAAAAGTGAACAGTCAGTTGTTTGAGGCGATTGATTATTTGGAAAAAGAAAAAGGAATTGATAAAGACATCCTTTTGGAAACGTTGGAAGCTGCTTTAATATCCGCCTATAAGAAGAATTTCAAATCTGCTACAAATGTGCGGGTTGATATTGATGAGGAATCAGGGACAATGCGGGTATTTTCCCGTAAAACAATCGTGGATGAAGTTGAGGATTCGCAAGAGGAAATCTCACTTGACGAGGCTGCAAAAATCGATCCGAATTATGAACCGGGGGATGTCATCGAGGTTGAAGTGACTCCAAAGGATTTCGGACGAATTGCTGCCCAGGCTGCCAAACAAGTAGTTACACAACGTGTTCGGGAAGCTGAACGCGGTGTCATTTTCAGTGAATATGTTGACCGGGAAGAAGATGTTATGACGGGTATTATTCAACGGAAGGATCCCAAATTTGTTTATGTAAATCTGGGAAAAATCGAAGCGAAACTAGCCGAATCCGAACAAATGCCAACAGAGGAATATTATGTCCATGACCGTCTGAAAGTGTTTGTTACAAAGGTTGAAAATACAGGAAAAGGTCCACAAATTTATATTTCAAGATCACACCCGGGTCTTCTGAAGCGTCTTTTTGAAATGGAAGTTCCGGAAATTTATAATGGTACAGTTGAGATTAAATCAGTTGCACGGGAAGCCGGTGACCGTTCAAAAATCTCCGTACATGCAGACGATCCGGAAATCGATGCGGTAGGATCATGCGTCGGACAAAAGGGACAGCGTGTTCAGGTGATTGTAGATGAATTAAAGGGAGAAAAAATTGATGTGGTCGAATGGTCTGAAGACCCTGTGGAGTATGTATCCAATGCACTTAGCCCGTCAAAAGTTGTTGACGTGCTGGTGAATGAGGAGGAAAAAGCAACCACAGTCATTGTTCCGGATTATCAGCTGTCACTTGCTATTGGCAAGCGGGGACAAAATGCAAGACTTGCGGCTAAATTAACCGGATGGAAGATTGATATCAAAAGTGAATCTGAAGCTCGTGAAGAAGGACTTCTTACGGAAACCGGCACCTATTCAGACAACGAGGAAGATTTGTTCGAATAAGGGAGGCAGTTTGTCATGAAACAGAAGAAAGTACCTGAGCGGAAATGCATTGTTACAAATGAAATGAAACCAAAGAAAGACCTGATCCGAGTGGTCCGGAATAAGGAAGGCGATGTTTTCGTTGATCCAACCGGCAAAAAAAATGGACGCGGTGCATATTTATCCCAGGATAGAAATGTTATCGAAAAGGCAAAAAAGACCGGTATATTAAATCGGCAGTTGAACGCGGAAATAGACCTTTCCATTTTCGATGAACTTATGAAAATAGTTGAAGCAAATGAAAAGTAATTATTTGGGTCTGGTTGGACTGGCATATCGAGCTGGAAAGTGCTCGCTTGGAGAAGAAACAATCGTAAAGGATATCAGACAAAACCGGGCGAAGCTGGTGCTTCTCGCAAGTGATACCGGTCCGCAGACAAGGAAAAAAATTACAGATAAATGCAAGTCGAATAATATACCATTCATAATAGCCGATGATAGAGAAACATTGTCAAACGCTATAGGAAAATCCCATAGAGTAGCTATTGCCATTTTAGATGCAGGATTTGCCGCTAAGATCAAATCGCTGCTCGGGTAATTAATTTCGGGGGTGAACGTATGACGAAAATGCGCGTATATGAATATGCCAAAAAGAATAATAAACCAAGTAAAGAAGTCATCAACTACTTAAAAGAATTGAATGTTGAAGTATCTAATCATATGTCGACTATCTCAGATGGGACAATCGCAAAACTGGATCAAAAATTCGCACCAAAACAGGCGAAAAATGATAAGTCCGGCGAAGGGAACAAAGGGAATTCCAGCAAGAATAACCAAGGTTCAAATAAAAAACAGGGCCAAAAATACGATAACCGGAAAAAACCTTCCCAAAAGCAGCATAAAGGAAAGCCAAACAAACAGCATAACCAATATAATAAAAAACAGCATCAAGGAAAAAAAGGCAAAGGAAAGCCTGTACAACAACAGCAGCAAAAGCCGGCAGCCAAGGAAACACCAAAACAAATTAAATACAGTGATACATTAACTGTCAGTGATCTGGCAGGGAAATTGAATAAAGACACTTCTGAAATCATTAAAAAATTGATGTTTTTAGGAGTTATGGCGACCAAGAATCAGGATCTTGATGATGATGCTGTAGAACTAATTTGTGCGGAATATGATGTGGAAGTCGAGAAGGAAATTATTCTCGAAGATACAGATTTCGATAAGTATCTGGAAGAGGATAAAGAAGAAGATCTTGTAGTGCGTCCTGCAGTTGTAACCATCATGGGGCATGTTGACCATGGTAAAACAACACTTCTGGATGCAATCCGTCATACAAAGGTTCAGGAAGGCGAAGCTGGCGGAATCACACAGCATATTGGTGCTTATCAGGTTGAGGATGACGGAAGAAAAATTACGTTTCTGGATACACCGGGGCATGCTGCATTTACAAGTATGCGATCCCGTGGTGCACAAATAACAGATATTGCAGTACTTGTTGTTGCAGCAGATGATGGTGTTATGCCGCAAACTGTGGAAGCAATCAACCATGCTAAAGCTGCTGAAGTTCCGATTATTATTGCGGTGAACAAAATGGATAAAGAAGGTGCCAACCCTGACCGCGTGATGCAAGAACTGACAGAATATGAACTGATTCCGGAAGCATGGGGCGGCCAGACCATTTTTGTTAATTTGTCCGCTGTCAAGCAGGAAGGAATCGATGATCTTCTGGAAATGCTCCTGCTAGTTTCAGAAGTAGAGGAATTGAAGGCTAATCCGAATAAAAACGCGTTCGGAACCGTCATTGATGCACAGCTTGATAAAGGAAAAGGATCCGTTGCTTCTTTGCTTATTCAAAGCGGTACACTGCATATTGGTGATTCAATTGTTGTGGGTAACACGTATGGCCGTGTGCGTGCAATGGTTAATGATATGGGACACCGAGTCAAGCAAGCTGGTCCATCGACACCGGTAGAAATTACTGGACTAAATGATGTTCCACAGGCAGGCGATCAATTTCTTGTTTTCGATGATGAGAAGAAATCCCGTTCCATTGGAGAGGCGCGCCATCAAAAATACATTCAGGAAAACCGTTCGGAACAGACGAAAGTCAGCCTGGATGATCTGTTTGAACAAATTAAACAGGGTGAAATGAAGGAAATAAATATAATTATTAAGGCTGATGTTCAAGGATCCGCTGAAGCGATGGCATCCTCTCTCAGAAAAATTGATGTAGAAGGCGTTAAAATTAAAATCATTCATACCGGTGTAGGTGCAATTACAGAATCAGATATTATTCTGGCATCAGCATCCAATGCAATTGTTGTCGGGTTCAACGTACGCCCGGATGCCAATGCGAAAAAAGCCGCAGAATCAGAGAAAGTGGATGTACGGCTGCACCGTGTTATTTACAAGGTTATTGAAGAAATCGAGTCCGCCATGAAAGGCTTGCTTGATCCGGAATACGAAGAGCAGGTCATTGGACAGGCAGAAGTACGTGAGACGTTCAAAGTTTCCAGAATCGGGACAATTGCCGGAAGCTATGTAACCGATGGTAAAATTACACGTGATTCAGGTGTCCGTCTGATTAGAGATGGTATTGTGCAATTTGAAGGTGAAATTGATACATTGAAGCGATTTAAGGATGACGTTAAAGAGGTTGCCCAAAATTATGAGTGCGGAATTACTATAAAGAACTTCAATGACATCAAAGAAGGCGATACAATCGAAGCCTTTGTTATGAAGGAAATTGAGCGCAAATGATTTTGTATGCTGAGGTGGAGTGCATGCTGTATGAAGGGAATTCCCTTAAGCAAAAACGATCCGTAATAAAACGGTTAATTTCCCGATTACGTAATGAGCTGAACATCGCTGTAACCGAGCTGGATTTTCAGGATTTATGGCAGCGCACAAAGCTTGGCATTGTTACGGTTTCCAATGACAGGCAACATGCGGAACAGGTAATGCAGGAAGTATTCCGCATTGTGGATTCCTTCATGGAACTTGAACGTACTATAACAAATGTGGAACGGTTATAATACGTAACACCATTATTATTGAGGTGATTAGAGATGGGTGACATACGTGCGAATCGAGTGGCAGAACAGATGAAAAAGGAAATGGGTGATTTGATCAGTAAGAAAATCAAAGATCCCCGTGTCGGGTTTGTCACTGTCACTGATGTTGAAGTAACAGGTGACCTGCAACAGGCAAAAGTGTTCATTTCCGTGCTGGGTAATGAACAGGAGAAACATGATACGCTTGTCGGGCTGGCCAAAGCAAAAGGGTTTATCCGCTCTGAAATCGGAAAGCGTATCCGGTTGCGTAAGACTCCTGAAATCACGTTTGAATTTGATGAGGCGTTGGAGTATGGAAACCGTATCGAAAAGATATTAAAGGATTTAAACAATTAGGATAGATGTGCAGAAAAAATCTGGCCTCAAACGGGTCAGATTTTTCCATGTACTGAAATAAATCTGGGAGTGGGTTGAATGGACGGCATATTGCCTTTATGGAAACCAAAAGGGATGACATCGCATGATTGTGTCATCAAAGTACGGAAATTGTTTCATTCTAAAAAAGTCGGACATACAGGGACACTTGATCCGGAAGTTGAAGGTGTGCTGCCGATTTGCATTGGGCAAGCCACGAAAATTGTTCCTTTTTTAACAGATACAACCAAGACATATATAGCGGAAGTCACACTGGGAAAAGCAACAGATACAGAAGATGCACATGGCATAATTATCGAGGAAAAGAATGTGAAAACACCTCTTTCTAAACAGAACATTGAAAACGTGTTACAATTATTTAGGGGTGAAATCAACCAGATACCACCCATGTATTCAGCAGTTAAGGTGAATGGCAGGAAACTGTATGAGTACGCCCGGGCAAATGAGTCCGTTGAACGTCCGGAGCGAACCGTTACGATTCACGAATTAGAGATGCTGGAAATGAATGATACTATATTTACGTTTAAGGCTGTCTGTTCAAAAGGTACATATATCCGTACATTATGTGTGGATATTGGCAAAAGCTTGGGATACCCGGCATACATGTCTGATTTAATCCGGATTAGCACAGGATCGATTATGGATAAGGATACCGTTACATTTACAACGATTGAAAATACTCCGGAACGAGGGAACCTGCTGCTGCCTATTTCAAGAGGTGTGGATCATTTAGATGTTTTGGAAGTTGATGAACAGACGAAAATGAAAGTGAAAAACGGACAGAAATTGGGCATCCCGGAAAGAGTGTTGCAAACGGAACCATTTTCGGTTATGTATAAAAATGAGCTTCTGGCGATTTACCGGATTCATCCGGAAAAGAAAGATTGCATTAAGCCAGTACGCGTTTTTAACTGAAAAACGTTAATGAATGAACAAAGTGTAGGTGAAGCACATTGCGAACAATAGAATTGAGTTATCCACATAGATTGGATCGACAGAATCTCCCTGATACAGTTGCCGCGATCGGTTTTTTTGACGGAATACATAAAGGCCATCAGAAAGTTATCAAAACAGCAGTGGAGAAAGCGAAAAAGGACAATATGGAAAGCGCGGTTATTACATTCCATCCGCACCCGTCAGTTGTTTTAAAAAAGGACACGCCACATGTCAGGTATATCACACCGTTAAAAGAAAAGCAGGAGATTCTCCAGCAGATGAATGTTGACCGGCTGTATATTATCACGTTTAATAAAGAACTGGCATCACTGGAGCCGCAACAGTTTATCGATCACTTTATTATTGGACTGAAAATTAAACACCTTGTTGCAGGATTTGATTTCTCCTATGGCCATAAAGGAAAAGGAAATATGAATATCATTGAAAATCATACGAGGAATGAGTTTGATTACACAACGATTGGAAAAGTGGAAATGGCCGAACAAAAAGTAAGTTCCACAAGAATCAGAGAGCTGCTCCGTGCGGGAGATGTGCAAACGGCCAATAGTCTGCTCGGACGCCCGCTGACTATTCAGGGAATTGTTATCGACGGGGAAAAGCGGGGGCGTGAAATCGGATATCCGACCGCAAATATTCAAATCAATCCCGATGCGCTTCTTCCCAAAACAGGTGTATACGCAGTTAAAGTGCAGTATAAAAATGAGACATATGAAGGAATGGCCAGTCTCGGTTATAACCCGACATTTGAAGGGGATCTTGACAAACCAAGTGCCGAAGTGAATATTTTTGATTACAACAACGATCTGTATGGTGAGGAACTGATCATGGAATGGCATAAGTTTATCCGTGATGAAGAAAAATTTGACAATGTTGACGAATTGATTCGTCAGATAGAGGATGATGAGCGCGTGATTCGTGACTATTTTTCAAATGATTAACTGGTAAAATTCCGAGTTCCACTCAATTCGACCTTGCATTTTCGCTGGAAAAGATGTAACCTTAATACTGTAGAACCATCGCTTGGCATATCGTAACTCCGACGAATGCTTGGGGAATGGGGATTAAAAAACAATCATGGAGGTGAGCCATATGGCTATCACAAAAGAACGTAAAAACGAAATCATCAGTGAGTACAAGGTTCATGATAATGACACTGGTTCTCCGGAAGTCCAAATTGCTGTACTGACGGAAGAAATCACAACATTAAACGAACATTTACGTGTTCACAAAAAAGATCATCATTCACGCCGTGGTCTTTTAAAGATGGTCGGTAAACGTCGTAACCTACTTAACTACCTTCGTAAAAAAGATGTTACACGCTACCGCGAACTAATTAAAAAACTTGGCCTACGCCGTTAGGAATTTTAAAAAAAGCAGGAGCAATCCTGCTTTTTTTATACTTCTATTACTTATAAAATTTACATTTCTCCACATTAACTATAAAATGAAAGGTAGAATGTTTTCTTGAAAGGAGTACTTTAACTAATGACAGAAGAAAATCAAGTGTTCTCCACAGAAATTGCCGGAAGAAAATTCACCGTTGAAACTGGAGAACTGGCAAAGCAAGCGAACGGGGCATGTATGATTCGATATGGTGATACATCCGTGTTATCTGTTGCTACGGCATCAAAGGAACCAAAGGATTTACCGTTTTTTCCGTTAACTGTTAATTATCAGGAACGTTTATATGCAGTTGGGAAAATTCCTGGTGGCTTTATTAAAAGAGAGGGACGTCCAAGTGAAAAAGCAACCCTGACATCCCGCCTTATTGACCGTCCGATCAGACCGCTTTTTCCGGATGGCTACCGGAATGAAGTACAGGTAATCAGTACTGTTATGAGTGTTGAGCAGGATTGTTCATCGGAAATTGCTGCAATGATTGGTTCATCCATTGCGCTTGGAATTTCAGATATCCCATTTTCCGAACCAATTGCTGGTGTTGATGTTGGCCGGGTTGATGGGGAATTTATTATAAACCCGACAATTGAACAGCAGGAGAAGAGTGATATAGATCTGACTGTTGCCGGTACGAAAGCAGCCATCAACATGGTGGAAGCTGGTGCACAGGAAGTTCCGGAAGAGGTCATGCTTGAGGCAATCATGTTCGGGCATCAGGAAATTATCCGACTGGTTGAATTTCAGGAGAAAATAATCGAAGCTGTCGGTGTGGAAAAAATCAAACCGAATATTGCTGAATCAGATGAAGCGGTTGTGGCAAAAGTTCAAGCAGAAGCAAAGGACAAGCTGCATGAAGCGATTCAGGTTGAGGAGAAGCATGCACGTGAAGATGCAATAGCTGCTGTAAAGGATGAAGTGTTGGCAGCTTATGACGAGGATGAAGATGAGGCTATTATTAAGGACGTAAAAGCAACGTTGGATAAGATGGTCAAAGAGGAAGTCCGCCGTTTAATCACGAAGGAAAAAGTTCGTCCGGATGGCCGAAAAATTGACGAAATCCGTCCATTATCCAATCGGATTGGGGTCCTTCCAAGAACACACGGTTCTGGATTATTTACACGTGGACAAACCCAGGCATTAAGTGTTTGTACACTTGGCGCATTAGGCGATGTGCAAATTCTGGATGGACTGGATCTGGAAGAGTCCAAACGATTTATGCACCATTATAACTTCCCGCAGTACAGTGTCGGGGAAACAGGGCCAATTAGAGGACCGGGCCGGCGTGAAATCGGACATGGTGCACTTGGCGAACGCGCACTGGAAAAAGTTGTTCCATCAGAAAAAGAATTTCCATATACAATCAGGCTTGTATCTGAAGTGTTGGAATCCAATGGTTCCACATCACAGGCAAGTATATGTGCAAGTACATTGGCCATGATGGATGCCGGAATTCCTATCAAAGCTCCTGTTGCCGGAATTGCTATGGGTCTTGTGAAATCCGGTGATGATTATACAATATTATCGGACATTCAGGGAATGGAAGATGCCCTTGGTGACATGGACTTTAAAGTAGCGGGAACTGCCAAAGGTGTTACTGCTTTGCAAATGGATATCAAAATTGACGGATTATCCAAGGAAATCCTTGAAGAAGCACTTTCACAAGCCAAAAAAGGCCGTCTCCATATTCTGGAATCAATGCTTGATACTATTCAAAAACCTAAGCAGGAACTGTCAGAATACGCACCTAAAATCCTTACTATGGAAATCAACCCGGACAAAATCCGTGATGTCATTGGGCCAAGCGGTAAACAAATCAATCAGATTATTGATGAAACCGGCGTAAAAATAGATATTGAACAGGATGGCAGTGTATTTATTTCATCAACGGATGCTTCTATGAATGATAAAGCCAAACAAATCATCGAAGATCTTGTCCGTGAAGTGGAAGTTGGACAGACATACCTTGGTACCGTTAAACGTATCGAGAAGTTCGGTGCATTTGTTGAGATATTTAAAGGAAAAGATGGTCTTGTTCACATTTCCGAACTGGCTGAGGAGCGAACTAACAAAGTGGAAGATGTTGTCTCCATCGGTGATAAAATCATGGTTAAGGTGAAAGAAATAGACAAGCAGGGCCGAGTTAACCTTTCCCGTAAAGCTGTTTTAAAAGATGAAAAGGAAAAACAGGAAAAATCGAGTATGTAATATAAGAAACAACACAAGAAGCTGGTACCCCAGTTTCTTTTTTATTGCAAACATAACCTGTCCATGTTCCTCATATGATTGATTAAGGGGGGATATGGGTGCATCGTTACCAATCTTTTGTACATATTTGTGTGTTTGTATTTATTGTGCTAATTGCATTTAACGACGATTATAATCCATTCATGATGAATGAGGCTGAGACATTTTCCAATACTGTCATTAAATCGGAGGATTCACTCTACCAGGAAATTAAAGCTAAGCGCGACAAATACAGCAAACCCCCGGTTAATGCGTATATTGACAGAGTATGGAAAAAGACACCGGGGCTGAACGGTATTCAGGTGAATGTTGATAAATCATATGAACAAATGAAAGAGACGGGAGAATTTGATAAAACACTTTTAGTCTATGAACAAATTCCCCCCAAAAAAACATTGGACGAACTTCCGGCTGCTCCGATATACCGCGGTAATCCGAAAAAGAATATGGTTGCGTTTTTGATCAATGTCTCCTGGGGGACTGAACATATTCCGGAAATATTGACGATTTTAAAAAAGCATAATGTGAAGGCAACCTTTTTTATCGAAGGAAAGTGGGCCCAGGAAAATTCCGACTATGTGAAAATGATTGATGAACAAGATCACGTCATCGGAAATCATGCATACAGTCATCCGGATATGGCCAATCTAAGCAAATCGCAAGCAAACGAACAAATTAAACGAACCAATGAGATATTAAAAGCAATCACCGGAAAAACGCCAAAATGGTTTGCACCGCCAAGCGGAAGTTTCAATGATCAGGTTGTCCAAACCGCTGACATGTTAAAAATGGAAACGATTTTATGGACAGTAGATACGATTGATTGGAAGAATCCAACTGTATCTGTTATGATGAATCGAGTGATGGGCGATATTCATCCGGGAGCCACCATCTTAATGCATCCAACAACTTCAATTGTGAATGGATTGGATAAACTGATTGAAAATATTAAAAAAAGAGGGTACCGGATTGGAACGGTGCCAATGTTAATGAGTGCAAAAAGGTAGGGATACAAAATCCCTGTTGATGTTAACTATAGGAGGATTTATTTTGGTAGATACGCATACGTGTAAAAATGGACTTCGTATTGTACAGGAAAAAATTCCGGCAGTACGGTCTGTAACAATCGGAATTTGGGTTTTAACCGGATCCCGAAATGAAACAGAAGAAAATAACGGAATTTCACATTTCTTGGAGCACATGTTTTTTAAAGGGACTAAGTCACGTTCCGCGCAGGATATAGCAGAAGCGTTCGATGCCATCGGCGGTCAGGTAAATGCCTTTACATCGAAAGAATATACATGTTTCTATGCAAAAGTGATTGATACACATAAAGAGTATGCGCTTGAGATACTGGCAGACATGTTCTTTAATTCCGCATTTGATGAAGAGGAAATGGAGCGCGAGAAAAACGTTGTCCTGGAAGAAATTAAAATGTATGAGGATACACCAGATGACATTGTCCATGACTTACTCGCTACCGCTGCATATGGGGATCATCCATTGGGATTTCCGATTTTGGGCACGGAGAAACAGCTTCGCTCTTTTAAACCGGATACACTCCGTGACTATGTGAATAAGCGATATACCCCGCAAAACGTTGTTGTATCTGTTGCGGGTAATGTGGAAGATTCATTTATTCGCACCGTGGAAAGCCACTTTGGCGATTTTTATCGTGAAGGAGACCATTCTGCTTTACAAAAGCCTGCATTTCTTACAAATAATATTGAACGGAATAAAGATACAGAACAGGCACATTTATGCCTCGGTTTTAATGGGTTTGCTATCGACGATGAAGATATGTACAGCCTGATTATCATGAATAATGTGCTTGGAGGAAGCATGAGTTCAAGACTTTTCCAGGAAGTTAGGGAGAAAAAAGGCCTGGCATATGCGGTGTTCTCATATCATTCCTCGTTTCTGGATAATGGTATGCTGACGATTTATGCAGGTACTGGGAATGAACAATTGCCATTATTAAGGGAGACAATTCAGTCAACAATGAATTCGTTAATCAAAGATGGATTGACTGATAAAGAATTGAAAAACAGTAAGGAACAGCTGAAAGGCAGCCTGATGCTAAGCCTGGAAAGTACGAGCAGCAGGATGAGCAGAAATGGTAAAAATGAGTTGCTGTTGAATCGGCATCGTTCAATGGATGAGATGATTGAGGAGATTGACAAAGTTAGTCATGCGAGAATTCAACAGGTTATAAAGGCAGTGTTTGACCAGGAAACGTCAAGTGCTTTAATCGCCCCAAAACAAGAAGCATAGAATTTCTTACCCAGCATATATTCGATAGTAGTCATGGAACATGGAGGGGAATATATGCGGTATAAGGATATTAGCGGCAAGGAAATTGTAAATGTCAACAAGGGTTCCAGATTAGGGATATTAGGGCAGACCGACTTGGAGATTAATGAAAGAACCGGTCAGATTGAATCATTTATCATTCCTAATTACAAATGGTTTGGATTAAAAAAAGAAGGCGCTGAAACGAAAATTAACTGGAGATCCGTAAAGAAAATTGGCGACGACATGATTATGATTGAATTTGATTAGCAGTCCGTAAATAAAAGTCCGGCATCATATAAAATGATGCCGGATTTTTTTTCTGCAGGACATTATAAAATTTTATGCCTGTGTATAATTAGGTTACCGAAAGAGCCACGTCCAGCTCCAGCGCCCAGCAACTAGCAAACTTCACACTCCTCACTACGATAAAGAAGACTTGCCGATTGGTGAAACCAGAGGCTTAGTCGCACTTATACCCTTGTGGTGAAAGTCAACATCGGTTCGAAATAAAAGGAGGGCCGACTAAAACCGGCCTTTGCGGCCAACGTCGGCATACCCCTTTTGCAGGGGCATGTTTCCTTTATCTCATTGCGGTTTAGGTAGATCGGCTAAAACCGCCGCTTTGCGCGGCAACGCCGACCCACCCTGCTTGGCAGGGCGCAGTTTGTACGTTGCTAAACGGGCGCTTACGCTTTTGTTACTGCAGATAGTCCATTCAATAAATTTTTTCCTCAATGATGCCTGAATTCCAGGGATTTTTTAAACTTACAATCACTAACACGTGTCAGCTACATAAACTATAAAGAAATCAAATACGGGTAAGTGTCTGGAGGTATGTAACTACAATGAATCAATCGATTGCTGTAATCGGCGGGGACGCACGTT
This sequence comes from Virgibacillus siamensis, assembly GCF_900162695.1. Lineage (NCBI taxonomy): Bacteria > Bacillati > Bacillota > Bacilli > Caryophanales > Bacillaceae > Virgibacillus > Virgibacillus siamensis. The sequence continues at coordinate 1,112,781 of NZ_FUIH01000007.1, forward strand.
ACCTGGAGTTACTGCGTCAATTGCAGACTTTGACTGATACAACTATTTTTTTAGTTGGGTTTGATAACTTGGAACAAGGATTCACCGGATTGCAACAGACAGATTTTTCCGACTTGGAACCGGAAAAACTTGATGCCGTTATACTGCCGATTACCGGTACAGATCGCGAAGGATACGTGGATGCCGCTTTTTCCGATCAAAAAATTAAATTAACGAAAAAATGGTTTGAAACATTGAATACGTCAGTACTGATTTTTACAGGAATTACAAATGATTATTTGACAGCGATAACCGATGATTTGGATTTATCACTTATACCGCTATTCAGCAGGGATGATGTGGCGATTTATAATTCCATTCCAACGGCTGAAGGAACAATCATGATGGTTATCGAGCATACTGATTATACTATTCATTCATCACGAGTCATTGTCGTCGGATTTGGAAGAGTGGGAAATACGGTTGCCAATAAATTTTCTGCACTTGGTGCGAAGGTTTCAGTCTGTGCACGAAGTATTAAAGATTTGGCCAGGATTACTGAAATGGGTCTGACTGCCTTGCCCTTGGATGATCTTGATAAATATACAGATGAATGTGACTTATTAATTAATACAATTCCGGCACAGGTAGTTCAGAAAGATGCCATTCAACAACTGCCACCGCATGCGCTCATTATTGATCTTGCCTCAAAACCGGGCGGAACCGACTTTAAGTTTGCGGAACAGCGGGGAATTAAAGCGATTTTGGCACGCAGTCTTCCCGGTATTGTTGCACCAAAAACATCGGGAAAAATATTGGCAGATGTGATTAAACAATTTCTCGTGAATGAAAGGGGAGCGTAACATGAAATTAAAAGGAAAGCGGATTGGATTTGGGCTGACAGGATCCCACTGTACTTATGACAAAGTTTTTCCGCAGCTGGAGCGGCTTATGGAAGAAGGAGCGGAAGTAGTGCCGATCGTAACGTATACTGTACGGACGACGGACACAAAATTCGGGAAAGCAGAAGATCATGTTGCAAAAGTAGAATCGATTACCGGCAAAAAAGTAATTACAACGATGCCAGATGCGGAACCTCTTGGACCAAAATATCCCTTGGATTGTATGGTAATCGCACCATTGACGGGAAACTCACTCAGCAAAATGGCGAATGCATTGACAGATTCGCCGGTTTTAATGGCTGCAAAAGCAACGATGCGAAATCAGGGGCCGGTTGTACTGGGGATTTCCACTAATGATGCGCTGGGATTAAATGGCGTGAATCTTATGCGACTAATGGCAAGTAAATTTATTTATTTTATCCCGTTCGGGCAGGATGATCCGTTTAAAAAACCGAATTCTCTTGTTGCTGACATGGATGCTCTAGTTAAAACAGTGGAGAATGCTCTGGAACATAAACAGGTTCAGCCTGTTATTATCCCTCATGAATATGATAGTATAGTAACATGAGTATAATCTATTATTTAGAAATGAGGGGTTAACTTAATGGGAAACAATGGATACAATTTCGCGGTAGTCGGTGCAACCGGCGCCGTAGGGCAAAAGATTTTACAATTATTGGAGAACAAGGATTTGCCGATAAATCAATTAAAACTATTATCATCAGCAAGATCTGCCGGTAAAAAACTAATATTCAAGAATCAGGAAATAACAGTTGAAGTTGCGGAACCGGATAGTTTTAACGATATTGATATTGCATTATTTTCGGCCGGTGGTTCAATATCCAAAAAATTGGCGCCGGAAGCAGTAAAACGAGGTACAGTTGTTGTCGATAACACAAGTGCTTTCCGGATGGATGAAAATGTACCGCTGGTTGTACCGGAAGTGAATGTGGAAGATATTAAAAAGCATAACGGTATCATCGCGAATCCAAATTGTTCAACGATTCAAATGGTTGCAGCTTTGAAGCCGCTCGACGAGGCATTTGGTCTGTCACGAATTATTGTCTCAACATATCAGGCAGTTTCAGGGGCTGGAAATCAAGCAAATGAAGAGCTGAAAAACCAGTCCCGGCAATTTTTGAACAATGATGAAATGAAAGCCGAACTGCTTCCTGTCAAAGGGGATAAGAAACATTTTCCAATTGCGTTTAACGCACTTCCACAGATTGATATGTTTCAGGATAACGGATATACGTTTGAAGAGATGAAAATGGTTAATGAAACCAAAAAAATTATGCATCTGCCGAAATTACCTGTATCTGCAACCTGTGTTCGTCTTCCATTCTTCCAGTCACATGCGGAGAGTGTTTATGTTGATGTTGAAAAAGAAGGATTGTCTGCTTCGGATCTGCAAGATGTTTTACGTAAAGCAGAAGGGGTAATTCTAGAAGATGACCCGTCTAATCAAGTTTATCCGACTCCATTAAGTGCAATGAATAAAGAGGAAGTTTTTGTAGGGCGAATTCGGAAGGATATGGACCATGACAAAGGGTTCCATTTATGGGTTGTGTCCGATAATCTGATCAAGGGTGCTGCTTTGAATACAATACAAATTGCAGAACGTTTAATTGAAAATAAATGGCTTTAAAACTGAGGTGTTAGTATGCAGATACTGGTTCAAAAATTTGGCGGAACCTCTGTTCAAACAGAAGAAAACCGTAATCATGTAATAAATCATGTTAAAAATGCGCTTGTGCAGGATAATAAAGTAGTAGTTGTTGTATCTGCATTGGGAAGAAAACCTGATCCATATGCGACAGATACATTGCTGGAGCTGGTCGATTTCCCTTCCAATCAAAATTCCAAACGGGAAATTGACCTATTAATGTCATGCGGAGAGACAATTGCGTCTGTTGTCCTGTCCAGCGAGCTTCAGAAAAAGCATATACGTGCAACTGCTTTGACTGGTGCACAGGCAGGATTTATTACGAATGACGATTTTAATCAGGCCAAAATAAAAGAGGTAAAAACCGAGCGGATTCTAAAAGAATTTGAACACCATGATGTCGTCGTTGTCGCCGGTTTTCAGGGACAAACAACTGCCGGTGAAATTACAACAATCGGCCGCGGGGGCAGTGATACAACTGCTGCTGCTTTAGGTGCTGCATTAAATGCAGAACAGATTGAAATATTTACCGATGTTAATGGTATTATGACGGCTGATCCGCGAATGGTATCATCAGCAAGACCACTTGATGTTGTGACGTACACAGAGATTTGCAACTTGGCATATCAGGGAGCGAAGGTGATTCACCCGCGAGCGGTGGAAATTGCTATGCAGGCAAAAATACCAATCCGTGTCCGTTCAACATATATGAATGATGAAGGCACATTGGTAACCTCATCCCGTGTACAGGGAAAGGGAAAAGATATTACTGACCGGCTGATAACCGGCATCGCACATATGTCTTCCATTACACAAATTAGGATACAAACGAAGGAAGAGGCCCACCGCTTGCAGTCAGAAGTTTTTAAAGCGATGGCAGAAGCAGGGATATCTGTGGACTTTATTAATATTTCACCGTCAGGGGTCATATACACTGTTCCGGAAGCCCATACAGAAAAAGCATTGCATATCCTGGAAACTTTAGGATTTCAACCTGAGATCACAGAGAATTGTGCAAAAGTATCTGCAGTTGGGGCAGGAATGACAGGCGTACCCGGGGTCGCATCTCGAATAGTTCAGTCACTGACAAATGCCGGAGTGCAAATATTGCAATCGGCCGACAGTCATACTACGATATGGGTGCTTATTAATGAGAAAGATTTAAATGCAGCTGTGAATGCACTGCACGATGTTTTTCAGTTAAGCGGCGCCGCCGATGAGTATCCTATTACTTAAGAGAAGGGTGTAAAGACATGAATTTTGGAAGAGTCCTGACAGCTATGGTAACCCCGTTTAATGTAAATGGAGATATCGATTATCAAAAGACTGCTGAACTGATTGAATATCTTTTGGATCATGGAACTGAAGGCTTAGTTATTGCGGGAACTACAGGGGAATCCCCTACACTGACGAAAGAGGAAAAAATCTCCCTGCTTAACCATACAATAAAGACTGTGAATAAACGTGTTCCGGTGATTATGGGTACCGGGAGCAATAATACAGCGGCATCCATTTCCCTAACGAAGGAGGCGGAAGCATGCGGTGCAGACGCAATCATGCTTGTTGCCCCTTATTATAATAAACCAAGTCAACGAGGGTTATATGAGCATTTTTCGGCAATTGCGAATGAGTCGGCACTTCCGGTGATGCTGTATAACATCCCTGGCAGATCGGTGGTCAAGATGGATGCTGATACAATTGTTCAGCTAAGTAAAGTGAAAAATATTGTATCTGTAAAAGAAGCGAGCGGAGATCTTGATCTTATATCGGAAGTAATTGAACGTACCAGTGACGATTTCACGGTATACTCCGGAGAAGACAGCATGACACTGCCATTGCTTGCTGTTGGAGGTGATGGAGTTGTATCTGTGGCATCCCACGTCATTGGAAATGAAATGCAGCAGATGGTTGGAGCATTTCTGAATGGTGATGTAAAGCAGGCTGGCGCATTGCATCGTAAATTGCTCCCTGTAATGAACGGTTTGTTTGCAGCACCGTCCCCTTCACCGGTAAAAGCTGCGCTTCGTATGAAAGGTGTTGAAACAGGAAGTGTCCGCCTTCCATTGCTTGAACTGACCGACGTAGAAAAACAACAGCTTCAAAAAATCCTTACTGTATAAAGTGTGGCTGGGACATATCAAAAGGTGTAATTCAAAAGACGAACAATTAAGAAATTAGCGTAGTATATTTCCGGAGCGGTTATCCGCTCCATTTTCTTGTTCGGATTTTTCTTTGGATAATACACTTTTGTCCCGGCCATTTTTATTTTGCCTTAATCCGCATGAATCACTCCGTATACGATAATACTAAACTTGATGATCATAAGGCAGTTGAAAGATGATTGCAATTTCCGCTGAAGGCAGGAACAGTTGTAACGTCTATTTATTGGTGAATGCCTTAAAAAAGGAGTGTTTTCGGCATGGATAAAGAACCATCTAAAAAGGATGATCAGAATCAGGGTGAGGGAAATTCATCATCTCTGGTTCAAAAAATTCAGCAGCTTGGACAATCCAATGTACCACAAGCACCAGATTCGAATATTCATGTGTTGTCAATTATCGGTCAAGTGGAAGGGCATGTGCAGCTTCCGCCACAAAACAAAACTACAAAATATGAACATTTGCTCCCACAATTGATTGCAATCGAACAAAATCCAAAGATTGAAGGGGTTATTATTTTATTAAACACGGTCGGGGGAGATGTGGAAGCAGGTCTCGCACTATCTGAAATGATTGCATCCCTGTCTAAACCAACCGTATCCATCGTACTGGGCGGCGGTCATTCGATTGGTGTTCCAATTGCAGTTGCAACAGACTACTCGTATATTACCCCAACGGCAACAATGACCATCCATCCAATTCGTCTCACCGGAATGGTAATTGGAGTACCGCAAACATTTGAGTATTTGGATAAAATGCAGGACAGGGTCATTAACTTTGTGGTGAACCATTCGAATATTAAAGAAGAAAAATTTAAGGAGCTTATGTTTGCAAGGGGCAACCTGACACGTGACATCGGGACAAATGTCGTTGGTGACAATGCGGTGGAATATGGCCTTATCGACGGTGTTGGCGGGGTTGATCAAGCGATGCAGAAGATAAACGAATTGATTGATAAGAACAAAGGAAATGAAGAGCAGGTGATTCAATGATTTTATATACACCTTTAGCAAATACAGATATTTTTCCTGCTGCGGATGATGCGTTTACGAAAAGGCAGTGTGTAGCCTATCAGGGAAAACAATTTTATGTGGAAGAAACAGAGGACGGCGCATACCAGGTATTGCAATTGCTATCCACTGATCCACAGGATTTTATGAAGCAGGAATATAACCCGGGAACGATTTTAAAGTAATTGTCCGTCTGATGAAGTCATCATGTTTGATCTGTGCTATAATGAAACTGAATGAGAAAAATTGTCAACCCTTGCCTGTAGCGGCAGGGGTTTCCTGTTCATAATTTTGAAATAGATTGCCTAATGGATTAGAGGTGATGGTTATGGCAAAAAAAAGGAGAAAGAAGAAAAAACAACTAAAAAAACATGTGAAATATGAATTGCTTGGTATTTTATTTATTTTTCTGGCCATCTTTGGAAGCGGGGCCAGCGCAATTAGTGATGGTGCCATCCCTGGGGGGCTTGTTCACGTATTCCGGTTCTTTTTGGGTATTTGGTATTTTATTGCTTCCTTGTTCCTGCTTGTCACTGGAATTATGTTAATGGTGAAGCGGCGTTATCCGGATTTTACACATAAAAAGATGATTGGTTTTTATATTATTTTTGCAGGTGTCCTTTTACTGACACACATTCAAATCTATGAGCGCATTCTGCTATTCTCTGAAAATACGTCAATTATAAAATCAACATGGGATAATTTCTTTTCCTACGTTGAAGGCAATACTGGGGCTGCTGAAACCGGCGGAGGGATGATTGGGGCCTTTTTGTTTACCTTTTGTTATTTCTTGTTCTCGTCGGTAGGTGCCAAAATTGTTTCCGTTTTTTCCATTGTTATCGGATTTATCTTTATGACTGAGTTTTCATTTGGAGACTTTTTCTCGAAATGGACCAAACGCATCTCTTCTGTATTTAAGAATTGGAGAACACGGCGGGAAGAGTCACGTACTGTGAAACAGCAGGCTAAGGCAGATAAAGGGCAGCAGGAAGTGTATGATGTTGACAGTGATGATGCACATCAGGATGAGCCGGTTATCCAGGACTTTACGGATGTGGCGTATTCTTTTGATCCAAATGGTCAATCTTCTGCAGCGGATAACAACCAGATGAACGAGCCAGAATCAAAGGAAAAGACGGATTCGGATTCAGAGCAAACAGACGAGCCACTGCCGATGACGGAAACGGAAAACCATGAATATGAACTGCCGTCTTCCAGTTTGCTGGCAGAACCAGCACCAAATTCACAGCAAAATGAAAAATCGCATATACAGGCCACGGTTCGGAAACTGGAGCGCACTTTCAACAGTTTTGGGGTCAAAGCCCGTGTAACGAAAGTACATGTTGGTCCATCGGTTACGAAATATGAAGTCTATCCGGAGGCTGGTGTGAAAGTCAGTAAAATTGTGAATCTGCATGATGACTTGGCACTTGCACTTGCCGCTAAAGACCTTCGGATTGAAGCTCCGATACCGGGTAAATCTGCTGTCGGGATTGAGGTGCCGAATCAGGAAACAGCACTGGTTTCATTGCGGGAAGTACTGGACAGCATCAAAAATAAGCAAACAACTAAATTGCTTTTTGCTTTAGGAAGAGATATATCCGGTGATGCGGTAGTTTCGGAATTGAATAAAATGCCGCATCTGCTGATCGCAGGTGCTACAGGAAGCGGTAAAAGTGTCTGTGTAAATGGGATTATTACAACGATTTTAATGCGCGCCAAACCACACGAGGTCAAAATGATGATGATTGATCCGAAAAAAGTGGAACTGAATGTGTACAACGGTATTCCGCACTTACTGGCTCCAGTTGTTACGGATCCGAAAAAAGCTTCACGCGCATTGAAAAAAGTGGTCGCGGAGATGGAACGCAGATATGAGTTATTCTCTGATACCGGTACACGCAACATTGAAGGTTATAATGAGTATATCCGTAAGTATAACCAAGGTGTGGAAGAAGAGGAACAGCAGCCTAATCTGCCATATATCGTAGTTCTTGTAGACGAGCTTGCTGACTTAATGATGGTCGCTTCCAACGAGGTCGAGGATGCCATTACACGGCTGGCACAAATGGCACGTGCAGCAGGTATCCATCTGATTATTGCCACACAGCGCCCATCTGTAGATGTTATTACTGGTGTAATTAAGGCAAACATCCCATCCAGAATTGCGTTTAGTGTGTCATCACAGACGGATTCACGAACCATCCTTGACTCCGGTGGTGCCGAGAAACTGCTTGGACATGGTGATATGCTGTTTATGCCAGTTGGTTCATCCAAGCCAACACGTGTTCAAGGGGCATTTTTGTCTGATGAAGAAGTGGAACGGATTGTTGACCATTGTGTTGACCAACAAAAGGCATCGTATCAGGAAGAAATGATCCCTGAAGAAACAAGTGAAGTCACATCAGAGGTTGATGATGAATTATATGATGATGCAGTGCAGATGATTATCGAAATGCAAAGTGCGAGTGTATCCATGCTGCAACGCAGATTTCGAATTGGCTACACAAGAGCAGCCAGGCTTATTGACGCTATGGAAGATCGAGGTATTGTCGGTCCATATGAAGGCAGCAAACCAAGAACAGTACTTGTATCACAATCATCAGAAGAAAAATCATCATAACCTTATGAACGGACAGTTGTGTCTAAACAGACATTTCTGTCCGTTTTACTATAGGCAGGTTTTACATAGAAGTTTTAATTGCCAGTTCATGGCAGAATATTTTCCCCATAGTTAACCTATTACAGTGCTAAATGTACGTTTTTACCCATTTTTTATAAAATGGACTCGACTTTTGATCTATTTTTTTTAATTAATTTTGCCTATAACTGTTTATTTATTGTTAGAAAAGTGTTATATTTATTTCGAATAAAAGAGTCAAACGTCAGAGGTCAGATCTCTTTTGGAAAAAAACAAAATATGGAGAGGTTTTTTTATGTCGATCAAATTAGATGCACGGCATTTATATCTTCAGGTAATTGATAGAATTAAAGAAGATATTGAAAATGGTACATATAAGCCGAAACAGAAACTTCCCTCCGAATTCCAAATGTCCAAGCTATTAGGTGTCTCTCGTGCTACATTACGTGAAGCATTGCGCACACTGGAAGAGGAGAATGTGGTTACCCGGCGTCATGGTGTCGGTACATTTGTAACCCCAAAGCCGGTGTTTTCTTCCGGAATTGAACAGCTGAACAGTGTGACCTATATGATTAAACAATCAGGAAAAACCCCGGGGTCACAATTTTTATCGACAGAATTCCAGGAACCAACAGAAGAAGAACGTGTAAAGTTTGGCCCAAAACCAATTGATACGTTGGCGAAAATTGAACGGGTACGTACAGCTGACAGTGAACCTGTTGTTTTTTGCATTGATAAGGTACCGGAAGGGCTAGTCCCACTGGACCAGGTGCACCGTGAAGATTCCCTTTTCAAACTGATGGAAGCGTATTCCGGAAAACATATTTCCTATGCTGTTACATATATCGAACCAATCAGTTATCACGACAGAATTTACGAGATTTTACATTGCAGCCCGGAGCAATCGTTGCTCCTGCTGAAACAAATGCATTATACGGATGAAGATGAGCCTGTTTTGTATTCATCAAATTTCTTCCGATCGGATGTATTCAGTTTCCATGTTTTAAGAAAACGTTTGTAAGGGATTTCATTTATTCGTTATGCATTTTAGGAGGTGGTTGCCAGCATAATATTTGATGAGTTCCTGTTTCCATTTAGTTAAAAACTTAATTCAAGTAGGGGGTTCTTAGATTGAACAATCGTAAATTTATGTTGTTGTTCGCAGTAGTGATCGGTCTGGGCATGATTTTGGCTGCCTGCGGAGGCGGCGGAAATTCAGGTAAAAGCGGTAAATCCGGAAGCAAAGGATCATCCGATTTCAGTGCCGCGTTAGTTACAGACGTTGGCGGGGTTGATGACAAGTCATTTAACCAGTCCGCATGGGAAGGTTTGCAAGCTTGGGGTAAGGAACATAACCTTTCAAAAGGTAAAGGCTTTGATTATGCGCAATCAAACAGTAAATCGGATTATCTTCCAAACCTTACTCGGCTGATTAAAAAAGATTATGATCTTGTATTTGGTATCGGGTACAAGCTGCACGACGGTATCAAAAAAGTAGCGGAACAATATCCGGACAAGCATTTTGCTATTGTTGACGATGTAGTGGATGCACCAAATGTTGCCAGCATTACGTTTAAGGAACAGGAAGGATCATTCCTTGTAGGTGTAGCAGCCGCGAAGAAAACTAAAACGAATAAAGTCGGCTTTGTCGGCGGGGTAGACGGTTCATTAATTAATAAATTTGAATCAGGATTCATCGCTGGTGTTAAATCTGTCAACCCTGATATCGAAGTCCAGGTCGAATATGCGGAATCTTTTGCAGCGGCTGATAAGGGTAAATTGATTGCCACACAAATGTATAACAGTGGTGTAGATGTAATTTATCACGCTTCCGGTGCAACCGGTAATGGTGTGTTTGCACAGGCAAAAGATATTAAGAAGAATAATCCGGATAAGGAAATTTGGGTTATCGGCGTGGACCGTGATCAATATGATGAAGGCCAAATCGGCGAACATAATGTAACACTTACTTCCATGGTTAAACGAGTTGATGTTGCCGTGAAAGACCTCGCAAACCAGGCTATGAACGATAAATTCCCTGGCGGCAAAAATGTTGTTTACGGATTGGAAGACGGTGGTGTAAGTGCTGCCCGAACCAACAAAGAAGCATTAACCGATGATATCGTGAAAGCAATTGAAAAATGGAAAGAAAAGATTATCAATGGTGATGTAAAAGTACCAGCAACTCGTGAAGAAACGAAGAAATTTGTTAAATCCCTTTAAAGGATGATTAAAAAGGCTGGCACGTCCAGCCTTTTTAACCTTAATACCAAGGGAAAAAATGTTTATCAGCTTCTGCACCATTAGAGGCAAACCGTAAAAATAAAATCTTCAAATGAAAAGTTTCCGGCCCTTTTCATTTGGTGATTTTTATGTGTGAATAGAGAGGTTTTACAAGAGGAGTGAACAAAGTGGATTATGTGATAGAGATGCTGAATATTCGAAAGGGGTTTCCGGGAATCGTTGCGAATGACGATATTACCATCCAATTGAAAAAGCAGGAGATTCATGCACTGCTAGGTGAAAATGGGGCAGGTAAATCAACATTGATGAACGTATTGTTTGGTCTGTACCAGCCGGAAAAAGGGGAAATAAAGGTAAACGGCAAACAGGTGAAGATTACGGATCCGAATGTCGCGAATGAACTTGGTATCGGAATGGTGCATCAGCACTTTATGCTTGTGGATACATATACGGTAACACAAAATATTATTCTGGGCAGCGAACCTACCAATGCCGGAAAGATAGATTTTAAGAAAGCGGAGAAAGAGGTTCAGGAATTATCCGATCGTTATGGGCTGAATGTAGATGCCCGGGCAAAAATTCGTGATATTTCAGTTGGGATGCAGCAGCGGGTGGAGATATTAAAAACGCTTTATCGTGGAGCGGAGGTACTTATTTTTGATGAGCCAACTGCTGTTCTGACTCCAAATGAAATCAAAGAACTGATTGAAATTATGCATTCCCTGATCAGAGAAGGAAAATCTATTATTCTCATAACACATAAATTAAAAGAAATAATGCAGGTTTGTGACCGTTGCACCGTTATTCGGAAAGGTAAAGGCATTAAAACGGTTGATGTTGAGGAGACAAATGTTACTGAACTTGCTTCACTGATGGTCGGCAGGGAGATCAGTTTTAAGACTGAGAAGAAAAAAGCGGACCCGAAAGAAAAAGTTCTGGCCATCAACAAATTAAACGTAGAGGATTCCCGTAAGGTCCGAATTGTAAAAGATTTGAATTTAAATGTCCGTTCAGGCGAAATTGTCGGTGTAGCCGGTGTTGACGGAAATGGTCAGACCGAACTTGTTGAAGCAATTACCGGACTTCGGAAAGCACAAAACGGCAGCATTAAAATTAATGATAAAAACATTACCAATTTTAAACCGAGAAAAGTAACGGAAAGCGGTGTCGGCCATATCCCTCAGGATCGACATAAATACGGTCTTGTACTTGATTTCCCGATTGGAGAAAATATGGTCCTGCAAACGTACTACAAAAAACCGTACTCCAAAAATATAATTTTAAACTATAAAGAGATTTATAAAAAGGCGAAAGAATTAATTGAAGAATATGATGTCCGAACACCCAGTGAGATGACAAAGGCCAGAGCGTTGTCGGGAGGGAATCAGCAAAAAGCAATCATTGCAAGGGAAGTGGATCGCTCACCGGATTTACTCATTGCTGCTCAGCCGACAAGGGGCCTTGACGTTGGTGCAATTGAATTTATTCATAAAAAATTGATCGAAGAACGTGATAAAGGAAAGGCTGTATTGCTGGTTTCGTTTGAATTGGATGAAATATTGGATGTCAGTGACCGGATTGCCGTTATGTTTGACGGGCATATTGTTGCAAACGTTAAACCGGAGGAAACGACAGAACAGGAACTTGGCCTGCTGATGGCGGGGAGCAGGATAGAAGAGGCAGGTGAAACCGATGATATCGAATAGACTTTTTAATATACTTATACCGGTGATTTCTGTTCTTTTAGGACTGATTGCCGGGGCGATCATTATGCTTATTTTTGGATATAATCCTATCCAGGGTTACAGCGCTCTTTGGTATGGTGCCTTTGGTGATTTGTATTTTATGGGAGAAACCTTGAGGCAAGTTACACCTTACATTTTAACCGGACTTGCAGTTGCATTTGCTTTCCGATCCGGCTTGTTCAATATCGGTGCTGAGGGCCAGGTTATTGTAGGCTGGCTGGCATCTGTTTGGGTAGGACTTGCAGTTGAGGTACCAATGTATATCCATTTGCCTCTGGCTGTACTTGCGGCCGCAGCAGCGGGAGCATTGTGGGGATTTGTACCGGGGCTTCTTAAAGCTAAGCTTGGCGTCCACGAGGTAATCGTTACGATTATGATGAACTATATTGCATTGTATGTTTCAAACGAATTAATTCGCAGTGTATTGACGGACCACCTGGATTCCACTGAGCAAATCGCTCCGACAGCATCATTGGCATCTGAATGGCTTCAGCAGATCACGTATTTCTCACGTGTGCATTACGGTATTTTAATCGCATTACTTGGCGCATTTGTTATGTGGTTTATTATCCAGCGCACTTCTACAGGTTATGAATTGAAGTCAGTCGGTTTTAATGAACATGCTTCGAAATATGCAGGTATGAATGTTAGCAAAAATATTATTTTATCAATGGTTATTTCCGGAGCATTTGCCGGACTTGCCGGTGCAATGGAAGGTCTTGGGACGTATGGATCGATTTCGGTTATGTCCGGTTTCACCAACCTCGGTTTTGATGGTATTGCCGTTGCTTTACTTGGTGCAAATACCGCCATCGGTGTTGTTTTTGCCGCAATTCTGTTCGGAATCTTAAAAGTTGGTGCGGTAAACATGCCGACTGGTTCCGGCGTACCAACCGAATTAGTGGACATTATTATCGCATTAATTATTTTCTTTGTAGCGTCCAGCTACATTATCAGATGGGCAATACTTCGCTTTAAAAAGGAGGGGAAATAAATGGGATTTGTAGATTTGTTGCAGTCGATTATTCCACCGGCATTGTTCTTTTCAGCCCCCCTTATTTTTACAGCATTGGGCGGGGTGTTCAGTGAACGTTCAGGCGTTGTAAACATTGGCCTGGAAGGTTTAATGGTGATGGGGGCGTTCGTTGGTATCGTATTCAATCTGACCTTTGCGGATGTGTTTGGAGCTTGGACACCATGGATTTCCATTCTGGTTGCTATGGTTGTTTCCGCCATTTTCTCCATCATTCATGCAGTGGCATCTGTTTCTTTTCGGGCAGATCAGGTTGTCAGCGGTGTTGCGATTAACTTCCTGGCACTTGGACTGGGTGTCTTCCTGACGAAGCAATGGTATGGAAAAGGACAAACAGACATGGTTTCACAGCCATTTTATACAAATGATATTCCAATTTTAAAAGAAATCCCGGTTATTGGCCCTGTGTTTTTTGAGAATATCTACCTTACTTCATATATCGCAATCATTTTGGCGTTTGTTGCCTGGTATGTACTGTATAAAACGCCATTTGGGCTGCGTCTTCGTGCTGTTGGGGAACATCCGATGGCGGCTGACACAAATGGAATCAATGTATTTAAAATGCGTTATGTTGCTGTCATTTTATCAGGTGCGCTTGGCGGGCTTGGCGGTTCAGTCTTTGCACTAACGATAGCGCTGAATTTTTCCCATGCAACCATTGTCGGACAAGGTTTTATGTCTTTGGCAGCAGTTATTTTCGGGAAATGGCATCCGCTCGGTGCGATGGGTGCTGCATTGTTCTTTGGTTTCGCCCAAAGTCTCAGTGTGATCAGTTCAGGTATCCCGCTGCTCGAAGATGTGCCGCAAATATTTCTGCTTATTGCGCCGTACGTATTGACTATTCTTGCACTTGCCGGATTTATTGGACGTGCAGAAGCACCAAAAGCAAATGGTGTCCCTTATATAAAAGGAAGCAGATAAATATTAGAAAAACCTGTCTTACTGATATGATTACAGTAAGTCAGGTTTTTTTACTATATTTTTTTTTCTTTTGTATAAACTAATAATGATACATAGTACAGGAGGAAATGCTATGAATGTGACAAATGAACATGATGTAACAGAAAATGGGATCCATTATCATCTGATCCCGAACAAAAAGCATAAGACCATTTCGGTTATTGCGAAGTTTATGGCACCATTATCCCGTGACATAATTACGAAACGTGCCCTACTGCCCCACGTACTGCAGCAGGGAACAGCAAGTCTGCCGGACAGAAGTTCGATTCAGCGCAAATTGGATAGTTTATATGGAGCGGTATTATCTCTCGATGGTTCCAAAAAAGGTGACTATCATATTATCAGTGTCCGGTTGGAAATTGCCAATCAAAAATTCATTGCCGATGAGGCAGCTATTTTGGATGAGGCACTTGCGTTGCTGAAAGAGATTATGTTCCATCCGAAACAGCAGGGGAATTCGTTTGATAAAACCACCACCGAACGGCAAAAATCAATCCTGAAACAAAAGATACACGCACTGATGGACGACAAAATGAGCTACGCCAATATGCGTTTAATCGATGAAATGTGTGAAGAAGAAGCATATCAGCTCCATGTTCAGGGTTATGCGGATGACTTGGAAGAAATTACTGCTGAAAACCTGTATTCCTATTACGAGCAGATGCTTAAAAGTGATCAGCTTGATATTTTTGTTTCCGGAGACTTTGATACAAACGATATGCTCGGCAAATTAAAACATCAATTCAAGCGGGATAACCGTGTAATCGAACAAGAAAAATCAACTACTGATGCGGTTAAAAAAGCCGGGGACCCAAACACTGTAATTGAACAGCAGCAAATTCAACAGGCAAAACTGCATCTGGGATATCGCACCAATTGTACGTTCCGGGATAAAGACTATGATGCCTTGCAGGTATTTAATGGCCTTTTTGGCGGTTTTCCAAGTTCGAAATTATTCATGAATGTCAGGGAGAAAAACAGCCTTGCTTATTATGCTGCCTCGAGAATTGAAAGCCATAAAGGGCTAATGCTCGTGTTTAGCGGAATTGCACCTGATGACTATGAGAAGGCAAAAAAAATTATCGAAGAACAGATGGATGCAATGAAAAAAGGTGATTTTAATGAAGATAATATTGCAGATACAAAGGAACTAATTGTAAACCAGCTGCGTGAAACGATGGACCATCCACAGGGAATGGTCGAATTAATGTATCAGAACACGGTAGCCGGAACATCACGGACTCCGGAAGAATTGATTGAAAATATAAAAACCGTTTCGAAACAGGAGATTGTTGATGTTGCGAACAAGATTGAATTGGACACAGTATATTTGTTGACAAGCAAAGGGGGCGTTTCCGATGAATAAGGCAGTGTACGAACATATTGATGAAGTTGTATATTCCAAGCAGCTTGAAAATGGTTTGACTGTTATCCTGCTTCCGAAGCCGGAAATGTATAAAACATATGCAATCTTTTCAACTGATTATGGTTCAATTGATCAAACATTTTCCCCGATTGGAAAGACTGACAAAATTACAGTGCCAGAAGGAATTGCGCATTTCCTGGAGCATAAATTGTTTGAAAAAGAGGATCGTGATGTGTTCGCAGATTTCGGGAAACAAGGTGCTTCAGCTAATGCATATACATCATTTACCAAGACATCGTATTTGTTTGCCGCCACGAATCATATTGAAAAAAATGTATCTACACTTATTGATTTTGTGCAGGCACCTTATTTTTCGGAACAATCGGTGGAGAAGGAAAAAGGCATCATTGCACAGGAAATTGAGATGTACAATGACCAGCCGGATTGGCAGGCTTTTATGGGGACCATTAAATGTTTGTTTCATGAACATCCTGTTAAAATTGACATAGCGGGAACGGTTGAGTCCATCCAGCAAATAACAAAGGATGATCTATATACCTGTTACAACACATTTTACCATCCGCAGAATATGACACTGTGCATTGCCGGCAACTTTGAAGAACAGCAGATGATGGAACTTATTGAACAAAATCAGCGGGAGAAAGAATTTAAAGAAGTGGAACCAATAGACAGGGAATATCCGAACGAACCGGAAACAGTCGCCATCAGAGAAAATACCATTAACCTGCCTGTTTCCGTATCCAAGTGCACGATTGGTATAAAGGAATCCTCAACAGCACTTCGCGGTCAGGAATTTCTTAAAAAGGATTTACTGCAGGATATGGTTGTAGATTTCTATTTTTCCAAAGGCGGACAGATTTACCAGCAGTTGTTTGATGAGGAACTTATTGATGACAGTTTTTATTTTGAAACAAATCTGGAGAAAAACTTCGGTTATACGCTTATTGGGGGGAACACCAGCGAACCGGATGTGTTTGCCAGCCGAATCAAGGAATTGCTGAAATCCACAAATCATGCATCATTTTCGCAGGAAGACATGGAACGGATGAAGAAAAAGAAAATTGGTCAATTGTTACGTTCCATGAACTCACTTGAGTTTATCGCTAATAAATACATTCATTACCAGAATGTGGACATTAATCTGTTTGAACTGATTCCGTTTATTCAGGAATTAACCGTTGATGATTACAATGCGTTTGTCAAGCAGTGGATTCAGGAAGATCGTATGGCAGTCTGTAAAATTGTAAGTGAGTAGGGAGAGTATATGGGGAAAAATGTATTATTGATCGGCAGCAGTGGTGATATTGGTTCAGCAATTGCCAAAAATCTGGCAGCTGATGGATATCGATTGTTGCTCCATTATCATAAAAATGAAGAAGCAGTAGAGAAACTTAAAAACAATTTGCCCGATGAATCGGTACTTTCCTGTATTCAGGCAGACCTGAGGAATCAGGATGGTATTGAAAAATTGCTGCGTAAAATGGTGTACACGATAGATGCGATTATATTTGCGAGCGGCAAGGCTTCAATCGGCCTGTTTCAGGATGTAACGGAATCATTAATGGATGATATGATTGCATTACATGTTAAGGCTCCTTGGCTGATTTGCAACAGCCTCCTTCCTGACATGATTCGGAAAAAAGAAGGGAACATTATTTTTATCACATCCATCTGGGGAAATATCGGTGCCAGTAACGAGGTGATCTACTCTTCCGTCAAAGGAGCACAAAATAGTTTTGTGAAGGCACTGGCTAAGGAAGTTGCTTTATCGGGAGTTTTTGTAAACGCGGTCAGCCCCGGTTTTATCGATACAAAAATGAATCAGCAGCTGCTTCCCGAAGAAAAAGAACTGATTAGGAATGAAATTCCGGCAAACCGTGCGGGAACCCCTGAAGAGGTCGCAAATGCAGTGAGGTTTCTAATAAGTGAACAGTCCAGTTATATACAAGGGGAGATCCTGAATGTGACTGGAGGCTGGTCGTAAAAAATGCACGGACAATGCATAAAACTGCTTCTACATTCAGATACTATACCTGTAAAAAAATGAAGGAGGCAGATTTGTATGTCCGTTCTGGATAACTTTGATACGTGGAAGGAATTTCTGGCCAACCGGATTGAACATGCACAGTCTGAAGGCATGAGTCAGCAGACTGTGTCGAATATGGCTTATGAGGTCGGAGATTACCTGGCCAACAGTACTGATGCAAAAAACAACGAAGAAGCTGTATTACGGGATCTTTGGAATGCAGCATCCAAAGAAGAGCGACAGTCCATGGCAAGTGCAATGGTTAAGCTTGTGCAGAATCAAGGAAATTCAAATTAATATGTGCATATAATAAAGAAGCTGTAATGGAAGAAGCAGCTTCTTTATTTTTGTAAAATTTTATGCTTGCGTATAATTGGATTACCAAACGAGCCACGTCCAGCTCCAGCGCCCAGCAACTAGCAAACTTCGGGCGCCGGCGCTTTTATTTTTTGTTTTCTGGCGTGCATTTAACATATTTGCCATAATCTTCTTTTCACTGAACGAAAAATCATTTATTATATAGATATATTGTAAAAATTAATTGTCGACATATTATTACTTTAGTTTATAGATGAGGGGATAATAATGGAAAAGACAGAATGGTACCTTGAATATGAAATTCAATATAACCGTCCTGGTTTATTAGGGGATATTTCCTCTCTGCTTGGGATGCTGTCCATTAATATTATCAGCATCAATGGTGTGGAAAATTCCAGAAGGGGTATGCTGCTGCTTTCCAGAGAAGATGAACAGATTACCAGATTGAAATCAATATTACAGACAATGGATACATTGGTTATAAAAAAGTTACGCAAACCGAAACTTCGTGATAAACTGGCAGTAAGGCATGGACGTTATATTCACAGCGATGTTGATGATCGGAAAACATTTCGTTTTGTCCGCAGTGAGTTGGGGGTTCTGGTTGATTTTATGGCGGAGCTTTTTAAAAAGGAAGGACATAAATTAATCGGCATCCGAGGTATGCCACGGGTTGGAAAAACAGAATCTGTTGTTGCTGCAAGCGTCTGCGCGAATAAGCGCTGGCTGTTTGTATCAAGCACTTTGCTTAAGCAAACTGTTCGCAGCCAATTAATTCAGGACGAATATAGCAGTGATAATTTATATATTATTGATGGCATTGTTTCCACCCGCCGTGCAAATGAAAAACATTGGCAATTAATCAGGGAGATTATGCAATTGCCGGCTGTAAAAGTGGTTGAGCATCCGGATATGTTTGTGCAGACTACAGAGTACGAATTAAATGATTTTGATTATATTATTGAGCTTCGCAGTACGGAAGATGAAGAAATTACATATGAACCTGTCGAACGGAATCAATTTGGACAGGAAAACGGATTTTCGATGTTTGATTTTTAGTATATACAACCGGGCTTATGCCATAAAGCCTGGTCAAAAGCCGAGTTTTCAAAAAATGGATGGTGTTATCTATGGAGATAGGAGAAAGACTGAAGGAAGCAAGAGAGGCAAAAGGCCTTTCCCTTGATAGCCTGCAGGAAACAACAAAAATACAGAAACGATATCTGCAAGCTATTGAGCTAGGCAATTTCCACATTCTGCCCGGTAAATTTTATGCCAGGGCATTCATAAAAGAGTATGCGGCTGCTGTCGGGCTGGATGCAAATGAGTTATTGGAAGAATACAAAGATGAAATACCAAGGACGGAAGATGAAAGTTCAGCACAATATACACAGATCAGCAGTTCCAGAAAGGACAATAATCCACCAAAAGGGACTCCGGCAATTTTCTCGCTGATACCAACGATTATTGTCATTTTATTAATAATCGGGATTGTGTTTGCCGCATGGTACTTTATTATGCAAAATAATTCTAGTGAGAATTCGGAACCTGTTGAAAAGCAGGATTCCAATGAAATTGTCTACCCCGATGAAAACGATCCGGGAAGTGCCATTTCCGATCAGAATAAAAAAGCGGATGAAAAGAAAGAAGAAACTGATTCCAAGTCAACTGATGACCAACATAAGTCAAATACAAAGAAAGACAAGAAAAAAGATGATAATAAACCAGAGCTTAAGGTGGTTGAAAAGGGAACCGGAGCCAGTCCGAAATCCACGCTGGCATTGAATAACGCGGGAAACAAGGTTAACGTAACATTGGAACCGAGCGGGGATTCATGGGTTGAACTTAAAGACGGTAACGGGAAAACCCTTTACTCGGGCTTACTTACTTCGGATGATGATACAAAAAAATTCGATCTGTCCGATGCAGAAAAAATTTATTTAAACATTGGAAGTGCACCATCATTAACCGTCAAAGTAAATGGTGTAAAGGTTGAATATCCGGTCAATCCCGAAGAGAAAGTACACCAGTATCTTTGGATAAATATTATGAACAAAAACCAGTAGCTTGATACAGACTTTTGAATTGACCCTTCCCTTCATGATTGCGGAAGGGTTTTATACCGTAGGAGGGTGAACAATGAATATACCTAACAGACTGACGATTTCGCGTATTTGTCTAATCCCTGTTTTTATTATTTTATTAAGTGTTCCATTTGATTGGGGAGCATGGAATATCGGTGAAGCAAGCCTGCCTGTCTCACATTTTGCTGCGGCTCTTCTGTTTATAATTGCTGCCGCCACAGACTGGGTTGATGGGTATTACGCCAGAAAGTATAACCTGGTTACCAATTTGGGGAAATTTTTGGATCCCCTTGCTGATAAGCTGCTCGTATCGGCAGCATTGATATTATTGGTGGAACTCGGCTCCGCACCTGCTTGGGTTGTTATAATCATTATCAGCAGGGAGTTTGCGGTAACAGGGCTTCGTCTGGTTGCTGCCGGCGAGGGCATTGTACTTGCGGCGAGCCAAATGGGTAAACTGAAAACCTTAACTCAGATGGTAGCTATTGCTGCTCTTCTGCTTCACAATTTTCCTTTTTCTTATATCGGTTTACCGTTTGCAAGTATTATGCTGTATGTCGCAGTATTCTTTACCATTTTATCAGGGTATGAATATTTCAGTAAAAACTGGCATGTAATGAGGGATTCCAAATGAAACAAATCAGAACAGAAATTATAGGAGTTGGGACGGAGTTGCTGTTGGGGCAAATTGCCAATACGAATGCACAGTGGATTTCGGAAAAACTCGCGAAAAATGGGTTCAATGTGTTTCATCATGCTGTTGTGGGTGATAATCTCCAACGGGTGATAAACCAGTTTACACATTCCGAATCAAGGTCGGATATTATCATCGTAACAGGCGGACTTGGACCGACAGAAGATGATATGACAAGGGAAGCCTTTCAGCAGATAAGTAACCTGGAGATGGTGGAACACAAACCATCTATGGATAAAATCGAAACCTTCTTCAGAAAACGTGAATCGGTAATGACAGCGAATAACCGCAGACAGGCACGTGTATTTAAAGGTGCAGAGGCAATTGAAAATGAGGTAGGCATGGCACCGGGGATGATTGTACAGCATCAGCATGCAACATGGATTTTCCTCCCGGGCGTTCCCAGGGAAATGAAACAAATGGTGGAGCATCGAGTTATTCCGCATCTGAAACAACAAACCGGCTTGCAAACTGTGATCAAATCTGCAATGCTCCGTTTCGTTGGCATAGGTGAATCAACTCTGGAAGATCAACTGAAAGACATTATTCAAAAGCAGCATAATCCAACAATTGCTCCTTTGGCTCAAAATGAAGGGGTAGCCATCAGGGTCACCGCAAAGGCATCAGATGACAACGAAGCAAATCAGCTGATCGAAAAGACAAAGCAGGAAATTCTTTCAGTGGCCGGTGCATATTTCTATGGAAGTGATGAAGAAACGTTACCGGAAAGAGTGTTCAGTCTGCTGAAAACACAGGGTAAAATGATTGCCGCTGCTGAAAGTTTGACGGGCGGCATGTTTACAGACAGATTGATATCGCTGGAGGGGGCATCAAAAGTCTGCAGCGGCGGTATTGTCTGTTATGATGCAAAGGTAAAAGAAAATGTGCTTAAAGTGTCACCGGACACGATTAAAAAGCAAGGAACTGTCAGCGAACAATGTGCACGGGAAATGGCTGAAAATGTTTGTACCCTGATGGATGTTGAGGTTGGAATCAGCTTTACCGGAGTGGCCGGCCCGGATTATTCAGAAAACAACCCGCCCGGTACAGTTTTTATCGGAGTCGCTCAGAAAGGTAAAGAAACGTTCGTGAAAAAATTTATTTTTCAAGGAGACCGGGATATCATTCGAAATCGATCGGTTATAAAAGGTTTTGAACTTTTATGGAATTTATTGAAAATAGCATAGTTCAGTGTTTTTATTACGGAAAATTGCTTTTTTATTAGAAGTGCAGCATGAATAATCCAATTTTAGGATAGAAATACCATTAAAAAATGAGAACATTTATTCGACTTTTGCTTGGCAAATTGAAAAAAACAAGTTATGATGGATATAGTGAATAAAAGGAGGTCATCCCGTTGAGTGATAGAAAACAAGCTTTGGATATGGCATTAAGACAGATTGAGAAACAGTTCGGTAAGGGATCAATAATGAAACTGGGTGAGCAGACGGAACAGAAAATCGCAACAATCCCGAGTGGGTCCCTGGCATTGGATGTAGCACTGGGTATTGGCGGCTATCCAAGAGGACGCGTTGTTGAAATATATGGTCCGGAGTCTTCCGGTAAAACAACAGTTGCACTTCACGCGATTGCTGAAGCACAACGAAAAGGCGGACAGGCAGCATTTATTGATGCTGAGCACGCTCTTGATCCAACGTATGCGCGGGCACTTGGCGTTAATACAGACGAATTGCTGCTTTCACAGCCGGATACCGGTGAACAGGCGCTGGAAATTGCTGAAGCACTTGTCCGCAGTGGTGCAGTTGATATTGTAGTTGTCGATTCTGTAGCAGCGCTGGTTCCAAAAGCGGAAATTGAAGGTGAAATGGGAGACTCTCATGTCGGTTTACAGGCGCGCCTTATGTCTCAGGCATTGAGAAAGTTATCCGGTGCCATCAATAAATCCAAAACAACGGCCATTTTCATAAACCAGATTCGCGAGAAAGTCGGTGTTATGTTCGGTAATCCTGAAACAACCCCTGGCGGACGGGCATTGAAATTCTACTCATCTATCAGACTGGAAGTGCGCCGTGCTGAAACATTGAAGCAGGGCAACGATATGGTGGGTAATAAAACCCGTGTAAAAGTGGTGAAGAACAAGGTTGCTCCACCATTCAAGAAAGCGGAAATTGATATCATGTATGGAGAAGGAATCTCCAAAGAAGGAGAAATTCTGGATATCGGGTCTGATCTGGATATCGTACAGAAAAGCGGAGCATGGTATTCATATAATGGAGACAGACTTGGACAGGGAAGAGAAAATGCAAAAGAATTTCTGAAGGCAAATGAAAATGTTACTTCGGAAATCCACGATGCAATCAGAAAACACTACAGCCTGGATGAAGAACCGAACGATGGAGAAGAGGATGCAGGATCCGGTCATCAAAGCCAGGAAAGTATGGATGTATAGCATAGAACCGTACAGTCAAACCCTTTGCAGACAATCTACAGCAAAGGGTTTGATTTTTACTGTAAACTCTTTTTGAGTTTTGTCATATAATTGTTACAATACCTTGACATTGGGTGTACAGACAATTAAAATTAAATTGTATAATTATAGTTTTATTATACAAACCATCACTTATTTATTATTGAAAAACTGTACATGCCGACAGAGTGAATTGTACAACTTTATAGCAATGGGAGGTGAAATCATGGAAAGTCCCTTAATCATCTCCATTTTGCTTGCCGTAATCCTAATCGTCGGTATTGTTGTTGGTTATCTCATTCGTAAATCTATTGCGGAAGCTAAAATCTCCAGTGCGGAAAATTTAGCGAAACAAATAGTTGATGAAGCACATCGAAATGCGGATGCCGCCAAGAAAGAGGCACTTCTTGAGGCGAAGGATGAAAATCATAAACTTCGTCAGCAGGCAGAAGAAGATTTACGTGAACGTAGAACAGAAGTACAGAAACAAGAAAATCGTCTGATGCAAAAAGAAGAAAATCTGGACAGAAAAAGCGAAACGCTGGATAAGCGAGAGCTCACGTTAGAGAGAAAGGAACAATCACTAACTGAAAAACAACAACAAATTGAAGAAATGGAAAGCAAAGTGGATGCGATGCTTAAAGAGCAGCAAACAGAGCTTGAACGCATTTCAGGATACACTACTGACCAGGCAAGACAGATTATTTTAGAACGAATCGAGCAAGAGGTTAGCCACGAGTCAGCACTAATGATCAAGGAAGCAGAGAATCGCGCCAAGGAAGAGGCTGACAAGAAAGCGAAAAGCATTCTATCGCTCGCCCTTCAGCGTTGTGCCGCAGACCACGTTGCTGAAACAACTGTATCTGTTGTTAACCTTCCAAATGACGAGATGAAAGGTCGAATCATTGGGCGGGAAGGCCGGAATATCCGGACGCTGGAAACACTGACTGGTATTGATTTGATCATTGATGATACGCCGGAAGCTGTTATCCTGTCGGGATTTGATCCTGTACGCCGTGAGACCGCTCGTATGGCATTGGAAAAACTTGTACAGGATGGCCGAATCCACCCCGCACGAATTGAAGAAATGGTGGATAAAGCCAGACGTGAAGTTGATGAATATATACGTGAAGTCGGTGAGGAAACAACATTTGAGGTTGGAGTGCATGGATTGCATCCGGATCTGGTCAAAATTCTTGGCCGCCTGAAATATCGGACAAGCTATGGTCAAAACGTGTTGAAGCATTCCACTGAGGTAGCATACCTCTCCGGATTGCTCGCTGCTGAATTAGGCGAAGATGAGACATTGGCGAAACGAGCCGGTCTGCTTCACGATATCGGTAAAGCCATCGATCATGAAGTAGAGGGAAGCCATGTTGAGATTGGTAAAGAATTGGCAATGAAGTACAAGGAACATGAAGTGGTTATTAACGCAATTGCTTCACACCACGGTGATGAAGAGGCCACATCCATTATTTCTGTTCTGGTAGCAGCAGCAGATGCGCTATCTGCAGCAAGACCTGGAGCGAGAAGTGAGACCTTGGAAAACTACATTAAACGTCTGGAGAAACTGGAAGAAATTTCAGAGTCATTTGGCGGTGTAGAAAAATCATTTGCCATTCAGGCAGGTAGAGAGATTAGAATAATGGTTAAACCTGATGAGATTGATGATATTGATTCCGTTCGAATTGCGCGTGATATCCGTAAGAAGATTGAAGGCGAATTGGATTATCCAGGACATATCAAAGTTACTGTTATCAGGGAAACGAGAGCAGTCGAATATGCGAAGTAAGCAAATTTCCAGTCGTTAAAAGTTAGACTGGATAAAATTAAAAGCGGCCATTTGGTCGCTTTTAATTTTGCTTTCCTGTATACTTTTTATTAATAAAATATTGAAAAAACGTTAGGATGAAACAGATTATGCGGATATTATTTATCGGGGATGTTACGGGCTCACCAGGAAGAGATATGGTTCAGCATTATTTGCCAAAGCTGAAAGAAAAATATCGGCCGAACGTGATAATCCTGAACGGCGAAAATGCTGCTGCGGGTAAAGGGATTACTGAAAAAATTTATAAACAATTCCTGGAATGGGGCGTGCAAGTTGTTACAATGGGTAACCATACATGGGATAAGAAAGAGATTTTCGAGTTTATTGATGATGCAAAGAAAATGATCAGGCCGGCTAATTATCCGGAGGGCACACCCGGGCAAGGGATTGTATTTGTCAATATAAACGGAGTGGAACTTGCAGTCATCAATATGCAGGGACGAACGTTTTTGCCCGCACTGGATGATCCTTTCCGCAAAATGGATGAATTGATTGAAACAGCCAAAAAACGGACCAATTTAATTTTTGTTGATTTTCATGGGGAAGCAACCAGTGAAAAGCAGGCAATGGGCTGGTATCTGGATGGACGCGTCAGTGCAATCGTCGGCACACACACCCATACACAGACTGCAGACGACCGAATTTTGCCGCACGGTACTGCTTTTATTACGGATGTCGGCATGACAGGACCTTATGATGCCATTCTTGGTGTGAATAAGGATGCAGTTCTGAAAAAATTTCTGACAAGTCTTCCGGTACGTTTCGAAATAGATAAATCGGGAAGAACACAACTAAATGGTTTTTTGGTTGATATTGACCAAAGGACTGGAAGCGCTGTCAAAGCAGAGCGGATTTTAATCAATGACGATCATCCATTCTTCACTTAAAAAAGAATATCCGGAATTATTCATGCGTAATAGGTAATAAGCTAGCATCTCCAAGAATATAGTAGCAGTAGATCTACAATTGATATGAGGGAGGTACCAGTAATGGAAGTATTAAAGGTTTCAGCAAAATCAAATCCAAATTCAGTAGCAGGTGCACTTGCAAACGTTTTACGGGAACGTGGTTCAGCGGAGATCCAGGCAATCGGTGCAGGTGCATTAAACCAATCCATTAAAGCGGTCGCAATAGCAAGAGGATTTGTTGCACCGAGTGGAGTTGATTTAATTTGTATACCAGCTTTTACTGACATTATGATTGATGATGAAGAACGAACAGCTATCAAGCTCATCATAGAACCAAGATAATTCCGGATAGTGAAGATATAGAAGTGTTGCGCCAAGGCGCAGCACTAATTTTTATGCTTTTTTGTAATCATTAATTGTTAAATTTATATAAACCCTTTATACTGTAATAATGAATAGCTATGTAATGAAATGTTTTTTCGATAGAAAGGAGTTTCGCTATGAATGAACAACAGCGAAAAGAGCAAGCGCAAATTAAACAGGCAGATGCCGCGGACAGAAAATCCGGACAGGACAAACCCCTGACTGAAAAAACGAGCGCTGATTTTGCAAAGTATTTTGAAACAACTTATGAGCCGCCAAACATCAATAAGGCACGTAAGCGCGGACGTGATAAAGTTAATGTTCATTATGATTTTGGCATTCCGGAAGATATGGAAAATATCGGAGAAGGCAAGAAGTTTCTCATTCGTACATACGGATGCCAGATGAATGAACATGATACAGAAGTAATGGCCGGACTTTTGACCGAAATGGGGTATGAAGCAACCTCAGATACAAATGAAGCGGATATCATTCTTCTGAACACGTGTGCCATTCGGGAAAATGCCGAAAATAAAGTGTTCGGTGAAATCGGTCACCTGAAACCGCTAAAACTGGAAAAACCGGATTTGATTCTTGGTGTTTGCGGATGTATGTCACAGGAAGAATCTGTCGTCAATCGGATTATGAAAAAACATCCTCAGGTTGATCTTATTTTTGGAACACATAATATTCACCGGCTGCCCCATCTTGTGAAAGAAGCGATGTTCGGCAAAGAAAAGATTGTGGAAGTATGGTCAAAAGAGGGAGATATAATTGAAAATCTTCCAAAAGTCCGTAAAGGCAAGATAAAAGCATGGGTTAATATCA
Source organism: Virgibacillus siamensis (assembly GCF_900162695.1). Taxonomy (NCBI): domain Bacteria; kingdom Bacillati; phylum Bacillota; class Bacilli; order Caryophanales; family Bacillaceae; genus Virgibacillus; species Virgibacillus siamensis. The sequence continues at coordinate 1,139,987 of NZ_FUIH01000007.1, forward strand.
TGTATGGATGTGATAAATTTTGCACGTACTGTATTGTCCCAATGACCCGCGGGAAGGAACGAAGCCGTAAACCGGAAGATATCATCCAGGAAGTACGTCATCTGGTTGCACAGGGGTATAAGGAAATTACACTGCTCGGTCAAAATGTTAATGCATATGGCAAAGATTTCGAGGACATCACATACGGGCTTGGCGATTTAATGGATGATATCCATAAAATTGATATCCCTCGTGTTCGTTTTACAACATCACATCCAAGGGACTTTGATGACCGTTTGATTGAAGTGCTGGCACAGGGCGGGAATCTGCTCGATCATATTCATTTACCGGTACAGTCCGGCAGCAGTGAAGTTCTGAAGAAAATGAATCGTAAATATACAAGGGAAGAGTACTTGGAACTGGTTCGCAAAATACGTGCAGCCATGCCGAATGCTACGCTGACTACCGATATTATTGTCGGTTTCCCGAATGAAACTGAAGAACAGTTCGAGGAGACAATGACCCTTGTTGAAGAAGTGGGATTTGAAGCCGCCTATACATTTATCTATTCGCCTCGGGATGGTACTCCTGCTGCCAGAAAGAAAGATGATGTACCGGAAGAAGTGAAGAAACAGCGGTTATACCGTTTAAACGATTTGGTAAATAAACAATCAGCCGAATCCATGAAAACCTATAAGGATAAAGTAGTGAAGGTTCTTGTTGAAGGCGAAAGCAAGAAAGATCCGGATGTTTTGGCAGGTTATACCGAACGGAATAAACTAGTCAACTTTAAAGGACCAAAAACAGCTGTTGGTCAAATCGTTGATGTCAAAATTACGGAAGCCAAAACATGGTCATTGGATGGTATTATGGTAGAAAATACAGTTGAGGTGAAATAAGATGGCAGAATATACACGTAAACAAATTCTTGATCAAGCGAAGAATTTAGCAGGAATGCTTTCAAATACAGAAGAAATTGACCGATTTAAGCAGGTTGAAGCAAAGATCAATGCTAATGAGAAAGTACAAAAATTGATTACCAAAATTAAAGCATTGCAAAAACAGGCTGTTAATTTTCAGGCTTACGGTAAGACGGAAGCGCTGAAGCGGGTTGAAGAAGAAATTGACCGCTTGCAGGCTGAAATTGATGATATTCCGGTAGTGCAGGAATTTAAAGAAACGCAAATCGTTGTTAATGACGTTCTTCAACTGGTTTCCGGAACGATTTCACGTGAGGTAACCAACAATGTAATTACATCGACAGGCGGTGACCTGTTGTCAGGCGAAACAGGATCCAAGGTGCAAAACAGCTCAGGCTGCAGTAATTAAAAAGTTTCGAAATCAGAAAGCGGAAGTGTCCATAAGGGCGCTTCCGCTTTTTTTCTTAAAAAAACTGTGACTAAAACCAGTTTTGTGCATACATTGAACATATAGGCAGTTGTCATAGATGCCGACCTGCCTGGCATCAGCAGAAAGCGGGGTGTATGTTAACTGCATGTTATTGCATACAGGCATTATCTTTCCGAAACAGTTATGCACTTTAGGTATTTGTCTTGCATAAAATGACTATGAAAAAAGAGGAGGTAAACATAATTATGTCATTTCTTGATCAAGAATATAGAGAAATCATTACAAAAGCAGTTTGTGGAAAAGGACGGAAATTTACAGAAGAAAAGCATTCCATTTCCCCTTCACATCGTCCGTCAAGCATTCTTGGTTGCTGGGTAATCAATCATATGTATAACGCAAAGAAAAAGTCGGAGGATACAGTTGAAGTAAATGGAAGCTACGACATTAATATCTGGTATTCTTACAATGACAACACGAAAACAGAAGTTGTAACAGAACGGGTAACATACTGCGATTACATTCCTTTATCTGTAAAAGATGATCATTGCCTCAGCGACGATTATGATGTGATTGCAAAAGTGATTCAACAGCCAAACTGTCTGGAATGCGAAATCGTCAATCACGGTAATAAAATCGAAGTGGAAATCGAGCGGGAATTCGTTGTACAAATAATTGGTGAAACGAAAGTATATGCGAAGGTGAGTCCAAAGGGAAAAGATTATGACCACCATGACGACTGGAGACATGATGTAACAGATGATGAACTTCGTGATGTAAAACCGGATTTTCTCGGACACAAACACAAAGACTGATTAAATTACGGGGAAAACTTCCTCGTAATTTTTTTCCCTTTTTATATGGACAATCGCTCCTTTCCTGGAAATGAAGGTTGATAAAATGTGATTGAAAGTTGATATTAAGCGAATAAGGGTTGATAAAGGTCGGGTGAAGGTTGATTTCAGGTCGTCAATGGTCGATATCTGGAAGGGACGGTTGATTCCATTCAAGGAAGGATAATTTTCTTACCAAAGATTGATAGATGTAATAACAGCTTATACCAAATTCCGCTTCCATCCATCGCATCCACCTGTCATAATATGCTATAATTGTACAATATATTCATATGTTTTGGAGGTAAGCACATGGCAAAATATACACCAATGATGGAACAATATCTTAAAATCAAAGCAGAACATAAAGATGCCTTTCTGTTTTTCCGGTTGGGCGATTTTTATGAAATGTTTTTCGACGATGCACTAGAGGCAGCACGCGAACTGGAAATTACGCTTACCAAAAGGGATGGCGGGCAAAAAGAACCGATTCCAATGTGTGGTGTGCCATACCATTCCGCATCAAGTTACATAAAAAATTTGATTGATAAAGGATATAAAGTTGCTATTTGTGAACAGGTTGAAGACCCCAAAACAGCAAAAGGTGTCGTGAAAAGAGAAGTAGTTCAGCTGATTACACCTGGTACGGTAATGGAAAGCAATATGCTTGATGAACATGATCACAACTATATTGCCAGTTTGTCTCATTTCCCTGATGGCACTTATGTAATTGTTTATAATGATCTATCGATTGGCGAAAACAGTATCGCACTGATTTCGCAAGGATGGGATGCGGTCATTCATGAATTATATAATCAGCCAATAAAGGAAATTGTCATTTCATCCAATCTTCCGGATCAGCTGCAACAACAGCTGCGTGACAAGTTGAATGTGACCTTATCCTATCAGAATGAAATTAATTTTAATGCTGAATACCGGAGTTTATGTGATAATTTAAATGATGAGCGGCTTATTAAATCATTCAGCAGGCTGCTTAATTACATTCAATATACTCAGAAACGGTCGCTTGATCATCTGCAGCCTGCTAAAGTTATTGAATTGGATTACTATCTGTCTTTGGATATGTATTCCAAACGAAACCTGGAATTGACTGAGACGATTATGAAAAAAGGGAAGCATGGAAGTTTGCTTTGGGTGCTTGATAAAACCGTAACAGCAATGGGATCCCGAATGTTGAAAAAATGGCTGGAACGGCCGTTGTTAAGCAAGCAGGAGATAGAAAAGCGCCATGATATTGTTGAAGGTTTTTATCATGGGTTTATGGAACGTGATACGCTTCGGGATACATTGAAATCTGTTTATGACCTGGAACGGCTGGCCGGCCGTGTAGCGTTTGGGAATGTGAATGCCCGTGATCTGATCCAGCTGAAACAGTCACTTGCAAAACTGCCTGAAATTAAAGGTACACTGGAACAATTTGAACAGCGTGACATCCAGGAATTAAGTGAAAAACTTGCTTTTCCTGAACATCTTGTGTCATTGCTTGATACAAGTTTAATAGACGATCCGCCTGTTTCCATTAAGGAAGGGGCGATTATTAAAGATGGATACAATGAACAATTAGATACGTACCGGGAGGCATCCCGAAATGGCAAACAGTGGATTGCCGAACTTGAACAGAAGGAAAAAAATGAAACCGGAATTAAATCGCTAAAGATTCGATATAACCGGGTCTTTGGCTATTATATCGAAGTTACAAAAGCCAATCTTCATTTGATTCCGGAGGGCCGCTACGAGCGAAAACAAACACTGACAAATGCTGAGCGGTACGTAACACCGGAACTGAAGGAAAAAGAAGAACTAATTTTGGAGGCCGAAGAAAAAAGTGTTGATTTGGAGTACAGTCTGTTCCTTGAAATACGTGAACAGGTGAAAGAACACATTCCGGAAATTCAGCTTCTGGCGGATACTGTCAGTAAAATTGATGTGCTGCAGGCATTTGCAACGGTAAGTGAAGCAAATCATTACATTCGCCCAACTTTTCATCCAGATACATTGTCCATTCAAAATGGCCGTCATCCGGTCATTGAGCAGGTAATGACAGATAGATCATACGTTCCCAACAACATTGAACTCAATCAATCTACCAATGTGCTTTTAATTACCGGTCCGAATATGTCTGGAAAAAGCACGTATATGCGGCAGCTTGCTTTAATTTCCATCATGGGACAGATTGGTTGCTTTGTACCATGTGAAAAAGCGGAATTGCTGTTGTTCGATCAAATTTTTACCCGCATTGGTGCAGCAGATGATCTCGTTTCCGGTCAAAGCACATTTATGGTAGAAATGCTTGAAGCAAACCATGCAATCGCCAATGCTACAGAAAACAGTCTCATTTTACTGGATGAAATCGGACGGGGTACGAGCACATATGATGGAATGGCACTGGCTCAGTCTATTATTGAATATATTCACAATCATATCCATGCCAAAACATTGTTTTCAACACATTATCATGAACTGACAGCACTTGAAGGAACGTTAGAACACTTGAAAAATATTCATGTGCGGGCAGAAGAATATGAGGGGAAAGTGGTTTTTCTCCATCAGATCCAGGAGGGTGCTGCTGACAGAAGCTATGGCATTCATGTCGCTAAGTTGGCGGAACTTCCGGATGAACTGATTAACCGTGCAGATGAAATTTTGCATCAGTTGGAAAAAAACGGTGATTCTGATGAGGAGGTACATCCCGGCCAATTGTCATTTTTCGTGGAGGAAAAAGAGCCGAAGTCACGTGTGTTGAATACAAAACATGACAGCAGACTCATCCATGATTTAAAAGAAATGAATCTGTTTGAGATGACGCCAATGGATGCCATGAACGAATTGTACCGTTTGCAAAAAGAAGCTAAAAAGTAAGCAGAAAGGGTTTGATCATGAAAATATTCCAAATGCCGGATTCGCTTGCAAATAAAATAGCGGCAGGGGAAGTGGTGGAACGCCCTGCTTCCGTTGTGAAGGAATTGATTGAAAACAGTATTGATGCCAACAGTACCTGGATTAAAGTGGAATTAACCGAAGCTGGGTTACAGTCCATTCATGTGACCGATAATGGAGATGGTATGACCGAAGAGGATTGTGAACGGGCATTTTTGCGGCATGCAACAAGCAAAATCAAAAATGAAACGGATTTATTTCATGTAAATACACTCGGTTTTCGTGGTGAAGCTCTGGCAAGTATTGCTGCGGTCAGCCGGTTGTCTGTGAAAACATCACAAGGCGACCAAGCAGGCACTTTTCTCAAAATGCAAGGCGGACGGGAAGTGGAAAAGTCAAAAAGTGATGCCAGACAAGGTACGGAAATTTTTGTGGAGGATTTATTTTTCAATACACCTGCACGCTTGAAATATATGAAAACGATCCATACCGAGCTTGGACATATTACGGATTTACTGAATCGCTTGGCATTGTCCCATCCCAATATCCGGTTTGAAGCTGTTCACAATGGAAAATCTCTTTTCAAAACTTCTGGTTCAGGAGATCTGCTGCAAGTAATTAGTCATGTTTATGGAATGAATGTTGCAAAGAAAATGCTGCCGATTGAACATGAGACCCTTGATTTCAAAATTAAAGGATATATCGCGAAGCCGGAAGTAACACGAGCATCACGCAATTATATTTCAACCATTATTAATGGACGGTATATTAAAAGTGTTGCTTTATCAAAGGCAATTAAAAACGGTTATCATACATTGCTTCCGATTGGACGGAATCCGATAGCGGTGATTTCAATAACAATGGATCCAATACTGGTTGATGTAAATGTGCATCCTACCAAATTGGAAGTGCGTTTTAGTAAGGATAAGGAATTGTTTGAGGCATTGGAAAATACCATCCGCAACACATTCCGCAGTACTTCGCTGATTCCCGAGATGGAACAGAAGCGGCCGAAACCGAAGCAGTCAGTACAGAACACTATCCAATTTAATGATCCACAGCCGGAGCCACCAAAGTATGACTGGAAAATAGACCAGCAAATTCGTGAACCAGCTCCTGAACCTGACACGAACGAACGCATCGAGAATTATCAGAACGATATTTTTCCTGAAGACCGCTTCGATGAACCTGTTTTGTCGGAAAAGCCTGAGCCGGAACAAAAGGAACGTATTCCGACCATGTACCCGATTGGACAGTTGCATGGCACATATATACTGGCGCAAAATGAAAACGGGTTGTATATGATTGATCAGCATGCTGCCCAGGAAAGGAACAAATATGAATTTTTTAAGAAAAAGCTGGGCAATACCATCAACGAATCACAGGAATTATTAATTCCAATCACATTTGAATTTTCCAAGCAGGAATCCATCTTTATCGATCAGTATCAGGACGAACTGGCAAAAGTCGGCCTATTCTTTGAACCGTTTGGGAACCAAACGTATATTATCCGATCCTATCCAACTTGGTTTCCGAAAGGTTTTGAAGAGGAAATTATTCGTGAAATGATTGATCAGATTATGGAAAGCGAAAAAGTAAATGTGGAAAACATCAGAGAAGATGCGGCAATCCTAATGTCCTGCAAACGATCGATTAAAGCAAATCATTATTTGAACCAGGATGATATGTTCCGCCTGCTTGAGGATTTGCGGAAATCAACGGATCCATTCACATGCCCGCATGGCCGCCCGATTATTGTACATTTTTCATCCTATGAACTGGAAAAAATGTTTAAACGCATCATGTAATTAAAAATGCGCCGATAATCTTGATAAGATTGGTTTGTGGTGAATTATTCAGTTGTTATGACCACCATCATGTATAAATGATCTTCAAATCGGCTGGCGGAATCTTGTTGAATATTTGGAGTTACATGGCTATATTTATTCATTGTCAATGGCCGAGACGTTCAGGTACTATTTTCGATTACAAACTGAAAATCACCTTTAGAAAGGCTCTACATTCATTAATACTCCATATGTCCATTTGTTTCCATTTTCGGGGTGGGGAAACTCTTAATGCTGGGTTGCTTGTAATGTATCCACACGTTACAGCAATGTCTAATGAGCGTTCCAATAGTCGAGAAGCATATGCGGTTTTATTTCTTTGATTCGAATAAACCCAACCGTCCCGTTTGTCCTTATTTTCTATGGTTTTTATGCCAAATTGAAGTAAGAACAAAGTGTATTTTTAAAATATTTACGATTAAATCCCTTTGGTATAGGTATTGTCCAAAGGGTATTTTTATGGTAAAAATAAGGTGACTGACTATTCGGCAAACGGGCCATTTTGAGGGTGCGAAACGTTCCTGACTCAATTGAAATGTGGTCACACAAATTCGGTAAAGGTCAGGCAGTTTAGTTTTTTACTGAAGGATTATGTCGAAGGGTCGAATGAAGAGGTAACGCTCTGAAAGGCTCCCCCTGCGTCGAATAGCACGCTGTTTAGTAAGGAATTGCGTGTTATAAGCTCGGCTAATAGGCGTAAGAATTTACCGTAACAGTTCGGCTGACGAAATCCTACCCGATGGGGTGGTGTAAATCATGGTGCTTGGGTTGAATAGATATGGTGAGAATGCAGTGAAATATAATAAGAAAGTATATTGCTGACGAACTTCTGAATGTACGGGCCTAGACTGGCATGATATAGAAATGTATCTACTACCAAATGTAGGGTTAGCTGTGGATGAGTAAGAATCCGCAATATGAAAATCCATCTTGTGTTATAGGCACATGCCACGCTAACAGGCTCATAGGAAGCACCTAAGTCTGTTCCATAATAGACATAATTCAACGTTGTAAGCTGATAACGCGGAGAGCTTACTCTTGATGAAACGTTGGAAAGGAAAACAGTTGTGAGATTAGCGACTGTATAACTCTTCTTCATATCAGTGAAAGTGGTGGCACAGTACCATTGAAGCGTGTAACGAACGTGGAGGGATAGCCACTAGACTAATAAAAGATTCATTCAACCATGTAAGACAGTTCTTCAACGATTAATAAGGTTCTTGTAAGACTAATAGAGGTTCAGCTCCAAAAGGAGCTACCGACTTGTTAAAACGAAAGAAACTGAGGCACAACGAGTATTATGATATGCAATACCATTTTGATTCTTTATATGCTCAAAGTGCTAATGGTCAAAATTTTTATGGACTAATAGATTTAATGCAAGCTGATGATAATATTCGATTAGCTTACCGCAATATTAAACGAAATACTGGCAGTAAAACCGCTGGTTATGATGGATTAACAATTGAAGATATAAAGCATTTTTCTGTATCAGAGGTTGTATCTACGATACAACGAATGTTTGAACACTATACCCCAAAAGCTGTTCGACGGGTATTCATTCCGAAGGCAAATGGAAAAACACGTCCATTGGGGATTCCGACTATTTGGGATAGGTTGTTCCAACAGTGTATCCTACAAGTGCTTGAACCGATTTGTGAAGCTAAGTTTTATAAACATAGTTATGGTTTTAGACCGAATCGCAATACACATCATGCGAAAGCTAGGTTTGAAACGCTCATCAATCGTGCATGCTTATATCACTGTGTTGATGTTGATATCAAGGGATTCTTTGACAATGTGGACCACGCCAAATTAATAAAACAAATGTGGTCACTGGGCATTCGCGACAAGGCGCTACTCTCCATTATCTCACGACTTTTAAAAGCTGAAATTATTGGAGAAGGTTTCCCAACGAAAGGTACACCCCAAGGGGGTATTTTATCCCCCATTCTATCTAACATTGTATTAAATGAACTAGATTGGTGGGTTAGTAATCAATGGGAAAGCTTTGAAACTCAGAAGCTATATAAAACGAAGCTCGGTAGATATAATGCATTAAAACAATCGAATTTAAAACATTGCTATATCGTAAGATATGCAGATGATTTTAAGATCCTTTGTCGAACACGTTCGCAAGCGATTAAGATGTATTATGCAGTAAAAGATTTTCTTGAAACAAGGCTACACCTTGAAATCAGTAAAGAAAAATCAAAAGTAGTCAATTTAAAGAAAAACTCATCAGAGTTTTTGGGTTTTCGTCTTAAAGCACATTTGAAAAGGACGAATACAAGGACTCTGTATGTTGCTCGCTCACATATGACAAAGAAAGCGCTGAAAAATGCACAGATAAAGTTAAAACAAGCAATAAAGGTAATTCAAAAACACCAATCACCTGAGAATGTTTGGCGCTTTAATACGGTTATAATTGGAATCCAAAATTATTACTCCGCAGCGTCACGAATTACAGATGACTTAATTACGCTGAACCATCGTCTTCATAAAACATTATACAATCGTTTAAATGAAATGGAAAAAGAAGCTACGCTTCAAGACTTCACCAAAACTTTACAGAAAAGGTATAAGGGATATGAATGTAAATTCTATAAAATAAAGGGAATGGTTCTTGCCCCTATCCATGCACAGCGCTGTAAAGTAAATCTTAATTTTTCTCAAACTATCTGTAATTACACCATAGAAGGTAGAAATAAAATTCATAAAAACCTGCGAGCTATTAATAAACAAACGCTCGCTCGTGTTATGAGGCAATTTATTCCTAACCGTTCCATTGAATATAATGATAATCGGATTAGCCGTTTTATCGCACAGTATGGGAAGTGTGCTGTCACAGGAATTGAATTAGGGGTGGATGATTGGCATTGTCATCATAAAACGCCATACCATTTCACAAGGGATGATTCGTACAGTAATTTAATGATATTGCATCAGTCCGTTCACCGCCTTATTCATATGAAAAGTCATGAGAAGATAAAAATGCTTTTAAATGCACTCAGTTTGGATGAAAAGCAACTCGGTAAGGTCAATGAATTGCGTAAGCAATGTCTGAATGAAGCTATCTGACTCTACATTTCACTCTTGCATATACATAAAAATATTGAATGAATTGGATTAGTTGGAACGCCGTATGCGATGAAAGTCGCACGTACGGTGTGAAGTGGGGGAAAAGCTGGCGATAATTTCAAAAGCTTACCTATCACTATAAGACTAGAACATAAAATTTTTTGTGCAAAACATGTTTACAAACATATAAAAACGTGGTATATAAAGAATAGAAGTTAGCACTCATATTTACCGAGTGCTAACAACACATCATAAAGGAGTGGTTAATGATGACTAGATTGATTCCTTTCAACAAAAGGGTTCGAGGTCTCAGTAGGGACGGGCCCGGGAATTTTATCAACATGGTTGGCGACTTCTTTCATGACCCGTGGTTTACGAATAGAAACCCAATGATTTAAAACAAAAATCACCACTCATTAACTGAATGAGTACAACAATTAAAATTTTATAAAAGGAGTGATTAATAATGGCTGGATTGATTCCTTTCAACCGAAAAAATCGTAATGTGGTTAGTGCAAGCCCAAGGAATCCTTTCAACATGATTGATGACTTCTTTGATGAAGCCTTTAGTGATTTCCCGTCCCTTAGAAGAAACTTGACTACAGACCCATTCAAGGTTGATGTAAGGGAAACCGACAACGAATACCTGGTTGAGGCTGAACTTCCAGGGGTAAAAAAAGAAGACATTAATGTCAATTTAAGCGACGACGGTAGGCTTTCTATTGCTGTAAATCGAAACGAGGATGTTGAGAGCAAAGACGAAGATGGTAATTATATTCACAGGGAACGTCGTTCTGAGGCTATGCAACGTTCTCTTTATTTGGAAAACGCCAAACCAGATGGCGTCAGTGCAAGGTTGGAAGATGGTTTGCTCAAAATTAATGTGACCAAAGAAGAACAGGCGAATAACGATAACACGCATAGGATAGAAATCGAATAGGTCACAAAACGCCTGTTACCCCTTGAACTCTACATTACTTAATGTAGGGGGCTCCCTTAATAAATGGGGGTGATATAACATGATTTTACAAGTGATACAAGAACAATACGAGGCTCTTATGAAGTCACATTTGCCTCCAAAACGTAAAAATCAAATGCTTGGTGTTTTGATGTCACGGCTAGAAGAATCATTTTATGTTAGTCCGTTTGAAGAACATCCAGACGAAAGGGTGATGGCCCTGTATAAAAAGATTAATCAAAGCAGAAAAAATATACAAAAACAAGGAAATGACGTGGCAGAAAATTAAATTGAAAAAGGTTGTCAAAGTAAGCCCCCGCTTGACCACGGGGGCTTACTTGTTGATTCAATGAGCAAAAATACCAAAAAGGGTTATGAATATTTTGCAGGGTAAGGTTAAAGATATTTATAAAACCTTGGAGGAATATCTTATGAATACACAGCCTAATCCTGAATTGACCTCGGCTGAAATCGCAAGTCTTTGGAGTAATTATTTAAGCGATTCAATGGCTGTACAGACTATTAGTTATACATTGAGCCAGGTTGAAGATGAAGACATACGCTCTGTATTGGAGTTTGCTTTAAGTTTATCCCAGCAACACGTCCAATTTATCGAAAACCTGTTTACCAATGAGCAAATTGCTGTACCCGATGGATTTTCAACCCAGGATGTGAATTTAAACGCACCAAGATTATACACCGATGATTTTTTCCTCTTGTATATCCAAAACTTAGGGAAATTAGGTATGACTACCTATACGATGGCTTTATCTAATGCCGCACGTTCTGATATTGTGCAATATTTTAAACAAAACTTAAGCACATCTGCAGACTTACTGGATCAAGCCACGCAAGTAAAATTAACAAAAGGGATTTTTTCAAGAGCCCCCTATATTCCCAAACCTGAAAGGGTCGAATACATTAACGACCAACATTATTTGAGTGGGGGATGGTTTAGTGACAAACGCCCGTTAAATGCCATTGAAATTACGAATTTATATTACAATATTGAAAGGAATAGGGTGGGTGCAGCGCTGATTATGGGCTTTAGTCAGGTAGCCCAATCGCCAGAAGTTCGAAAGTATTTGGTACGGGGACGGGATATATCAGAAAAACACGTGAATATTTTCAATAAAATTATGCACAATGACCATCTTTCAACACCGTCAGTATGGGATGCTCAACCAACGGATTCAACCGAATCTCCGTTTTCGGACAAACTTATGATGTTCCATATTACAACAATGAACACAGCCGGGATTGGTCAATATGGGGCGGCAATTGGATCCAGTCAAAGGACTGACTTGATTGCAACGTACACTCGTCTTACAGCTGAAATTGCGAAATACGCCGAAGATGGTGCTAATCTTATGATTAAAAATCGATGGTTGGAAAAACCGCCCCAAGCACCGGATCGAAATCAAATTGCAAGAGATAAGGGTTAGGTCTTATGAATGGATAAATTGCTGTGGAGCATCCCATTACCTGGTTTTGGCCAATTATTAAATAAAAAATACATCAAAGGGATTGTACTAATTTTCTTAGTGTTTTTGGTCAACGTACAGGGAAACTTTAACGAGGTCATCCTTCTAAGTTTTCATGGGGAAATAGAAAAAGCGATTCAATATGCAGATTATCAGTGGCACATGTTCTATCCTTGTTTATACTTTTTTGCCATGTGGGATGTCTTTAAAGATGCAGGTGGCGGAAAAAAGCCATATTCCTTTTTACCATTTGTATTTTCAGCCTATTTTGTGACTGTAGGAACGATCTATTCATCTAAACTAACTTTATTCAGCATATTGCTCGGTCCAATTTGGCTTCCAATATTAAGCGTCATTCCGGGTTTGGTTGTGGGATTCTTATTGCAGCACATCATGATAAAAAAGCTGGCTAATCGGTTTTAGCTTTTGCATCAGGGGGGATTCACAGGCTTGGGTATTACCAACTTTATTCCTTTAACGGGAGCCTTTCCGGATCAGCGCGCGTATTGTACATAAGGGGTCCTACCGACATTTTGACATCTAACCTGCGCTAAGCCACTTTCTTCCATATGAATCCTGATTATAGGCTCGTTAAGGGGTAATTTTATAATTCTACGCAAAAATTTCACCTCATTAAACCCCTTTTAGAAGCTATGATTCTCCCACTTAGGGCATTATTTTACCGTAGAATCCATCTACGCTATTTTTAGGTCATTTTTGTAAGAAAATGGATTAGCGTTGTTTTTTGTCATTATGTTGGCAAGACCGCTATTTCTTCAACTGTTAACTTTTTTTATCAAGATTGCGTATTTTTTGTATTCTGTAGACTGAATATTGCGGTATCCAAAATCCATGGAGCTGTACAATTAACCAATTTTTAAATTGCTTATTCAACAGGATGTTCCAGGATGCAGCTTGATAATTTAATTTACTTTAGCCTTTTACATCAAGTGTCGGGGGCTTATTTTTTATGTCCAAGATTGAGTATCTTATTTTAACCATCTTTGGTTTCGTTTCTTTCTTCATCTTGCTGACCCCGATAGTATTTGGAACGTTGGCTTTGTCGGTATCCATACATAATGTTTCGTACCATTTCTTCGTTTTCAAGGCCGACACCAATTGATCCTGCAAAAGTTGCTATGGAAGTGGCCAACCAGGCCAATTTTGTATAATTCCAGAAGCTAACAGATTCGTTTAAATCACCTAATGATTGAAATAAATCCGGCGGAACAAACAAAAGGACTGTCAGCAGGAATAATACAAAAAGCGTAATATAGTAACATAATACTGCTACTGTTAAAGTAGCTACTGTTGTTCGGTTATATAATTTTCTGACAGCTTTATCATTATTTATAGCTGGCTTTTCCCACAGATTATGCGAGATGATAATCCATACCACGATACTGAAGATTGCACCAACCATTAAGCCCAAAAAGCGAAAAAGTTCAAATGCTCCACTTAACTTCCATAAAGTAGGGAAAATAAGGCCATAAGCCCCTGTAGCAAAAGCCACTGCAACGACAGGCTTAAATGATGGAATAATGCCCCATGGGCGATTTGCATAGGTCATTCCCGCTAAAACACGCAGTTTAGCCTGAAAACGTGGGCGAATAACAAGATGCAGATCCATTTTTTTACCCATAGGGGTTGAATGTTCACGACGAATCAGTGAAAACAAAAATTGTCTGGATACAGCGCCTTTTTCACGATCAGACATGCCTTCTTTTGCGGTAACAGCAGTTTTTTTCATACTATTATTCGATTGATGGCTGTGTAACTCTTTTACAACTTGTATCAATACTTTCCTTATGCGTGCGGTTAAAGGAAAAGATCCAAATGCTGGAATCGATATTTGCCCGATTTGCCGATTATAATCACCATCTGCCACGACCAAATCCTTATCATCAAACAATGGGAGGTCTGTTAAACATATGGCAAAATCCCAGTTTTTTTGCTTTTTTATAGACTCAGTTTCCTCCATCAGTTCTTGCGTGTCTTCAGCTGAGCCAATAAGAGGGTCTGTTGTAACTTCAACAGACCATTTGACTTGATCTGAAACCTTTGCAGATAAGAATTCAGGTAATTTATTTTTGAAACTTTTAGCTAATTTTTCTGGCGTATCGGGACAAGGAATAAGTCCAATAGTTAATCGTGACAATTACCTCACCTCCAATAAATATAAGAATTGGTTCATTTTATTTACCCGATTTTTTGGAATAAACACATAGTGAAAATTTACAATTCATTAACTCGCTGGTCTGAAAAGTAAAAAGATATAAAAAATCAATTAATAAAAATGTAACTCCAATAATTATGTTTATAAATATATTAAAATGTGGTATATAAAAAATAGAACTTAGCACTCGGATGGGTCTAATGCTAAGTCAGAGAAAATATGAAGAAAGGAGTTGATTTATTCTGATTAAATTTATTCCTTTTAGTATGATGGAAGACTTTTCAAACGGATTTTGGTTGAGGGGAAGGGTGCCCTTGGATAGGGCTTAGCGAGCATTTTAATTGAAAGTTTATCTCTTTTTGTAATATGAAATTCACCTCTGTTAGTATTGAAATGAAGTGCTAATGTCAATATTTATTTGAAAAGGAGTGAGTCATGATGTCAAGTTTAATACCTTTCAATAGAAAAAATCGAAATGTATCAAATGTGACACCAACAAACCCTTTTAACATGATTGACGACTTTTTTGATGATGCTTTTAAAGATTTTCCATTGGCCAGAAGAAACCTTGTTACAGATCCGTTCAAGGTAGATATTCAGGAAACAGATAATGAATATTTAGTAGATGCTGAACTTCCAGGGATAAAGAAAAATGATATTGATGTCACGTTAAATGATGAAGGTCGTTTAACTATCTCGGTGAACCGGGAAGAAAATGTTGATACGAAAGATGAAGATAACAACTATATTCATCAAGAAAGACGTTACGATTCAATGCAGCGTTCACTCTTTTTGGCAAATGCCAAGACCGATGATGTAAAGGCGAAGCTAGAAGATGGATTGCTGAGAATCACTGTGGGTAAAGATGAACAAGCAGTGAAGGATAATTCACGTAAAATTGAAATTGAATAATGTTGTACAAGAAAAGCCTCACGGTCAATTTCGCGAGGCTTTTCTTTGGTTATTATTAGTTTTAGACTATTTACCGATTAACACATCAATTGAAAAAAATTTTGATTTCGATTATTTGGGAGAATGTCATATTTATGACCATATTGTTTGATTATTTCATGAATCATTTTGTAACCAATTTCGTCACTTCTATAGGAAGGATTAACTGAAACGTGTTGGATAATCACGTTTACGTCACTTTTAATTTTAAAACCAATTGCTCCAATAATATTATTTGACTGTTTCCAAAGATAAAGATGCCAATTAGGGTTATTCTCATATTGGTCAACAATTTTTTGTAATGATTTGATATCTCTTTTATTCAACGTGAATGAAAGAAGACCCATCGCAATTTTTCTGTAGCATTTTTTATAACGAATTAACATACAGTTTGAACTCTCCCTAACAGGTGACGGATTTGTTCTATCAAGAACTATTGCAACCATCCAAATCACTCCTTTAAAGAAAGTTTTTGGCACTCAAAAGAGGTGAATGCTAATTATTTTTTATATATCACATTTTAATCATTTTGTAAATTAATTTACATTTAAAAAACTATATATTTTTATTTATGATAAAATGGTAGTGACTGTGCCACAATCGGGCGCCTATCTGGAATAAATATGCGACGCCTTGCTTTGAAGGAGGCAGGAAAATTAATGATTAAAAAATTTCTTTCACTTATACTGGCAGCTGTGATTTTACAAGGGTGTAGCAGCCCTGATCAAAGTTCAACAAGTCAAGAAACGTTTTCCACTTTGGAAGATGCTGTGAATGAATTTAAAGCGTCAGTAGCAAAAAACCTTGTATTGGTAAAAACTACGGATGATAGTCATTTACTATTAGCCGAGGATACAAACGGGCTTTTTTATGTAGGCGGAATACAACAAAAAGGTGATCAATTTATACCAGGAAAACTTACTGCCAGAATAGATCTAAGCAGTGGTGCAGGCGGTGCCGGTGTAGAAATTGATATACCTGATTCAAAAAAGAAATATTATGTTAGTGTTAAGAAAAACTCTATTATTAATTCCGATAAACAATCTTATATGCCATTATCGAAGAATAAATCGTTTCAAGTGCTTTCAAAAAAAGAGGGCGAAGCAGTGGTTAAATCCTATGAAAAGATTAAGTGATACAAGGATTAAGTAATACCAGCTAATAGCTGAAAATGACTATTCAATCATACCAGCTAATAGCTGTCAATAATTAAAGGTAAAAAAAGTTCAAAAAACATGTTAGACTAAAATTAGGCATACAAAATAACCTTACCGTAAAATCGATAAGGCATCAGAATATTGTGAATATTGATCGTTATTATTGATCTACAAAGACTTCTTTGCGTTTTAACATGGCATGGATCCAATGAATTAGTTTATTGGCACAGGCAATGACAGTTACTTTATGTGGTTTACCTTCTTCGCGTTTTCTATCATAAAAAGCTCGTAGCTTTGTGTTACGATTTTTCGCTATTCCGCATTGCACTGCTGAATAGAGAGATTGACGTAATCTTGACGAGCCTCTTTTCGTGATACAATTGATGGTGGCTTTAAACTTGCCTGATTCAAAAACTTCCGGATCTATGCCTGCGTAGGCAGCCAATTTTTTCGGATGAGGAAACTGATCGATTTCCCCAATTTCGGAGATGATTGTGGCGGCAATCTTACCTCCAACCCCGGGAATTGACTGAATCAGTTTATAATCCTCAAAGGTTGCAGCCAGGGCATCTATCTCTTCTCTCATTTTGGATAGATGCTCTTGGTATTGAAAAATCATCTGAATGTACATACGCAAGCTAATAAGATGACCATGGTAGATACGTTCTTGAAATGGATTGCGTTCTGCTGCATCTTTTAATTGTTGTGCTTTATCCAAAAACCATGCATAAGAACGTTTCGCCCCAATCTGGTACATATCAGTGGCTAATTGCTCTTGTGTTGTGTTTTTGACATCGTAAGATGTTGAATATTGGAGCAACGTTTTCAATGAAATGTTGCCATATAAATTACTGAAAACATGATGATATTCTGGGAATACCTGATCCAAGATTGTTTGAAATTGAAGTTTGATTCCGACATAGCTTTCGGTTAAAGCACTATGTTGCCTTGTTAATTGGCGCAGATTCAGGGTTTTTACCGTTTTCTTTTGGAACGCTTCCAAATCTTCTTTGTAGTAAAGCTCCCCCAGATGGAAAGCATCCATTTTATCTGTCTTCACTTTGCGCAGGCTTGTCTGTTTTGCCTTGTGTGCAACCATTGGGTTGATTAAATAATAGGTGATTCCATGCTCTTCAAGATATTGCAGCACAGGCTCATGATAGTGCCCAGTCGATTCAAATATAACAGCTGGAGATTGTCCGGAAACTTGCTTCACCTCCCGGAAAAATTCATAAAACATACCTAGCCCTTGTAAATCATGTGCGAATTTAAAGCTTTTCTTATACGTTTTTTTCCTTTGTAAAAAGGCTTGGACCTGGCTTTCACCTTTCGCAACATCCAGGCCAATGACAGGGTCCATATATAATCACAACTCCTTTTGGTAGATTCACCGGTGTGCCCCTAACTAATTTTGTAGTGTCATAGCTTCGCTTGTTATGCGGGATCCAAGTCCCAACCAGCCTCAAACATGTTTCTACAAGTAGGGGGTGAACAGTATAACGGACGGGATCATTGTCCCACGGGCGCGCACGTTCTACCCCGGCTACTTCAAGCATAAAACCTATTTAAAATAGGTCAACCAGAAGTGACTGGCTTATTCACATAATACGAACGGGCGCGGTAACTGAATAGGAGTAAGTCCTTTTGGTTCTATATTTAATTGAAAATGCAAGCACTTTGATTTAAGATATTTTAAAGATAGAAATAATAGAGGATAGGGGTACGAATTTGTGAGATTGAAACTTAGAGGGTATATATGGATTTTATTAATTATGGTTCTACTTATGATTATTGCTGTCGGATGTTCATCGGAATCGGATAGTACTAAAACTGCGGAGAATGATCAGAAACAGGAAACTTCTAAGGAAGAGAAGAAAGACAATACGGATATAAAGAATGAAAAAGAGAAGAAAAATGCATCAACTATGAATACTGATTTTTTTAAGGATTTACCTGAGCCACCAACTACATTGAAGGGTATTCTCGATTATCCAACGGGCAAATTTTCTGGTGAAAAATTTGAAGCAAACGCTGAAGAAATTAAAAAGGTACTGGACAAATTTCCCGAACCGGGTGAGAAGATTAATCAAAAAATGGTAGATAAATATTGGAAAAAACTCGTTCATATGTTTGCTGAAGACTACCCGGATCCACAAAACGTTGTTGCAAAATGGGGAGCATATGCATTTGGCAGCCCCGATATTAAGGACCCGAGATATCAGTTTAAAGAAAATTATAATGTTGAGATTATCCTGGATTCTAGCGGAAGCATGGCAGCCAAACAGGGTAGTATGACGAGAATGGAATTAGCTAAGGAGGCAATTCAAGATTTTGTAAGCGAATTGCCAGAAGATGCAAATGTAGGGCTTCGAGTATATGGATTTAAAGGAAGCGGCTCTGAAGCGGACAAGAAACTTTCCTGCTCTAGCAATAAACTTGTTTATGGAATTAAACCTTATAAGAAGAATAAGTTTAAAAAAGCTTTAAACAGCTTTAGTCCTGCGGGATGGACACCCCTGGCAGATGCCATCAAATTTGCTAAAAAGGATTTATCCGGATTAAAAAGTAAAAATAATACAAACATTATTTATATTGTAAGTGATGGAATTGGTACGTGTGGTGGCAATCCTGTCAAACAAGCGAAAAGTTTGGCGGGGAGCAATATAAAACCAATTGTCAATGTAATTGGTTTCGATGTGAAAAATGAAGGTCAAAAGCAGCTTAAAGCTATTGCAGAAGCGGCAAAAGGTACTTATACAAACGTTCAGAATCAGGCAGAGTTACAGGAAGAGTTTGCTAGATCTGCTGAAATCGCAAGTAAATGGCGTATGTGGAAAGCAAACTCCATGAGTGAAGCAAGATCCGAAAATGTGAAACGTGCTCAAATGATGCGGGATATCCGGGGAAAGTGGAGTGATAAGCTTATGCGTGAATATCTTAACTATGATAAAGCTCTGGATTATTTAGATTATGAGTTAGAGAAGATAAGTGCGGATTTTGCATCAGCAGTTTATGACAAGAGAGAAAAGAGGATAGATAATCTAAGACGATTAAAACAACAAATTTGGGACAATCTGGGGAAAATAAAATCAGAAGACTTCGAACAAGCCAAGAAAAAAATTCAAAAAAAGTATAATCTAAACACGAAAAATGAATAGTATTTGCTTAATATAACGGGTGTGTTAGCTCAAGAATCCTGATTTGACTATGCCGCAATCGTGCGCATTTCTGTGGTAAGAAGTGTGTTCATTTTTTATTTTAGGGATTCCATTAAAAAAACTTTGTATTTGGTCTTGCAACTTACGCTACGTAAGGAGTTATAGTAAAGACATAGATAAGCAACAGGATTGAGAGGTCGATTATTTTGAAGCACTATTGGAAAGTGGGAGAACTGGCAAAACTAACAGGATTAACGGTAAGGACCTTGCGTTATTATGATCAAATCGGATTGTTTTCTCCTTCCGCTTATTCCGATTCCGGTCACCGGCTTTATAATAAATCGGATCTCTCAAAGCTGCAGCAAATCCTGTCCTTAAAGCACATTGGCTTATCGTTAGAAGATGTACAGTCTGTCCTAGCCGGCAGCGACAGTTACAGTGCATCAGAAGTCTTGTCTATTCAAATAACTCGTTTGAAAGAGGATATTCAAGTGCAGCAAACTCTTTTAAGTGAATTAACGAATGCATTGACTTTAATTCAAAACCAGCGATCCTTATCGGTTGAAGAATTAACAAAATTATTGGGAGTGATGAAAATGAATAGAGAAAAATACTTTACGAAAGACCAGCTAGATCAAATGAAAAAGCAATATGAAAGTATGGATAAAGATGAATTGAAAAAGGCTGAACAAAAATTTGATTTGGTCATGGAAAAACTCCGTAACCACATGGAGCAGGGTACGCCCGCAACGGATAAAGATGTTCAAAGTTTGGCGAAGCAATGGCAAGAGCTTACAGGGATGTTTGCACCACAAAATGATCCTGAGTTTATAAAGGCTGCTGAACAGTTTCATGCAGAGAACCCAGGTAACGAATTGCAGCATGGTGTAGATGCAGAAACTTATCAGTATATTAACAAAGCCATGCAATGTAATAAAGACGCATGAATCCATCATGAAGAGTGGGCTCTTTTGAGTTCACTCTTTATTGAATTTATTGAAATTTAATGTTGTTGTCTTTATTCACTAATGAGATGATTAGGGTATATTTATTTCTTCTAAAAGACGATATCAGCTAATATCTGAATCCACTGTTCCATTAAAGGGGCGCGAGAAACGAATAAGATATGTGCTCTTACCTGATTAAATGGGACAGTCAGATTATAAGGTCGATCAGAATTTATTTCTCATTAACCATTTTACTTTAAAGAATTAAACCGCAAAAAAACAGAAGAAATTCTCATTCCTTTGTTGATACAATGAGGTTACATTAGCATTCTCGAGAATAAAGGAAGTGGGAAATATGCATAAAACTATTGATCCGAACATTCTGTATTTTGGAACGCCTGTTGTTCTTATTAGCACATTAAACGAAGACGGATCAGCAAATCTTGCTCCAATGTCTTCTGCTTGGTGGCTTAATCAATCATGTATGCTTGGAATGAGTTCAAAATCACAGACTATGCTGAACTTGCAACGAGAACACGAATGCGTCCTGAACTTACCTTCATCCAATCTTGTTAGTTCTGTTGACCGATTAGCATTGCTTACAGGCAGAAATCCTGTTCCTGAAGCAAAGGAGGAGATGGGGTATCGATATGAACCGGACAAATTTGGCACGTGTGGACTTACATCGGGTTCGGCGGATTTGGTAAAGGCACCTCTTGTTAAAGAATGTCCTGTTCAGTTAGAAGCCCAATTCGTAAAAAGCCATTCTTTTGAAGAGCCTAGTTCTTTGGTAGCTACTGAGGTAAAAATATTACGAGTGCATATTGAAGAGGAACTTCTGATGGGTGGGAAGAAAAACTATATTAATCCCGAGGAATGGAGACCACTTATTATGAATTTTTGTGAGTTCTTCAGTCTAGGTTCTAAGATACATCCTTCTAGATTGGCTAAACCATTTATGGACGCAAATTATAACAACTAAGTTTTTGTTCAAAAATTTCCCTACAAGGGAGTGTTAGAATTTAATGAAAGACCAAAAGGATATGTCCAAAGCCACCATGTGGAAAGCAGCTATTTCGTGTAACGCAACATACGATGGCATGTTTTTTTACGCAGTAAAGACAACGGGCATTTTTTGTCGGCCGTCTTGTAAATCTAAAGTTCCTCATAGGAAAAATGTATCGTTCTTTTCGAATGCAGCCGAGGCCCAAAAAGCAGGATATCGTCCTTGTAAGAGATGCCGCCCAGATTTGAAGTCAAAAACATACGATCCGTTCCAATCAATTATAGAGGATACAAAGCAGATTATTGACAATCATTATAGCCAAAAAATGCTACTAGATGAGTTGGCATCAATGGTTGGCGTTAGTCGTTTTCATTTGAATCGCCTTTTTAAGGATAGAACAGGGGATACACCACGTATGTATTTGGAAAAAGTCAGAATTAAAAAAGCAAAAGAACTCCTTCTAACGACTACTCTAAATTGTATGGAGATTGGTCATCAAGTTGGCTATCAAAGTAATTCCAGCTTTTATAACGCGTTTAAGCGAAATACCGACTTTTCGCCAAATCAATTTCAAGTCAGGATGACAGTCATGTTACGTTAATCATTTTTCATGAAACGAAACATGGCCTGCCAAAATTGAACCAGGGGGAGATACGAACATGCTTCTATATGATGACTGCCATACAAGAATAGGTTGTCTTCGGTTTATTTTCAAGGAGGATGGTCAACTTGTACGAATTATGTTGACTGATGACTATTGGGACGCTTTGATGGCCAATCATAAGTTGAAAAGAAGTTATGAGCTTGGAAAATCCGTCTGTCGGCAATTCAAAGAGTATATTCATGGAAATCGCAGGCAATTTGATGTTCCTTTTACATTGGAAGGGACCCCGTTCCAAAAACAAGTGTGGGAGACCTTGCGAGAAATTCCTTATGGGGAAATTCGAACTTATTCTAAAGTTGCCATCTCCATAGGGAAACCAAAAGCTATTCGGGCAGTAGGTCATGCCAATGCCGTTAACCCTTTGCCTATCCTCATTCCTTGCCATCGCGTAATTGGTAAAAATAATAAGCTGACTGGTTATGCAGGAGGCGTTGATATGAAAAGACAGTTGCTGGAGATTGAGGATACTAAGAAGCCTGGTGGAGCTACAGTTAAAGCATTTTCCTAAGAAAGGTGAATACACTTCCACAATGCCAGATAATTGCATAAAACTATTCAAGAATAGGGTGCTTTTCCCTAATAAGGAACAGAATCAGTATCGTAAATAAGGTGCACCCCGTTAAGTAAGAGGAAGTTATTAGCGAGAAGGTTTATTAATGTTAGACTAAAATCAGAATTGTTTATTGATTTATTTTTGTTTCCAGGGGGCGATGGGGATAAAGACCATAAAAGATTTTTATAAATGGTTGTTTGATAGTCGTTCAAAAGTTGAAAATGATCTGGCAAGTAATTTAACAATTCCATTCATATTTATTTTCATATTCTATACTTTCAATTTACTTTCTTTCGATCCTTTTCTAACGGGATTTCTTCTTTCCATACCTCTTTTGATAATTATGGTGTTAGTTTCAAGGGTCATCGAAACAGTATTTAGGAAACTGTTGGGTGAAAAAAACAAGAAAATAGGAATTGGTTATACTTATATTTTTATGGTTTTAATAGGTTACTTTAGTTCAAAGTTATTTTAAGATTTCGATATAGGGTAGTTGTAATCTTCTGCAATACGATCGGGTGCAAATCCGGAATAAAAGGGAAGGAAGAATGGTAATGAACAATAAAATATCACTAATTCATTCTGAGAATTTAGCTCAAACTGATTACGCATATGCTAGTCGAGTGCCTTCGGGAATGGATTTACTATACTTAGCAGGGGCTTGTCCACTTAATAAAGACGGAGAAATACTTAATTTAAATGATTATGAACTTCAGGCAAAAACCTGTGTTGGGAATTTGGTAGAAGCATTAAAAGAGTGTGGTGCTTCACTGAATGATGTTGTATACACTAGGGTTCTTGTAGCATCACAAAATCGTTCAGATCTAGTAATTGCATGGGAAACAATAAGGAATGAATTTGGTGACCATGACGTTCCAAGCACCTTATCAGGGGTAACAGTATTAGGATATAAAAATCAACTAGTGGAAATTGAATCTGTAGCAGCAATAGAAGCACCTTTAGAATAGATGATATGGTTAACAAATTCTTCAATTATCGGGCGCTTATCAGGAACAAGAATGTCGTCCCTATTGGCTCGGCCATATTGTTGTAGAAAGGAAAGGGTAACTTATGGAGATAATTTTAATATTTGTAGCCGGAGTAATGGTTTTAATTATAGCTGTAATTGCAATTCTTAAAAGCGTAACACACAGGATAAAAACTCCAAATGATGATTTAAAAGAGGAGATTTCAAAGCTAGAAAAAAGGGTCAAAGACCTTGAGAATAAAGAAAGATAATAATTTACCTTTGTTCCAGAAAAGGGGCGCGCTTATGAAGTAACTCCACATCCTAATCCTTCTATAATACTTTTGTGAGATTAGCTGTTTCTATATAACTTCTTCATCTGTAATAGATGGGAAAAGTAAAGGGAAGGGCGTTTTTAATATGAAAGATCAAATTGACGAACTTACATTACTTCTATTGTATTTAACTTCGTTTCCAGATGATTACGGTTTAGGAGAAGCCCAGAGAAGCTGGAAAGGTTATCCTTTTGAGTCATTGAACGAATTGAACGATAATAATTACATTGTTGGAAGCAAACGGGCAAAATCTGTCCATCTAACCGAGGATGGAATTAAACAAGCTCAAGAACTGATGAAAAAATATAATATTATGGATTAGACGTGAAAAAAATAAAGGCAGTTTAACAGAATAAAGAGGGAGGGCTATTTCTTGTCAAAAGGATTGCTTCACCATATTGAGCTATATGTTTCCGATTTAAAAAGGTCAATAGATTTTTGGGGTTGGTTTCTGGAAGAATTGGGATACAGCCCTTTTCAGGAATGGGAAAGTGGAAAAAGTTTTAAAATGGGGGATACTTACATCGTATTTGTTCAAACAGAAGAACGGTTCCTGGACGTTTCATATCATAGATGTCGAGTAGGTCTAAATCATTTAGCATTTCACGCAGAATCACGCCAGCACGTTGATGATATGACTAGAAAATTAAAAGATAAAGGAATTACTATTCTTTATGCTAATCAGCATCCATTTGCTGGAGGAGATGATCATTACGCTGCTTACTTTGAAGACCCAGACAGATTAAAAGTAGAACTTGTAGCACCTTAACAGTTCAACAATAGGGCGCCATTCCGGAATAAGGATTGCGCTGTATTGTATATAAGATTAGATAGATGTTGGGCTTGAAATATCAATAATATTGAATGTCTGTGTAACAGTGAGACGGAATTATAAAGGTGGGGGAATTGATGTGAATGATCAGAAAAAAAGTCTTTATTTCTATATGACAGTTGGGTATATCGGTCTTCTCCTAATTGGATTAGCAGCTATGAGATATATATCAGTTTTACACGACACGCTGGGACAGAGTTTTGCTTTATTTGGCTTTATATTCGTAATAACCTATTTAAGGTATACGGAAAAGAAGATGGGTGTTAGCAAAAGGGAATTCATTATAAGTAAAGTTATCTTTGTTGTTGTATTTTTAATTCTTTCAATTTGGTTATATTTTTGATTAGTTGTCTTTAGCAATACCATCTATTATTGGAAAACGATTATTCCAGAATTGGGCGCATATCCGGAGTAAGGGGATTTGCGCTTTTTTGTCATGACAAGGACCAGATTGCGGAAGATCGTCCCTAAGAAAATTAAATAGTTGTGTTAAAATAAATGGAGGTTGCGAACGATTACTACACTTAAACTAGCGCAGCAGAAAAGTTGAAGTAGGTACTGCTAATTAATGTGTTTTTTAGTGAACACATTAGACAAAGAATTGGGAGGCAGCAATGAATTCTAAGGTAATTACATTGGAAAATCAATTAAATGTAAAAGTTAATATGTGGGGAGAAAATCATAAATCATCGGTAATACTGTTACATGGTTTAGGGAGCACTGGGGAAAGTTTTGATGAACTGGCAACTATACTCAGTCAGGACTATAATGTATACACTTTTGATCTACCCGGCCATGGAAATTCAACATATTTTAATTATGAAGATTTTTTCTCTATGGAGTCATTAGCAGATTGGGTAAAGGAAGTTGTTGATTACATAAATGTAGAAGACTTACATATTGTTGGTCATTCTGTTGGAGGATACATCGCTCTTGCTTTTGCAAGAAAATATATCTTAAATTCATTAGTCCTACTTGACGGGGGATATATTCGAGCAAAAAACATTCCGGAAAACACTCTCGAAGAGGAATTAAGGATGACTGCACAACATATTGAAAAATTCACTTTTTCCTCTTGGGAAGAATACGAGAAAGATCTATTCAATGATGGAATGTCCCAAAGGTTAGTTGAGTTATCAAAAGGTAGTATGAAATGTGAAAATGGGCTAATTAGATTGATTGTTAATCCTGAGGTAGCAAAGTATATCGTCAAACAGAAGTATAATGAACCAACAAATGAAACACTATTGGATGTCAATTTGCCAGTATTATTACTAAGAAGCACCATACCCCAAGAATTTAATATTGTTAGAGATAGTGAAACAAACCGTGTAAATCAATTTTTAAATGCAAGTGTGGTTGACGTAAAGGATGCAACACATGACATTTATTGGGACAATCCAGTATTTGTAAGTGAACAAATCAACAACTGGATTTTAAACCATTAATCTGAATCGTGGTTATTCCACTAAAGGGCGCTATTCCTTAATAAGTAATAGCGTCAATATCGCATATAAGGGCCATTATGTTGAACAAGGAAATGAATTGGTAGTAGGCATATCAAGGTGGTTTTACACGATAAAATATATTGCCTTGGGAACACATGTTTGCTAGAATAAAGTAAACGACAGAGGGTGAGTTTAATGAGCAATTTAGTGCTTCGGAATGTGATTGAGGATGACCTTCCTATTTTTTTTAAGCATCAGCGGGACAGTGAGGCAAACCAAATGGCCGCCTTTACAAGTAAGGACCCTAATGATTGGAATAGCTTCGCTGAACACTGGAACAAAATACTTACGAATACGAATATTATTAAGCAAACGATCATTGTTGAGAACACCGTCGTTGGCCATATTGTACACTTCGAGCAGTTCGGAGAACCAGAAGTAACCTATTGGATTGGAAAGGAATACTGGGGTAAGGGAATCGCAACCAACGCTTTACGAGAATTTCTAAAACAGGTTTCAATTCGTCCACTTTATGCTCGCGCTGCAAAAGACAATACTGGATCCATAAAGGTTTTAAAAAGATGTGGGTTCATGATTTCGGGTGAAGACAGCGGGTATGCAAACGCGCGTGGTAAGGATGTTGAAGAATTTATTCTCACCCTCAACTAAAGAAATTCAAACTATAGTGTTTATTCCTTTATAGGGCGCCATTCTTGAATAAGAATTGGCGCCTAGTTCTACACCTAAAGGCAACTTTACTGAACAGTTATTTTGTATTAATAAAACCCAACCTTTAGGTGAAATTATTAGAACAGCAATTCATAACAATCATTATAATTTTTGTAGGCACTGTTAACTTTTTGTATCAAGGTTGCGTATTTTTGTATTCTGCAGACTGAACAATGCGATACCTAAAGTCCATAAAGCTGCAAAGGCAAACAAATAAGAAATATTGATCACTTCTCCAATCCCCCCTGCAATTAAAGTACTGATAGGCATGGCAAGCATTGCCATTGACATCATTAATCCCCTAATTCTGCCACGGTATTCATCAGAAACAAGCACGAGTTGTGCCGACATTATTAATACGGATGATAAGGATGTAAAAAACGTTTGGATTATTTGAAAGAAAACGGCCATTAAAAGCATTTTGGAAAATGCAATTCCAAAAGTAGCCAAAGACGCAATCAAAAGTGAAACCCCCAATAAAGGCCCGGCTTTAAAACGCTTATCAAAAAATCCGGTACAAATGCCACCAAACATTGCTCCGATAACAGTTGACGCTTGGATTATACCATAGGCAGTTGCTCCGCCGTGCAGTTGCGTTTCAACAAACGCTGGGTAAAGTGGCCCCATAAAAGAGGTAATATTAACAAGAAAAGCAAGCCAAATTAGTGTTTTAAGAGTTGGGTGTTTATCCATATACTTCCACCCACCCTTGATATCAGATATCATGGAGGATTTATTACTTTCCGCAGCCAGAGTTATCTCTTTCTTTGGAATTCTGGCAAGTAGTATACAAATAGTAACAATAATAAAGGTCAAGGAATCCCCTAACAATGCCCAGCTGGATCCTATGGCCGCAATCGCAACTCCAGCTATCCCTTTACCAATAAGATTTGCTGATTGTACGACTGTTGAAAAAATACCGTAAGCGGAAGTTAATTGCTCCTTTCCCACAATTGCAGGCATTATAGAAGTTTCGGCAGGGCCAAGAAAAACAGTTAATCCGTTCAAAATTAAAATGGAGGCCAAGGCAATCCACAATGGCAAATGACCAACAGTAAAAAACACTACTGAAACAAGGGCAACAACAATTGCTGAAAATAAATTCGTTGTCCACATGATTGTTTTTCGATCCCAACGGTCTGCCACCGCGCCCGCCACGGGTGACATGATAACGGAAGACAATTGGGCGGCCACACCTATCAAAGCACTTTGAAAAGTTGATCCACTTTGTGCATAAATTACCCACATCACTGCGACATCGAAAATAGCATCTCCGATAACAGAAATCGACTTTCCCGACCATAGAAGCATCAACGTTTGATTTTTAAATAAATTTCGGTAGATATGTGACCTTCGTTCAGCAGTAGCTTGATTTGCCATTAAAATATTCTCCCTTTCAAAAAAGTTTAATTAAATTAAACTTAATATAACATAGTAAATACTTTATTTTCAACGGGAAGTTTAATAAAATTAAACTAACGAAAGACAATCGGAGTGATTATAATGGACTCAATTGGAACCCGTATCAGAAACTTACGAAAGAAAAGAAAATTAACATTAGAAGCTTTAGCAGGTCAGCAAATGACAAAAGGAATGCTGAGCTTAATTGAAAATGATAAATCAAAACCGTCCATGGAGAGCTTGACCCACATTGCCGCAAAACTGAATGTTGGAGTGAATGAACTACTTGAAAATATCAGTACAGTGGAAGTAAGAGAATTGTTAAACGAAATTAAAAAGGCCTTTCATGAAGAGGAATATGACACAGTTGTTAATCAATTAAAGAACGTTGCGATAGAAGACCTTCCCTTGGCATATGAATCTGGAAAGTTGTTGGAGGTTTACAACAAGGCATGTTATTTTACGGGAAAAAAAGAATGGAGAGAAATATGGCAGAGGGCCGATGATATATTTATGACCTTAAAACTATATAATCATTCTGCTAAGCTGAATCATTTTCTGGTTTGGACAGAAATGAATAAATTCCATTACGAAACTGCATTGGAATTATTAATGGAGAAGAAAGAAGCCCTTAAATATGAGCAAGCGGAGTTAGATATCATTGTTGAACTTGATTTTAAGTGGAATGAGATCATTCTATTATTTTCGATTGATAAATATGATGAGGCTTCAAAAAAGCTACAAGAGGCGATTTCACTTTCTAAAGAAAGAAATGTTTATTACCGAATTGAAGAATTATATAGATTAGCGTATTTTTATGCAATGATGAATGATAAAGAAGAAGATATGGGGTTCTATTTAGGTAAGCTTTCCTTATTGGCAGACTTTACAGAAAGTGAAAATGCAAAATCAAATGTATTAGCCTTACGAATTCATTATTACAACTCGTACTTAAAAGAGTATGACCTTGCCATAGAATTGATTGACAAGTTTTACTCCTTATATGGAGAAGACCTTAAATATTTTTATGTGATGGAAAAAGGAAAAGCACTGTTTGGTAAGCAAAAGTATGAACTAGCTTTGAATTACTTGCTAGAATTTGAAGAAGTCACTGACTGGAACCACCCTTTTGACTTATCACTTATGTATGAAGTCCATGCTTATATTGCAAGATGTTACTTGAAACTCAATGATGTTTCTAAAGCAAATGGTTATGCCAAATATGCAGTAGATAAGGTTGACCACTTCCCTGAAACCCCATCTAAAAAATTTATTGATGAAACCATGTATCTTGTTAATAAAGGTAAATAATTAGGGGTCACTGAGTAAATTTGATTAAAATATGTTTCACCCTAAGAGAGTTTTCCCAAATTTAATTTTGGAAAAGATTGAAGACTTATTTACATTGTGTTCGTCTTAAGCAAACGGGCGCGCGCGACAAGTTCCGCTATAAACCCTCTCAAGGGTGAACATGCGGGGAATTCTATTAATTTTAACGTTACAACGGAGGATGGGAATGATGGAACCATGTTTCCTGAAACCATCCCATCAATATTCCTGCGTGCGTCATGAATGACAGTTCATGGGGTACGAAGCACAGGTAGAGTCGGCAGAAGGAAGGCTAAATCCATTCCAATTGGAAAAGGTATGCTAACTGATATGCCGGATGGCTGAAAAAGTAGACACGGTGAGAATGTTCCACTAGAAGCGAACTGACAAACTTCCGAATGTAAGGGTCTAAAGTTTGAACATAGTGTAAAGCTATGTCCCAGCTAACGTTGGGGCGAGTGGTGTAGAGTAAAACTGCGCCCTCTGAAATACGCTATACCGAACAATGGCGGTATCGTGCTCGCAGGCTTAAAGGAAGCACCTACGTCTAAAATGGATAGCTACGTTGTAAGGTACTTGGGAAGTAAGGAACGTTGAAAGAAGGACTGTCATCCGAAACGTTTGTAATAAGGCGAAAGTCGAAATACATTTATCCTTGCGAAGGTAGGGGTACGACTGATGAATCTCTGTAATGGGAGTGGAGGAACAGCCCCAAGTCTAGCGAATTAGAATGATTATTTTCTTCACGTGAATGACACCGATCGGGTAGGAATGTGGGAACATCACTCTTTGGGAGGGATGCCACAGTGTCAACTTTGAGATATTGGGATTACTACAATATGACGGAAACTTTTACGGATTTACACAAGAGGGCTAGTAACAACCATTCATTTAACCATTTATATGAAATGATTACATCACGAGAGAACATTATACTAGCTTATAGGATGGTCAAATCTAATAAAGGGTCGAAAACATCTGGCACAGATGGAAAAACCATCAAAGATATCAAAAGGCTTACGGAAAATGAATTAGTGAACGTAATTCAAACAAAACTAAAAAACTATCATCCTAAGAAGGTCAGAAGAAAATGGATTGAAAAGGAAAACGGTAAATTAAGACCACTTGGCATTCCATGCATTCTTGACCGTATCATTCAACAGTGTTTTAAACAAGTTCTTGAGCCAATTGCTGAAGCCCATTTTTATAAACATAGCTATGGATTCAGACCGTTACGGTCTACTCATAATGCTATGGCAAGAGTACAATTCCTAATTAATCAATCGCAGCTTCATTATGTTGTGGACATTGATATCAAGGGGTTTTTCGATAATGTTAATCATACACTTCTCATCAAACAGTTATGGAATTTAGGCATCCATGATAGAAAAGTATTAGCTTGTATATCTAAGATGCTAAAAGCTGAAATTGATAAAGAAGGAGTGCCATCTAAAGGTATACCCCAGGGCGGTATCTTATCAACGATATTATCGAACGTTGTATTAAATGATTTAGACCAGTGGGTTGCAGATCAGTGGGAGTTTTTCCCCCTCTCGAAAAACTATAAATCTCAAGTTGGAGAAAGATATGCGAAGAAACGTTCAAACCTCAAAGAAGGTTACCTCGTCCGCTACGCGGACGATTTTAAAATTCTCTGCCGAGATGGAAAAACAGCCCAAAAGTGGTACCATGCAGTTAGATTATATATTAAAGAACGTTTAAAACTGGATATCTCACCAGAAAAGTCGCAGATTGTGAATTTGCGAAAAAGAGAATCCGAATTCTTAGGGTTTACCATTAAAGCCAATATAAAGAAGGATAAAAGGGTTGCCCATACAGGCATCAAACGTAAGAAACGGGAGAAACTTAAAGAACAAGCTAAAATGCACATCCGAAGGATGAAAGACTCCCCTACAGTCCAAAATGCTTTACGCTTTAACAGTTTTGTTTTAGGTATTCACAATTATTTTAACAGAGCTACACATGTCAATCCAGAATTCTCACGTCTTGCCTATGATCTAAAGGCCTTTCTGTACAATCGCCTTCGTACTGTTGGGAAATATGGACATCCAATCAATCCTACTTCAACCTATAAGAAGTTTTATAGTAAAGGATTTAAAACGTTCAAAATTGCCACTGTACACCTGTTTCCTATAGGAAACGTCAAAACAGTAAATGCCATGAACTTTAGTCCATCATTATCTCTTTTTACAGAAGAAGGCAGAAAGAAAATTTACGATAAATTAAAGCCAAATATTGAATTTGAAATCAGCGTACTAATGAAGGCAAATCTCCCAGATAGAACAGTTGAGTACATGGATAATCGCATTAGTCGTTTTAGTATGAAAATAGGCAAATGCGAAATCACAGGTTGGAATTTAACTGCTTATGAAGTTCACTGTCATCATTATACACCCAAACATCTTGGAGGAACGGATAGGTTTAACAATCTTCGTATTCTTCATAAAGACATACATCGGCTTATACATCGTAAAGATAACGAAATAATTGCATCCGAGACACAGAAATTCGGATTGAACTACTCAATAATAAAGAAACTAAATCAATACCGAATGGAATGCGGGCTGGAAGAGGTAGAATTATCTCACGTCTAAAAGTAACGAAGAACTTATAATCAATTATAAATCGGTAGATGGAGCGCCGGATGCTGGGAAACTGGCACGTCCTTGGTGTGGAGCAGGGGAAAAGCTGGAGATAATTTCAAAGGCTTACCTATTGCTAACT
Organism: Virgibacillus siamensis; assembly: GCF_900162695.1. Lineage (NCBI taxonomy): Bacteria > Bacillati > Bacillota > Bacilli > Caryophanales > Bacillaceae > Virgibacillus > Virgibacillus siamensis. The sequence continues at coordinate 1,172,812 of NZ_FUIH01000007.1, forward strand.
ATTCCCTAACAAATAATGGCGCCAATATTGCATATAAGGGCCAAGAAGTTGAATAAGATATGTTAAAAATAAATGGATTGGTATTTTAATTGAATGCATAAAAAAACAGTACTTTAAATAGAGAAAATGATAAGCTTTTAACGATAACTGAGGAAGAAAAGTAGTTTAACTTAAGTAACTCAACTTTCGGACACATTAAATAAGCTTCGAGCCTTGATATGAAAAGGCCAAAGTGAATTAATTTATCAGGCTGCATCCTGGGGAAGCAGCGGTTGTCGCAAAAAATTCGGCAATCTATTAAAAAAGCGATCTAAAAATTGTTCAATTTGTTCATCGGTTAGAAGGTAATCCTCAGCTAATACGGATCCCAATAATTCCAAGATGGTCAGAAGTGCTTCGGCAAAGCGAATATCTCCTATTTCATCGCAACATACAAAGAACAATTGACCAATGGTTCTGGGATCTTCTTCTTCTCGAGAACTGACGGCAAGCATCATGTAGCGCAAAAAAACAATGGTTGTGTGCGCGGTCAAGAAATCATAGCTGCGACATTGGAATTCTTTGGCCAACTGTAAATGGGATTTTGAAACCTTGAAAAAACATTCAATCGCCCAACGCTTTCCATAGATCCGCACAGCGTCTTCTTCTGAATGGTCAAGGTTCGTGGTAATCAGAGCCAACCATTTTTTCGAACGATTTCGGTCACGGACAAAAATAATGCGGCCTTGGACTTCTTCGCCGTTCCCGTCATGACCAAGGCCTACTACAAGTGAGGCTAGGATTTTCGCGCGACCACGCTTTTTGCGAACCTTTTTGTAAAGCTGATTCAGCGTGTAACTTTCTCCTTCATACGTGTAGTGAATCTTTGGTGAGTTTTTGATCATGGATACAACGTGAAGCGGATAATGGGTCACTATTTGTTTAATGATGCGTGGATATGCAAACCAACTATCAAAGAGAATCGTCTTTGCGCCAAGCTTCACGGGGTTGATCTCGTCTAACAGGGTGAACATGGTCTCGGTCCCTTTTTTCAGCGCTTCTTGTCAACGACGATAACCAACTGTTCGTTTATCAATGTTGGGATTAGCCTCCTGATAACGATTATTGGCTTTTCTGGAACTCAACAATGAAAAGACAAGCGGCATAAAAGTAGCGCCATCCGACCAGCCCAGTGTAAGCATACGAAACCCTTTGACATACAGTCCCGTTGTGTGGTCTTTGACACGTGAAAGTAGTTCGACAGCTTTACTGCGATTACGATCGTATGTAGAATCATCCAAAATCAGAACGCGATCCCGGTCCTTGGAAGTTAGTGGACGGATATACTTCTCAATGAGATGCGAGCTTACGCTAACAAGTAACTTACGCCAATTATAGGTAGATCGTTCCAAAAGTTCGTATACCGCGTCCTTTTCTGGAGCATGAGGATTACGACCAGATTCAAGCGTTCGATAAAGATTTTTTCCTTGAAGGACAAGGGAAAAAATAAATTGGACAATATCGCGTGCTGCGATTCCTTTTTCCTTATGAATATTGGACTGATGCAAGAACGTACCAATTTTGGCTTGTTTAAAAAAGTGTACCACCCGAGAATTTAATTTTTCATTTTGATTCGAATTTGGTAAACTAGCCATAGAAAACATCCTTTCTTTGGTTGTGGTTTGGTTACCTTAATTTTACCAAAGAATAGGGTGTTTTTTTATACTTTTTGATAGTTAAGTTGCTTTAAACCCAGGTCTTATAATGGCGCAGTCCTATTTTTCAACTCCGAAAGTTGAGTTAAGTAAGGAAAGAGGTGAGGGGTTGTCACCTTTTTGTTGTTCATTTTGGATTTTTTTCAGGAGCATCAGCCATCCCGGATACAAAAATATTCTAGTAAGCGAAAGACATTTAAACTGTAAAAAGGAAAGAGGGGCCTGTTACCTTTTCTTTCCTTTTTGCTGAAGCACATGATCTACTCTGTATTCGCTTGCTGAATTTGCTGTAATAAATTTGTGAAGTCGAAAAGGGTCTTCGAAAATTCCTCTTCACTGAGACCACTCTTTTTAATAAGCTTACCGGGAATTTCCGCTGCCGTTTCCTTTAATTGTTTTCCTTCTTCAGTTAAGGAAATTAATACACGCCTTTCATCATCGGGATCTCGTTTTCGGTATGTTAACGCTCTTTCTGTAAGGCGCTTGAGCACTGGGGAAAGTGTTCCGGAATCGAGAAAAAGACTGTCTCCCAACTCCTTCATTGTACAGGATTCTTTTTCCCACAAAACAAGCATGACAAGATACTGTGTATAAGTTAAATTGAGTTCTTCCAAAAACGGACGATACAATTTATTGATTTCTCTTGATAATGAATAGATAGAAAAACACAGCTGGTTGTTTAATTTTATTGCTTCATCTTTCTCCATAACATTCATCCTTTCAGTCCTTCTCTATTTTAAACTATATGGAAGTTCATGAAATGTCAAACTGGTTTTTTGACGAGAGGAACTTTTTATGTTTTAATAAGCATTGCACAATTATATTGGGCACAATTAAATTAAGCAAAATTAAATTGAGGTGATTAACATGAATGCTTTATATACTGCTTCATCCACTGTCAGAGGTGGACGTAATGGGCGTGTGATTTCAGATGATAAGATAATTGATATGCCATTAGTAATGCCTAAATCACTTGGCGGTGCTGGGGGAGAAGGGACCAATCCGGAACAATTATTTTCTGCTGGGTATGCAGCCTGCTTTGACAGTGCGTTGAATTTGGCTGCCAGAAAGCAACGAACTAAAATTGGCGAAACAGAGGTGAAAGCGCAAGTATCAATAGGAAAAGATACCGATGGAGGTTTCGCTCTTACTGTTGCATTGGATGTTAAAATTCCAGGGGTTGAACAAGAAGTAGCTGAACAACTTGTTGAATCCGCCCATCAAATCTGTCCATACTCCAAAGCAACCAGGGATAATATTGCAGTCGACTTGAAGGCTAAAGGGGTGGAAAGATAATGACATTAAAAGAAAAATTGAAAAATAGTCAGATTCTATTGGCAAAGCGCCCAAAAGGGATGCCAACAAAAGAGAATTTTACATTTAAAGACAGTCCTGTACCACAACCGGAAGAAGGAGAGGTTCTTGTTAAAACAATCTATTTATCTGTTGATCCGTATATGAGGGGCAGGATGGATGATGCAAAATCGTATGTGAAACCTTTCGAATTAAATGAGATGATCTGTGGCGGAATTATTGGAGAGGTCGTTTTATCTGATTCAGATCAGTTAAGCGTCGGTGATAAAGTAGTCGGGACGCTCGGATGGCAGCGATATAACGTTATTCAGGAATCCAAGGTACGTAAAATTGATGAAACAATCGCTCCTCTGACCGCATACCTGAGTGTCCTTGGCTTAACTGGCTTGACTGCTTATTTTGGTCTGCTTGATATTGGTCAGCCAAAAGAAGGGGAAACAGTTGTTGTATCCGGTGCAGCAGGAGCGGTTGGTATGATCGTTGGACAGATTGCCAAAATTAAAGGAGCTCGAGTTGTCGGAATTGCTGGTTCCGATGAAAAGACAACCTATTTAAAGAAGGAACTTGGCTTTGACGAAACGATTAACTATAAAACCTCTCCAAATATGGAACAGGCGCTTGAGAAAGCCTGTCCAAATGGAATAGATATATATTTTGACAATGTCGGCGGACCAATTTCTGACGCAGCGATAAATCTATTAAATGAATTTGCACGCATCCCTCTTTGCGGTGCGATTTCGTCTTATAACCGGACTGACGGTGATCTAGGTCCAAGAATTCAGACAAAACTCATTAAGAGCCGTGGATTGATCAAAGGCTTTATCATTGGTGACTATGCTGACCGTTTCAGTGAAGGTATCCGAGATCTTTCAAGCTGGTTAGCCAAGGGAAAACTGAAATATGAAGAAAATATTGTGGAAGGATTTGAGAACGTACCAGAAGCTTTTCTCGGGTTGTTTAAAGGTGAAAATCTTGGCAAGCAACTCATAAAAGTCGATGGGGAATAACGAATTAGGAATAAGGAAATGCATGATGAAGGAGGACCCAAATTGAAAGCAGTTATTATTGAAAAATACGGCGGGATTGATGAGTTAAAGTATACGGAAATAGACGAACCAAATTTGAAAGACAATGATGTTTTGATTGAGATAGCAGCTACGTCCGTAAACCCCGTTGATTGGAAAATACGTGAGGGATATCTGAAAGGAATGCTGGATTATAACTTTCCGCTTACTCTCGGTTTGGATGCCGCAGGAACAATAAAAGAGTTAGGAAAAAAAGTGACGAAATTCAGGGTCGGAGACAAGGTATTTACCCGGCCGGATATAACCCGTAATGGAACTTATGCGGAATATGTAGCTGTTGATGAAAACCTTGTTGCAAAAAAACCGGAAAATCTATCTTTTGAAGAAGCTGCATCAATTCCGCTTGTTGGATTAACATCGTGGCAATGTCTTGATGACTTTGCTGACATCAAACAAGGTGACAAAGTGTTAATTCACGCTGGATCAGGGGGAGTTGGAAGTTTTGCCATTCAACTCGCAAAATCCTTGGGTGCCTGGGTGGCAACGACTTGCAGCACGAAAAATATTGAATTTGTTAAATCGCTGGGGGCAGACAAAGTTATTGATTACCGCATCGAAGATTTCACACAGGTTCTTGCCGATATGGACATTGTGTTTGATACGCTTGGTGGTGATATCCAGACGCAAAGTTATGATGTTTTAAAAGAAGAAGGTGTTCTGGTTTCTATTGCTGGTCAGCCTGATCAGGAATTAGCCCAAACGAAAAAGGTGAAGGCGGGGTATGTTTTCCTTGAACCTGATGGTGAACAGCTTGCCAAGATCGGGGAAATGACTGAACAAGGAAAGATCCGTGCAAATGTAGGGACAGTTATGAAACTTGAGGAGATTCAAGAAGCCCACCGATTAAGTGAAACACATCATGCCAAAGGAAAAATTGTCCTCCGTGTGGGGTAAGGGAAGTGGACAGATTTTACAAACGAATTTTTTCAGAGAAAGGAGTGACATCACCAACGATTCACCGTATGGCTTAAGCGGAGCCGTCCATTCTTATTCCTTAGAACATGGGGTAAACATCGCTAGAAGACTTCATATCGGTATGGTTCATGTCAATGATCACCGTTAATGACGAGTTCCACGTCCCGTTTGGCGGGGAAAAAGAATCAGGTCTTGGTCGATTTAATGGGAACTGGATTCTTGACGAATTCACAACAGTACAATGGGTATCTGTCCAACACGAAAGACGCGATTATGGTCTTATTTTGATTAAGGGCTAGCGTGGTAAAATAGAATAAAAGTTCAATATCGCATCCATACTTGATGAATTCGGTATTGATAGCGTATAAGAGACTGCTTAATGGAATTGATTCGATTGTTTAATCCTATTAGAGAAGACAAATTTAAATATTAGGATGAAAAGTAACCGCCAGTTGGAGCTGTGAAATTATTATAAGAGGAGCTGTTGATATGAAAGTATTAGTGATCGGTGCATATGGACAAATTGGGCAACATATTTTATCTGTCCTGGACAAGAGCGAACATCAAGCAAAGGCGATGATTCGCAACGAAAATCAGGCGAATGAACTAGAACATTTAGGGGCGGAGGTTGTTGTTGCTGATTTAGAGCAGGATTTTTCTTATGCTTTTGACGGTTGCGATGCGGTGATTTTTACCGCTGGTTCCGGTGGCCATACCGGTCCTGAAAAAACGGAATTGGTGGATCGCCAAGGTGCTATGAAGGCGGTGAACGAGGCAGAAAATAATCATGTAAAGCGTTTTATCATGGTCAGTTCGATGAATGCTGATACCCCTGATAATGGCCCGGAGTCCATGAAATATTATTTCAAAGCAAAAGGCGATGCGGACAAAAACCTGCAATCCAGTCATTTGAATTATACCATTCTCCGTCCCGGAAGGTTATTAAACGAACCTGCCAATGGGACCATTACCGCGGCGGAACATATCGAAGACCGTTCCAATGGCATTCCGCGTGCTGATGTAGCGCAAGTTGCTGTCACTTCACTAGATACAGAAAATACATCCCATCGGGTGTTTGAAATTCTGTCAGGCGATGTTCCGATTGAAGAGGCACTAAGGAATGTCTAAGGAATTTGCGAGTAATGAAAGTATTTATATGATTTGCGATTGGTTGTTTTTATTATAGGAAGGTACATTTATTTTTGTAAATAATCTTTTTTAAGGTGAAGTTATAAAGGGGAGGCAAAAACATTGAATGAAAAATACCAGCTATTATTTGAATCCTTTTCTTTTCCAAATGGTACCCGATTGAAGAATCGTATGGTCATGGCCCCCATGACCAACTGGTCCTCAAATTCGGACGGAACGGTTTCTGATGATGAAGTGAAATATTATAAACGTCGTTCAAAAGGCGTCAGCATGGTCGTCACAGCCTGTGCCAATGTGACAGCAGGCGGCAAAGGCTTCTCCGGCGAAATTGGCGTGCACAATGATGATATGATCCCGGGATTAAGAAGGTTGGCGACAACGATTCAAGATCAAGGCGCCAAAGCGGTCTTGCAAATTTATCATGGTGGACGGTTGTGTCCACCGGATTTAGTCCCAAATGGGGACATTGTCAGTGCTAGTGCAGTTCCGGCAGGAGAGAACGAACCGGTTCCCCGTGCATTAGAGGATGGCGAAATTAAGGAAATCATTCATGCGTATGGGGAGGGCGCCCGTCGAGCCATTCAAGCCGGATTCGACGGGGTTGAAATCCATGGAGCGAATGGATACCTGATCCATCAGTTCTTTTCTCCTCATTCAAATCATCGTGACGACCACTGGGGTGGAAGCCTGAAAAAACGAATGAACTTTCCATTGGCTGTCATCAATGAGATCCAGAAAAACGTGGGTGACCACGCAAAAGATCCATTCATCGTGGGGCACAGGACAAGTGCATCACTTATTTCAGACAATCCAATGGCAGCTCTGTGCCTTGTACCAAGGGTTCTCTCCCTTGGATTTTGTTGCGAGAGTGGAAGAATATTTCCGGCTGATATGATTGTATTCCTTTGAATTAATACAGCTCCGTCGTGCAAGGGGCTCCCTGGATAAAATATAGATTCTAATAAAGCATATGAGAGGTCCGCATCAACAAGGGTGCCGGAATGCATAGCTACCTCCAGTGAATTTTTCCTTTGAATGGTTATTAATGCAACTGAAAAATGAGTAGTGTGCTTAAGGGGCAAAATCATTGATTAAGTCCTGGCCCTGTTGGGTCATTAGTGCAATTGATATAGGCGATCCCCAGGTTGAACCGTATAAATCATTGTACCGTATATATAAACAAACCTTACTCATCCTTTTTTTGTCAAAATCAAATACAGTTTCACTACCCAATATATTGTAAAAAATGGTTTCCATTACTATAAGTTACAAAACGATAACGACTATCCTGATTACATTATGTTAAAATAAATGCAGGTTGAAAAGCTTAACATCAAAAATACGTATAAGCAGCTTGAATTATACGCATCATGCATACCTGCATAAATCTTCACTTCTCGTACATACTAACGGTATTGCGAGGTGTGTCAAATGGAAAATCAAAAACTTATAAACTTTTTAAATCAATTGCTGTCCAACTACTTTGTTATGTATGTGAAATTACACCGGTATCACTGGTTTGTCCAGGGAAGACATTTTTATCAGCTGCATGCAGTTTTTGAGGACATGTATACGGAAACAGCAGAAGACCTGGATGAAATCGCTGAGCGGGTACTAATGATTGGCGGAAAACCGCTTGCTACCATGTCAAAGTATTTAAAGGAAGCCACATTGGAAGAAGCAACTGCTGATGATAAGGAAGATGAACTGATCGCACAGCTGATTCGCGATTTCACACTGCTAATTGAAGAAATCAAGAAAATGGGACTTCCGGAAGCATCTGAACAGAAAGATGAACCAACTGCTGATTTGTTAATAACTTTACAAGGAAAATTGGAGAAATCTGTGTGGATGCTTCGCGCTTATAATGCGTATGAATAATAAATAATAGGGGAATGCTGATGAAAAAAACAGTCATAGCAGTCGTTGGGCCGACAGCTGTCGGAAAAACGCGACTTAGCCTGGAGATTGCCAAAACATTTAATGGAGAGGTGATCAGCGGCGATTCGATGCAGGTTTTTAAGGGTATGGATATTGGAACTGCTAAAATCACCAGTCATGAAATGAAAGGTATCCCGCATTACATGATTGATATCAAAAATCCGGATGAGCCTTTTTCGGTTGCCGACTTTCAAAATCATGTACAGCACCATATCGATGCTATTAGTTCACGAAGTAAGCTCCCAATTATAGCAGGGGGGAGCGGTCTATACATACAAGGTGCATTATACAATTATAATTTTTCTGAACAGCCAAGGGATGCAGAGGTTACTGACAGACTGGAAAGGCAATTGAATCGTGATGGCGCTGGCTCTCTTTATAATCGGCTTAAGATAACTGATCCGCAGCAGGCTGCCAAAATTCATCCTAATAATCATCGACGCGTTATCCGGGCACTCGAAATTTTTGAAACAACCGGGAAAACAATGACAGAATATCAGAATGAACAAGTTGCTGAATCATTGTATAACCCGATATTAATTGGCTTGGAAATGGACCGGGAATTGCTGTATAAGCGTATAAACTTGCGGGTAGATGAAATGATAAATGCCGGATTAATTGAAGAGGCAGAATATTTTTACCGGCAGGGACTAGCAGATTATCAATCCATGAAAGGCATTGGCTATAAAGAATTCATCCCTTATTTTAAAAATGAACAAACACTGGATAAGTCGGTTGAATTATTGAAGCGGAATTCGCGAAGATACGCGAAAAGACAGTATACTTGGTTTAAAAACAAGATGCATGTAAACTGGTATGAAATGACCCCGGAAACAATTGAGGAAACATTTCGAAAAATTTTGCGTGATTTAGCAGGAATGTTGGAAGAAATATAGAATTAAATATATGTAGATAGAAATAGAGGAGGAAATTATTCATGGCACAAACAGTAAATATTCAGGATCAGTATTTGAATCAGCTTAGAAAGGAACACGTTTCTGTTACTGTTTTTCTAACAAATGGGTTTCAATTAAGGGGCATTGTCAAAGCATTTGATAACTTTACCGTACTTTTGGAAACTGACGGAAAACAGCAATTATTGTTTAAACATGCAATATCCACATTTGCACCTGTTAAAAACGTATCGATTGAAAAAGAATAACATAAAAGCGGAGGCGTACATTGACGCTTCCGTTTTTTTTGTTCCTATAATAGGCGATTGTCACAACTCCATCATGTGTGGCGTATACTAACGTGACTGAGGGGTGATGATGTGGAATCGCAAAAGCTTCGAAACCGAAATGGCCAAATCAACATTGTTCTTCAAAAAAACGATGTGGCTGTTGAAGAAACATCTACTGGAAATGATCCAGATAATAATCCTTTTTCACATATTGACAGCGAGTTTTCATCATTCATTGGGATGACAAATTTGAAAAAGACGATTAAGGAAATTTATGCAACGATTGTGATGAATGAAAAGCGAAGGCAAATGAATCTATCTGGTAACAAGCAGGTTCTTCATATGCTATTTAAGGGAAACCCCGGAACAGGAAAGACAACAGTGGCAAGGAAACTGGCAAAAATGTATTTTGACATGAATTTGTTGTCAAAAGGGCATTTCATCGAAGCGGAGCGGGCGGATCTGGTCGGTGAATATATCGGGCAAACAGCACAGAAAACCCGTGCCATCATTCAAAAGGCAATGGGCGGGATTCTGTTTGTCGATGAAGCATATTCGCTTGCACGGGGCGGTGAAAAGGATTTCGGCAAGGAAGCAATTGATACACTTGTGAAACATATGGAAGACAATCATAATGATTTTGTATTAATTTTGGCGGGATACCCGTATGAAATGGACCGATTTTTAACACTTAATCCCGGATTGAAGTCACGATTTCCGTTTATTCTTGACTTTCAGGATTACGATCTGGAACAGCTTTTAAAAATCGCTAAGCAGATGGTTCATGAGCGGGAATATGAATTAACAACGGAAGCAGAATGGAAATTGAAAAAACATTTGCGTCAGAAGAAACAGGAAACCTATCGCAACTTTTCCAATGCCAGGTATGTGCGCAATATTATTGAGCATTCCATACGCTTGCACGCTGTTCGACTCCTTGGCAAGGAACACTTTACAGTTGATGATCTGATCCAATTGACTGGAGCTGATTTGTCACTGGATGAGGCTTAAATTGTGATTGAATAACTTCTTTGCTATGATTTAGATAGATGTAAGCATGTATCTAACATAGAAAGAGGTTATTGTATTTATGTCAGAGCCCATACTGATTATCGCGGTTAAAAAACCGGAACATCAAGACAATCGATTTCAATCTTCACTGGATGAACTGGTATCCCTTTGTGAAACGGCTGGGGGACAGGTGGCGGAAGTAATCACCCAAAACAGGCAGCGGATTCATCCTGCATATTATATCGGTGAAGGTAAAATGAATGAAATTAAACACATGGCTGAGGAATTACAAATAGAGCTGATCATTTCCAACGATGAACTATCTCCTGGTCAATTGCGTAACCTATCCGATCATATTGGAGTCCGGGTTATCGACCGAAGCCAGTTGATTTTGGATATATTTGCCCAGCGCGCACGGACAAAAGAAGGCAAACTCCAAGTGGAACTGGCGCAGCTTGAATATTTACTGCCCAGACTGCATGGGCAGGGTACGGAAATGTCCCGGCTAGGTGCCGGTATTGGAACACGCGGACCAGGGGAGACAAAACTCGAAACTGATCAGCGTCATATCAGGCAGCGGATTGTAGATATTAAACGACGGCTGAAGGCAGTTGTCCAGCAACGTGAGCAATACCGGAAACGTCGCAGGACAAATGAAATTTTTCAGATTGCAGTGGTAGGCTATACCAATGCTGGTAAGTCTACCTTATTTAATCAGTTAACAAACAGCGGATCTCTGGTGGAGGATCAGCTTTTTGCAACACTTGACCCATTGACCAGAAAGATTCAGCTTCCATCCGGTTTTCAAACGCTGCTTACAGATACGGTTGGATTTATTCAGGACTTGCCCACATCACTCGTTGCATCATTCAAATCAACATTGGAGGAAGTGACAGAAGCAGATTTTATTCTGCACGTTGCAGATGCGGCAAACCCCGATATGGAACAGCACCACAAAACGGTAAATCGTCTGTTGCGGGACTTGGAAGCTGATAACATTCCCATGTTGACCGTTTATAATAAAAAAGATTTACTTGAGGATGATTTTATTGGTATCAATCATCCGAATATCACGATTAGTGCTTTGGAGGATGCAGATATTACCCGCTTGCTTTTAAAGATAGAATCAATCCTGAAAGATGCATGGGAATGGTACCAGGTTCAAGTATTGCCTGACCAGGGGAAAACATTGAACAGGCTGAAGCGCAAGACAATTATAACCGGTCAATCGTTTCAAGAAATACAAAATGAATATATTGTCGAAGGCTTTATGCGGGAGAATCACCCATTAAAAAGTCTTATGAAGGAGTAAGAAACTGTAAATGATACAACAATTAATGAAACAGGCAGAAGCAGATTGCGAAGAACAACATAAACAAGTCAATCAAATAGCTGAATACAATCAAAGACGGGTTCTTAAAGCATTCCGGGAAAATCGTGTAAATGACAGCCATTTTAATTCCACCACAGGCTATGGCTACGATGATTTGGGAAGAGAAGTACTTGAAAAAGTATATGCAGATGTATTTGGCGGGGAAGATGCACTCGTCAGACCGCAACTGGTTTCAGGCACACATGCCATATCAACGGCACTTTTTGGTATGCTGCGTCCCAGCGACGAATTAATTTACATTACAGGGAAACCTTATGATACCTTGGAAACAGTCATTGGAAAAGCTGGTGATGATTCAGGTTCATTGCACGAATTTAATATTGGGTATAAGGAAGTTGCTTTGTTGGAGAATGGCGGGATTGACTATGCTGGTATTAAACAGTCCATTTCATCACAGACAAAAGTGGTGGCGATCCAACGTTCAAAAGGCTATGATGACAGACCATCTTTTACAATTGATGAAATTGCAAAAATGGTGCAATTTGTAAAGAACATCGATAAAAACCTGATTATTTTTGTGGATAATTGCTATGGTGAGTTTGTTGAGGAGCAAGAACCGCTTCACGTTGGTGCCGACGTTATAGCCGGTTCGTTAATCAAGAACCCTGGCGGCGGTATTGTTAGAGCAGGGGGATACATAGCAGGACGGGAGGACCTGATACTGCAGTGCGGGCATCGGTTGACTGCGCCAGGACTTGGTAAGGAAACCGGAGCAACCCTGGGGATGCTTCAGGAATTGTTCCAAGGGCTATTTCTTGCACCGCATATTGTAGCGGAATCGTTAAAGGGTGCAATTTTAACAGCACGTTTTCTGGAATTAACCGGATTTGAAACAACTCCACATTTTGAAGCGAAACGGACAGATTTAATCCAAGCGGTTACATTTCATGATGAAGCGAATATGGTGGCCTTTTGTCAGGCGATTCAACATAACTCACCTGTAAACGCCTTTGTGACACCATATCCAAGTGAAATGCCGGGTTATCAGGATAAAGTCATCATGGCAGCCGGTACATTTATCCAGGGAGCAAGTATTGAACTTACTGCAGATGGTCCGATCAGAGAACCATATACAGCTTTCGTACAGGGCGGACTGACGTATGCCCATGTGAAGATTGCGCTTGAGGAGGCTGTAATGCATTTAGGAGAGAAAGGTTTATTACCGAATATACAGGGTATTAAATAAAGAGCCAGATTTGGCTCTTTTCTTTTTTTATCCATGTCAGGAAACCTTACATTATATTGACAGATTAACTGACATTTGCTATGATAAGTATAAAATTACTGGAATGGGGGATATCAATGGATGATCAGGAAAGACGCTCCATGCCCTTATTTTCAATTGGCGTTGTCAAAAAGCTGACTGAATTGACTGCTCGGCAAATCAGGTATTATGAAGAACATGATTTGGTTCATCCGGAGCGAACATCCGGTAATCAGCGCTTGTTTTCTTTCCGTGATGTTGACCGCCTGCTGGAGATAAAAAATCTGCTTGAGCAAGGAATTAATCTGGCGGGAATTAAACACATAGTAACTGAAAAAGAAATTGTTAATTCGAAAGATGTAAGATTGGAAACCAAAAAATTACGTAAAATGGTCCGTAATGAATTATTGTTTGAAACTGGAAAAATGGGAAAGGCAAACATGCTGCAAGGTGAAATGTCCCGTTTTTTTCATTAAATTATAACTAGGAGGAACTTACATGAGTTCAGGTTTAACCAAGGAAGAGATTTATAAAATTATCGAGGAGGAAAACGTACGCTTTATCCGATTACAGTTCACAGACATGCTTGGGATCATTAAAAATGTAGAAATCCCGCTTGGTCAATTGGATAAAGCATTCGATAACAAAATGATGTTTGACGGTTCTTCCATCGAAGGATTTGTCCGGATTGAGGAATCAGATATGTATCTGCATCCGGATTTGGATTCATTCGTAGTGTTTCCATGGACTTCCGAAAAGGGGAAAGTAGCGCGTTTTATTTGTGATATTTATAACCCCGATGGGACACCATTTGAAGGGTGCCCGCGATATAACCTGAAACGAAATCTTAAAAAAATGGAAGAATTAGGGTTTGATGCATTTAATATTGGAACGGAACCGGAATTCTTTTTATTCAAGCTTGATGAAAAGGGAGATCCTTCACTTGAATTGAACGACCATGGTGGATACTTCGACCTTGCACCAACAGACCTGGGAGAAAATTGTCGCCGTGATATTGTCCTGGAACTGGAGGAAATGGGATTCGAAATTGAAGCATCCCATCATGAAGCAGCACCAGGTCAGCACGAAATTGATTTTAAATATTCAGATGCAGTAAAACACTGTGACGATATCCAAACATTTAAGCTTGTTGTTAAAACCATTGCCCGGAAACATAACTTGCATGCCACCTTTATGCCGAAACCATTATTTGGAGTGAATGGATCGGGAATGCATGTCAATATGTCGTTATTTAAAAACGGTGAAAACCAATTTTTTGACAAAGAGGGTGACATGCAGCTAAGCGATATTGCATATCAATTTACAGCAGGGGTTATTAAACATGCGACAAACTACACCGCTGTAACAAATCCGATTGTTAATTCGTATAAACGCCTTGTGCCCGGGTATGAAGCACCTTGTTATGTAGCATGGTCAGGTACGAACAGAAGTCCATTGGTACGTATCCCGTATTCACGTGGATTAAGCACACGTGTTGAGGTGCGAAGTGTTGATCCGGCGGCCAATCCATATATGGCAATGGCGGTATTACTTGCGAGCGGTCTTGATGGAGTGAAAAACAAACTGACTCCGCCAACACCGGTGGATCAAAACATTTATACTATGGATAAAGCTGAACGAATTGAAAATGGTATTAAAGATCTGCCGGCAACTCTGATGGATGCCCTGATGGAACTGGACAAGGACCCAGTGGTTGTTGCAGCAATGGGTGAACATTTACATGAACATTTTATGGAAGCAAAAGAAATCGAATGGGATATGTTCCGTACGACTGTGCATCCATGGGAGCGGGAACAGTATTTGGCAAGCTATTAATGTGGAAGATTGCCCACAGGATAGAACCGGGTAAATGGATTTTCCATCTAGATTTAAAGTTAAATAAAAAGTATTGCTGAATTTAATCAATGATATGAAGTTATACCCTTTGGATTTTCACATTGTCCAAAGGGTACTTTTATGGTAAAAATAAGTTAATAATAATGGAACAGGTGACTGGATAATCTTTTGACATTTTCAAAGGAGGAGTTTCTTTGAACTTTAACACTGAAAGATTAATAATTAGGCCATTTAAGAGTGATGACTTACATGATGTATTTAATATTTACAATAATGATGACACATGTAAATATCTCCTGCATGATAAGTGGACATATGAAAATTTGCATGAAGAGTTTAATAAGAAGCTAGAGAATAGTTCACTCACAAAAGAATCCATGTTAAGTTTGGCAGTTGCAAACCATATTAAGGTGATTGGCGATTTATCTGTTTGGTATACAGATATGAAAGATACTGTTGAAATTGGTGTTTGTTTCTCTAACGAAGTTGCGGGAAAGGGTTATGCAATAGAGGCTGCGAGTGGTCTGGTTAAGAATTTATTTGATAAATTTGGTGTGCACCGTATACAAGCTAATCTTGATGCAAGAAATAATGCATCCCAAAAGTTATGTAAGCGTATTGGTATGCGGAAAGAAGCGCATTTCATACAGGATTTTTGGAATAAAGAAGAATGGACAGATAGTATTATATATGGATTGTTGCTTTCAGATTTAAATTAAAGTGTATGCAGAAAGTTCATAACATAATAAAGACCGTCCATGCTGAAACATGGAACGGTCGGAATAGACTAACCCTCCCAACAAGCGGGGCTTTTGGTGAAGCAATTTATTCCTTTACTTAAATACTTTTATCGGAAGATGCATTAACGACTGCCCCGGTGCTGAATCGGTTAAATTGTTCTCCAAATCGAATGATTCCACAGGCTCAATCCGGGAAAATTTTTGTAAAAAGGTTTCCAACACAAGCTTTATTTCCAGCCGTGCAAGCGGGGCACCTAAACAGAAATGCTGTCCTTTACCGAAAGTCAAATGCTTCTTGTTGTTGGAACGATGAATATTGAGTGTGAACGGATCCTCAAATATTTCTTCATCCATATTGGCTGCACTCTGCCAAATAATGACTGAATCTCCCTTTTTCATTTTAGGACCTAATAAATTATTATCCTGCTTAACGGTTCGATCTCTCTTTGCGATATGAAAACGATAACGCAGCATTTCCTCGATAGCTTTTGGAACCAAATCTAAATCATTGCGCAGTTCTTGATACAGGGATGGATCGTCGTAAAGCATTGAATAAAACGTATTGGCCAGCGCATGACTGGTGGTTTCGACACCTGCACCTAAAAGAAACATGGATACTCTTACAATTTCATCATCCGTAAGCCTTTCGCCATCTACTTCGGCTTTAATAAGATCAGAAAGAATGTCTTCAGCTGGATTAGATCGTTTCTCGACAACTATTGGATAGAGATATTGATAATATTCTGTAGCAGCCTCTTGTTTTTTTCGTTCGATTTCTTCCTGGTTTGCTGTATTATAAGGTTGGAAGAGAATATCCACCCAATGTTTAAATTGAGATCGATCTTCTACAGGAACACCAAATAATGCTGTGATTACCATTCCCGGAAAAGGAGCCGTCAATGAATCAACAATATCAACAGTGGCATTTTCCTGTATGTTATCGATAAGTTCTGTTGCAATCTGTTGAATACGGGGCTCCCAAATTTTTAAGCTGCGAGGAGTAAAAGCTGCTGATAATAAGGAACGTCTTTTTCGATGTTCTGGTGGATCAACCATAATATTGATCTTATCAGGCTGTGTTCCTTCTTCACTATTCGCTCCTACAGAAATGGAAGTTCTAGGACCTTCAACTGAAAAGACTTCATGGTTCGTTAAAACTTCCTTAACATGCTCATACTTAAAAACATTCCAAGTCATCGTGTCTTCATCGAAGTAAACAGGCTGTGACCTGAGCATTTCTTTATACCAATGAAGTGGAAAAAACTCTTCCGAACGGGTTTGGAAGTTTTTAACTTCTTGCAATGGAATAATTTCTTTAGTCATCGAAAAATCTCCTTTACATTAAAATTTAGATGTTGATAGATAACAGCCTCATTCTATCCGCCATATATAAAACGGACATTTCATTTCCAGTTAAGCAAGTGAATCTGAATGAAGCTTACTTGCTAAAAGGCTGATCGGATAACCTCACTGAATCTGTGGGGCACTCCTCTATGGCTTCTTCTAAAGCATCAACTTTTTCCTCAGGTATTGGAATAGACCCCTGATTTTGATCTAATTTCACAAACGCGATTCCATCTTCATCAAGTTCAAAAATGTCTTGATCGATTCCCTCACAATTTCCACAGCCAATGCATGTTTCGCGATTAACGATCGCGTACTTTGTCATCGTAAAACCTCCATCTAATTCCAATTTCACTAAAAAGTTTGTAAGACATTCGGGCTATATTTGTTTAATCAAAATTACGGAGTCTGGTTTCATTTGCAGAAATGGATATTAATAAAATCCGTTTCGCAGATAATTAAATATCGTGTCTAAATATTTGTCGTAGGTTGCAGCCTCACATGATTCGGATGTCGATTCACCTGGAAGCAGTACATGGAGACTACCATCGTACAAAGGTTGTATTGCTCCATAAACAGCACCTACAAGAAGATGAATGTACTCATCAGAGTCCCGGCCATGGGATAATTCACTTAATGTTTGCTGTGCCGTTATTTTCAATCGGTGAAAAGCGCTAAGAATATAGGGAACGAGTGTCGGGTTTTGTTTCGTAAGTGATACCAGTTTACGCATTTTCCAGAAATGATTTGCTGTCAACTGCATCTTCATCAAATGGTACAGGATGTCAAGCAAAGGAGTGTTTTCAGACATACCTTCAATTAACTCTTCGGCCTCCCGGGTGGATTTAAAGGTTAGGGCAGCTGTTGCCACCGCTTCTTCCTTACAGGAGAAGTGGTTTGCAAATGTTCTCCTGGAATAAACAGCCCGCTGAACGATATCATCAATGGTAAAGCCGTCCAAACCACGATCAAGTGCGAGCTCGAATGCTGCCTCAGCCAATGCATTAGCAGTCGCCTTCTTTTTTATTTCACGCAAGCTTTTTTTGTCCATCGTATAATGCCTAAGCATACACCTTCCTTCTGATTATATTGCAAAAGCTATTCATCCAATATTATTGCAAATTAGGCATTAATGCACAATGGGCAATTTGTAGCGAATTTATGATTATACATAAAGAAGAAAACCTTTTTAATCAAAATTGTTTTTATTGGTTACTCTAATGATAAGGTGATAAAAATGAAGGCAAATGAAGATGATTACAAAAAATACAGTGATGCAATAGATTATATACAGCAAGGTAATAATGCCATGATTGATTTATTTAATGAAATGGAAAATGATTATGAGGTTATTGATTTCGACGATGAGGTTATTAATCAGATTAAAAAGGCAAAAGAAAAATTTGGGGAAGAGGAAGTCAATCATAAAATCAATACTGTTATACATGAAATGCTTTCCTGGCTTGAACTGGGAGATGCAAATACAGATAAGAAGGATAAAAAATGACCTGGGTGCTGTTTTTGTGAAATTACAGGGATTTCTATATTATAGGAACCATTCTCTTTTTGATTCGTATATAAAGTAAGGTGCATGTAGCGTGTCCAGTTGGAATATGGATTATTGTAACCCTGGAAGGTTTCTTATGCGGGGCGTCCTATTCAGCGGTATCTATGAATAGAAAAAGATAGAATGTTAGGGTGGTGGGAAATATGTTAAAGGTACGGTCTTTAGAAAACCAGGACTTTGAATTGATTCAGGAGGCAGAAAAAGTAATTGAGAAGAATTATAGGTATGGGCGGCACCATATTGGTTCAGCAGTGAGAACAGCATCAGGGAAAGTTTATGCAGCTGTACACGTTGAGGCAAATGTCGGCAGAATAACGGTATGTGGGGAAGCAATGGCAATTGGAAAATCAATTTCGGAAGGGGATCATGAATTTGATACGATTGTAGCGGTCGCTCATCCCCATCCACACGAAAATATGGAAAAATGCTGGGTAGTTGCTCCGTGTGGAATGTGTCGGGAGTTAATAAGCGATTATGGTAAAGACACAGATGTAATCATTACTTATAATGGTGAATTGGTAAAGTGTAATGTGATGGGGTTATTACCAGAAAAATATACAAGTGAACTTGAATAAATTTATTTCATTAGAGCCACCTGAATCATTCTTCCAATGGACTTGCATGTGGAAGTATTTTAAGCACTTTTTTGTAAACAATATCTGAAGCTTTTGTGTTTTTTAAACCGAAGTATCGGGTATTAAGGTAGATAGAAATATTTAAAAAGGAGCAATGTGCGATGCGTGATTATCTCAAGCACTATATTAATGGGGAATGGGTTGAATCCACAGGTTCAGAGACAATGGAGGTGATCAATCCGGCGACAGAAGAAGTTATGGGTCATATCAGCTTGGGAACACAGGAGGATTTGGACCGGGCTGTCAGGGCAGCGAGAGAAGCCTTTCCATTTTTTTCACAAACATCGAAAGAATATCGGATCGAATTGTTAGAGAATATTGCAAACGAATACGAAAAACGCAAAGATGATTTGGTGGAAGTTATCACAGAGGAGTTGGGTGCACCACTCAAACTTTCGGAAAAGGTACATTATATGATGGGTTATTCTCATTTTAAACAAGCGGCTGAAGAACTTCGAAATTTTTCGTTTACTGAAAAACGCGATAAATCGACGATTGTCAAAGAATCGATTGGTGTCAGCGGGTTGATTACTCCGTGGAATTTTCCAACTAATCAGACCTCGACCAAGATTGCAAGTGCGTTTGCTGCAGGCAGTACCGTTATCTTGAAGCCAGCGGAAATCACTCCTTATGCGGCAATGATTCTTGCAGATATTTTTGAAGCGGCAGGTCTTCCAAAAGGGGTGTTCAACCTTGTTAATGGTACTGGTGAAGGAGTTGGCAATGCTATCAGTTCCCATCCGGATATTGATTTTGTCTCTTATACAGGCTCCGGTGTCGCTGGACGTAAAGTGATGGAGAATGCGGCAAAAAATATAAAGAAAGTTGCACTTGAATTGGGTGGCAAATCCCCAATGATTGTGCTGGATGATGCCGATGTTCATAAAGCGGCTAAAATTGCTGTTGCAAATATCTCGAATAATACTGGTCAGGTTTGTACTGCAGCCACCCGCGTACTTGTTCCAAAGACAATGAAACCGCAATTCGAACAAGAAGTCAAGGCGGCTGTGGATAAATTGACTGTCGGTGATCCTAAGCAAGAAAACAGGATTGGTCCGCTTGTTTCGCAAAAACAATGGGATCGTGTCCAGGGTTACATCCAAAAAGGCGTGGATGAAGGAGCAAAAGTACTCATCGGCGGTACAGGCAAGCCTCAGGGGCTTAATCAAGGATATTTTGCAAAACCAACTGTATTTACAGATGTCAGCAATGAGATGACAATCGCCCAGGAAGAAATTTTTGGGCCGGTAACCACCATTATCCCGTACGACACCTTGGATGAAGCGATCGAAATCGCAAACGATACCGTCTATGGTCTAGCGGGTTATGTAGTTGGGGAGGATCCTGAAACATTACAAAAAGCGGCATCTGGCATCCGCGCAGGTCAGATTAGGGTGAATTCTGCCCCAACCGATTTCTCCGCACCGTTTGGTGGATTTAAACAATCCGGCATTGGACGCGAATGGGGCGACTTTGGTATTGAGGAATATCTTGAGCCTAAAGCAATCATGGGGCTCCCTTCATAATAATGGTGAAAATAGACCGGGCACCTGCCCGGTCTATTTTTAAATACGATTGGACCTCCATCACTGTACAAAGAATGGTTCCGCTGTCATTGGGACACCATAATTTGAATAAGGGAAGAGATTTTAACCCTAGTTCCTTTGCCTTGGGTTGTATTTAATTATTGGTTGTTTTATGATACTAATATTAAATAAATAAATGGAGGGTCTATTTAATACATTATGTGGAAAAAATTTAGCTTTGTAAGCGTTATTTTTATTTTAATGATGATTGCGTTGACAGCATGTGGCAACAGCGAAAGTTCAACTAACGATGATAGTGCCAATAATGGCGCTAATAGTCTTGGTGAGGAACAGGTGGAATTGGCGACAGATACATACCTTTCTAATATTGGCGCAACAAATGTGGTGAAACTAATACTGGAAGAAGCTGGTTATAGCGTTACGATCACTCAGACAGATGTAGGTATTGAGTTTTCGGGTCTTGCAGACGGATCATCTGATGCTTCAGTTGGATTATGGCTGCCAACCACCCATAAAAGTTATTGGGAAAAATATAAGGATAGCCTTGAAAAAATAAGTATGGTTACAGAAAAGGTGGAACTTGGACTAACTGTACCATCCTATATGGAAGAAATTGACTCCATAGAAGACCTGGCTAATAATAAGAACAATATTGGTGAGAAATTGGACTGGACAATCACCGGTATCAGTCCTGGTGCGGGTGAGATGAAACTGACAAAAGGAGAAGTGATGCCTGCCTATGGTCTGGATGAAAACTGGGAGCTTCAATCAAGCTCAGGCCCTACAATGGCGGCAGCACTAACGAGGGCTATTGATAAGAAAGAACCCATTGTAGTAACACTTTGGACACCACATTGGACATTCAATAAATTTGATTTAAAGATATTAAAGGATCCGAAAAATAAATATGGTGATCCGGATAATGTTTACTCGGCGTCCCGAAAAGGGTTTAAAGAGGATTCGCCACTAGCCTATAAAATTATTAAAGCATTTAGCCTGACGAAAAAACAAAATCAGGATATCATGCTCAATATTCAGTCTGGAATGTCAAACGAAGAAGCAGCGAAGAAATTTCTTGAAAACAATCCAGAGTTTAAAGAAAACGTGTTGAACAAAGCAAAGAGTAGTAACAAGTAAAGCCAAAAAAATGAATATAAGAAAGTAAGATAGAAAATGGGTGAAAAGATGCCCCGGTTGTGATATGCTCCCCTATAAGTGAGATGGAAAAATCTGTTTGCTTGTGGTGGAGCATTTTCATGTAGATAAGGAGAAAGGGTCTATAAAGATGATGAAAGGAGAAGTTCTATCTGACACAAATTATGAAGGCTAATGAAAGCCACGTTAAAGGAATTTCAAATATATGTATTCGGGGTTATTGGGCGACATATGGTGAAACTCACCGGAAAGATTGGATTGAAAGGGTTATTAGCGAATTTTATAATCACGAAAGGATATTAAGCGAAGTAACTGAATCAAATCGTGATTGGGGTGGATATTTTGTAGCTGTTGAGAACGGAGAAGTAATTGGTGCAGCGGGCGGAGGGATGATAGATGAAGAAGTCGGAGAATTATTCGTTATATACATTGACCCTGCAAGAAGAAATGAGGGAATCGGCTCCAAATTACTAGATGCTGTTACGAAACAACAAAAACTGGAATATAGGGCTAAGGAGCAGTGGGTATCTGTTCAAAAAGGAAATATGAAAGGAATTCCTTTTTATGAAGCAAAAGGGCTCATATTTAAATATGAAAAAGCACCAAAAGAGAATCCAATGTATATTAAATTAAGACATTCCAGAAAGATTTAAAAATTGGGTTACAAAAGAAAAAGGAAGTATTTTATGAAAAATAACCGGAACGTTTTAATGGTAATAGCAATATTAGTTATATTGGCTGCTTGTGAATCAACCGATAAGCAAACCACAACAATAAGCAGTGATGCAGGAATAAAAAGTGAATCCAAGAACATAGAAATTAGTGAAGCGAACGAAAGCAAAGAACAAGGTCAAGTCGTTACAGAGAAAAATGATAAAAATCCATCTGAATCCGGGGAAAATATTCAAATTGTGGGCGGAGAAGAAGCTGTCCAATACTTAAAGCAACAACTAAAAGAGGGATCAAACGATGATGTTTCGTTTGGTACCGATGGAAAACTTGAAACAGATAATATCGGCTCATATTATACAATTCAACTGGTCAATATACCTTTGCGTGTATCTGGAAAAACTGGAAATTTAGGTTACTACAAAGTTTATCAAAACGGTACATACGAACCATATCAATTGAAGTCTCATGGTAGCAACAGTGAAATTGCTGGGTATTCCCAGGAAGAATACCTCAAGAAACTTAAAGATATCGAAAAAGAGATGGAAGACTTACGAAAAAATTCGGAAGCCACAACAACATTAGATATGAAGGAAGAGGAGGTATACATATATAAAATTTGGGATGTAGAATTGAATGAAATTTACGATGCTCTAAAGGAATACCTCGATAAAGAACAGATGGATAAATTAAGGGTAGAACAACGGAACTGGATAAAACACAGGGATGAAGCTGCTAAAAAAGCATCGCAAAAATATAAAGGTGGATCAATGGAATCATTGGAATATGTGGCCGCACAAACGACCCTTACAAGAGAAAGGTGCTATGGCTTAGTTGCAAAATATATGAAGTGATTTTTTAACATTTGTACTTACAGTGGGCGCGCTTATCAAATAAGTGCGTCCTTTTGAATGAAATCATTAAGGGTGACACCTTATAAATGCCGGCGAGGCAGCCACTGGTGCAATAACGGGGTTCTGTACCACTCGTAGTGCAGCTGTGACTTTGCAATAAAGTTTGATAATTTTAATAATAGTTTGATAAAATTATTTTGACGATCTGGATTATGACAATTCGACATTTAATGGAATAAAGGAAGGGAAATACCTTTGTTTCGTTGCGCTAAAACTAGGAAAGAATAAGCTGCCAAAACAATGGATTAAGGATTGAGATATGAGCCATTGTTGTTTTATTAGGGCGCTTGGTTTGATCATTAGTTTCTTGTTAAGCAATACAAATTGGTGCTCTAATCGAATAGTTCGTCCTTCCAAACTGGGTGCAAGATCTACAAAAAGCTCGTCATTTTGGTTGGTTTCTTTTTTTTTAGCCCCCGTTTCAGAATGTTTTGGATTTATGCTAACATAAGAATAAACTTAAGGCTAAATTGTTATGCTGAAAGGAATTTTTTATGAGCAATTGGACCAGACAATTATTACATACTTCACGTGGTACGTTTCCTTGGACAACATACAGTATTGCTCACTTTGATGCATTTATTAACCAATAGGGCGAAATTAGGGGAGCTCTTACTTCTGATAAGAATTATTGTCCTTTACTTGAAATATCATATTAAATCTATAATTGCTAAAGTGAGATGAAAATAATGATACCATTCAAGATTCCAAATCCGTTTGATATGAAACGGGCGCTATTTATTCAACCGCACCCCGATGACAATGATATTGGCGCGGGTGCTACAATTGCAAAACTAGTAGATAAAGGGGTGGAAGTACACTATCTTACGGTAACTGATGGTGGTTCTGGAAGTACCGATGAACGTCTGTCAAATGAAGAGCTTATTGATATGCGGCAAAAAGAACAGAAGGAAGCCGGAGCAATTCTAGGTGTGAGGGACTTTCATTGGTTGGAGTTTTCCGATGGCCATCTATATGATCATGAAGAATTGCGGAAGAAGTTAGTGGGCGTGATTCGGAAGGTGCGTCCTGATATTATTTTTACCGTTGATCCTTGGCTATATTATGAAACACATATTGACCACATTGTTACAGGGAAAGTTGTATCTTATGCGGCTCGAGCAAGTGGTAATTTTCGATTTTATCCAGAACAACTTAAAAAAGGGATGGAACCGCATCGAGTTCAAGCAATAGGATATTATATGACCTACCATCCAAATACGTTTTTTAATGTGGATGGATTTTGGAAAGACAAACTTAAGGCAATTCAAGCACATAAAAGTCAGTTTTCTGGTGAACACCTTTCATTTGTAACTAACTACTTTACAAAAAAAGCCATGCAAATAGCGGATAAAGCCGATGAAGAATGTACATATGCAGAGTCTTTTAAAATTCTACCCTTGATGTTTCTTCACAGTAATGTAGATGCTATTGATATGTAGGCGAATTAGTGATTTATTGAAATAGTAATGGGGGTTCTATAAAGAAATTGTAAAGGGGAATAGATTATGAAGCACAAGATGAGATTATTTGAAACGCCATTTAACTCAATTAAATCAGGCCGAAAAACCGTCGAAGTACGTTTGAACGATGACAAAAGAAGAAAGTTAAATATTGGAGATGAAATTGACTTTATAAAAATTCCCGACGAAAATGATATTCTAACAGTGAAAGTTACAGGTTTAAGGAATTATAATTCATTCAAAGAAATGTACGAAGATAT
Source organism: Virgibacillus siamensis (assembly GCF_900162695.1). Taxonomy (NCBI): domain Bacteria; kingdom Bacillati; phylum Bacillota; class Bacilli; order Caryophanales; family Bacillaceae; genus Virgibacillus; species Virgibacillus siamensis. Next base: position 1,197,852 of record NZ_FUIH01000007.1, read on the forward strand.
TTCTCCTAATGAACTAGATGCAGTTGGTGACACTGTTGAAGAAATGGTCGAACATACATATGAAATATATACTCCAGAAAAAGAAAAGAAATGGGGGACATTAGCAATTTTAATCAAGCCAAACGAGTAACACAGCTCTGCAGCGCTATTAGGAAGAAGCATCGATACAAAAAGGGCTGGTAAATAAATGATTTTATTATTTTAATTTTTTTGGTCAAGAAAAAGGCTCTGTTGGATTAAATTACAGAAGGAGTATATTACATGTTACCGATGGATAGTCCTGGACAGATTATAATTCTAAACGGCACTCCGAGATCAGGAAAATCTAGCATTGCCACTATTATTCAAGACACATTTGAAGGTGTATGGATGAATATAGGGGTTGATCAGTTCATGAAAATGACTCCTGAACGCTATCAGCCTGGGATTGGGTTACGGCCAGGGGGTGAACGACCGAACCTTGAACCGATAGTTATGCTTATGTATAGAGCTATGTATGAATCAATTGCTGCACATAGTCGGGTGGGGATAAATGTGGTAGTGGATGTTGGGCATCATGATGGATATTCTGTTCCGCGGGGCATTCTACCAAATTGTGCACGAATATTAAATGGGCTTCCAGTTTTGTTCGTGGGTATTCATTGCCCAATTGAGGAAATAATGAAACGACGGATAGATACATGGAAAGTTGGTTACACCGAAAACGGATTGATTCCAGTACCGGTCAAACGATGGCAGCATTACGTACATGTACCTGGAATCTATGACTTGGAAGTCGATACTTCAGTAATGACTGCTGAAGAATGTGCCAACTTAATTCATCAGCGACTTGAAAAAGGTCCGCCTCCGAAAGCTTTCCAATTAATTAGAGATATGAAAGTTTGATAGTGACATGTCATTTTTGGAATGTTGGCTAGTTTGCGGAATAAGCAAGGTAAGAAAAAAGCTTGTTAATAAGATGTACTTGGAATATGAATAGAGAGGTGGTTTTAAATTGCTGACAAAACCAAAAAAATTGCAGCGTGGGGATAAGGTTGCTACCGTAAGCCCTTCTTGGGGAGGGGCTGGTGATCCCGGTCTCAGATGGCGTTATGTGCAGGGCGTGAAAAGATTGGAAACTATTTTTGATCTCGAGGTTGTTCCGATGCCGAATAGTTTGAAAGGATCAGATTATCTATATGAAAATCCCCAGTTGCGTGCGGAGGATTTGATGACAGCGTTTAAGGATGAGAGCATCAAAGGAATCATTACGAATATTGGCGGAGAAGATAGTATTCGTTTACTTCCATATATTGATTTTGACGTGATTCGTGGAAATCCGAAAATTTTCATGGGATTTTCTGATGTGACAATATCCCATTTATTTTGCCATAAAGCAGGTCTGTCATCTTTTTATGGTCCAGCGATTTTAACAGATTTTGCTGAAAACGTTGAGATGCTTCCATATACAGTTGAAATGGTAAAACGAACACTCTTTTGTAATGATATCATTGGTGAAATTCAACCAGCTAAAGAATGGACAAGTGAATTTATAGAATGGGATGAAGTAAACAAGGACCGACAGCGTACGATGCAACAAAATTCAGGTTATGAAGTGCTGCAAGGGTCAGATGTTGTACAAGGTCGCTTGTTAGGCGGTTGTATTGAAGTACTGGAGTTTGTGAAGGGAACTGAGATATGGCCAAGTGAAAAATATTGGGATGACGCCATTCTTTTCTTTGAAACATCCGAGGAGAAGACAGATCCAGAAATGATAAAATACTGGTTAAGGAATTATGCTGCACAGGGCATTTTTCAAAAAGCGAAGGGGATTATTTTTGCTAAGCCACTTGATGAGGCATATTACAAAGAATATAAAGATGTGATTTATCAGGTTATGAAAGAATACGATTTGGAAAATTTGCCGATTCTTTATAACCTAAATTTCGGCCATACGGAACCAAAGTTTGTATTGCCGTATGGTGCGATGGCAGAGATTAATTGTATCACGAAGACCTTTTCAATTATAGAAAATGGAGTAGAGTAACTATGAAAACAGATCGTCAATTTTTAAAAGAGATTCAAGACATAAATGAAGATTCTTCGGGATGGGATTTTTCGTTCATTACAGGTACGGGACGTATTCAAGAAGGATTATTAACCTAGTCTTATGGGAGTATGGCAAATGGAAAGAACACTGAATTTACAAAACGGAGAAACGAAAATCATTCGCCCGGCAAAACCTTCTGATGCAAAATAAATTATTCACTATATACATTGTATTGCAAAAAATCTTTGGCTATTTATGTGGATTTTAACTAAAGAGGATTGTTTTCGGAACACTGGGATAAGACGGCACTGAAAATGAATGTGACTCTTTTTAAATTCTATTTTGGAGGAATCTATTATGGAATTGAATGATTTAGTTCGATTGACCAATAATGTTTGGATATATCCCCATTCCGAACAGAGTATACAACCGAATATCGGAATTATAACTACTAAAAAAAGTACAATTTTAATTGATTGTGGAAACAGTCCTAAGCATGCAAAGAATATTGAACAATCATTACAAAAAATCGGAGCACCGCCGGTAGAATTTATCATATATTCTCATCATCATTGGGATCACACATTTGGGAGCTCTTATTTTAATGGAACCTTTATAAGTCATGAACTTTGTTATAATCATCTAAAATCTTACTCAGGTATAAAATGGAATAAGAAGTATTTGGAAAAGGAAATTGAACGGGAACCTTTACTTGAAGGTAGTAATCGAAAAAAAATGGAGCTAATTCAGGACTGGGAAAGCTTTAAAATCATTCTTCCCAATATTACTTTTAAAAATGAAATCACGCTTCATCTTGGAGAAACGACTCTGGAATTAAGTTATATCGGCGGTCGCCATGCTAACGATTCTATTCTTGTAAAGGAATTAGAATCCAATGTGATTTTTGTCGGTGATTGCTTCTACCCTCCTTCATTGCATCTAAGGAAAGAAGGGGATACGTATGATCTTGATATCCTAAAGAAATTAGAGCAAGAAGCAGCAGATGTATATGTCCACGGACATGGTGAGCCAGCTAACCTCAAAGAACTAAAGGACATTATTAGTTCTATAGAACAGGACTAGATACAAATAACAGATTTTTGAAATGATTATTATTAAACCAAAAAGGCAGGAATGTGCAAGAATCGATTTTAAGATAATCCTTGTTCCCACAAATACATGTAAGCTTTGTAAACCCCGGTCAGAGCAATACCTACACATTATAGGGGCGAAACTGAAAGGAACTTTTTACAAATCTAATTCGTATATACTGTTAAAGGCTTAAATCTAATAATAAAGGGAGATGTTTATACTTGAAAGTAAAAAGAAGCTTAATTGTATTGATTGCCGTTATTTTGCTTCCTTTTTCAGCAGTATCTGGGCAGTCTGTCAATTGGGGAGAGAATGAGGGAATTAAAATAAGCCTGGAAAAATTCATCAAGACAAAAGGCAGGATTTTACCAGGGGAATTTGGTGAATATTTTTTGCATGAGCATTTCTCTAGGATTTATCAGCAAACGAGTGAAAAATTTCGTCAGAACGTTCCATTTGCCGAATTTGAAAGATTGGCAGACTCTTTCAATCAAGGAGTAAAAAGCTATAAATTACAAACCAGATTATCAATTGATAAACATGTGAAACGGTTTGTTTGGGTCAATGGACAGCAGAAAACAAAGGGAATTCAAGTTGTTTTTGATAAGCACGGTACAATTCAAACCCTTCAATTAGTCCACTTATTGTCTTTTCCTGAGACTGACCAAATTTATACAAACAACGAGTATTCGATGCCTATCAAAGAAAATTGGATGGTCTTCTGGGGAGGGACAAATCAATTAATTAATTATCATTATTTATCAGAAAATCAAAGGTATGCTTATGATTTGGTGATGATGAAGAATGGCCGCACTCATCATGGAAACCCTAAAAAGAATAAACACTACTATGCTTTTGGGGAAGAGGTTGTTGCTCCTTCAAGTGGCAAAGTAATACAGGTGGTTGAAGACATTAAAGATAATATTCCGGGTGAAATGAATGCTAAACAACCCTTAGGAAACCACGTGATTATAGAACACGAAAATGGGGAATATAGCTTGCTTGCCCATTTCAAAGAAAATTCAATCTCGGTTAAGGCAGGTGACCATGTAGAAAGAGGAGAATTGCTGGGACTATGCGGTAATTCGGGAAATTCCAGCGAACCTCATATTCACTTCCAAGTAATGGATTCCCCTTATTTTTTCCAAGGGAACTCGGTTCGTATAAAATTTATAAGTGAAGAGGAACCGATTCAAGGAGACATTGTCAGACCAGTGTATTGACTATATAGTAGTTTTCAAGATACTTGGAAAAAGGTTGAGATTTTCATTACAAAGGATTGGACGTTTGATTATGCAAAAAAAGATACTGATTGTGGAGGATGACAAGGAAATAAGTGAACTCGTGACAAGTCATTTAAAACAGGAAAGTTACACAGTTTTTACTGCTTTTGATGGTGAAGGAGCACTCCAACTCTTTGAAAATGCAAAAATTGACTTAGTGCTGCTTGATTTGATGCTTCCGAAGCTCAATGGCATCGAGTTTTTGAAGAAAATTAGAGAAACAAGCTTTGTCCCGGTATTGATTATCTCAGCAAAGGAAAGTGATCTTGATAAATCGTTAGGACTCGGCTTTGGTGCGGATGATTACATAAGCAAACCATTTTCCGTTATGGAATTAACAGCAAGGGTTCATGCGGCTATTCGAAGAGCAACACAGTATATTCCCCCATCACAGGATCCTTCAAATATAACTCAATTTAAAGCACTGACACTGGACTTAGATACTTTTTCTGCACAAGTAAACAAGAGAAGTATACAGCTAACCTCGAAGGAATTTCAAATTTTAAAGCTTTTTATGCAGAATCAAAGCAGAGTTTTTACGAAGGAGCAAATATATCAGTTGATATGGGATGATGATTACTTTGGCAATGAAAATGTTATAAATGTCCATATTCGAAGGCTTCGCGAAAAGATTGAAAAGGACCCTTCCAACCCACAGTATATACGAACGGTTTGGGGAATCGGCTATAAATTAGGGGAGTAAGCTATGAATTTTTTACTGACAGCAATGATAATTATTCTGTTGTTCGTTATTGCGTGGCAATACTTTTCAATGAGAAAAACAAATCGTCAACTCTATGATATTCATGATAAATTAACTCATATTATTGAGCAAGAAACAACTGAAAAAGTGTCCATGCATACGAATCAACATGCTGTTCAGCAGCTGCTCATTCAAGTGAATCGTCTTTTAAACTATAATCAAAAAGTGATTGCTGGTTCCGTCAAAACAAAGGAAAGTTTGACAAAAATGCTTTCCAATATGTCGCACGATATGAAAACGCCTCTAACTGTTATTCTGGGATATGTCGAAAAATTAAAACAGGATGACAAGATGTCGAAAGAAGAGCAACGTGAGATTGTGGTTCGCCTGCATGAAAAAACATTAAGTGTTATCAGTTTAATGAACCACTTTTTTGACCTTGCCAAACTGGAGTCAGGCGATATTGATTTTCCAATGAGTCGGTTATCAATCAACGAAATTTGCCGGGAGAATGTATTGGAGTTTTATCATTTATCGCAATCAAAAGGTCTTCAAGTAGAGGTTGATATTCCAGAACAGGATTACTTTATTCTGGGTAATAAGATTGCGCTGAATCAGATTTTGAGCAATCTTATTTCAAATGCGATTCGTTATGGGGGCGACGGTGGTATATTTGGATTAACCATTCGGGAGGAGGGCGAGAATATCGCCATTGATGTTTGGGATTATGGTAAAGGGATTGCTGAAGTAGATTTTAATCGTGTATTTGAAAGGTTATATACGCTGGATGATGCCAGAAATCCTGAGTTTCAAGGAAGTGGTCTTGGTTTAAGCATTACCAAGCGCTTAACAGGAGCGATGAAAGGTGAGATAAAATTAAGCAGCAAACCGTATGAAAAAACCGTATTTACCTGTATTTTTAATCGAATAACATATTAGAAATTTCCAGAGGGGGTGTTCATCAAGAACAGCCTCTTTTTAGTAATCGATGTAAACTTAAGAAATTTGTAAGGAATAAGAAAGAAAAAAGTTATTTTCAATCATTATAATATTGATAGTAACTGAGAGGGGATTCAATTATGGATTACATCATTCGAACCACTAACTTAACAAAAAAAGTCAGAGGAAAGGAACTTGTGTCTGATATTAACATTCATATTAAAAAAGGAGAAATTTATGGCTTTCTAGGTCAAAATGGCGCAGGAAAGACAACTATTTTGAAAATGCTTACGGGGATTACAGGGCCATCAAAAGGAGAGGTTCTGCTATTTAACAAGAAGCTTACGGAAAAAACAAGATCCGTACTGACGAGAGTTGGAAGTATTATCGAATACCCGGTCTTTTTTGAACATTTAACTGCATTTGATAACTTGGAACTGCATTGTGAGTATTTAGGATTTTATGACGAACAAGAGATAAAACAAGCGTTGCAATTGGTAAATTTAAAAGAAATTGAAGACAAAATCGTGAAGGATTTTTCGCTAGGCATGAAACAACGACTCGGAATTGCGAGAGCGATCATAACAAAACCAGAACTAATCATTTTAGATGAACCGACCAACGGCCTGGACCCGATTGGGATTAGAGACGTGCGTCATTTAATTAAGATACTCAATAAGGAATATGGGATGACTTTTGTTCTTTCAAGTCACATATTAGGAGAATTGGAACAGGTTGTTGACAGAGTTGGTGTGATTCATCATGGAAACTTATTAAACGAGATCACTATGGCAGATATTCGAAAGGAGCAATCCGATTTTATCGAGCTTGTGGTGACGGATGCGAAGCGTGCTGTTTATTTACTTGAAAAATACCTCCATATTTCGAATATGAAAATCATTCAAGATTGTAAAATTCGCATTTATGATATGACTCATACACAAAGCGACATTTCCAGAACGCTTATTCTTCATAATATTGAAATTGAAGAAATACGAAAACATTCCAGTACCTTAGAAGACTATTTTTATCAACAAATTAATGGGGGTGATGTCAATGATTAAATTAATGCGATTGGAGTGGAGTAAACTAAAACAAAAATCAGTAATAGGTGAGGTGGTTGTCTATCCACTAATTTTAATGTTTTTACCTGTGTTTTTTATAGAAGGTGTTAGTGGTGACTTTGGCAAGAGCTATGCTGCGGTTATTGAGCTAAACTCGGCAATTCAAGTGGCGTTTATCTTATTTGGAGCTTCATTGATTAACCAAGTTTTTATTGATGAATATAAAAACAAAACGATTTCTTTATCCTTTAGGTATCCAATAAGCCGGCAAAAACTATTTGGAGCAAAAATACTATTTATTGCGACGTTCGTATTTCTTCTTGCCATGGCTTCTTATTTGTTAACAGGTGTTGCAACTTATGTAATTGATCAAGTGCAACCGATTATAAATGGCAATCCAACTCGTTCAGACCTAATCATGTTTTTTAGTCAGATGATTTTTCATTCATTAATTATTACCTTGATTAGTTTTATTCCCCTTTTTTACTTAGGGATTTGGAAAAGAGCGACAATCCCAACTGTGATTTGTGCGATTGTCCTGATGCAATCAAATCTCGCATCAATATTTAACCTTAATCTTGATCTAGTCCTTGCAGTGCTGTGTGTATTGGGAATTCTCAGTATTTTACTTTCCATTATGACCGCGGAAAAAATCGGAGAGATATAATTTACTCAAATTGTATAGAGGGATTATTTTGATCATCTCATTTGTGTTACAAGGTTTTCTGGCTGTATTATTTTTAAGTCTTGGGATACAGAAAATAATGGGTCATGAGCTGCAGGTTGATATATTTAAGAACCTTAAATTTCCCCAATGGTTCCGGGTAGTAACAGGCTGGGTACAGTTAGTTGGTGTCGCAGGACTGATTATTGGCTTTTGGCTTCCATGGGTTGTGACCATAGCAGGGTTATGGTTTGCAGTCACCATGTTGGTTGCAATAATCGCTCATATCAGAGTAAAGGATCCACTTGGTAAAACCATACCAGCGTTTGTATTGTTGATCATTTCCATCACATTAGGCACACTATAATAAGACTATAGTGATCTTACAGCGGAAAGCTGGTACAGTCATTAATGCAACATGATTTAATTGACGAGTACGTACTGATGATTCATCCGCTGGTTCTTGGTAAAGGGCGCCGTTTGTTTCCTAGTAACAACTCGATTGCGCATCTAAATCTAATCGAGTCAGTAACCACGGATACAGGTGTCATCATTGCTACGTATCGGTCGATGTCTTGGCTATAATCACCATTAGCTTATTTCTGTTAAAGGGCGCCACTTTATGTTGGAAACTAAATGGTATACTAAACATAAAATACTTTTGGAAGTGAGGTATACAATGGTTGCAAAGACTAAAAAGGATTTTTATGGATTAAAAGTAATCGGTGAAATTTGCGGCGCGATTCGAGATGAATTAGTACATTGTACGAAACCTGGAATTACAACAAAAGCACTTGACGAAATTGCGAGAGAGATGTTTGAAAAGGCAGGAGCTCAATCTGCTCCAAAAGGAGAATACGATTTTCCCGGATATACGTGCATTAGCATAAATAAAGAAGTGGCACATGGTATTCCAAAGTGGAAACGAACTATTCAAGAAGGAGGCATTGTAAATATCGATGTTTCAGGTTCAAAAAATGGATATTTCGCAGATACCGGAATTTCCTTTGTAGTAGGGAAAGGGGAGAAAACTTTACAGAAAATATGTGACGTTGCTAAAGAAGCGTTCGATATTGGACTTAAGAAGGCAAAACCAGGATTGAAAAAAAACGCGATGGGCAAAGCTGTACACAATGTAGCGAAACGGCATGGCTTAACAGTCATAAAAAATCTTACTGGACATGGCGTTGGGCGTTCGATTCATGAAGAACCAAAACATATTTTTAATTACTACACCCGCTGGGATGACGAAATTTTAAAAGATGGTATGGTAATTGCGTTTGAGCCTTTTATCTCTACATCTGAAGAGGAAGTTTTTCAATCCGAAGATGGATGGACCTTTCTAACCGATGAAAGCTTTGTCGCTCAATACGAACATACGATTATTATTACGAAGGAAGGACCGATTATTACTACAGTGTAAGAGCATTAATACTGCAATACGAAGGGCGCCATTCCGGAACAAAAGACAGCGCTCAATTTGCTATTGTCAGGCCATTTAATGGAATAACATTTTGTGTAAATAACAGAGATTGAAATAATTATTATAGGTCGGAATGTATCTGCTAAAATCGTTGTGCCTAAAAACACACCGGAAGCCAAAAAAAGGGGTCGAACGTCTTGGTGCAGAGTTGGTCGTTTACGGAACGGATTTTGATGAAGCGGAGAGGTATGCGTATCAATTATCTGATGATAGTGGTTATATGTATGTGAACTCATTTGACGATCCAAGTGTAGTTGCAGGGCAAGGGACGGCAGCGCTTGAATCGTTTCTCGAAGAACCCGATTTTGATGCGGTTGTGGTACCGGCAGGCGGTGGCCTTTTATGTGGAGTCGCCATAGCTGCAAAAACCGTGAATCCTGACATGAAGGTGATTGGCGTACAAACTTATGCTTCCCCACCTTGGTATTATTCATATCAAGCAGAGAAATTGGTCCCCGTTGAATATAAAGATCTTATGCGGAGGGGCTTTCTGGAGGGATTAATCAAAGCAATTTGGATCTTGTTTTAAAAATGGTTGATGATTTTGTTCTGGTAGAAGAAAGTGTAACAAGGGATGTACACTCTGGATGGCAAAGGAGTATCACTATATAGTAGAAGGAGCGGCTGTAGTTGGAATTACTGCTTTCCGTGATAATCTCTTACCTGATCTGAAAGGAAAAAAGGTACTTACGTTCGTTACAGGAAGCAATATAGAAATGGAACAATTGGTGGAATTTGCCCAAAGACATTAAAACCATTATATGTGCAAGGGAGTTAATTCCCACTGTTTCCACGCTTATAGAAATAGCGCATATCAGGAATTAGGTTGTGCTTGTCTTGCTCATAAGGGCGCATTTGCGGATTAAAAAATGCGCCTATTATTACTTTCTAGGACCATAGTGTTGAGCAATTGAGGAGAAAGTTTTAACATTCATATGTGATAAACTTAAAAAAATTGACTCAGTGACAGAACGTCAATAAGGAGGATTTTATCATGGAGAATGCATCAAGTAAGAGGAGAACAGATTCTGCTTCAAGAGTAATTTTGGCAACACCGCAAACCATCTATCAGGCATTCTTAAATCCGGAAGCATTGGTTTCGTGGCTTCCACCGAAAGGAATGTCGGGTCATATTGACATGTTTGACCCCCGCGAAGGCGGAACTTATCGAGTGATCCTCACTTACGAAATAGATCATTTAACTCCTGGCAAGACTTCGGAAAACACGGACGTAGCCCAGGGGAATTTTTTGGAGTTGATTCCAGACAAACGAATAGTGCAATCAGTAACATTCGATTCCGAGGACCCAGCTTTTTCGGGTGAGATGACACAAAAATGGCTCTTTGAAACCTATTCAGAAGGTACAAAGGTTACTATTGTTTGTGAGAACGTACCTGAAGGAATAAAAAAGGAGGATCACGACACTGGTTTAAGGTCCACACTGGAGAATCTCGCTATTTTTACTGAATGACAAACTTATAAATAGTATCGACCTTAAGCAATACGATCTGGCGCAATTCAGGAATAATCTTTTAGACAAAACAAAACTATACTACAATTAAAACTCAATTTTTTCTTAAATATAATAATAGGAATTGGGTCTTTTCGTAATTATTAACACTGGAAACCTGCATAATAAATAAATGCCAATTCAAACAAAGTACCAAGCTCCTACTCATGGTTGCCATTAAAAGCGTTAATCACTTTCTTAGTTGCCTGAGCTATAAGCTTATCATTAGATGCAGCATCTTTTTCATCACGATGAGAAAGGATAGCAAGTACTATCGGTTCACCTTTGGGTGGCCAAATGATACCAATGTCATTTTGTATACCATAGTCCGAGCTGCCAGTCTTATCAGCTACCTCCCATTGGCTTGGGACTCCCGCGCGAATTAATGTATCTCCGGTGGTGTTTTTTTTCATCCAATTTGTTAAAAGTTGGCGTTCTTTGGTTGGAAGGACGTCACCCAATGTAAATTTCTTAAGACTGATTGCAAGAGCTTTTGGTGTGCTTGTATCGTGCGTTTCTCCTGGTTTCACATCATTTAACTTTGGCTCAAAATACACAGGATTGGTAACTTCATCTCCAATTTTTTTAAGGGCTTTTTTTAGCCCAGTTGGACCGCCTATTTGTTTAAGTATAAGATTCTCTGCAGCGTTATCAGAGTATCGAAGGGCAGCATCGCAAAGTTCATTAAGAGTCATGCCTGTATTCACATGCTTTTTTGTGATTGGATTATAGTTGACGAGGTCATCACGTGTATAGGTGATTCTTTGTTTAAGATCTGATATTGATTTTTGTTGTAACAGCACTCCCACGGTTAAAGCTTTTATAGTTGATGCGTAAGCAAATCGCTCATTGGCTTGATAAGTCACCGTTTCACCTGTGCCGGTATCAATGGCGTAAACACCAAGATCCGCATCATATTTTTTTTCAAGTTTGTCAAAATCTTTATGATTTGAGTTCATTTGTTTCGGTTGATTTGACTGATCACTATTCCACGAACAACCTGCTAGAATTATACATGAGAGTATAAGTACGGTTGCGGTTTTTTTAGATTTATATTTATGAAAAACCATTTCTCGAAGTTTCATTTTAGTTTCCCTCTTTTCCCAAAAAACTATTGATTACATTTGTAATACAATACTACATGTGTAATCAAATTGTCAAGGGATCTTTTGTATTATAAGGAAATACACTTTAAATTTTGGCAGAATTATTACTGAAAGGAAGTTTCATTAATAGTTTGAGTTAAGGGGGGAGATTATGTTGGTTCCAATAATATTTAACTATATAATTGCAGCTAACCATGAATAAAACTATTCCAGAATTGGGAGCAGTTGCGTAATAAAGACGAAAGAACATCTTGCTGAAAAATTAAAGAGGGTAGGAAGGAATTTTCTATAGGGACAAAATCACCTTAAAATTTATTTTGAGGTGATTTTGTCTCTGGTTATTTCTAAAAACGCCTTGATTGCAGGTGAAAGCCACTTGTCTTTATGCCATAGCATTTGGGTAACAACCTGGAGGTTAGGCATTTTCCAAGGGAGGGAAATCAATTCGCCACGTTCCAGCTCAGCCTTAACGGCTATTCCAGGTAAAAAGGCAATACCAATGCCGGCCATTGCGCACTGTTTGATCATCTCTGCGCTGCTAAATTCCAAATTGGTCATACTTTCATGGATTCCCTGTTGCTCTATGGTTCGATTAAAAAGTGTACGATAGGGACATCCTTTCTCTGTAAGCAAAAACGGTTCCCCTTGGAAATCTTCTGGACGAAGGTATGTCTGTTTTACAAGTGGATAGTCTGGCGCAACGAGAAAGAGAAAGGGTTCCTCAACTAAAGGTTCAATCATAAGGTTTGTTGAACCAAAAGATTCATCCAACATAAAAACAATGTCCGTTTTTCCTTCGTAAAGACTTTGTTTAAGTTGTTCATTAGCCAAAGGGCGAAAGATTACCCGTATGCCAGGGTAACGAGCGCGAAAAGACCGTAAAACGGCAGGTAAACGGTATGAGCCGGGAATTTCATTGGCACTGATGGTAAGAGTACCCGTTAATTCTTCATTTTCTTTCATAGCCAAATGTGCTTCATCCACACTGTTTAACACCTTTTCTGCATGTAATAAGAATTTTTTTCCATCGTCAGTAAGGACAATTTGTTTTCCTAATCGGTCAATGAGTTGAGTACCTAATTCTTCTTCCAAGGATTGCATTTGCATCGTAACATTCGATGGAACATAGTTGAGTGCTTCGGCGGCACGGGTGAAGTTTAGTGTGAAGGCAACCGTTCTGAAGGTCATAAGCTGGCGTATTTCCATAAGTTTTCATCCTTCCTTCAATTTTTTTGAATAACCATTTCAAAAATGTTTACTTTTATTGATAATAACATCCATTTATACTAAAGACTATAGAAATAAATCAATGAAAGGGGTCCGTTAAAATGAATTATGAAGTCTTTGAACTTGGGAGTGTTACATTCCAATCCGGCGAGACGTTGCCTAACGCATTTCTCGCATTTAAGACCTATGGAACATTAAATCAAGACAAAAGCAATGTGGTAATTTACCCTACTGCATTTGGAGATACACATGAAAACAACGAGTGGTTAATTGGTAATGGAATGGCTTTGGATCCTGAAAAATATTTTATCATCGTTCCAAATCTGCTGGGCAACGGATTATCTTCGTCCCCCAGCAACACACCTTCCCCGTTTGACCGGGTTAATTTTCCACATGTAACCATCTATGACAATGTGAAATTACAGTATCGGCTGGTGACCGAAAAATTCGGTATTAAAAAGATTGCCCTTGTCGTTGGATGGTCAATGGGAGGTATACAATCATTCCAATGGGGAGCAAGTTATCCAGACATGGTGGAACGAATTGCACCTTTTGATGGTGCTGCTAAGACTTGGCCGCATACGTATGTGGTACTTGACGGAATGAAAGCAGCGCTCACGGCTGCAGTTGGCTTCGATTCAAGTAAATTAAACCAATTAACTTCTGGAGACATGCGCGCCGTTGGCCATGTCTATGCGGGTTGGGGCGTATCGCAGGCGTTTTATAGAGAGGAACTTTATCGTGAGCTGGGGTATAATTCATTGGCAGATTTTATGACTGGTGTCTGGGAAAATAGCTTTATGAATATGGATCCGCACAATGTCCTGGCCATGTTATGGACAGGACAATTTGCAGATATTAGTGCAAATCCCACGTATAACGGGAATTTCGATAAGGCGCTCAAAAGCATTACAGCGCTTGCCTGCATCATGACAAGTAGCACCGATCTCTTTTGCACGGCGGATGATAACGAATACGAGGCTAAGCTTATACCTAATGCTATTTTTAATCCAATAGAATCGATTTGGGGTCATTTTGCCGGTCGCGGGATCAATAATGCCGATAATAAATTTATTGATGACAACCTAAAACGTCTGTTGGCGAATGGTGCAAACGGATAAATCAGAGGCGTTCCGTCATTTCTAATTAAGGCATAAGTCATAAGTATACTGCAAACGGGCACTTTTTTCTAATAAGGCTCAGTGATAAATAGTGTTGATTTTTTAGTGTATTAATCGTATAATACATGGGATGTGTATTATGTGGTTAATACACTATTGTTATAGAGTATGTGTACAAGATTAGGGGAATGAGAATGAAACCAACAATGACTACAGATCGAATAAATGTACTTGATTTAATTCGAGGATTTGCCCTGATTGGGCTACCATTTGTTAATGTGCCCGGCATCAGGTGCCTTCTGCCACAATTTTATTGAATATAGCACCCATTTGGTAGTGCTCTAATTGATGGAGTGTTTATTACAGAAGGATTGTATAAATTTGTATACCTCAATAGTTATCCTGATGATGGAGTTCAAATTAATTTTGATTTTGGCGACATTACCATGAGAATTGTAAGCGTTGAAACTGCAATTAAACCAATACAGAAACTTCTCAAGAACCAACCCAATCCTGACAGTATTGCTAAAAATGTCAAATAAGAACTTTTTTGAAAGAAAAGGATAAGATAATTTTCTGTTGTTTGGAATACTAGAGTCGAAGTGAATATCTGCCCTTATATTAGGGATTGTGGGAGTGGAGGTGAATATAATGGGGTATTTTGCGATAACCACGCTTATCTTAGTTATTATAATGGTACTTTCCCGTGTTGCTATCTTGCGAGTTAAAGGGATTGAAGCGATGAAGTTTGGTGAAATGGATAAAAAGGATTACATCGCAATACCATTTGTTCTATTGTATTTTTATATTGTATTGACATCTGTTATTGACCTTCCGGCGTTAGGGACTGTGTTATTTAAAAGTATGGTTGTAAGCTGGATAGGTATTGCTTGTTGTACTCTTGGTTTTATCATCTTTTTGTTTAGCCTAATCGCATTTGGTAAAAGTTTTCGTGTTGGCATAGATGAGAATCATCCGGATGAACTTGTTACATCAGGTGTATTTTCAATTAGTAGAAATCCAATCTATACAGCATTTTTGTTTATATTGATCGGGGTATTTTTAATTATTCCAAATTGGATATTGTTACTGTATTTCGTTGTCGGTTTTTGGTTTATTAATCGCCAAGTTCGCCGTGAAGAAGATTCTTTGGAAAAAATTTATGGTAATGAATACAAGGAGTATTGTAAAAAAGTTCGTAGATATCTTTGATAAGGGAGTAATAACTATGTTCCGCAATACCAGCTAATTGTAAAAATGACTGTTCCAGAATTGGGCCTATTCACTAATAAGGAATAGCGCTAATATGGCATACAAGTGCCATTTTGTGGAATAAGATTGACTTTTTTTCATTTGTTAAAGATGACCTTTAAGGGCAGGAGATGGAATTGATAAACCAAGAATATACAGCAGTATTTAATGATGGGGGTAATCAAAAATAGTGCCCAGCCTAGTTGTTTTTTTCTGGCAGTATACGAAACTAAATGTATAGCAGCTATATATTATCACATTATCGGTAACATCTTATTCCTTCTTTTAGCCTTTTGTAAAATCAGAAATTATCTGTATTAGAATAGTATGCACTTGATTTTTAATATAAACCCTTTACGAGTAAACATAATTTTAAGAATACTTTTGTTTCAATTATTTAATACGTGGAATACCAGTTGTAAAAGTGCTAAAAATTACAGCAATTAAAATAATGCTGAAATACATAGAAAGGAGGGTCAGCCCATGATATACTTTGGAAATCTATCTCCGGCAAGCAGTAGTTCATCATCAAGCAATACTAACAGCAATAGTAATTCTGCAAGTGGTTCCGGGTCCGGATCAGGATCTGGTTAAATCGATCGGCCTCCTAAGTAGGAGGCTAGTCTAAGGGTAAGGAGCCTAAGTATGGTGTTCTATGGAGAGCAGAAGGAAAATATTGAAATAGACAGAGCAGGTATAGAACCACTGGTAAAAGATGATCATTTCATATCTGAATATATAGTGTTAAAGCATGGTTAAAATGTGTATTAGGAATCATCTTAAACAATGCTACTATTCATATATAAGATAATCTTATAGATTGGAGGCTAAAACGAATGGAGATCATAAAAGGGGAAAGAAGTTTTGATCTAGATCAGTTTTTAGAGAAGCCATTGTTTGCTCATCTTTCAACACTTTCACTGAAAGGACCAAGGGAATCACCGGTGTGGTTTTTTTGGAAGGATGAATGTCTTTGGATTATAGGAACACCTAAAGATACATTTCCGTTAAGGGTAGAAACGAATGCCGGATTTGCGGTTGAATACTGACTCAGAAACGTTGCAATGGCGGCCAGGAATGTTGATGCGGGGCTTGAAGGAATTACCGGTTTCTTTTTAGGATATGTGCTAAAAAAATTGGGCATGATTTCGGAATTGAACCGGACTCATTACTTAATTGTAAAAATCTAAAGATACATACTGATAAGAGAGCTGTATTTTGAGGTTGTTGAGAAATAAAGGGAAATAACAAACGTTATTTCCCTGGAGTTGTTAAGATAAATTATGTTCTATCCCAAAATCGTTGTTGCGTGATTGCGGAAACAAATTCCTTTGCAAAGTTAGGATTATTTGCAGCTGAAACGACGCCGAGTAGATTATTTCCTTCCGATGCCTGAATAAAAGACTGTCCGGTTGAGGCAACACCAATTGGTTTATAGTGTTTATATGCTACCTGTGTGAAATACGTTATATCTGAATTAAATTTTGCTTGATTTGTGGAACTTCCACCAACAACATAAACAGAGTCAAGTAAATAAGGACTTGTTGTGATAAAAGTGTAATCAACTTTGAGTTTTGTACCATCTCTACCAGTGACCGTGCCAAGCTTTTCGCTTATAATGTCAACAAAAACTCCGGATTGGTTTAATATATTCAGTACATTTGCCACCTCTTCATTATCAAAATCATCATTAATCAGTACTCCTACTTTTTGTGTTGATGCGGAAAAAGGGGAATTGGCCATGCTAAGCGACGGGTAACTTGTTTCAACTTGTACATGGGTTCCACTTGGGCGGTCAACACCAATATTTTCAGCGACAATGCCAGCCATTTCCTTATCCACGTTTACTAGCGTATTAACGTTTTGCTGTCGGACAGATTCACTTTTTACTCTACCAAGTTGATAACTCAACGCTTGAATCGTGTGCTGTTTTTCAATAGGTGTTATGCTATTCCAAAAAATCCTTGGTTGTGTGAAATAATCTTTGAACGACTCGCTCCGGGCACGTATAGCCTGTCCATCTACTTTTTTTGGATAATGCTCATAACCTCCTTCCTCCGGGGGTGTTGTGTTAGGAGTATTATTTGCTAGCGAATTTTTATGGTAGTTGACTTGATCAACATCAATTCGATATCTCATAGCGCCTCGGCGATTATTATTATGAAACGGACAGGTTGGTTGATTGATTGGTAAATCTTGAAAATTTGCTCCAAGTCGATGGTATTGAGCACTTTGATAAGCAATTAACCGGCCCTGAAGGACGGGATCATTGGAAAAGTCAATTCCCGGGACGACATTTGCAGGATTAAATGCTACTTGTTCCAATTCCGCAAATTCATTATCAACATTTCTATTTAAAGTCATCTTTCCGATCAATTGTACCGGGATAATTTCTTCTGGCCAAAACTTTGAAGAATCCAGAATATCAAAATCGAAATTGAATTCATCCTCCACAGGAATCAGCTGGACACCCAATTCCCATGCGGGATAATCACCACGGTCAATTGCTTCCCGCAGGTCGCGACGATGGAAGTCCGGGTCGATTCCACCGATTTTCTGTGCCTCATCCTGAGTTAATGAATGAACACCAAGGACAGGTTTCCATACAAATCTTACAAAGGTTTCTTTCCCTTGCTCGTTCACAAATAAGTAAGTGTTAATCGAAAATGATTCTATCATACGGTAACTTCTTGGAAGGCCCCGATCCGACATGATCCACAGCACCTGATGAAGTGATTCCGGATTATTGGCTACATAATCCCAAAAATTATCGTGAGCGGCAGACGCTTGCGGCATCGCCGTATCCGGCTCTGGGAAATACGCATGTAACGCATCCGGAAATTTCATCGAATCTTGAATAATTTTAACGGGCATATTTATTGTTGTCAGATCGTAATTTCCTTCCTCGGTATAAAACTTCGTGCCCCAGCAACGCATATCTCTTGCTGTATCCTTAGAACCTTTACTCCCTTGTACGGTAGAAAAACGAACAATAACAGAAGTTTTCTTTCCAGGTTCCTGCAAAAATCCGGCTTTTGTAAACTGCTTCATCGACTCATAACATTCAAATTCCCCATGGGCTCCATAACCTCTTGCATGGACTACTCTTTCAGGGATCTCTTCCCGGACGAAACGAGTCATTTTTTCGAAGAATTCGTAGTCTTCTCGTAAGGCAGGGCCCCGATCACCTGCTTTTAATTGATGCTCATCATTTGAAATTTTTTTTCCTTGATTTGTGGTCATAGGATTCCCTGTGTTTTTAACGCGATACTGATTCAATTGCTCATTTTTGAGGCTTTCGCTGTTTTTGCCAGTCCCTTTTTTAATGTTTCTTGAATTATCCATTTAATCACCTATCCTTAATGACTGAATCTAACACCTATAATATGTGTAGACGGTTATGTATATATTCACAGCGTAATAGCTGATGGAAGGCGAAGGTACAAGGAAAACAGGAAGCGGGCGTTTTTATAAAGGAAAGAACCTAATGCTTTTTTTTAGGCAGATGAGCTCTTCCGGTCAGTTAAGGATTGGTTTATATGATGATAAAATTAATGTGCCGGAACCGTTAGAAAAGTCGCTGCTACTTGCAAGCATGAAAAAATGTCAGCCTTTTTTGGAACTATTTACTCTCGTCACCTAAATAAATACAAAAAAGCCCATTTATTGGTGTCCTGGTTGTAATATATCATCTAAATCTTTATCATTGTCGTCCTGGTCATTTTTATCTTGATCGTTTTGGTCCTGGTTGCCTCGAATATTTTCATTTTTTAATGGGTCTTCATTAATATCTGAGTCATTATCGTTGTGATCTTGTTGCTCGGAAGGCTCTTCAGTAGGATCTGATTCCTGATCATCGTTTAAATTTGGAGCCCCGCACCCAAACAGTAACCCGGAGGACAGTATTACAGTAGAAGCACCCATTGTTAATTTCTTTAATCTCATCATATTCACCTCAATATCAATATTATTTCTTTTATTATTTACAACTTCATTTCATCTATTCAGGGCGAGATTTATGGAAATTAATGGTGTTAAAAGCAACGTTGTTTCAATTGACTTGACTAGGAACCCACTAACAAAATGAACAAACAAACGGAAATTAAAACGTAGGGTTTGCATAGGATAAAAAGAACCCTGGGGAAACCTTTTATAAAAATTTAGATGACGTGTAGATGAAGGAATTTTTTAGTCAATGCAATGCCCGGGGTATATGCATATTTGAAAGGAAATCCAACAATTCCTTATGTGTCTGATGCCCGTTTTTGGATTTCCTTTCTTTTTCATGGCATAGAAAATCTTGATTTGACTTTGCAGTAATGGTGATAATTAGGAAAACTATTGGCACCCAAACTGAATATAAGGGCCATTCAATAGAATAAGGATTTATAGTTAAAGGATAAAATTTATGAAGATTCTTTCCCTCTATATGGTTACCCGTTCCACGCAGGGGTGAGATTTCATATGCCCACTCCGGTTGAAAATTCGCGTACTTGGCAAGTATAATAACAGATTATTGGATTGGAGTGGTGCATATGAGCTTTATAACATTGGCAGTAGAACTGATTACCGGATTTGTCATTCTGTTTATTTTGGTTAAAATACTTGGCAAAAAAATCATTGAACAGATTACACCGTTCACCTTTATCGCGGCGATTGTTCTGAGTGAGCTGTTGGGGAATGCCCTTTATGATAGGAAGGTCGGAGTCGAATATATTATTTTTTCCATGACATTATGGGCTATTATGCTTTTTATTGTAGAAGTTCTTGGCCAGAAGTCCTTGCTATTTCGAAAAGTTTCTGAGGGTAAGCCATCAGTTTTGATTCGAAACGGCATTGTCAATCGCGATCAGCTTAAAAAGAATCGTATGAATATTAATCAGCTTCAAAGCCTTCTGCGTCAATCCGAAACCTTCTCAATACGGGAAGTTGCATATTGTTATCTCGAGGCAAACGGCTCGATCAGTATTTTGAAAAAAACACCAAAACAGAAAGTGCAGCAGGATGATATGCAGTTGCCCCCCAAAAAAGTGTACGTTCCTGTAACGCTAATCCGTGATGGTGAAATGCTGCATGACGAATTAGCGGAAATTGGGAAGAACTTGAACTGGTTAACAAATGAGCTGAAAAACCAGGGAGTAGAAAACTTTCAAAATGTTTTTCTTGCTGAATGGCTGGAAGGGGATGGGCTTTTTGTGCAAACCTTTGAACAGGTATCAGGATGACCATTAGTGAGCTATTAGATAGTTAATACAAAAACCGCTAAGCTAGAGACTTTCAGCAAGTGGTGGCTTTTGTAGTTGAAAACGTTGAATAAGCTTCGAATATACTGTTATATCTCTTCATTATCAATTCCACTACAATATGGCGCTATCCCCAATAAGGGGACATTGAGAAGTTTGACGTCATGCGCTCCACGTTCGATTCCATCATTCAAAAACAGCAAATAGATTTTTAGTGCTCCATCATTTACATCTCCCCAACGAATCGTATAATTTTGATTAACACCACTTTTTCGAACACACGTGGCGTACGCTGTTCCTGATTATGGTCGCTATGTCGATAAGGACGAACTTCAATGACTAAATGGCTTTATGTTTTGAACCGACCAGTAGCCTAACTTTGGTGTTTTTGAAGGAGGAAATACCTTTATAAGCATAGATAAGAAGGAGTTGTATAATAGTTAATTAATTACTCGAGTTATGTGAATATTCGATTAAAAATACTGATAAAGGGTAATGGAAAGTATCTAACTCATAAAGGAGGTGCTGATAATCAACCACTTAAAAAAGCTAGATAATAATAAAGAAAACCTAGATGGTGAATTATTGTTTAATTTAAATGAAATAAGGACAAAACAAAGCGATAACTCGGATTCCAATTCTAATTCAGATTCGAACGACAACTCGGATTCCAATTCTAATTCGGATTCGAACGACAACTCGGATTCCAATTCTAATTCAGATTCGAACGATAACTCAGATTCCAATTCTAATTCGGATTCGAACGATAACTCGGATTCCAATTCTAATTCAGATTCGAACGACAACTCGGATTCCAATTCTAATTCGGATTCGAATGATAACTCAGATTCCAATTCTAATTCGGATTCGAACGATAACTCGGATTCCAATTCTAATTCAGATTCGAACAATGACCCAGATTCTTATTTATAAGTGAACGGTATGGCAACATTCATATGTGTATTCCTGCAAAATGAATACTTTGAGCAGCAGTAGAGAATGAATAGATTGGATTTAAATAGGAATTAGCTTTTTAAGGAGAAAAGCTAATTCCTTTTCTTTTCCATTTTACATTACCTTTAATATTTAATTACAAAATATTACGAATTACTGTGGTAATAACTGGAATTATTTTGTATTATGAATATGTTGAGTTTTAACAATTTTATGGGAAAGGGAGCTGTTACATGGGGAAGAAAGTATTTTTAGCATTGGGGTTAATTTTGCTGCTGTTCAGTGTATTTGCACAAACCAGTTTTGCAAAAGTTTTTAATCCTGTATCCGATCCTTTGGGGGAAGATTGGGTTTGGCGCAACGATAACAGCGGGTGGCTTTATACATATGTGAAGGAGGATGTGGACGGAAACCTAGTTTATTGCTTGTCTCCAAATTATGATACGCCTAATGGACAAAACCTTGAACCAATCGGTCCAGTGAGCGAAAATGAAGCCAATGTGCTGCGCGTTGGTTATCCGCAAAATCATTGGGGATTGAGTGAAAATAAGGCGCTTTATGCCACGCAAGTTGCTTTGTATATTGCAAGCGGGGCTTTTGACTGGTCGGATCTGCGTTTTGATGATACAGATATTAAAAAGGCAGTAGAAAAAATTCTGGACGAGGCCGGGCAACTTGAAAATTCAGATACAGCTGTACTGAATGTATCGAGTGCGCAGGTTCAAGCAACCTTGTCTGATGGAGAATATATGACATCGGTTATTCGGGTGAGCGGTGATCAGGGAACGTATAGTGTTTCCTTGAATGGAGCACCAAAGGGAACAAAAGTCGTTGACGAAAATGGTGTGGCAAAAGAAAAGTTCAAGGTTGGAGAAGGTTTTAGAGTAATTTTTAGTGCCCCAAAAAGCGGTGATTTTTCCATTACAATCAACGGCGCACTAGAAAAAACAACGACGATGGCGTATGAAGGCACGTCTCACAATGTTCAGGATGTTGTTGAATTAATTCCAATTACAAAAAATAAATCAGCAGAAGTCGCCGTGTCATGGGAAGCAGCAGGTGATCTTGTTGTCAAGAAAGTTAACAAGCAGGGGAATCCGGTTGAAGGGGTAACATTTGAGGTTAAAAACAGTCAGGGAGAATTTATTGTTGAAGGTACTTCAAATGAAGATGGGCTGGTTGTTTTTGAAAATTTAAGTCCAGGTCATTTTACGGTACATGAAACAAAGGCACCGGAGGGATATGCACTAAACCAAACGGCATATGATGTTCAAGTGAAAAATGGCAAAAAGACAATCTTAACTGTTAAAAACAAACGCATTCAAGGCATGCTGGAAATTACAAAAATAGATGCCAAAACAAAGGAGGCATTACAAGGTGCTGAATTCACCATTTATAATGAAGCGGGTGAAGAAGTATCCAAATTAGTTACGAATGAAGATGGCATCGCTTCTATCAAACTACCATATGGCAAATATACATTCAAAGAAACAAAGGCTCCTAAAGGTTACAGTTTGAATGAAAATATATTCCTTTTTGAAATTAAATCGGAAGGACAAATGATTAGGAAGAAGGTTACGGACGAAGCAATTGAAAAAGATATAGAATCACCGGTGAAACATAATGATCGAAACAATGATAAAGGGGATAAGAAGCAAATAGGCGGAAAATTGCCGGTGACATCAAGTAATAGCCTGACAAATGCTGCTGTCGGTCTTGCAATTGCGATTGCTGGTACAGTTTTATTATTTTTCCGGAAGAAACGAATTAACTGATTTTCCAAAGGAGGAATAATAGTGGGGTCAAAAATAAAACTCTTTGCAATTGCACTTATAGCCTTTGGATTAGTGTTCGGTGCTTGGAACACCTATGAATGGTGGAAAAGCTCCCAATCTGTTAAAGCAATTGATGTAAGTGCATCCACAGGCAAGAAGGATTTGTCGAAACGTGAAAAAAGGACGATTTCGAAAAAGCAACAGAACGATAGTGGAAGCGGGTCAGGTCAAAAAGGCGCGCAAACATCTAAGACTTTTTCAACACTTAAAGGCGATTTTTCGAGAGGCAAACATGTAGCGGAACTAATAATTCCCGAAATTGATTCTGCGTTTGAGGTGTACTGGGGTACTGGTACGGAGGCGCTTCGTAAAGGCGTTGGCATGTATGTCAGTGAATGGACAACAGTTCCCAATTTAAAAGGGGGACATACTGTGTTAAGCGGCCATCGGGATACAGTCTTCACGGAACTGGGAGAACTTGAAGAGGGTGACAGCTTATCATTGGAATTCAAAGGGAAAACCTATTATTATCAAATTACAAAAATATGGATAACGGACCCTGACGATAGAACTGTTATTGTAAAGAAAGACGAATCCATATTGACTCTGACAACATGCTATCCATTCAACTATGTGGGCAGTGCACCTAAGCGATATATCATCCAATCCAAACTAATTAAATAAGCTGATTGACAAGAGGGACAGGATTACTGTCCCCCTGTTATTCAAAACAATTGGGGAGGATTATTATAAAGAATGTCGAATACTTGTTTATTACAATTAATTTAAATGGAGGGATAAAAATGCAAAAGACTGCTTTGTTGGTTATTGATGCTCAAAACGAGATGTTTGACGAATATAACCCGGTATACAAAGGGAAAGAACTGCTAGGAAACCTTCAATATTTAATTGAAAAGGCCCGTTCAGCTGATGTTCCAGTTGTTTTTGTCCAACATAATGATGGTGGGCTTGTGAATGGCACTCATGACTGGGAGATTCATTCGTCCATTAGACCGAAAGAAGGAGAAACCGTTATTCAAAAGTGGACACCGGATTCATTTCATGAAACGAATCTACAGGACGAACTAAAAACAAAAGAAATCCAAAGTCTTGTTGTGACCGGAAATCAGACCGAGTGTTGTGTAGATACTACGTGTCGCCGTGCATTTAGTCTCGGCTATAAGGTTACACTTGTCAAAAATGCCCATGGGACATGGGATTCCGATTTCCTAAGTGCGAAACAAATCATTGACCATCACAATAAAGTGTTGGGTAATAACTTTGCTGATCTTAAAGAAACTAGAGAGATTCAGTTTTCTAATTAGGGCTTCATTAAACGAAGGGCGCAGTTATCAAATAAGAGCTGTGCCTGTTTTTACATAAGGGCAAGGTCGCGGAATAAAAGTGGAATGTTTAATATATAATTAAAAGGAAAATGTCAGTCCGAAATGGAGTGCAGGTTTAATAGCAGCACTTCATTTTTTTCCGTTAGTTTTTTAGTGTCAGTCATATTGTTCAATACAAATGGTGGACGTTGTGAGACATGTGAAGGGCTTGGCTTTGTTATGAGTAACATGTTATTTTTTAATGATATGGAAGTTGTCTGTCCAACGTGTAAAGGTAAACGCTTTAAAGAACACATCCTCAATATTACGTACAATGACTACAATATAAATGACTGCCTAGAGCTTTCAGTTGAGGAAGCATTAGATGTTTTTAAAAATGAATCCAAAATTCATAAAGTCCTCAAATTATTAACCGAAATCGGATTGGGTTACTTAAAACTTGGTCAATTACTTACAACATTATCTGGTGGAGAAGGTCAACGATTAAAGTTATCTACTTCCTTAATGAAGAAAAATAAACAAAAAAGTCTATTCTTATTAGACGAACCTTCAACAGGTCTGCATCCTTATGACATTCGATATTTGTTAGAATTATTCAATCGATTAATCGATAAAGGTAATTCCATTATCATGGTAGAACATAACATCCATATGATTAATGCGAGTGATTGGATCATTGATCTTGGACCAGAAGGTGGTGTCAAAGGAGGACATATTATTGCAGAAGGGACACCAAATGATATTAAAGCAAATCAATCATCAGTGACAGGACAATATTTATGAATTATAGTCTCCAGATATACGAATGGACGCAATTCCGGAATAAAGAACAGCCCCAAATTGCCTTTTAGGGCGTGGGAATCGCTGAAATTCAGCCAGGAGGAAAGAAATAATGAATATTGCACAGTTTGAATCTTATCTCAAAATAGATACTGAACAGTTTAACGAAGTAAATATAAAAACACTGAACCACTACATGGAACGTTATATGCTGACGATTCCATTTGAAAACATCGATGTACAAAATCAAAAGCCTATTTCCGTTGATATTAAGGACTTATATAAGAAGATAGTTCTTCATAAGCGTGGTGGTTTTTGTTATGAAATGAATACACTGTTTTATCATTATTTATTGAAAAAGGGGTTCCATGCACATCTTGTGTCAGCAACCATTCATACTCCTAATGGGGGCAGGAGTATGAATGGTTCTCATATGTCAATAGTTGTTTATTTGGACAGGCCCTATGTGGCTGATGTTGGTTTTGGAGACCTTCCTTTGCATGCGATGCCGTTAGGGAATGAAAACGATGCGGATGTGATTTATGATACGAATGGTTGTTATCGTGCTATTTATCTGGATCAAGATCATTTTCATGTGCAAAAATGGCTTGATGATCATTGGCGTACATTATATGAAGGTACTTTAACCTCACTAAGTATTACAGATTTTGAAGGCCCGTTAACGTATAACCAGCATAATGAAAACTCTATTTTTGTAAAAAAACTCGTAATTACAAAACCAAACGAATGGGGCCGTGTAACCATGTCTGAACATAACGTAACCGTTACGCAGCGTGAGAAAAAGAGTAAAATACAAGTAACAAAAGATAATTATCAACAATTATTAAAAGACTATTTTGACTTACATGTAAAAATAGACCGTTTGGAAAATACAACTGACAACACCGAAAATTAAAATTGACGATCAAATGGCTGATCAATTTAGTGGATTTAATTTATAAAAAAATGCCATGCAACTTGCCGGATTTTTGGGTTTGGAGATGATGTCGAATGTCACATACGAAGGAAAGAAGGGCTGTTAGGAGTCAAATGGGTTTTATAGGTGCTTCATATGCATTTTTAGTAGTTATGATAGGTACAACGCTTCCGACACCATTATATCCAATATATGGGGATACATTCGGGTTATCTCCTTTAATGATAACAATTATTTATGCTGTTTACGCAATCGGTGTTATTGGGGCACTGCTTGTATTTGGTCAACTATCTGATCGTATTGGGCGCCGAAATATATTAATCCCGGGTGTCATATTATCTGCAGTCAGTTCACTTGTGTTCTTGTTTGCGGCTGGCATAACATCTTTGTTTATCGGCCGTGTATTATCCGGTTTATCTGCCGGATTATTTACGAGTACCGCTACCGCAACCTTGGTCAATTTAGCACCAAGCCACAAACAAGGTAAAGCGTCTATGATTGCGAGTGGGGTTAATATGCTGGGATTAGGACTGGGACCACTTCTTGCCGGTATTCTGGCCCAATACCTTTCTTATCCTATACGTCTTGTATTTATTGTCGATTTTGTGATACTTATACCAGCATTTCTTGCGATTTGGTTCATGCAGGAACCGGTAAAGGTAACACAAAAAGCTAAATTGAAGGTTCAAAAGCTGCTTGTTCCCCCGGAGGTCCGCGCTACATTTATTCGCGCAGTGATTCCAGTATTTGCAGGGTTCTCTATGCTTGGTTTGTTTACAGCGGTGTCGCCCACCTTTCTGCAAGAGGTAATCCATTTGGACAATAAGGCCGTTTTGGGTATGATTGTGTTTTCAACTTTTTGTGCTTCTGCAGTTGGACAGTTGTTATTAACAAACACTTCTAATCATATTGTGCTAACGTTAGGCAGTGCTATCTTATTTATTGGAATTATTTTTGTTGGTATTTCATTATTATCTCGTTCATTAACAATATTGCTTATCGGTGCAATTATTTCAGGAGTTGGTCAAGCGTTCAGTTTTCGCGCGGGACTTGCTTCAGTGAACGCAAAGACTTCTTCCGGTAAGCGTGGTGAGGTTACCTCCAGTTTTTTTACGATAGCTTATATTGCACTTTCCATTCCTGTAGTTGGTGTGGGCTTACTTGCAAAATGGACAGGAATACAGGTAGCGGGCATTGTTTTTAGTGTTGTTATTGCTTTAGTTGCACTGATTGCTTCGATCCTCTTATTAACTCGTCGGCATTAATACTTCCTAATAAAAGTAAAGGACTATCCCGGAAAAAAGGCATGAATGTACAACAGCTCCATGTTATTAATTGATTTTATCTCCCATACCCAGGCCGCTAATCTTAAAGGCATCTTCTTTATTATCATACCTTGCAAGAAAATTAACGTGTTGATCGACTACCTTAAATACAGTAAATACAATATCCTGACCCTTGATTGTGTTATCATCATTAAGCCAAGTTCCGTGTTGCACGAATACAGTGTAGTGATCCTTTGCATACCTTTCAATAGTTGCCAATTGTAAATTAGCCCGTTCAATCCACTCGCCCAAATCCTGATGAGTTATTACTCCTGTTCCTTTGGGTCCGATTAATTCCAGATCAGGAGATGTTATGTTTGATAATTCCTCCAAATTTTTTTGATTGGAAAGATCAATCCATGTTTCTGCAGTCTCAATGGTTTCAACGGTATTATCATTCATGACTTTTCATCTCCCTTGGGTTCATAATGCCTTTAAAAAATAGATTAGCAGTATGTTGAATGTACACCTTTACCGGCATTTTTCTTCCTACCACCATTTCCTGGTATAAATGAGGCTCAAACAAGTTTATAAAAGCTGAAGACATAAACTCTATTGGAAGGTCGGGGTCGAATAAACCTGATTGTTTCCCCTCGTCTAACATCTCGTGTATACTATCAAAAATTTTGCTTAGAATTTCCTTAATTTCTGTTTCATAGGATTTGAAGATTGTAGTGATGTCAGTGCTGCTTTTTAGTAAAAACTGAAAAAAGGCTCCAGCTAATTCGCGTTGCAGGATAAATTCAAGCTTTTCTTTTGGACTGTCGGGAAGATCTTTTGCCTGATCAACGGATCCAAGAAACGACTGCATCTTGGGCTTCACCAACGTATAAACAAGATCCTCTTTCTTTGGGAAGTGCAAATATAATGTACCTTTAGCAATACCGACTCCATTAGCGATTTCCCCCATACTGACGTCATAGTAACCTTTTTCCAGCAATTTCTTATCTGCGTAATCCAAAATAAGACGTTCTCTATCCTCGCGTTGCTTTTGTTTTAAAGAAACCCTCGAACCCATAATTGAATGTACCTCCAAAAAATGAATTTTAATCCATATAATGACTTTAAAGTCATTGTATAAATGCAAGCTTGGTTTGTCAATGTTTTGGAATGACGGTTTGTCAACTAACTGGATACTGAGCATGAATGGTGCACAAAAAAGGAAATGAGGAATTACTGTCGAATAACAAATAGGTGTAGATAGTATTTGTTAGAAGAATGATTTCTTTCTTGAACAAAGGTGGAAGCTGAATGATTAAGATTTTCACGAATTACACTGAAATGAGGGATGTTAAGTGGGGATTGATTTTCACAGTAAAAAAAATCGCAATACTTATACTACGCGAGAAGCTGATATTTCATGGACTGAAATAATTAATGACTTAGTATCTGTTAAGGATATATCTAATGTCTTAGATATTGGCTGCGGCGGGGGAATTTACTCTAAGGCGCTAGCGGATATGCAGGCAGATTCTGTTACTGGTATGGATTTTTCCGAAGTAATCCTTGAAGGTGCAAGGGAAAACTGCAAAGAATATGAAATGATTTCATTTGTGCAAGGGAATGCCTTAGACACAGCGTTAGACAGTAACAGTTTTGGTTTAGTGCTTTCAAGAGCATTAATACATCATATTAAAGATTTACAGACTTGTTTCAACGAAGCGTATCGGGTATTGGAGGATGATGGAGTATATATTGTTCAGGATCGTACTCCCCAAGACTGTGCGTTGAAGGGGGATGATAACCATATCAGAGGTTATTTCTTTGAACTTTTTCCAAGATTAATGGAAAAGGAAACAAACCGCAGATATAGCAGTCAATTTGTAAACGAAGCCCTTCAAGCAGCTGGTTTCAGAAATATGGAAGAAGTCACTCTGTGGGAAGTAAGACAAGTGTTCGAAAGTAAAGATCAATTGCTGCAAGATTTAAGTAAAAGAACAGGAAAAAGTATATTACATGAATTAAATGATGCTGAATTACAGTTATTAATTGATCATATTGACAAATCGATATCCACAAATAATGGAATAATTGAAAAAGATAGATGGACAATTTGGAAGGCGGTAAAATAGGTTGTATTGGATATGTTGGGCGCAAATATCTAATAGAACAGTAATGTATGCGACATTTTTCCTAAAGGGGCGGGAATTCATGTGTGTTTATGAAAAACCTGTTCTTAACCCTTAGCCCCCTCTAATTCGAACGCCTCTGCCAGCAGCCGATATGATTTAACTTTTGTATCAAAGTCTTAAATATTTGTGATGATTAGAAACTCATCTGTCCGATAATATTCGCTTAGCATCTCCAATTTTGCTTTTACTTCTTCCGGGGTTCCAATCACACAACGCTTGCGGTTTTTTGCGATTTCTTCCAATTCATCCTGCCGAAATGCTTTTTTCTTCACTTCCTTCATAGAAGGGATCTTTGTATCAGCGCCCTTTCCAACATTCAACAACCATTTGTCCTGACTTAATGCAAGTTCCTCTGCTTCATCATGTGTGTCTGCACATACGACAAAAATGCATACATTACTTTGAGGCTTGTCCAGGGTGGGGGAGGGTTGGAACTTCTCCCGATATGTCTCCATTGCCGTCAGTCCATTGGCTGGATTAATAAAATGACCGAATGTGAATCCTGTTCCGTTCTTGGCAGCGTTGGCGGCCCCTCTATCTGAAAGTCCAAGCACCCACAGCGGTGGAACCGTCTTAGTTCTCGGTGTGGCCTTTACCATACGATAGGGGTGCTCCTTCGGCAATGTATTATGCAGAAATCCCTGTAAATCCTTTAATTGTCCGGGGAAAGCTGTCATGCTTTTTTTGATACTATCTGTCAGTGCTAACCGTGTATTCTTTGCTCCTCCTGGAGAACGGCCGACCCCTAAATCAATCCTGCCGGGAAAGAGTGCTTCCAACATCTTAAAATTCTCTGCAACTTTAAGGGGGCTGTACTGTGGAAGTAAAACCCCTCCGGAACCGATTCGGATTGTATTGGTTTGTGAGGCAATGCGTGTAATAAGTATTTCCGGTGATGTGCTCGCAAGTCCATTTGTATTATGGTGTTCTGCCACCCAATATCGCGTATAACCTAATGTTTCGGTGGATTTGGCCAATTTCAGGGTGTTGTTTAGGGTTTCTTCGGGGGTGGATCCCCTCGGGATTGGTGCCTGGTCCAATACACTGAGTTTCACTTTGAAATCTCCCTTCATCGGTTGTTTGCAGATAGGTTAATGATGACACAGTTATGGGGAATTTGCAGAGGAAATACTCAGGTTAAAAAAACAGTTAACTACTTGAAATTAGATTCATACAAATGATA
The DNA here is from genome assembly GCF_900162695.1 of Virgibacillus siamensis. Classification (NCBI taxonomy): domain Bacteria; kingdom Bacillati; phylum Bacillota; class Bacilli; order Caryophanales; family Bacillaceae; genus Virgibacillus; species Virgibacillus siamensis. The sequence continues at coordinate 1,228,999 of NZ_FUIH01000007.1, forward strand.
AAATCTATTTTATCAGTGTGTAGAGATATTGGTTCTGCTCTTGTTAACCAAAAATATATGTCTTCATGATACGTCTGCCATCTGAAATATTATCTGTGGAGATGTTAATGATGCATGAAGAAACAAGATTACCTCGAAATGGCAAGGAATTTATATTATTCCTTGCCATCATTTCAATCCTTTCAGTCAACATTATTGCCCCTGTTATTATGGGATTTGAATTCGGGTTCCATAAAGAGATTTATTTTGAAACATTACAGGTCATCCCATTTGTATGGATTTGTGTCATTCTATTGGTAACGCTTATTGCAAATCCAATTGTTAATAAATTGGTGCCAAAGTTCGTTAAATCAACGGACGGTTTTAATGCAAGAGTATTGTTTACTATACTGTTTAGCGTAACCATTTTGTCCATTTTACTGACAATTATCGGATCCTGGATTGGTATGAAAGAAATTAGTTTGGAACCGATTCAAACGTTCTTTTATGACTGGCCACGTAATTTTTTTATTGCATTTTGGGTTGAGACGTTAATAGCACAGCCAGTTGCAAGGTTTGCCATGAAAAAATTACATGCTAGTCAGGCAAGTAATACAGTAAATGCATAACATAATAGTAAATTATAATCTTACTCGTGCCGATTGGTTTTCAAAATCAATCGGCTTATTTTTTGTAAAAGCACAGCCGGTATCATCTCAATCTAAAAATTAATTCTGACAATATTGCATATTTCAAAGATAATCATAATTGATAAATTTTAAAAATAATTGAGAATATTATTGTGTCATCTAAACAATAAATGGCCTGTTCAACCAGCTAAGGTATAACTGGCCACTACATATACTATAATAACAATAGGAAGGGACTCTGGAATGAAGTATTCTGTTTGACTAACTTCGGAATCCATGTGATAATCACATTATAATTATTATAATTAGACAATAAAAATAAATGATTTTGTGTCATTTAAAGTTGTCAACAGTATGTACTAAAAAACATAGCAGGAGGAAAATATTTATGTCTCTAATTGGAAAAGAAGTACAACCATTTAAAGCATCGGCTTATGAAAGCACTGAAGGTGAATTTGTAGAAGTAACAGATGAGAATCTAAAAGGACAATGGAGCATTGTTTGCTTTTATCCGGCAGACTTTTCATTCGTTTGTCCTACTGAGCTGGAAGATCTTCAAAACCAATATGCTACACTTAAAGATCTTGGGGTGGAAGTATATTCCGTTTCAACAGATACACATTTTGTTCATAAAGCATGGCACGATCATTCAGAGGCAATCAATAAAATTGAATATACAATGATTGGTGACCCTTCACAAACCATTACTCGTAATTTCGATGTACTGGACGAAGATTTAGGTCTTGCACAACGCGGTACGTTCATTATTGACCCGGATGGTGTCGTACAGGCAGCTGAAATTAATGCAGACGGTATCGGCCGTGATGCAAGCGTACTTGTCGGCAAAGTTAAAGCAGCACAATATGTTCGCAATAACCCTGGCGAAGTTTGCCCGGCAAAATGGGAAGAAGGTTCTGAAACACTTGAACCAAGTCTTGACCTCGTAGGAAAAATTTAAGGGGGATACATCCAGATGCTAAATCAAGATATAAAAGCAAAATTAGCCCAATATATGCAATTGATGGAGGGCGATGTGCTGCTGAAAGTAAGTGCGGGATCTGATAAACTTTCCCGTGAAATGGTGGAGCTGGTGGATGAGCTCGCCGCTATGTCATCCAATATTAAAGTGGAAAAAACTGAATTGAAGAGAACGCCAAGCTTTAGTGTAAACCGTATTGGTGAAGACACCGGCATAACATTTGCCGGTGTTCCGCTTGGACATGAATTCACTTCCTTGGTATTGGCATTGCTGCAAGTTAGTGGAAGGGCTCCAAAAGAGGAACAGAACGTAATTGATCAGATTAAAGCTTTGGAAGGTACGTATCATTTTGAAACCTATGTTAGCCTGAGCTGTCAAAAATGCCCTGAAGTTGTACAGGCAATGAACTTAATGACTGTTCTAAATCCTAACATTTCACATACGATGATTGACGGTGCTGCTTTTAAAGATGAAGCGGAAAACGTCATGGCTGTACCTTCCGTATTCCTTAATGGAGAAGCATTCGGTGACGGCCGGATGACAGTCGAAGAAATACTTGCAAAGTTGGGTAGTGCACCAGACGCTTCAGAATTTGAGAATAAAGACCCGTTTGATGTTCTTGTTATCGGAGGAGGCCCGGCAAGTGCAAGTGCTGCAATCTATGCAGCTCGTAAAGGTATTCGTACAGGAATGGTCGCTGAACGTTTGGGCGGTCAGGTTAATGACACCGCCGGAATTGAAAATTTTATCAGTGTTAAACATACCGTGGGACCTAAATTTGCTTCAAACCTTGAAGAACATGTGAAAGACTATGAAATTGATGTGATGAATTCACAGCGTGCCAAAGGATTGGAGAAGAAGAAGGATTCAGTCGAAATTGAATTGGAAAATGGTGCAGTTCTCAAAAGCAGGTCTGTTATCCTTTCCACAGGTGCACGCTGGCGCAAGATTGGTGTGCCCGGCGAGGATGAATTTAGAAACAAGGGTGTAGCATATTGCCCCCATTGTGATGGACCGCTGTTTGAAGGAAAAGACGTTGCCGTTATCGGTGGAGGAAATTCTGGTGTTGAGGCAGCAATTGACTTGGCGGGAATTGTAAAACATGTAACAGTTCTTGAATTTGGTTCAGAGCTGAAAGCAGATTCAGTCTTGCAGGATCGTCTTCACAGTCTGCCGAATGTAAGGGTACTGACGAATGCAAAAACAACAGAAATTACCGGAAAAGACAATGTAAACGGACTAAGTTATGTGGATCGTGCTACAGAGGAACAACAACACATTGATCTGGACGGTGTATTTGTTCAGATAGGTCTTCTGCCAAATACAGATTGGCTTGGTGAATCTGTTGAACGTAATAAATTTGGTGAAATTGTTGTAGACAGAGATGGAGCAACGAACGTACCAGGTGTTTATGCAGCAGGGGATTGTACCGACGATCGAAACAAGCAGATAATTATTTCCATGGGATCCGGAGCAAATGCAGCCTTAAATGCATTCGATTATCTCATCCGAAATCCACGCAGCAGTTTTGTAATGAATTAAATTACCCCAAATCCCTCATTAGCTTAAAAAAGCATGGGGGATTTTTTTGTGAATTCATTTTTGATAATTATAAAAATATGTATAATGTAATTGAGCGAACGTTCAATTGTTCTTGCTCAAGATTAACTTACAAGGGTGTTTCTCCGGAGGAATTTGGTAATGAACACACACTACCATAGTGACCATGTGGGAGGTAATTTCCATCTTCAAAAGAATTATGGTGTGACGATTGCTGCCCATAAATGGGAGGCTGATTTAATTAATTCATGTGATCACGAGGCCTGTAGCGCGGAATGGCTGGACCAGCCGGTAGAACCGTACCGGGTAGATAAGAAACTATCCAATAACGATGAAATTAATATAGGCAGCAGAACCTTAAAAGTTATACACACCGGGACACACGCTCTGGCATATTTCTTTGTATGACCCGGAAGAAAAGATATTAATTGGTGGAAATCTTTTTCACAAAAATGATGTTGGATGGTTAAATATCTTTCGGGAAGGCGTTGCATCCATTCAGCGATCTATGGAAAGTTTGGAGCATTTATCCATGCTTCAGATTAGGCAGGTATATTCAGGGCATGGACCTCAAATCGATAATCCTGAGACAGCCCTCGATACTGCACGGAAGCTCCACTGTCATAATGACAATGGAACATATTTAGCCTTTTTGACGTAATTTTAAGAATAATAGTGTCATTACGTATGCAATAAAGACCACCGCCACATCAATCAAACTCAGGTAAAGCAGATTCATCCCCTTATGAAGGCGGACCATGTCAATGGAAATCATCAGCAAACCGTATCCGTATGCAAATAAAAAACAGCCGATGACCGAATAAATCCAGAAGCTCTTCTTATGGTTCGTACAATATTGATACAGCAGCATAAACACAACCGGAAACAGAACCGCTGAAACAGATATTCCCTGTGGAAGCAAGTAGAATAGGCTGTGTGGATGGTTAAAGTAATTACCGGACGTTAAAAAACTGTCAATCATATACCAAAGGACATGCGTAAAAAAGCCAAAAAAAGCAATTTCAAACACTCTTTTCCGGTCGACAAGGAACAGCCATGCAATCAATGGAACAATTACAGTTGCGAGGTTAAGCCAGAAATAGCCTGTCCCCATATTTGAATATAATTGCCAATGTTCTTTGATCAGACCACCGAGTTCCTCTTTCATGTTGAAAATTTTCATATATAAATCGTGCTGGTTCACTGGCTGCACCTCGCTTCATATTAATCTTACTAGTAGCTTAGCCAGTCTTGAAAATTCTATTCAATCCGTGAATCTGTTATAAGCAGGCTGTAATCTTAAGATAACCCCTTCGATAATGAATGAATCACCCGGTCAATTTCTTTCCGTACTTTTTTATAGTCAACTTTTTTCCATTCTCTAAGGGAAGGAATAAAAGAAGGATTACCTGATTGTTCAATTTTGTTCAATAGCAATAATATCATGCCACGATCTCGGTGTTGCAGATGTTCTTTAAAATCATGGTTTTCAGGGTTCGTAATTTCCTTAAGTTGCTGCAGCAATTCATCTGAATAGGTATCTTTTTCGATTTCCCAACCTGTTTCAGAGAATACGAGAAGAGGTAACCTATAATCATATTCGGTTTCCAGATAATGATGTTTGATCATCCAGTCGATTTTCGCTTTTACTGTTTCAAGAGGTTCGTCTCGAAAAGCACCGTATACCGGGCAGCAATCTAAATTCAATTCCAATACTTTTTTCTCTCTTGATCCTTTTAATATTTTTGCTAGTAAATTTCGTCCGCCAGTCATGATTATGGGATCCGCCGCACGCAATATCGTCCGGATATCCGAGTGTGGCAACCGTTTAATATTTTTCGTATCCAATTGGAAGCGGACACGATTAACTTTGCGTGACATAATTTACCACCCTTTCCGTGTGTGTACGTTAATTATAGTATAACATGGTATTTTTTATGGTATGGGTGGAGGAGAGTAATGCCTGATATTATAGATGAATCAGTAAGAACGCGACAATAAAAAGAGGATGTTTTATAAAAATGTCGAATTTTAGTTAGATAGAGGTTTTTTTAACTTCGAAGCATGACTAACAACGTATCGTCAATGCATATATATTGATATTCTAAAAATTTGGATGGAGGAATGTTGATGGAATTGTATTATGAGGTTCATGGGACTGGCCATCCGGTTGTTCTTATTACTGGAGGGGCCGATACGCGGAACTGGAAATTTATCACACCTTTATTAGCAAAACACTGCCAAGTTGTTGCGTTTGATTTACATGGTGCCGGTAAATCACCGAATCCTGCTGGACCATTTAATTATGTTGAGGATTTGCTCTCACTTATTGATTTTCTTGGGTTCGATGAAGTGACACTCATCGGCCATTCAATGGGCGGTCAAATCGCTGCGGAATTTGCACTGAATTATCCGGATAGAGTATCCACTTTGATTATGATTGCTCCTGCATTGAACGGGTTTAAGTATTCACAGGAATTTAATGACTATATCAAGGAGATCAACGCGGCAGCTCCTGATATCGATCATATGATTGAGATTTCTCTCAGTGCCCCGTTGTACAATGTTGTTATGTCCAGTTCCAACAAGGATTTGATGGTTCAAATGTTACGACACCATATGACTCGTATGTTTGAATGGCCAACATATGAAATGGTCTGGTCACAACCGCCGACAAATGAAAGATTGGGAGATTTAACTGCTAAAACGTTGCTGTTAATTGGCCTGGAAGATTCGGCTGATAATCTGCGTGTTGCAGAATACTATGAAAATCATTCAAACACTAAAGTTATTAGAATTCCTGATGTAGACCATATGGTAACTTTCACACATCCTGAAGTTCTTTCCGACTATATCACAAATTTTATTCAACTGAATTGATGAGGTAAGTCCATTAAAAATGCCTTATCTCTTAACGGCTGAAAAGAGGTAAGGTATTTTTTACTTGTTACGGGGAAACCAACGCCGCTGCGATTTAATAGATTGACTTTCACTTCGCTATATCTTATTGTATATAATAATTCCAAGTTATTTTATAGGAAATGAGGGATATATATGGCGATACCAGGTACTGTGATGAAAGATGAAAGCAAACAAAACCATCCGTTACTTCCATCTCCACAGAAAACATTAATCTTGACAGGAATAATTATTATTGCTCTTTTGAGTTATGCCATCTTTAATACTGCGGGACTGCAGAATATGATAACCATGTGGGTTGGTCTCCTGTTAGGTCTAACACTTTTTCATGCCCGGTTTGGTTTTACTTCAGCTTTCAGAAGGCTGCTGTCTGTCGGCAATGGTCAAGCAATGCGTGCTCATATGATTATGATGGCGGTAGCATGTACGCTGTTTGCTCCAATTCTGTCGATGGGGCTTGGTTTTTTTGGAAACGATCCATCAGGATATGTTTCTCCGGTAGGAACAAGCGTGGTCGTAGGGGCATTTATATTCGGTATCGGGATGCAGTTGGGAGGCGGATGCGCATCAGGAACATTGTATGCAGTTGGCGGTGGCCGTTCCGCGATGTTCGTAACATTGATTGCATTTATTATTGGTTCTGTGCTGGGTGCATGGCATTGGAATTTTTGGGTGAATGAAACACCATCATTTCCTTCAATTTCCCTGGCAACAAGCACTGATTTGGGTTACGCCGGCGCCTGGGCCGTGCAATTATTGCTTTTTGTACTCATATTTGGTGCAGCGTATTATTTTGATAAAAAACGAACACCGCCAACGATAAAGCCGCTTCCAAGCGGGAAAGGCTGGACTCGTATTCCGCGTGGTTCCTGGCCATTATGGGTTGCAGCCATTTTACTGGCAGTTTTTAACGCTTTGACATTATTGGTCAGAGGGACCCCATGGGGCGTTACATCGGCTTTTGCATTATGGGGATCTAAAATAGCAATGTTCTTCGGCATAGATGTCACCAAGTGGGTATATTGGTCTGGTGAACGTGCCGCTTCGTTGGATCAATCCGTATTAATGCACTCAACTAGCGTGTTGGATTTCGGTGTCATTCTTGGTGCCTTTTTAGCTTCAACAGCAGGTGGTATTTTTACACTGAAAAAACTTGGTCTTAAACGGATTTCTGCTGCTGTAATTGGTGGCATCCTGATGGGCTACGGTTCACGAATCGCATTTGGCTGTAATATCGGTGCATATTTTGGCGGCATCGCTTCCTTCAGCCTCCATGGATGGGTTTGGATGATTATGGCGTTGGCCGGAACATTCATCGCTCTTTATTTACGGCCATTGTTTGGAATGTCTGTACCAAAACCAAAAGATACATTTTGTTAATGATAAAAAAGTGATCCCTTTTCTGATTTGGAAAAGGGATCACTTTTTTTGGTTTTTAATCCATTAATGAATATTCCGGTACAGCCCGATTACTTTTCCAAGTATCGTCACATTTGGATAGATTAGCGGGTCCATTGTGGCATTTTCCGGTTGCAGACGTATTTGATTGGTTTCCTTGAAGAACCGTTTAACTGTTGCTTCATCCTCCTCAGTCATCGCAACAACAATCTCACCGTTCTGTGCAGTGTTTTGTTGTTTTACAATAACCATGTCACCATCTAAGATACCAGCTTCAATCATACTCTCACCCTCGATAACCAGAACGAACAAATTATCGTCGGGACCGGCACTTGAGCTCGGAAGCGGCACAAACTCTTCGATATTTTCGACAGCAGTAATCGGCAGCCCGGCGGTAACTTTACCAATCACTGGCGCATAAACCGCTTCTTCTTTCGGTATGTTCATATCTTCTGACAGATCCAGGACTTCAATTGCCCTTGGTTTAGTTGGGTCTCTTCTAATAAATCCTTTGCTCTCCAGTCTGGCAAGATGACCGTGCACAGTGGAACTTGAAGCAAGTCCTACCGCTACTGCGATTTCACGAACGGATGGCGGATACCCTTTTTCTTTTACCTGTTCCTTAATATAGTCGAGAATTGCCTGCTGCCTTTTGGAAAGTTTGTTCATCTATTAAACACCTCGCGCATAATATTTATTAATGATAGTTTATCATTCAATATATAGAAAAGCAAACATTCGTTCGAAAAAAAGCTTGACAAGATCATTTGTTCGTATATAATAAATACAGAGAAGGCGAACAAAGGTTCTAATACAAAAAGGAAGGGACTGATAAATATGTTTGAAAAGATTTCCAAGACAGATATATTTTATATAGTTGCTTTTGCATTGGCGTTAGCTTTTTTATATTTTACAATGATTACAAGCGCATAATGTAGGGAGATATTCAATTGAGAGCTATCATATATTGCAGGGTTAGTACAAATAAGAAGACACAGGAAACATCACTGGCACGACAGAAAGAAGAACTGACAAAACTTGCTGACAGAAATAATTTTTCTATTATATCGATTATTGAAGAGCGGGAAAGCGGCTATGAGATGGACCGTGATGGTATTTTTTCAATGCTGGATTATTTTGCAGGCGGGGAAGCAGATGTCTTGCTGATACAGGATGAGACAAGACTGGGCAGAGGAAATACAAAAATTGCGCTGTTCCATCAATTGCAGAAATTGCATGTTTCGATTTATACGAGTTTGCACGGAGGCGAATTAGAGGTTTCAGAATCAGACTCCATGGTATTGCAAATTGTAGGGATTGTGGAAGAATACCAGCGTAAACTGCAAAATGCAAAGATCAGGCGCGGAATGAAGCGGGCTGTTCGGGATGGATTTGATCCGGCAAAAAATTTATCCAACCGGCACCAGGCATCCGGCCGTGACCGAATAGCATTTCCAATGGATGAGGTTGTTCAATTAAGACAGAAGGAAATGACATTCAATGAAATCACGAAGCGTATAAATAATTTGGGTTATCCCGTTTCCAAAGCAACTGTTCATCGCAGGTATCAGGAATTTGTAAATTCTTGAATCTGCTTCATATAAAAGGTACTATTGAAGGGCAGGAACACCGATATGGTTCTTGCCTTTTTTGTATGCAACTATCAGGAGGGGTTATCATGATCTCAAAAGAAAAGTTAAATCGTATAAATGAACTTGCCAAAAAGTCAAAGGAAGAAGAACTGACAGATGATGAAAAAGCGGAACAAAAGGAACTGAGACAGGAATATCTGAAAAATGTCCGTAAGTCATTTAAAAATCAGTTCAAATCAATGACTGTGATGGATAAAGAAGGTAATGATGTTACACCGCAAAAAGTTCGGGATCTTCAGGACCGGAATAAAAAGCATTAAAAGCTTTTTCGAAAAAAACTTGTTACAGGTATGGTTTCGTTATAAAATGAAAAAGGATATAAACTAGTTTAGTAACGGAAGGGGAATTTCATTGTCACAAAACATGGAACAACTATCGATTAACACAATTCGCACTTTGGCAATTGATGCCATCGAAAATGCTAATTCGGGCCACCCGGGCCTGCCAATGGGTGCAGCTCCAATGGCGTATTCGTTGTGGACTGATTTCATGACACACAACCCGAAAAATTCCAAATGGTTTAATCGGGATCGTTTTGTTTTATCCGCAGGTCATGGATCCATGCTGCTGTATGGCTTATTACATTTATCCGGTTATGATGTAACCATTGACGATTTAAAATCTTTCCGTCAATGGGGTTCCAGAACTCCGGGACACCCGGAAGTTCATCATACAGATGGGGTGGAAGCTACAACTGGTCCTCTTGGACAAGGTATTGCGATGTCAGTAGGGATGGCAATGGCCGAGGCACATCTCGCATCTCTTTACAATAAAGAAGACATTCATATTATTGACCATCATACGTATGCACTCATCAGCGACGGTGATTTAATGGAAGGTATTTCACACGAGTCAGCTTCTCTCGCCGGTCATCTGGGATTAGGTAAACTGATTGCCCTGTATGACTCCAACGATATTTCCCTGGATGGAGATTTGGATCGCGCATTTTCTGATGATACCGAAAGCCGTTTTAAAGCATATGGCTGGCAGGTTATTCGAGTGGAAGACGGGAATAATCTGACAGAAATCCGTAATGCGATTAAAGAGGCAAAAGAAAATACCGAACAGCCTACATTAATCGAAGTTAAAACAGTTATCGGCTATGGTTCCCCAAACAAATCAGCATCTGCGGCATCACATGGTGCGCCGCTTGGAACAGATGAGGTTAAACTGACGAAAGACTATTATAAGTGGGCACATGATGATTTCCATGTACCGGAAGAAGTCTATGCTGATTTTAACGAAAAAATTGGAAAAGATGGAGCCGATGCAGAGGATAATTGGAACGAACTTTTTACCACTTACAAAGAAAAATATCCGGATGATGCGAAGGAATTGGAACTGGCAATTAAAGGTGAACTGCCGGAAAACTGGAATGCGGATTTGCCTGTTTATGAAGCCGGAAAAGATTCTGCAGCGACTCGTGCCACTTCCGGCGAGGTGCTTAATGCAATTTCAAAAGCTGTACCATATTTCTTCGGTGGTAGTGCTGATTTAGCAGGATCCAACAAGACGACGGTTAAAAATGAAGAAGACTTTTCCCTGCAAAATTACGCTGGTAAAAACATTTGGTTCGGTGTACGGGAATTCGCAATGGCTGCTGCAACCAACGGAATGGCACTGCACGGCGGATTAAAGGCATATGCCGGAACATTCTTCGTGTTTAGTGATTACATGCGACCGGCAATCCGTCTTTCTGCAATTATGAATGCGCCAGTGACATATGTGTTTACACACGATTCGATTGCAGTGGGAGAAGATGGACCGACACACGAGCCAATTGAACAACTTGCATCACTTCGGGCGATGCCAGGACTATCTCTGATTCGTCCTGCTGACGGAAATGAAGTTCAGGCAGCCTGGAGACTCTCGCTTGAGTCAGAAGATAAGCCGACTGCTCTGGTATTGACCAGACAGGGATTGCCAACATTGGAAGGCACAAAAGAAAATGCGTACAATGGTGTGAAAAAAGGTGCTTATGTGGTAAGCAAATCAGATAAAGAAACACCTGATGCATTATTGCTTGCAACTGGCTCTGAAGTGCAGCTGGCCGTAAAAGCAAAGAATGCCTTAAAAGAAAAAAGCATCGATGTGAGTGTTATCAGCATGCCATCCTGGGATCGTTTCAACGAGCAGGATCAGGCATATAAAGATTCCGTTATTCCACCGAACGTGAAAAATCGTGTCGCAATTGAAATGGCTTCACCATTTGGCTGGGAACGTTATGTAGGTGAAAAAGGTAAAGTAATCGGCATTGATACATTTGGTGCTTCCGCTAAGGGAGACAAAGTAATTGAAGAATACGGCTTTACCGTTGATAATGTTGTGAAGCAAGTCGAATCGTATGTGGACTAAGCTATAATGTAATCAGGATGGCCTTCCTTTTGGGAGGTCATTCTTTTTAGATACGGACGGGTTTCGCTTAAATTGGTTGATTTTGGCTCAAGTTCATAATTTGTCTTCACAAAAAGGGTTGCCGATCCGACAGTCGATTCTTGAATTTCGCTCTTTTGACAAAACTAGTGTTCTTTTTCTGCGGGTTATGACAAAATTTTAAAATGAAATGCGTATAATAGAAGGTAAATGAGGAGGGATTTTGTTGAATCAATACGCCATTTACTGGATCAAAGAGGAATTTGCGCATCATTTTTTCCACAAAAGTCATATCCTTTATCGTTTTTTGAAAGCGTATCAAATGGAACAAAACCGGGAAGACTTAAGAAAACAATTTGAATTTATTACGAATCCATTTCCAAAAAAAGAACTGACTGCCCATCTGACTCACAATGTTTCAGATGGTGTTCGTGTGGCTTGGCAGGAGAATAACATTGAAATTTGGAAAGATATGCAATATATTTCTTTACATATCCATCAAAAACATATAAACTTTCGTAGTGAGATATTGCACGATGCGGAACAATTGCTGTTCCCGGCACTCCGTTCATATCAGCCGGTCTTATTTATTATGAGCAATAATACGGAACATTACGGCTGGTTATCTCCGGTAATTCAAAGAAAGAGGGACAAGACTGAACAAGTATTGTATTCTTATCTTTGATTTACTATACTGTATGAGGGACAACAAGAAGGAGGAAAGATTGTTATGGCTACGATTTGGGTTGTACTAATAGCTATCGTTGCATTAATTGCCGGTGTTGCGCTTGGATTTTTCATCGCACGGAAATATATGATGAACTATTTAAAGAAAAACCCTCCAATTAATGAACAGATGCTTCGTACATTAATGATGCAGATGGGCCAAAAACCGTCGCAGAAGAAAATTAATCAGATGATGCGAGCAATGAATAACCAACAAAACAAATAATCAGCACTTATACTATACACGTGCGCACGCCCCTTGTTTCGAAATGGCAACAGGGGGTGTTTTCATTTAGTGAAGTGTTGGTTAATTGTCAAAATCAATCCCTTTCGTTTTTACTGTTATCTGCTAAACTAGGTGAGAGAAGTTAGTGGGAGTGATGTAATATGTCGGGTGAAATAAATATATTTATCGCCTTTGGAGCCGGGTTTTTGTCTTTTGTCTCACCCTGTGTGCTGCCATTATATCCTGTTTTCCTGTCCTATATTACTGGAATGAGTGTCAGTGAAATGAAAGAGGATAATAAAATGCTTAACCGGAAAAGCATGCTGCATACACTGTTCTTTTTGCTCGGTTTTTCCTGTATTTTCATTGTGATGGGGTATACATCAAACGTGTTTTCGGATTTCCTTAATCAATATAAGGATATTATCAGGCAAATCGGTGCTATTCTTATCGTGTTCTTTGGTTTGGTTATTGTAGGATTGCTGAATTTCGAGTTCTTGATGAAGGATAAGAAGATCACCTTCAAAAACAGACCGGCGGGATTCGTGGGATCTTTTCTGATTGGACTGGCATTTTCACTTGGTTGGACACCTTGTATGGGGCCGATTTTGGTGATTGTAATATCACTTGCAGCTACAAATCCGGATCTGGGAATGGTCATGATGATCAGCTATATCCTTGGCTTTTCCATACCATTTTTCATTTTGTCGTTCTTCCTTGGAAAACTGGGATGGATTAAACGAAACAGTTCAAGGATTGTAAAGGTTGGCGGCTATTTGATGATCTTTATGGGGATAGCGCTGTTCTTTAATTGGATGGGCAAATTGACTGCATTTCTTGCTGGATGGATTGGATTTCAAGGCTTCTGACAGTAGATTTTTTGCAGGCATTATATTACACTTTAATTAACAATGTAACTGTTAGAGGGGCATTATTATGTACAAATCGAATGATTTGATTTTACGAACAACAACATCAATTATTGTGTTTATTCTGCTTGGTTTTTCGATTTACCTGCTTCTGGCTGGACATAATTCTCCCGGCGGCGGATTTATCGGCGGATTAATAACAGCATCCGCAATCATGCTTTTATATATATCATATGGTTCTGAAACCATCGAGAAAATATTGCCGATTAATTATCGTCTGCTGGTTCCGATAGGCCTCCTTCTTGCGCTTGGAACAGGTATCGGGTCTTTCTTTTTTAGTGTTCCTTTCTTATCGCATACGTACGGCTATTTTCACATCCCATTTTTTGGCGAACTTGAATTGGCTACGGCGATGCTGTTTGACACGGGTGTATACATAACAGTACTGGGTGTAACCCTTACGATCATACTGTCGATTTCAAAAGATCAGTAAATTTTATTGTAAGCTGAAAAGAGTGATCAGGCATGTTTTGGATTATTGCAAGTACAGTAGTCGCAGCTTTTATGGCAATAACGATGATTTTTGTCCGGTTGAAAGCTGCAAAAAAACCAGCTTCTGTTAAAAAAATAATATTGCCGCCATTGTTTATGAGTACGGGCGCACTAATGTTTGTGTTTCCTGAATTTCGGGTCGGCTGGTATCAGGTATTGGAAGCATTCAGTGTCGGAATTATTTTCTCGGTCTTTTTGATTAAAACATCCAAGTTTGAAATCAGGGATAATGATATTTACCTGATACCATCCAAATCGTTTGTATTTATTCTGTTCGGATTACTGGCAATCAGGATTATTATGAAGCTTATGATTGGCGGTACAATTTCATTGGGAGAGACAAGTGGAATGTTTTTTCTTCTGGCATTCGGCATGATTTTAACTTGGCGATTAGCGATGCTTTACAAATACAAGAAATTAGAGAAACAGCTTCAGTACTAAAAAGGCTGGGACATATCAAAAACTTGTTATTCAGAAGACGAACAATTGGGAAATGAGTGGAGCGGTTACTCGCTCCATTTTTTAATTCATTGTTCGTCTTTTGGAGTAAAATTCATTGTTCCGGTTTTTCTAGTAATCGAAAAAGCTTTCATACGGTGTAACATCTATATTTTTCTGATCCAATTTTTTACGTAAAAATTTGTGGTCCCGTTTCGGAGTAGCAAGAATATAACCCTCGATTAATACATCCTGTGAAATCACTTTCCGCTTTTTTTGCAGGGCAACTTCCCCGATTTTGCTGGCTATTTTTTGCCTTGCAACGTCGCGGAATAATTCCGGTACAGGGGACACTAAATCCTCCAGCAATTCCTTTTCGGGTTTACGCCACATATGCCTTGTTTTTTCCATATAATATTCTTCCCAGTCCATTTTTGATCTGCCGTCTTCTTTTGGCAATTTTTTCAAAAACTTCCGGAACATAAAAAACCCGCCAATCCCCATCAAGGTAATCAGCAAAAATCCCCACAGGACGATTAAATAGTCTACAAAAATTGACATCTTTCATCACTCGATTCGTATAAAGTAAAAAAGCATATTGACTTTAAGGCAAATTATTCCACAAGAATCATTTATTTTTATGTATAATTATAGTAAAATTAAGATTACTTGCTTATATAAAATAAACGTTTGAATAAATTGTAGATTTTAGTCATATTTTTTCTATTGCTTAATACAATTATAATAGGGCGACAGGATACATACAAGACTTTCAATTAACATAATCCGACTCGTCTTCATCAATTAAGGTGCAGGGTGCAAATGTGGTAGCAGGGAGGGAAAGCGATGGAAAGCAGAAATAACAAATACAATAACATCAATATGGAACGCTCTGAGGTTTCACATCGTACGCAAATTGAGGAGTTTTTTTCTGGTTTAGCTTCCTTGCCAACAACACTGCTGGAGTGGATTGATAAGAATAGCAATGATATTGTAACTGTTTGGGAAGCTAAGGGAAAGTTGGTATTTATCTCGAATTCTGTGAAACAATTGCTCGGATATCAACCTGCTGAGTTGCTCGGTTCGGAGTGGCATGAAAATATTGCACAAGAAGATGTTGAATATCTTAAGAAAAATTTTGATGTCGCGAAAGAAGGTATCGGAAAGTCATTTAATCTTCATATACGTGATCGGAACGGGAAGTATATCTGGACAGAGCACGTTATTTCACGCGTGAAAGATAAATCGGGAGAAAATTATTATATCTCTATTTTAAAGGATATTACGGATAAGAAAGAGGCGGAGGAAATGATGGTCCGTTCAGAAAAAATGTCTGTGGCCGGACAGCTCGCCGCCGGGATTGCCCATGAAATCCGTAACCCCCTTACATCACTAAAGGGTTTTTTGCAATTACTGCAGGCCGGGGTAAATCGTAAAGAGGAATATTATAAAATTATGATAGAAGAGATTGAGAAAATGGAAACCATTACTTCGGAATTACTGTTCATATCAAAGCCGCTAACCGATAATAAACGCGTGGAATCGATCAGCAGCATGATAGAGGATGTCATTACACTTCTGAAACCGCAAGCTTCCCTAAAAAACGTTGAACTTATAGGAAGTATCCCTATTGATTTTTCCGTGTATTGTGATCGTTCCCAGATTAAACAGGTGCTTATAAATTTGGTTAAAAATGCAATTGAAGCAATGGACGATCCGGGGGAAATACACATAAATGTTTCGGTTCGGAACCAGCATTTGGCAGTAGAGGTAATTGATCAAGGGGTGGGAGTTCCAGAAGAATTAATACATAAGCTTGGTGAGCCATTTTTCACAACGAAACAAAATGGCACAGGACTTGGTATCATGATTATTTATCAAATTTTGGAGAAACATGACGGTAAACTTGAAATATTGCGGAATGAGTCGAAAGGAAGTACATTTCGGATTCAATTACCGTATGAGGACTAGTAATCTTTTTAATTATAATTATCCATGCTAAAATAACTCAATATATATAAGTAAAAATTATCACTCTATATAACTATTTGATATAGGATGAAACCTGATAATCATTTGTTTTATATAGGGTTTTCATATAAAATGAATTGGTAGAGAGTTTGTCGAAATGTGAAATTTACGGCAAAAAGGATGAGAGAGGAGTTTCATTTTATATGGGAATTGATGCGAAAAAGCAGTTTGAATTGAATGGAAAAACGTATAATTATTATGAATTAAAAGCGTTGGAAAATGCCGGGTTCGGTAAAATTTCCCGTTTGCCATTCTCTGTTCGTGTCCTTTTGGAATCACTTGTCCGTCAGCGTGACGGTCATGTTATTAAGGATGAACATATTGAAGGATTGTCCAAATGGGGAACAGATGATGGGCAGGGTGTGGATGTTCCATTTAAGCCATCCCGTGTTATTTTACAGGACTTCACAGGTGTTCCTGCAGTTGTTGACCTTGCTTCATTGCGTAAAGCAATGGTTGATATGGGCGGCGAACCGGATAAAATCAACCCGGAAGTACCTGTTGACCTGGTAATTGACCACTCTGTACAGGTTGACCAATACGGTACCCCAAATGCATTAAAAGCAAATATGGAACTTGAATTTGACCGTAATGCTGAACGCTATGAGTTTCTGCATTGGGCTCAAAAAGCATTTGAAAACTATCGTGCTGTTCCACCGGCAACCGGTATCGTACACCAGGTAAACCTGGAGTACATTGCCAATGTCGTTCATGGATTAGAAAATGAAGATGGAAGTTATGATGCGTTCCCTGATACATTGGTTGGAACAGACTCCCATACAACCATGATTAACGGCCTGGGTGTACTTGGCTGGGGTGTTGGCGGTATTGAAGCTGAAGCAGGAATGCTTGGCCAGCCATCTTATTTCCCTGCACCGGAAGTAATCGGTGTTAAATTTACAGGAAGCTTTCCACAGGGTACTACCGCAACAGACTTGGCCTTGAAGGTTACCCAGGTTTTGCGTGAGAAAAAAGTGGTAGGAAAGTTTGTTGAATATTTTGGTCCAGGCCTAAAAGACATGCCGCTTGCTGACCGTGCAACTATTTCCAACATGGCACCGGAATATGGTGCGACATGCGGATTCTTCCCGGTTGATGATGAAGCATTGAGCTATCTTCGTCTAACCGGACGTGACGAAGAGCAGATTGCATTGGTTGAAAAGTATTGTAAAGAAAACAATCTTTGGTATTCACCAGATCAGCCGGATCCGGAATATACCGATCTTGTGGAAATTAATTTGTCTGAACTGGAACCAAACCTTTCCGGTCCAAAACGTCCACAGGACTTGATTGCTTTGTCTGACATGAAAGAAGAATTCAATAAAGCAGTAGTTGCTCCATCCGGAAACCAAGGACTTGGCATGGATAAATCGGAGTTTGATAAAGAGGCAGTTGTCGAGCATCCGAATGGCGACAAATCTGTTATGAAAACTGGTGCGATTGCAATTGCAGCAATTACATCATGTACAAACACATCCAATCCGTATGTAATGTTGGGTGCAGGTTTGCTTGCTAAGAAAGCAGTTGAAAAAGGCCTGAAAGTACCGTCTTATGTAAAAACATCACTTGCACCAGGATCTAAAGTAGTGACGCGTTACCTGGAAGATTCCGGTCTGATGGAATATCTTGATAACCTTGGCTTTAACCTGGTTGGTTATGGTTGTACGACTTGTATCGGTAACTCTGGTCCATTGCGTGAGGAAATTGAGCAAGCCATTTCCAAGAGTGACTTGACAGTGTCATCTGTATTATCAGGTAACCGTAACTTTGAAGGCCGGATTCATCCGCTGGTTAAAGCAAACTACCTTGCTTCACCACCACTTGTAGTGGCATATGCACTGGCAGGTACAGTGGACGTGGATCTGTCTACGGAAGCATTGGGTTACGATGCAGATGGTGAACCAATATATCTGAATGATATCTGGCCATCCATGGCGGAAATTAAGGAAGCAGTAGAAAGTACTGTAAATCCTGAAATTTTCCGTAAAGAATATAAGAGCGTATTTGATTCCAATGAAAAATGGAATAAAATCCAGACAACAGATGAACCGCTGTTTGAATGGGATAGTGAATCAACTTACATTCAAAACCCTCCATTTTTCGAAGGGTTATCAAAAGAAGCCGGAAAAGTTAATCCATTGAATGATTTGCGCGTTATTGGTAAATTTGGCGATTCGGTAACAACGGACCACATCTCACCAGCCGGTGCAATTGCCAAAGATATGCCAGCGGGACAATATTTGCAGGATAAAGGTGTATCACCGCGAAACTTTAACTCATATGGTTCCCGCCGCGGAAATCATGAAGTTATGATGCGTGGTACGTTTGCCAATATCCGAATCCGCAACTTGCTCGCACAAGGTAAAGAGGGCGGTTATACAACGTATTGGCCGACTGAAGAGATCATGCCGATCTATGATGCTGCGATGAAATATCAGGAAGATGGTACTGGATTGCTTGTTATTGGCGGAAAAGATTATGGAATGGGATCATCCCGTGACTGGGCTGCCAAAGGTACTATTTTACTTGGTATTAAAACTGTCATTGCTGAAAGCTTTGAACGGATTCATCGTTCAAACCTTGTTATGATGGGTGTACTTCCGTTGCAGTTTGAAGATGGTGACAGTGCCGAAAAATTGGGCATAACCGGAAAAGAATCATTTGATGTGGAAATTGACGAAAATGTTAAACCGCATGACCGGGTAAAAGTTACTGCTGTTGATGAAGACGGTAATAAAACAGAATTCCATGTAATCGCACGTTTCGACAGTGATGTTGAAATTGATTACTATCGCCATGGCGGTATTCTGCAAATGGTACTGCGTAACAAATTATAATTGGAACAATCATGATAAACCAGCACATCGAAACAGGGTGTGCTGGTTTTTTGACGTATTTATGAATAATAATCCGGAATGCTTTACATATATATAAATTAACCATACGATACATTTAGAAGAATGATGAATTAAGGAGACTATTCCATGAAACGTAATATTTTCGGTATACTCGTTTTAGTTATTTTAGCTGGTGTCATGATTGCCGGTTTTATGAATAGTAAGTCGGATGAGACAAGCAGTTCCGGTGAGAATGAAAACGATTCGCAGGGTGCAGGAATCGTGGCCCCTGACCAAACCGGAGTTGAGGCAGGGGAAACTGCACCTGATTTTGAACTTGAAACATTATCTGGTGAGACATTCCGGCTGTCGGATTTACGCGGAAAGGCAGTATTTCTGAATTTCTGGGCTTCATGGTGCGGTCCGTGCAAAAAGGAAATGCCGGACATGCAACAATTTCATGAGAAGCATAAAAATGATGTGGAAGTTATTGCGGTCAACTTGACAGGCAGCGAGATGGGGGTAGGAAAAGTTCGCAATTATATCGATAAATTCGGCTATACGTATCCGATTCCACTGGACAAAAAGTCTAAGGTGCAGGAAATGTATGACGTAACAGTTGTCCCAACAACATATTTTATTGGACCGGATGGTGAAGTTATGGAATCTAAACGCGGGCCGATGACGTACGATTTTATGTTAGATATGCTAAAGAAAATCAAGTAGATTATAATGTTGGAGAGAAATGGTAATACTATTGCTAAAAAGGAGTGGATTACTATTTCTTTGAAAAAACGTCTGACATTTGATGAGTTGGTACAGGAAAACAGAAAGCAAATTTTAAAAGATCGATCGCAGATTGATGCGATTGAAGAATTATTTGAAAGAAAACATCAGCTGCCAGATAAAAAGTCAGCAACATAAACAATGCTTGTCCAGTTAACGGACAGGCATTGTTTGTTTTGGAAGAATTACATAGATGATATATTGACTATATATATGCTAATATCAGCTTTTTAATGTACATAATAAGCAGCCAATCAGCAAACTATAATGAGGAAATACAATGGATAAAGGAGATGTGTTTTGATGCCGGACAAATATGAACCAAAACCGGATGACCGCAGTGATAATGCGGAGAAGCTGCAGAACATGATTCATGATACGCTTGAAAACATGGAAGAAGCAGAGGAAACAATGGAGTTTTCATCCGGTCAGGAAAAGGAACAAATCCGGGAGAAGAACCAACGCCGGAAAGATGCTGTTAAAGGTATGCGACAGGAAATAAAAGATGAAACAGATCTGTAAAGGATTCCCCAGACCTCCAGCGGTTTGGGGTTTTTCTCTTAAGAGCAAAGTATCTTTTTTCGTAAGTTGTTTATGGTAAAATTGGGATGGAGTTTATGTGTAAGGGGGAAGTTGAATTGAGTAAGATACGGACACCAATTGAAGTCAGATATCAGGAAACAGATCAGATGGGTGTAGTATACCATGCGAATTATCTTGTTTGGTTTGAAATTGGCAGAACTAAATTTATTGAAAGTATTGGCTTAAATTATGCTAGTATGGAAAAACAAAATGTTGTTGCACCGGTAGTGGATGCAAATATTTCATTCAAAAAGCCTGTCCATTACGGGGAAGACATTTTTGTAGAGACTTGGATTGAGGAATATGATGGGCTTCGTACAGAATACGCATACAATGTCATCAATGAAGATGATGAAATTTGTGTCAGTGGTACGACCAAGCATGTCATCGTCAAAAAGGACAGTTTCCGGCCGCTTTCCCTTCGAAGGTCTTTTCCGGATTGGCACAAAGCCTATACTAAAAATATTAACGGAGAATTGTGATGGCATTTGGAATCGATAGAAGTGAATTAATAACATGGAAACATGAAGTAAGCAGCGGCAATATTTCATTTCTGACCCATTATTGGATGGATAAACGCTTTCCGGGATGCTACTCGGTTACGAAGGTTGGATGCAGTGATCTTCAAAAACTGATGGATTGGGGAAAAGCGTACAATCTTCAGCCGCAATGGATCCATAGGGATGAAAATTATCCGCATTTTGATCTCTTTGGTGACAGGCAAAAACGTATTTTGGCCAATGAAGGAAAATGGGATCAAATTGACAAATTTAATTTATAAAAAAATCATGAGCCGCAAGTAATCGGCTCATGATTTATATTTAAATTCAGGTTCATTTAATTTGTGATTTAATTGAACATACAGGTCATTTGCCTCGAAGTACCAGGCATCCTTTTCCTCAATAAAAAAGGTAATTCCTTCTGCTTCGCATGATGCATGGATGCTGACTGGCTCATCGAAACCCACACCAAGTGAAAATCCCGGTATGGCACCGCCGAATCCGTATCGGACAAAAAAACGTACGTGTGCAGATTCCTCAATCTCCATCTCTCTCTTATACCATTTCGCTGCGTTTCCGGAAATGTGTAATTTCAAGAAATCACTCCCACATAATCTGTCTATTAGTGTTTTGAATCCTTTTCCGGAACTAAATCGATTCCACCGGGATGGAAGGGATGACACTTGCTGATCCGTTTGATGGTCAGATAGCCGCCCTTCATGACCCCAAATCGTTTAAAAGCCTCCAGTCCGTATTCCGAACATGTAGGATAAAATCTGCATGTTGGAGGTTTTAATGGACTGATCACTTTACGATAAAACGTAATGAAACCAATAAATAAATATTTCATTCGTGTAATCCCCTTGTTTAAGCTTCCTCTTGCTGTTTGTCATATGTTACGGATGCAATTGCATCATGCATATGAATGGACTCTTCATTCCGGCATTCAACCTTGAATTTTGTCACAAACGGCATTTCATACAAATCTGCAGCTACCAGTCGAACTACATCTTCGACAAAACGCGGATTCTCATAGGCTTGTTCTGTTACCATTTTTTCATCCGGACGCTTTAGTACAGGATGAATTCGGGCACTCGCGTTACTTTCTGCTGCTTCAAGGAGCATTGCTTTCCAGTCTTGTGTGCTCTCATCAAAATCCTGATCCAGTGAAATTTTTATGGAAACATGTCCGCGTTGATTATGCGCACTGTATTCACTAATTTCCTTTGAACAGGGACAGAGTGTTGTAATAAGTGCCGTCAGAGAGGCACTTATTGTAAAGCCTTTATTCACATCATAGTTTACTGTGATGGCAGCATCTGCATGATTCATACCCGGCAATTGAACATATGGTCCGCGGCGTTCAAAAAACCATGGAAAACTCACTTCAACTTCGGCATCATTCTGTTTCAGACGTTCTGCCAAATCTTTTGTAAACGACTTGAGTGTTGTAATGTCAACTGTAAACCCCTGTTTATAATAGTCCTGAAGCTGTTCTGTAAAACGACTCATATTTGTACCTTTACTCAATTTACCGATACTTGAGGAAAACTTAAATGTACCGATAGTTGTCTGATTTGTTGGCGCTAATGTGCTGGTTACAGTAATCGGATGTTTCACGTTAGCAATTCCAACCGCGTCAAGGTCAAATAGAAAGTCATTTCGGGTGTTCTGCAGATCAGCCATTTTACTTTTTTCACTTGGTTTCGTTCTTGGACCCGGCTCAACAGAACCGAATAATTTATGGCGTTGTGCTTTATTAGGTAGTTGTTTTTTGGATAAGGTCTCAGTTTTATGCATATCTATGACCCCTTTCTATTCGTCCTGTTTATAATTATACTTAAGAAAAAATCAGTATTCAATATTTTGGCTTTCAGATTACATCCACGTTATTTTAGGTTCTGTTTTGTTTTTAATACGTTTAATGTTATCTTTGTGTCTGTAAAATACAAATATGGTTAATCCTGCCGTGACAATAATCAGACCGATATCCTTAAATAGAATGGATACAATAATGGCAACTACGCCTGTGATTATGGATGACAGGGAAACATACTTGGAAATATAAAGCGTCAGTAAAAATGAAGCAATCATGATAACAAATAAAATTGGATTGATTCCCAATAATATTCCGCCTGATGTTGCGACTGCCTTGCCTCCTTTAAACCTGGCAAACAAAGGATACGTATGTCCCAATACAGCAAACAGTCCAATAATCAACCGGTAAACATCGGCATCAAAGAATAATGGCAGTACGGTTGCAATGGTGCCTTTTAAAATATCGGCTGCTATAACGATAGTACCTGCTTTAATTCCAAGCACACGGAATGAGTTCGTGGCACCGAGGTTGCCGCTTCCATGTTCGCGGATATCAATATTATACCCCACTTTTCCAACAATGACTCCGAAAGGGATGGACCCTAACAAATACGCTATAATGGCAAAAATCATATACTCCATACCGTTTCCTACCTTCATTAAGAGTTTTGCTGTTTATTCATTTTACCATGAACTCACCAATCACAGAACCTTAATCTTGAAAAGATAGTTATGATGGTCTATAAAAAGGGTATATATATGTTGTGCATCCACGCCAAGTGTCAGATAACATAAGGAGGACGCGAAGAGCATGATTGAATTCATGAATATAAAGAAAGTTTATCCTGATGGTACAGAAGCGATAAAAGATTTTTCGCTTACGATTGAAAAAGGAGAACTTGTAACATTGATTGGTCCAAGCGGCTGTGGGAAAACTACCACAATGAAAATGATAAATCGGCTAATTGAACCTACAACCGGGGCAATTCACATAAATGGAAAAAGTATCAACGACTACAATATTCATGAATTGCGCTGGAATATCGGATATGTTTTACAGGAAATAGCGTTGTTTCCACATATGACAATTGCGGAGAATATCGCAGTGGTTCCGGAAATGAAAAAGTGGAAGCATAAAAAGATTCAGGAGCGAAGTCTGGAACTTTTAGATATGGTTGGACTGGATCCATCGGTATATAAGGGGAGGATGCCCAGTGAATTGTCCGGTGGTGAACAACAGCGTGTCGGAGTCATCCGTGCACTTGCAGCGGATCCGGATATTATTTTGATGGATGAACCTTTCAGTGCGCTTGATCCAATAAGCAGGGAGCAACTGCAATCGGATATCCGCGACCTGCAAAAGAAAATTAAAAAGACTATTGTGTTTGTAACGCATGACATGGATGAAGCTATGGCATTGGGAGACAAAGTATGCCTTATGCGAGAAGGACAAATTATTCAGACAGACTCCCCGCAACAGCTGATTCTGCATCCAAAAACAGATTTCGTGCGGGACTTCATAGGTGAAAGAAAATCCCCTTGGCAGACAGCTATTGATGTCATATCAGACCAGTCAGGGGAACGTGTGATTGCTGAACAAAAAGCAACGGAAAATACAAAAGGTTTATATGTGCTGATAGATGACAACGGAAACTATGTCGGTGCACTGGAAAATGGTACAAGACGTTCACTTGAAACCCTGGAAAACGATTTGGCGCTGTTTAAAGCAACCGAAATAATACAGAAGAGCGAACAGGAAATTTTTCCGGTTTTAAAGGGTAACAAATTAGCCGGGATTCTGACGTATAAAGATGTTGTCAGTTTCCTGAGGAGTAAAACGAGGTTGGATAATGGGGTGATTCAGTAATGAAGGAATTCATTGATGTCTTTCAGAAAAGGCAGGATATACTCCTTGAAACCATTTGGGAGCATCTGCAAATATCACTTATCTCGTTGATTATCGCAATCATCATAGCTGTTCCCCTTGGACTGGTGCTCACCAGGTATAAACGGGTGGCAGAACCGATTATCGGGCTTTCGGCTATTATGCAAACTATACCGAGTTTGGCCGTATTGGCGTTTCTGATTCCGTTTTTTGGAATTGGAACGACACCTGCAATTATTGCATTAACATTATATGGTCTTTTACCTATATTGCGAAATACATATACCGGAGTAAATGAAGTAAATCCTGCCTTAAAAGAAGCAGCTACCGGCATGGGAATGAATTCATTCCGGCGTCTGACCAAAGTTGAACTGCCGATTGCATTACCTGTCATTATGGCTGGTATACGGACATCAATGGTACTCATTGTTGGTACGACTACGATAGCCGCATTGATCGGGGCGGGTGGCCTTGGGGAACTGATTCTTCTTGGGATTGACCGTGGTGCCGATATAAACCTGATTATACTTGGTGCCGTTCCCGCAGCGTTACTGGCTATCGCACTTGATTATATCTTGCGCGGATTTGAACATATATCGAGGCGTGCCGGGATTAAATCATTTATTGCCATGATGCTTGCAGCAATTCTGATTGTCGTTTCACCGTTTGCTTTTACAGGTGGAAATAAGACTGATTTGACGATTGGCGGAAAACTTGGTTCGGAACCAGCTATTCTTATTAATATGTACAAATTGCTTATTGAAGAGGAGACAGATTTGAACGTAAAATTAAAGCCGGGTCTCGGCAAAACAGCTTTTGTTTTCAGTGCATTAAAAAATGGCAGTATTGACATTTATCCCGAATTTACCGGTACGGCCATTGTGACTCATCTGGAGCAGGAAGCGGAAAGCAATAAAAAGAAAGAAGTGTATATGCAGGCTAAAAAAGGGATGAAAGAAAAATATGGAATGGTTATGCTAAAACCAATGCAGTATAACAATACGTATGCCGTTGCAACAACAAAGGAATTTGCTGAAAAACATCATCTGAAAACAATAGGCGATTTGAATAAAGTCGAAGATCAACTAACAGCTGGATTTACATTAGAGTTTAAAGACCGGTATGATGGTTATGTTGGAATGCAAGAAGTGTATAATCTCGACATCTCAACCGTCAAAACAATGGAACCGGGAATTCGCCAGGAAGCATTATCAAAAGGAGAAGTAGATGTCATCGATGCATATGCAACAGATGGATATATGATTAAACTTAATCTCGTTACATTAGATGATCCGAAAAATTTGTTCCCTCCTTACCAGGGTGCCCCGTTGTTGCGTCAGGAAACGTTGCAAAAATATCCGGAACTCCGTGATATTCTAAACCAGCTTGGCGGTAAAATTAACGATCAACAAATGCGCCAAATGAATTATCAAGTTGATTCCAAACGGAAATCACCCGAAACAGTTGCACGAAACTTCCTTGTTGAACAGGGACTGCTCGAAAAGTAAGCGGATTGAAGGCATAAGCGTAGTCATATCAGTATTTGGAGAATGGCCGTAAAGGTCATTCTTCTTCTGTAAAGCATTAAAACTTTACACGCATCAAAACAGTATGGATCGGGCGGTTTCACCATCGGAAACTATACAAAAGGAAATTATTTATAGTATACTAATATCAATGTTTTGTTAGCATATTTACATTATCAAACATTTGTTCTATTATAAAATAATCAGCAGAGATACATATCGAAAGGGGTCAATGATTGAATGGTCAATAAATCACTGCAGTATTCAGATGATTCAATTCAGGTGCTTGAGGGACTGGAAGCAGTTCGAAAACGACCGGGAATGTATATCGGCAGCACTGACCAGCGGGGACTGCATCATCTTGTGTTCGAAATCGTTGATAACGCAGTTGATGAAGCCCTTGCCGGATATGGCAACTATATAAAAGTAACCATTCATCAGGATAACAGTATTTCCGTTACGGACATCGGAAGAGGAATCCCGACCGGAATGCATAGTACAGGAAAACCAACGATAGAAGTCATTTTTACAATTTTGCATGCCGGAGGTAAATTTGGCCAAGGCGGCTATAAAACAAGCGGCGGATTACATGGAGTTGGTGCATCCGTTGTAAATGCACTTTCCGAGTGGATGGAGGTAACGACCTTCCGGGATGGAAACAAATACATTCAGCGTTTCGAAAATGGAGGAATTCCATCAGGCACGCTGGAAAACGTTGGAACATCACGAAAAAAAGGGACGATTATTCACTTTAAACCAGATCCTGAAATCTTTTCAGCAAAGGTTTATAATTTTGAAACACTTTCCGAAAGATTGCGGGAGTCTGCTTTTTTACTGAAAGGTCTAAAGATTGAACTGGTGGATGAGCGGAATGATGTAAAGGAAGAATACCAGTTTAATGATGGTTTGGAATCTTTTGTTGCATATTTAAATGAAGAAAAGGACACGCTTCATCCTGTTGTATCCTTTGAAGGCGAACAACAGGGAATCGAGGTGGATTTTGCATTTCAGTTCAACGATGGATTTGCGGAAAGCATGCTTTCCTTTGTGAACCATGTCCGTACGAAAGATGGTGGGACACACGAGTCGGGTGCCAGAACGGCTATCACCAGAACATTTAATGATTATGCAAGGAAAACATCGATTTTAAAGGAAAAGGATAAAAACCTGGAAGGAACGGATATTCGCGAAGGTCTAACGGCAATTGTTTCAGTACGTATTCCGGAAGAACTGCTGCAATTCGAGGGGCAGACAAAAGGGAAACTTGGAACAACCGAGGCACGCTCTGTAGTGGATGCGGTGGTATCTGAAAAACTGTCATATTTTCTGCAGGAGAATCCCGATGTGTCCGGGTTGCTTGTCAAAAAGGCAATGAAAGCAAAGGAAGCACGTGAAGCCGCCAGAAAAGCACGTGAAGATGCAAGGTCCGGTAAAAAGAAGAAGCGAAAAGATACACTGCTTAGCGGGAAACTAACACCAGCACAATCGCGTAATCCAAAGAAAAACGAGTTGTATTTGGTCGAGGGTGATTCTGCAGGGGGTTCTGCAAAACAGGGAAGAGACCGTCGTTTTCAGGCAGTTTTGCCACTTCGGGGTAAAGTAATCAACACGGAAAAAGCAAAACTGCAGGATATCTTCAAAAATGAGGAAATCTCAACCATCATTAATACGGTTGGTGCCGGTGTCGGCGGAGATTTTGATCTGGAAGATGTCCAATACGACAAAATTATTATCATGACAGATGCGGATACTGATGGAGCGCATATTCAGGTTTTATTGCTTACGTTTTTCTACCGGTATATGCGTACACTTGTGGAACAGGGTAAAATCTATATCGCATTGCCGCCATTGTATAAAATTTCAAAAGGCAAAGGGAAAAATGAAAAAGTCGTATACGCCTGGGATGATGATGAGATGAAAAAAACCATCAAAGAATTCAAAAATGGCTATATGATTCAACGATACAAAGGTCTTGGGGAAATGAATGCGGATCAGTTGTGGGAAACAACGATGAATCCTGAAACCAGAACATTAATAAGAGTTACCATTGAAGACCTGGCAAGGGCCGAAAGACGTGTGACAACATTAATGGGCGACAAAGTGGAACCCAGAAGAAAATGGATTGAAGGTCATGTTCAATTTGGTATGGAGGAAAATGCCAATATCCTTGAGAATGATAAAATCCATACGTAATAGCAGCCAGAATTAAGGGGGGATTAGTTTGGCACAGTCAGAAAGCTATCTGGATCTTCCACTGGAAGAAGTGATGGGAGACAGATTTGGCAGATACAGTAAATATATTATCCAGGATCGTGCCCTGCCTGACGCGCGGGACGGTTTAAAACCTGTACAGCGCAGAATCCTTTATGCAATGCATGAGGAAAAGAATACACATGAAAAAAATTTCCGAAAATCAGCCAAAACGGTTGGTACGGTTATTGGTAATTACCATCCGCATGGGGACACATCCGTCTATGATGCGATGGTGCGGCTGAGTCAGGAATGGAAAATCAGAAATGCATTGGTTGAAATGCACGGAAACAACGGTAGTATTGATGGTGATCCACCCGCAGCAATGCGTTATACGGAAGCACGTTTATCGAAAATCTCATCCGAACTGCTGCGTGACATTGGAAAAGAAACCGTCGATTTTATACCGAACTTTGATGACACGATTTCCGAACCGGTTGTTCTTCCTGCAAAATTTCCGAATCTCCTTGTAAATGGATCGACCGGAATTTCTGCAGGGTATGCAACAGATATACCGCCGCATAATCTGGCGGAGGTAATCGATGCCGTTATAAAGAGAATTGATAAACCATCTGTTACAGTGGATGAATTGATGCAGGTGATGAAAGGACCTGATTTTCCGACAGGTGGTATTATTCAGGGGATTGATGGTATTCGTCAGGCTTATGAAACCGGAAAAGGTAAGATTATTGTGCGGGGGAAAGCAACTGTTGAAGACGTTCGTGGCAACAGGCAGCAAATTGTAATTGATGAAATCCCGTATGAAGTCAATAAGGCCAGTATGGTAAAAAAAATGGATGAGCTGCGCATTGATCGTAAAGTTGAGGGGATTGCCGAAGTACGAGATGAGACAGATCGTACCGGGCTTCGGGTTGTAGTCGAATTGAAAAAAGATGCCAACAGTGAAGGTGTCCTGAATTATCTGTATAAAAATACAGATTTGCAAGTGACATACCATTTTAATATGGTGGCTATCCAAAATAAGACACCTAAAGTGCTGTCGCTTCCGCAAATTCTTGATGCTTACATCGAACACCAAAAAGAGGTCATGACACGCCAAACACAGTATGACTTAAAAAAAGCGAATGATCGTGCACATATTGTGGAAGGTTTGATAAAGGCGATTTCCATTCTGGACGAACTGATTGCGACCATTCGGGCATCAAAAGATAAAGGTGATGCCAAAAAGCGGATTATGGAAAAGTATGATTTCACCGAGGCTCAGGCCGAAGCAATTGTAATGCTGCAGTTATACAGATTGACAAACACAGATATAACATCATTGGAAAAGGAAGCCGATGAACTACGTAAAGCAATCGCAGAATATGAGGAATTGCTTGGCAATGAGAAAAAGCTTTACCAGGCGATTAAGAAGGATCTCAGACAGCTGAAGAAGACTTTTTCCGATAATCGGAAAACAAGAATTGAAGATAAAATTGAAGAGTTGACATTCAATATTGAAGTAACTGTTGCCAGCGAAGATGTTCTGGTTTCTATTACGAGAAGCGGTTATGTAAAACGGACCAGTATCCGGTCATACGGCGCCTCCAACGGCGAAGATTTTGCCATGAAGGATGAGGATCATCTGGTTAGTTTGATGGAACTGAATACAACCGATAAGCTGCTTCTGTTCACAACGAAAGGGAAATATTTGTTCGTTCCTGTCCATGAACTGCCTGATATCCGATGGAAAGATCTTGGTCAGCATATATCCAACATTGTCTCCATTGAAAAGGATGAAAGCATTGTTCAATGTATTCCGGTTCGCGAATTTCAGGAGGACAGTTATCTGATCTTCTTTACCAGGAATGGTATGGTGAAACGAAGCGAATTGAAACTTTATGATGCACAGCGCTACTCCAAAGCACTAATTGCCTTGAACTTAAAAGGTGATGATGAAGTCGTAAACGTATTGCAGACAAATGGACATTCAGATGTGTTTGTCGCTTCCAATAAAGGATTTGGGTTATGGTATCATGAATCGGAAATTTCTGTTGTTGGTCAGCGGGCAGCGGGAGTAAAAGCAATGAAGTTGAAAGAAGGAGAACATGTTGTCAGTGGTCAGGTATTTGATGATTTAACAGAGCCTTCGATTGTAGTTGTTACACAGCGCGGCGCGTGCAAGCGCATGAAATTGAGTGAATTTGAAAAAACAAGCCGGGCAAACCGTGGTCTGCTAATGCTTCGTGAATTAAAAAGCAAACCGCATCGAATAAAAGGGCTGTTTACCGTTAACAATGAAGATACGATTTGTTTTAGAACAGCCAATGGTAAAATACACAGTATTTTTCCGCTTAATTTGTCAGCAAGTGATCGATACAGCAATGGATCATTTGTTATTGACAGTGATAACCAGGGTGAGGTTACCGAGGTATGGAAAGAGGCCGTTTATGATAAGGTTTTTGAGGATACCGAGGTTTAATCGGTAATTTGAAATATCTGTTTAGGATTGAGGCTGAGACAAAAGTGTATTATCCAAAAAAATCCGAACAACGAATTAGAGAATGGAGCGTATAGCCGCTCCGGAAATATACTACGCTTTCACTTTCGAGCATAAGTGCGACATCTGCTCAAGCAAGCTTTCGCAGTGTCTTCTTTACCGCGGGCGGCTGCTAAGCCTCCTTGTGCTTGGTGCTCGTCGTGTTGCAAGTGTTTCAATGAAGCAGCACTCCTCGCAATTCGAAGCATATTCGGGGGAAGTAACGCTCGTCGCACTGCGGGGTCTCACCTATGCCTTTCCTCCCGCTGGAGTCTTCGTATATTTCCTCCGCTAAATTCCTTTTTGTTCGTCTTTTGGATTACACGTTTCTGATATGTCCCAGTCTTGAGATACCAGCCGGTGGTGATTGGCTGGTATTTTTTAATTTCCGTAAATCATCAAAAAACTTTATGTAATATATTGCATTTCGCAATAGAAAGTAGTATGATAGGTTTCACCGATATATTGCATATCAAAAATAATATTATAAACATCACAGGAGGAACCTATCATGAATGGAAAATTGTCCTTTTCGTCTTATGCAGCAGTTGGTGTCATGCTATTTGCACTATTTTTTGGGGCTGGTAACCTGATTTTCCCGGCACAACTTGGACAAAATGCCGGCACAAACCTTGTTCCGGCAGTTATAGGATTTTTAATTACGGGAGTGGGACTGCCACTGCTTGGAATTATAGCGATGAGTTTTTCGGGTAGCCGTAATTTGCAGCAGCTCTCAAGCCGTGTACACCCGGTATATGCCGTGTTTTTTACATCACTGCTTTATTTGACAATCGGTCCATTTTTTGCATCTCCTCGTACGGGTACAGTTGCATATGAAATTGGTATATCGCCTTTTGTAAATGAATCTTCGCAACAACTAGGTCTGCTTATTTTTACATTACTATTTTTTGCTGTGGTACTTTGGTTCTCATTAAAACCAGCTAAGCTTGTTGATAACGTCGGGAAGTTTTTAGCTCCTGGACTGGTAATTCTGCTTGCAGTTCTGCTTATTACAGCTATTATGAATCCGATGGGAGCAATAGAAGCACCCCAGGAAACGTACGCAAATGGGGCATTTATAACTGGATTCCTCGAAGGATATAATACAATGGACGCACTGGCATCATTGGTATTTGGTATTATTGTTATTAATGCAATCCGGGCAATGGGTGTAACATCCAATACCGACATTCTTAAAACAACCGTGAAGGCGGGCAGTATTGCTATATTGCTGCTTGGAATGATTTATGTAGGGATTGCATATTTAGGGGCAACGAGCACACAGGTTTTTGGAATTTTTAAAACCGGCGGTCCAGTTTTAAGCAATGCTGCGTCTTATTATTTTGGAACGTTTGGATCCATTCTTCTTGCAATTACTATTTTATTGGCATGCTTGACAACTGCAATCGGATTGACCATAGCCAATGCGGAATATTTCCATACACTTTTTCCAAAGGTCAGTTATAAAGTGCTTGTAGTTTTCTTTACTACGGTGACGTTTATTTTTGCAAACTTTGGACTGGCAAATATTATTACCTATTCTATACCAGTTCTGATGTTCTTGTATCCTTTGGCAATTGTGCTGATGCTTTTGACATTCCTTTCTCCATTATTTAATCATGCAAGGGTGGTGTACAGTTCAACTATCGCTGTTACGTTTTTGATCAGTTTCTTTGATGGTCTTAAGTCGCTCTGTGAATCACTTGGAATCCAGTATTTCACATGGATGCAGCCAATTATAACTTTTTACGAGCAAACATTGCCTTTTTACAGTCAGGGACTTGGATGGTTGCTTCCGGCTGTTATTGTTATAGCAATCACCGGTACAATCAGCCGTTTTCAAAAAACAGCCACAGTTCATGCATAAAAAAAATCCGGCTCCTCGGAAAAGGGTGAGCCGGATTTTTTTCTAAAATTCCTCCAGTGTACGGAGCCAGTTTTCTTTCATCGTTTCCACTGCTTTTTTCTTGTTGCCATGTCTCAAC
This sequence comes from Virgibacillus siamensis, assembly GCF_900162695.1. Lineage (NCBI taxonomy): Bacteria > Bacillati > Bacillota > Bacilli > Caryophanales > Bacillaceae > Virgibacillus > Virgibacillus siamensis. The sequence goes on from NZ_FUIH01000007.1 coordinate 1,261,999, forward strand.
GAGGTGATAATGGTTTTATGTTCATCAATTGATTTTTCAGTCAGGACAATAGAATTATGGAAAAAATGCCTGCGGACGTGTGCCTGTAATTGTTCTATCATTCCCTGGATATAAGTGTTTTTCGTTATGTCGACAATCACTTGGTGAAATTCTTCATCAACTTTTAACGCGGCATAACTGTTATCGGAATAGATTGCTTTTGCAAAGCGTTCGTTGATGTTTTCGAGTTGTGTAAGCCGATCCTCGGTCACGGAATCAATCGCCAGTTCTGCGGATAAAGATTGCAGCGCCGCCAATGGCGGGAGAAGGTCTTTGATGGCATCCCGTTCAATTTCAGTAACTTGTGTCGCTTTACCCGGGTACATTTTAACAAATCCATTTACTTCCAGCAGCTGCAATGATTCACGAATTGGTGTTCTGCTGATTCCCAATGCATTGGCCAGTTCAGTATCATTTAATTTTTCGCCGGGAAGCAGTGTTCCATCAATTATCCAACGCTGAAGTTGGTTAAAAGCACTCTCTTTTGCTGATTGACGAACAGGTTTTGAATGATTTGCAGGTATTGGCATGGAAACCCGCCTTTCTAATATTCATTTTGTATAAATATAGTATACATGAAAATAAGCTGTATTGAAATATGCAATATATTACGAAATGTAATTTAACATCCTTCATAAACAAGTCGTTATGCATTAATGATAGGATATTCTGCCAAATGGTATACCAGAATTTCGATTATTATTCACAAATGAAAACGCTTTATATTACCGGAAAAATATGCTAGAGTAATTATAGGTTGTTGAAAGGAGGGCTCATGTCGGATCTGCGAGATAGAATCATTCAGGAATCTCTGTTTCTATTTGAAAAAAATGGATTCCATGGTGTTTCGGTGAACCAGATTGTTAAGAAAGTCGGCACGTCCAAAGGCGGATTTTATCACCATTTTACGTCAAAAGATGAATTGCTGTTTGTCATTCATGATACATTTATTACGTATGTATTAGATAAGGCTATGATTGCAAATGGTACCTATGACACACCAAAAGAGAAACTGCAAGCGATTGTAAAAGATTTTGTTAAAGTGTTCGATCTGTATAAAGCACATATTTCCGTGTTTTATCAGGAGAACATCTATTTAAAACCGGAGTATGAGTCACTAATTAAGAAAAAACGGGATCATTTTAAACAAATTATCATTCATACAATCAATGAAGGAAAGAAATCAGGGGACTTCCGGGATGATCTTCCGGTAGAAATTACAGGGATGGCAATTCTCGGTATGGTAAACTGGACATATAAGTGGTATAAACAATCAGGTCCAAAATCAATCGATGAAATTGGCGATATCTTTGTTGATTTCATATTGCGTGCTGTACTCAAGACAAATACATACCATAACAAGGGAACAGGAAAGTCTTTTTTACCCGATTAAAAGAAATCGCTTTCTTTTTTTAATGACAGCTACAGACCAACCAGTCGGTCTTAGCTGTAAAATACGAGGAGGTTTGAGATGAATTTTGAATTAACAAAAGAACAGGCAATGATCAGAAATATGGTCAGAGATTTTGCTCAGGAAGTTATTCAACCAAAAGCAATTGAAATTGACAAAGAAGCAAAATTTCCGGTTGAAACGTTTGAACAAATGGGTGAACTGGGATTGCTGGGTATTCCTTTTTCCGAGGAGTATGGAGGCTCAGGCGGTGATACTGTTTCATACGCTATAGCAGTTGAAGAAGTGGGAAGGGTTTGCGGAAGTACCGGGCTTAGCTTTGCGGCAGCTGTTTCACTTGGCGCAAGTCCCATTTACTATTTCGGAACAGAGGAGCAAAAGCGTGAATTCCTTACACCGATGGCAGAAGGAAAGGCATTGGGGGCTTTCGGTCTTACGGAGCCTAATGCAGGTTCTGATGCCGGTGGAACGAAAACAACTGCTGTTGAAGATGGCAATGATTATATCATTAATGGCGAGAAATGTTTTATTACCAATGCCAGCTTCGCAAAAACAATTATTGTTACAGCCGTAACCGGCAAAAACGAACGTGGAAAAAATATAATCTCCGCCATTATTGTCCCAACAGATACAGAGGGGATAACCATCACAAGCAATTATGACAAAATGGGTGTCCGCGGATCGGATACAGCGGAAATTGTACTGGATAATGTTCGTGTACCAAAAGCAAACTTGCTCGGAGATCCAAATAAAGGGTTCAGCCAATTTTTATATACGCTTGACGGCGGTAGAATTTCTATTGCCGCCATTGGACTTGGTATTGCACAGGGATCGCTTGACAGAGCGTTGAGCTATGCAAAAGAACGCAAGCAGTTCGGAAAGCCAATTTCGGATTTCCAGGCTATCCAATTCAAGCTTGCCGATATGTCAATGGAAGTTGAGCTGGCAAGGAATATTGTTTATAAGGCAGCATGGTTAAAAGATAACGAAAAGCCGTTCTCCAAAGAAGCGGCATATGCGAAGTTATATGCTACAGAAACAGCTTTCCGTGCCGCTAACCAGGCAATTCAGATTCACGGCGGTTACGGTTATATGCGTGAATATGAAGTAGAAAGATATTTGCGTGATGCGAAGCTGTTGGAAATCGGGGAAGGTACATCCGAGGTACAGCGGATGGTAATTGCGAGACAACTAGGCTGCTAAGGAAAGCGTATTGAACAAAATTCGTAAATGGGGGAGAGCCAATGATAAAAAAAGTATTGATTGCTAATCGCGGAGAAATAGCCGCACGGGTAATCCGCACTTGCAAAAAACTGAACATCGGGACAGTAGCTGTCTATTCGGAAGCAGATCAGAAGGCACCATTTGTCGAAATGGCTGATGAAAGCTATTTGATTGGACCTCCACGTGTAAATGAAAGTTATCTGAATGTGGATAAAATCATATCCATTGCCAAGGAGGCCAATGTGGATGCTATTCATCCCGGATATGGATTTTTAAGTGAAAACGGACAGTTTTCTGATAAATGTGCACAACATGATATCGTGTTTATCGGGCCGTCTAAAACGGTAATGGAAAAAATGGGAAGTAAAATTGAAGCACGGAAAGCAATGCAGGAAGCAGGTGTTCCAGTTGTACCCGGGACAGAAGGTGCAGTTGCTTCGGCCGATGCTGCGATTGAAATCGCTAAAGACATTGGCTATCCAATTATGCTGAAAGCTTCTGCCGGTGGCGGAGGAATCGGGATGCAGGTTGTCCGTTCTGATGAAGAACTGATGAAAGCATTTGAGAGCAACTCAAAACGTGCCAAAACTTTTTTCGGTGATGGTGCTATGTTCATGGAGAAAAAACTGGAAAATGCCCGCCATATTGAAATTCAATTGCTGGCGGACAATCATGGTAATGCCGTGCATCTTTTTGAACGGGAATGCTCCATTCAGCGCCGTAATCAAAAAGTAGTGGAGGAAGCACCTTCCCAATTTATTTCCGAAAATACCCGTCAAAAAATGGGGAAAGCCGCTGTGAAAGCAGCAAAATCCTTAGGCTATACCAACGCGGGAACGATTGAATTTCTAGTGGATGAGGACGAAAATTTTTATTTCCTGGAAATGAATACACGTATTCAGGTGGAACACCCGATTACGGAAGCAATTACTGGTCTTGACATTGTTGAAAAACAACTGGAAATTGCGGACGGTAAGGAATTAGATTTAAAACAGGATGAACTGACAATTGATGGTCATGCAATTGAGGTGCGAATTTATGCTGAAGATCCGAAAACGTTTTATCCGTCACCTGGTCATATTGATACATTTCATGTGCCGGAGGGTGAATATGTACGAAATGAAACAGCGGTTACGAGCAATTATGATGTCACCCCGTTTTATGATCCGATGATTGGAAAATTGATTGTAAAAGGCAGTACAAGGGACGAAGCAATTTCGCGAATGAAAGAAGCATTAATGACATACAAAGTAGAAGGCATCAAAACAAATATACCGATGCTGCTTGATGTGATTGATCATGAAGCATTTAAAAAAGGCAACACGACAACAAGTTTTGTAGATAACTATTATTTACCATTAATTAAAGCGAAATAGGAGGAATTTAATTATGACTGAGATAAAAGCATCAATGGCAGGAAGCGTTTGGAAAATTGCAGTAAGTGCTGGTGAACAGGTGGAAGAGGATCAGGACATTGTTATTTTGGAATCAATGAAAATGGAAATTCCGATTCCAGCCGAAGATGCTGGTACCGTTAAAGAGTTGAAAGTAGCCGAGGGTGATTTTGTTAATGAAGGCGATGTAATTGCGGTAATTGAGTAAATTTGCCTTCATATGATAGGGAGGGTTTTGATTGAACTTTCCGAAACAAGTCAAGATCAATGAAGTGGGTCCCCGGGATGGACTTCAGAATGAAGCGGTAATGGTCCCTGCGGAGGCGAAGGTTGAATGGATTAATATGCTTTCAGAAACCGGGGTGCCATATATTGAATTATCATCTTTTGTACACCCTGACTGGATTCCGCAACTGAAGGATGCTACAGAAGTTGCCAGACATATCAAACGTAATCCAGCGGTCACCTATGCAGCTCTGGTCCCTAACAGAAAGGGACTGGAGCGTGCATTAGAAGTTGATGTCGATGAAATATGCCTTTTTTTATCGTCGAGTGAAACACATAATAAAAAGAATATAAACAAATCGATTAAAGATACGTATCCAGTATTGCAAGAGGTGTCACAGGATGCCAAATCGGCTGGAAAGAAGGTTAGGGGTTATGTTTCAACTGTGTTTGGCTGCCCGTATGAAGGTGATATTCCGATTGATAACGTTATTTCAGTGTGTGAACGTTTATTTTCGATGGGGGTCGATGAACTGTCAATCGGAGACACAATAGGTGTAGCGGATCCGGCACAGGTCGAAAACGTTCTTATACGTCTATTTGACTATTTTCCAAAAGAAAAACTTGCCATGCATTTTCATAATACAAGGGGTACGGCTCTTGCCAATGTATTAATGGCGTTAAGTTATGGGATTACCAATTTTGATAGTTCAGTGGGCGGGCTTGGCGGCTGTCCATACGCAAAAGGTGCTTCAGGAAATCTTGCGACAGATGATTTACTGTATATGCTGGACAGAATGGGTGTCAGGACAGGAATAGATATAGATAAAATCATTCAATCATCCTTATATATTGAACAATATGTTTCGAATCTATCTAGTCATCAGATGAAAGTAATTAATCGTACACGGTAGAAAAGGAGAATGATAGTGGCAAATCCAGTGGAATACCAAAAAATAGAAAACATTGCTATATTAACGCTTAATAGATCGGAAGCAATGAATGCAATGTCCAAAGAATTGCTTGATGCACTAAATAAATACATTGTAGAAATCAATCGGGACAAAGCGATTCATTGTACGATTATTACCGGATCTGCTGAAAAAGCATTTTGTGCCGGTGCCGACCTGAAAGAACGAAAAGGAATGGCAGAGGAACAGGTGATTGAGGCTGTTTCGTATATTGGCGAAACGGTGCGAAATGTTGAAAACATGAAAATGCCGGTAATTGCAGCACTGAATGGCGCAGCATTTGGCGGCGGACTGGAACTTGCGCTTGGCTGTGATATTCGAATTGCCGCGGACCACGTTAAAACCGGTTTGACTGAAACATCCCTGGCTATCATTCCGGGAGCAGGCGGCACACAGCGATTGACCCGTTTGATTGGTCTTGGAAAAGCCAAACAATTAATTTTTACAGCAAAACCGGTTACTGCTGAAAAAGCACTTGAAATCGGTCTGGTCGAGCAGGTTGTATCAAGTGACAATCTGCTTGATAGCGCGGTGGAAATGGCAAAAATGATTGCCAAAAATGGACCGGTCGCATTACGGCAGGCAAAAACGGCAATCAATCAGGGGTACCAGTCAGATATAACAACCGGCCTTTCCATCGAACATTTGTGTTATAAAGAAACAATACCGACTCAAGACCGAATCGAGGGGTTACAGGCATTTAAGGAGAAACGAAAGCCTGTTTATCAAGGTAAATAGAAACAGGAGGTCACGTAATGTCATATTTGGAAGAATTACAAAACAGGATTAAAAAAATTGAAAGCGGCGGGAAAGAAAAATATCATCAGAAAAATGAAGAGAAGGGAAAATTGTTTGTCCGTAAGCGCCTGGAACTGTTATTCGATGATGGTATTGATTTGGAAGATGCATTTTTTGCCAATTGTATGGATGATTCATTACCGTCTGACGGTGTTGTAACCGGAATCGGTCAGGTTAGCGGTCAGTCTGTTTGTGTGATGGCTAATGACTCAACTGTTAAAGCGGGTTCATGGGGAAAACGGACGGTTGAAAAGATTCTCCGTATTCAGGAAACAGCTGAAAAACTCGAAATTCCGATGCTTTATCTCGTTGATTCTGCAGGTGCACGGATAACCGACCAGATTGAAATGTTCCCTGGCCGTCGTGGCGCAGGACGTATTTTCCACAATCAGATAAAATTGTCCGGCCGTGTGCCGCAGGTCTGTCTGTTATTTGGACCGTCAGCAGCAGGCGGCGCCTACATCCCGGCGTTTTGTGACATTGTCATTATGGTTGATGGGAACGCCTCCATGTATTTAGGGTCTCCACGGATGGCAGAAAAAGTGATCGGTGAAAAGGTAAGCCTTGAAGAAATGGGCGGTGCAAAAATGCATTGTTCTGTTTCGGGCTGTGGTGATGTTCTTGTTAAATCAGAAGAAGAAGCTATTGAATATACAAAAAAATACATGAGTTATTTCCCGCCAAACTTTCGTCAAAAACCGAAAGCAGTGGATACCAGGGATGTGAAGGAGTTTGAAAAATCCATCACTGATTTGATCCCGGAAAACCAGAATGCACCATTTAATATGCTCGACTTAATTAAGCGGGTGATTGACGAAGACAGCTTTTGTGAAGTTAAGAAAAAATTTGCACCGGAACTGATTACCGGTCTCGCTCGGATTAACGGAAAATCTGTCGGAATTATTGCCAACCAGCCACGGATGAAAGGCGGTGTACTGTTCCCGGATTCGGCTGATAAGGCTGCCAAATTCATACAGCTTTGTGATGCCTTCAATATCCCGTTGCTGTTCCTGATGGATATTCCAGGGTTTATGATTGGAACAAAAGTTGAACGTGCAGGTATTATTCGCCACGGTGCAAAAATGCTTGCTGCAATGAGTGAAGCGACCGTTCCGAAAATTTCTGTCGTTGTAAGAAAAGCCTATGGTGCTGGACTTTATGCTATGGCAGGACCGGCCTTTGAACCGGATTGCTGTCTCGCACTTCCAACGGCGCAGATTGCTGTTATGGGACCTGAAGCTGCGGTGAATGCCGTTTATGCGAATAAAATTGCGGAACTTCCGGAAGATGAACGCCCGGCTTTTGTCAAAGAGAAGCAAAACGAATATAAAGATAACATCGATATCTATCGATTGGCTTCTGAAATGGTTGTCGATGCGGTGGTTGATCCGGATAAACTACGGGAGGAGCTTATCAGCCGCTTCCGCATCTATGAACAAAAGAATGTAATGTTTACCGAACGAAAACACGGTGTTTACCCTGTATAATAAGCTTGTTTGAAAGGGCCTTGGTTTGATGCTGAGGCCCTTTCATATCGGCTGTTTTTCGTAAGTTTTCCCGTGAAACCCCGAAAGGTACGTGCCGAACAAAGTGGCGCACCCGCCGAAGAAACCTTGAATCGCGCTGAACAAAGTGGCTCACCCGCTGAAGCAACCCTGAATCGCGCTGAACAAAGTGGCTGACCCGCTGAAGCAACCCTGAATCGCGCTGAACAAAAGCGGATTTCCGCTGAAGCAAACCTGAAACGTGCCGAATAACGCACGCCCTTGCCAAATACTTACGGAAGTCTCTACTTGCCCCACTGTTTTTCCGCTCCAGTCATTCAGTTACGCAGCGTTTTTTCTTTTGGTATCCAGTTTATAACAGAAAATAGGTTTTCATCATAAACTATACCAAACAAAAATACTTTATTAACCATAATATTATTATGTAAATCTATTTAAAGCCTATCCATTTCAAATTATTCGGTAAAATGATATCCTAAAGTGAAAGTCAGACAGTGGGGAAGAGGGGGATACAAATTAATGGATAGCAGAGAATTTCGTAACGCCATGGGGAAATTTGCAACTGGCATTACGATTGTAACGACAGAATATGATGGCAACACATTGGGGATGACTGTTAATGCATTCATGTCAGTATCGCTGGAACCAAAACTAATCGCTATTTCAATAGATGAAAAGGCGAGCATGTATGATAAACTGCAAAAAACAAAGAAATTCGGCATCAGTATATTAAACGAAGATCAGAAGGATTTTTCAATGGTTTTTGCCAGGCAAAAAGAGAAAGACCAGGTGATTCCGATTGTGAAACAGGATGGTATACCTGTTATTGATGGTGCCATTGCTACACTTTCCTGTCATGTAAAGGAAACTGCGACAGCGGGCGATCACATGATATTTATTGCTGAGGTTACAGACTTGAATATGAACCAAGGGGAACCAATAATTTTTTACAGCGGCAAATACCGTGCACTTGATTAATTCAGACAACCGATGCTTACACACTTATTAAGAGGTGACGGAAATGAAAATAAAAGAATTCATGATAAAAGACGTAATCAGTACTACAAAAGATACAACTGTAAAAGAACTCTTACAGTTGCTTGTCAAAAATAAGGTTGGCGGGGTTCCTGTGACAGATGACAGCAATCGCTTGATTGGCGCCATCAGTGATGGGGATATCATCCGCTATCTGCAGCCGCGGGGAAGGACTGTTTACGACATGTTTTCACTGGTGCTGGTGAATGAAAAAGAGGACCTTCACCACAAAGTTACGACCAGTATTCATGATACAGCTGAACAGGTCATGAAACAGAAAAAAGACCTTCAAATGGTGCAACCAAACGATGAAATTGAAGTAGTTCTAAATATTTTTTCCAATCATCACATTAAAAAAGTGCCTGTTGTTGATGATGATTTGGTTCTTGTTGGTGTTATCAGCAGAGGTGATTTGATCCGTTATATTTCCACCTCAATTATCGCGAATGCGGATGACGATGCATAAAGGGTGATTAAATTGCAGGAATGGCACGGTGCAGCAGGAATTTGTCTGAATGAACGGAACGAATTGCTGATGGTTCTTCAAGGTACTCCCGAAGAGGAAAAAACCTGGTCCGTGCCATCAGGTGGACTTGAATCCGGTGAAACTTATTCTGAATGCTGTTTACGGGAAATTGCGGAAGAAACAGGGTACATAGCAGAAATCAATCAAATTGAGAAAGTGAAAAAACAGAAGTACCGAAAATTAAACTTTTCTTCCTGCGTTCATTATTTTTCGGTTAATATAATCGGCGGTCATTGCACGATACGGGATCCGGATCAACTTGTATATGAGGTTAGCTGGATGTCCGCAAATGAGATAGTACACTTGAACCTGACATATCCGGAAGACAGAAAATTTCTTCTGAACTATATGAAACATCATCACAAGTAAATACATATTGGGGGAATGTTTGTGACAACATATGTAGCATTACTGAGGGCAATCAACCTTGGTAAGAAAAATAAAGTCAAAATGGCAGAATTGCGAAGTCTCCTGGAGTCACTGGGTCTGCATCATGTTCAGACATATATTCAAAGCGGTAACATCATTTTGGATTCGGACATGGATGCTGCATCATTGACCCAAATGCTTGAACAGAACCTAAAAAGATAGATTTGGATTCACTATACCTGTGATGTTGCGGACAAAAGAAGAATGGCACAACCTTATAAAAGAATGTCCATACGCCACAAAAGAGCTTTCGGATGATCAAAGCATACATATTTCCTTTCTTGAAACTACACCTTCGGAACAATCTATCCGTAATCTCGGAAACTTTGAAAACACCATTGATTCATATCAGTTGAGCGGCAGGGAAGTATATCTGTTTTTTGGACAGAACACGCACAAATCCAACCTCCAGCGACATCTATCAAAATTGGGGGTATCTGCAACATTGCGCAATTGGAGAACGGTCCAAAAGTTGGAAATGATGCTGAAAGAAAGGGAAGGATAAAAAGAATGGAATTTAAAATTGAACCTAGGGAAGGATACACACCGCAAATCGGACAGCTGGTTCGTATGATGGATTATGTCCGAATGACCACTTATCACGCAGTAAAAGGATTGACAACAGAACAGCTCGATTATGTTCATGCGAAAGACGCCAATTCAATTGGGGCATTGTTAATGCATATGGCGGCTGTGGAATTCGGTTTTCAAATTGAAACATTTGATGAACGAGAGCCAACAGATGAAGAAATTAGAGAATGGGGTGCCGCTTTTGATCTTGGGGATAAAGGGCGGCGTGAAATAACCGGTAAACCGCTAGATTACTATATTAATAAACTCGAAAAGGTCAGAAACCGTACACTTCATGAGTTCAGGAATCGGGATGATGCCTGGTTGTATATCGAACGAAAATGGGCGGATTATGCATCCAACAACTATTTCATCTGGTTTCATACATTTGAAGATGAAATTAACCACCGGGGCCAAATCCGCATTCAACGGAAAATGCTTCCCAATTTTTAACCGGTGGATAATCGGGATAAAAAATCGTATAATGGATGCTGGAAATGTATTTAGGAAGGAATTATCATCATGATGCAAACAGTTTCTAAACAATCGACAATAGAAGAGCAATTGATTAGTCTTTATCAGGTTATGCAGGATAATGGAGATGCGGAGAATGCTGATAAACTTCTGGATGTCTATGAAAAATATAGTAATAGGGAAGTGATGATCAGCTTTGCCGGCCATTTTTCGGCAGGTAAATCATCAATGATTAATGAACTGCTTGGGAAGCAGATTTTACCGAAAAGTCCTATCCCTACGAGTGCAAACGTTGTTAAAATTAAATCCGGCAGTGGTAAAGCGACAGTTTATTTTCATAATAGTGAACCGCTTGAATATGCGGAACCGTATGATATTGACATGATAAAGGAATATGCCAAAGATAAGGCGAGTATACGGGAAATTGATATCAGCACATCGGAAACGATGCTTCCGGACGGATGCACGATTATGGATACGCCCGGAATTGATGCAGCAGATGATGCTGATCGTCTCATGACTGAATCTTCACTGCATCTGGTTGACAGACTTTTTTATGTGATGGATTACAATCATGTCCAGTCCGAAGTCAATTTACAATTCCTTAAAATGGCCCAGGATATTGGGATACCATTTTATATCATTATTAATCAAATTGATAAACATGATGAACGTGAAATCACATTTGCCAGATTTTCCGACAGCATTCAACAAACGTTTAATCAATGGAATATTCACCCGCAATCCATTTATTATTCATCGTTGATTGATCAAACTGCTGCCCATAACAAACTGGATGAAATTAAAGCAAAACTTACTTCCCTGATGACAACTGACAGGGAATCCGTTTTGAATGTGGAGCGTTCCCTGACACAAGTCACAGCAGCACATAAGGAATTTATAAATGCCCGTTATGAGGACGACATGCCGGAAACAGCGTATAAAGACGAATCGGCTGACCCTGCATCCAAAATTGCTGTCATCCAAGAAGAAATGGAATCAATTAAGCAAATTCCCAAAGAAATGGAGGATGCGTTTTTTAAGGAACTGAATGGAACCCTGAAAAATGCATACCTGATGCCGGCAGTTCTGCGTGATAAGGCGCAGTCCTATCTGGAAACACAGCAGCGTGATTTCAAAGCAGGTATCTTTGCATCGAAGAAGAAAACGCAGGAAGAAAGGCAAAAACGGTTGGATGATTTTCGCGATTCACTGCAGGAAACGATGGATGCGTCGATTCAGTGGAAACTTCGGGATAAATTTCTGGACCTGTTGCAGCAATTTAACGTATATGATCAGAACCTTTCCAATACCATTCAGCATATCGCAATCGATTATGGGGAAGAACAGCTTCAAGCACTGCAAAAGCCGGGGGCCAAAGTGAATGGAGATTATGTTTTAATTTATACCAATGACGTCAGCTCCGATATTAAAAATCGCTATAAAAGAGAGGCGCTCGGTATTTGGGATGAAATACAGAAACTCCTTCAAAGGCGGTGTGACGAAGAGCTGAAGACATATGAACCGGAACTCGAAAAACTGCAGGGACTAATGGATACACAGCAGAATAAAACAAATCTGGAACATGAGCTGCAGCATAAATTAAGTCAGCTGGAATCCGCTTTGCATCATCCAAATGCAGATGAAAGTGTCTATGAAACTATCTGGCAAGAACTTGCCAAGCGGCATAAACCGGTTAAACAGGCAACAGCCAGTGTGTTTTCACCACAAGCGCAGGAGAATGAAGTTGCAGCCACAGAAGGTCGAACCGAAGAAACGTCCCGTACTTCTTCCACCGGGGAGACATTGAAAAAAATCAGTAATGTTATCAACACAATCCAGGACTTACCCGGATTTCAGTCCATTGTTGATGACTTAAAGGCAAAGCAAAATCGGCTGACGAAAAGATCATTCACCATTGCTTTATTCGGTGCATTCAGTGCCGGTAAATCATCATTTGCCAATGCACTGCTTGGGGATCATGTACTTCCGGTATCGCCAAACCCGACAACTGCTGTAATCAACCGTATCAATCCGACTAACGACGAATTTAGACATGGTACCGTAGTTGTAACCTTGAAAGATAAGCAAACATTGACCAATGATCTGCAGCAGCTTATGAACAAACTTAATCCGCCATCGGGTGATTTTGAACAATTGGTGGATTGGATCAGAGATAATGATATTCAGGCCAACACTGACCTCCATAAAACACACCAGAACTATTTACAGGCGGTGTTGGATGGTTACGGTAACTATATGGAAACACGTTCGGAATATATTACAATCGATATTGAGTCATTCGCAGCTTTTGTAACCGATGAAGCAAAGGCATGTTACATTGAGTCGGTAGATCTTTACTATGATTGTGATTTAACAAGAGATGGCATTACACTGGTCGATACTCCTGGTGCCGATTCAGTCAATGCCCGCCATACTAATGTTGCATTTGATTACATTAAGCATGCGGATGCTATTTTATATGTCACCTATTATAACCATGCACTAGCACGGGCAGATAAAGACTTTCTGCTGCAGCTTGGACGGGTTAAAGATGCATTTGAACTGGATAAAATGTTCTTCATTATGAATGCAGCTGATTTAGCGGTCGATGAAGCGGAATTACAGCTGGTGTCCAACTATATTGAAGAACAGCTTACACTTTTGGGAATCCGTTTTCCAAGATTATACCCTGTTTCCAGCAAGCAGTCATTGCAGGAAAAGCAGAATGAACAGACACTAAATGGAAAAATGGTTACATTCGAACACGATTTTAATCATTTTATTCACCATGAACTGGCGGCAATTACAATTCAATCCGCCGGCCGTGATATGTTCCGCGCACTGCAGTCGGTCCGGCAGTATATTGATTCTTTACAGCTGAACGCGGATGAAAAAGAAGCCTACCGTGAAGAATTGCGGTCTAAGCGTCATGCATTAAAGCAGCTTGCTGAAAATCTGGATGGAGAAGTAAGCGGACAAAAGATAAATCAAAAAATTGAAAAGCAGCTTTATTATGTACTCGAGCGGCTGTCAATTCGGTTTCACGACTTTTTTAAAGACACATTTAATCCGGCAACTATTACGGAATCTGGCAGAAAAGCTGCTCTTCAGCTTGAAAAACAGCTGCAGGAACTGCTTGATTTTACAGGTTACGAATTATTGCAGGAACTACGGGCCGTTTCACTGCGGATTGAGTCATTCATAAAAGAACTGCAAAACGAATTGCATCATGACTTTTCAGGCAAAAGCAAACAAATTGATGCTCAATTCCTGCTGCCGGATTTTCGCGATCTTGAACTGGAAACACCAGCCTATGATCAGGCGTTTGTTGATTTAAGTGCGGATGATTTCCGGAAAGAACTGAAACTGTTTAACGGAACGAAAGCATTTTTTGCAAAGAATGAAAAGGAAACCATGAAGGAGGCTCTATACAGCCGTTTATCCCCATTTGCGGAAAACTATCTGGAACGAAATCAGCAGCAAATGCAGGATGTTTATATGAAACAATGGCAGACTGTTACAGATAACATTAAACTGGAGACTGCTAATCATATAGATTCGTATTTTGATAACTTGTTGTCAATGATGGATAATCAATCAGTTGACCTTGAATCATTACAAGTGAAACAGGATGAACTGTTTTCCGTTATTGAACAAGATTTGGAGGCGGAAGTATGACAAGAGAAGGAAAGATAATGCTGGTGGACGGCATGGCCTTATTGTTCCGGGGATTTTTCGCTACGGCTTTTCGGGGTAATTTTATGAAGACCAGCTCCGGCGTACCAACGAATGGTGTCTATCAATTTATGCGGTACTTTCTTGATGCAGTGGATACATTTGAACCAACCCATGTCATCTGCTGCTGGGATATGGGAAGTAAAACATTTCGTACGGACATGTTTGAAGGCTACAAGGCGAATCGATCCGAGCCACCGGAGGAATTGATCCCACAGTTTGAACTGGTTAAAGAGGTAACGGAGGCCTTTGATATGCCGAATATCGGTATGGAAAATTTTGAGGCGGATGACTGTATCGGAACGCTCGCCCGGACATTTTCAGCTGAGAATGAAGTCCTCATTCTGACAGGTGATCAGGATATTCTGCAACTGGTTGATGAAGGGATCAGTGTTGCAATTATGAAAAAAGGACAGGGCAATTATGATGTGTACGAGCAGTCAAATTTCTTGGAGAAAAAAGGGATAACACCAAGGCAGATTATTGATTTAAAGGGCTTGATGGGCGATACTTCGGATAACTATCCAGGGGTAAAAGGTATTGGTGAAAAAACTGCTATGAAGCTTCTTAAAGAATATGAAACAATTGATAACCTGCTGGAAAATATAGATAATCTTTCAAAAGGAATACAAACGAAAATAAGAAATAATCTGGACTTACTTCATCTGTCCAGGGAACTTGCTGAAATTAAGTGTGATGTTCCAATTTCCTGTTCAATTGACAGTGCACTATGGAAATATGATAAAAGCCGGATTGAGGGAAAGTTCACGGAACTCGAGTTTAAGAATCTTGGCAAACTGGTAAAATAACGTATGGGAACATCTTTCTGATAACGGGTATTTACGTTAGGATAACATGCAATTAAGTTGCATGTTATTTTTTTTCGATTTTTCCATATATGAGACAAAGGGTAGGGGATTGCTTTCGGGGGGGTATACACATATACATGTAACGGTATTATAAGGGGTTGCTTTTTATCCTTCGAAACGCATGTGATACGATTAATGAAATGACTGGATACGAAGGGGGAGGACGTATGCCGAAAGTTTTTGTTTATGGAACATTGCGAAACGGTGAACGAAATCATGATTTCATGGAAGGTGCCAAGTGCATTTACACTCAATGCCGAATTAAGGGGAAATTGTTTGATACGGATAAGGGTTACCCGATAATGCGGCACGATGAAGCATCGTGGGTCTACGGTGAGTTGTATGATGTCAGTGATGTTCAGATGAAATCAATCAATGAACTTGAGGAATATGCAGAGGGAAGAGCTGACAATTTGTACAACAGAGTTACAGTTGACGTATGGAACGATAAGGGTGAAGAAAACAGTGCCTTCGTATTTATTGCAAAAAGGGCAATGGATTATATAACACAGGAAATTCAATCCGGGGACTGGACTTTATATCAATACATAAAACAGGATAAGCTGTTGTACTTTGCTTATGGATCTTGCATGGATGATGAACGCTTTCGCCTAGCCGGGACAGACCATTTTTTCAAAGATGTGGTCGGGGCTGGTACCCTAAAAGATTTTGAATTCCGCTTTTCTATTCATACTGATGATGGCGGTAAAGCCGATATTGTTGAAAATAAATCTAAGCAAGTGGAAGGCAAAGTGTATCAGGTGCCGCTTGAGACGTTGGACTATTTGTATAAGCGTGAAGGAGTGTACAATAATATATACAGACCGGCAGTTGTACCAATCAGCATTGCAGGAAAACCGGTCTATGCCTTAACTTTCATTGGAATAAGGAAGGTTAAAGAAACTGCCCCAACGATTCGCTATGGAACAGAAATCTTAAGAGGTGGAAAAGGTTGCCTCAGTGACGATTATCGAAGGAAGGTAAACGAAAAGATCGACAATCTGCAGAAGGGACAATAGTGTTCGAACTGAAAAAATGGGTGTGCTAAAATGAATGTGTTATGAAAGGGTGATCAAAATGGTTTTTTCACAACAGGAACTAGCAAATTGGATAGAAAAATATCCGCCTTTAAAACAAATCACGGAAATGAACCCTGCCTATTGGAGTAACCCTCATTTACATAAACAATCAGGCATGGATTCATTGCCAATCACCAAACAGGATATGTTGGAGGCAAAAGCGTTGTGGGAGCGTTTCGCCCCTTATTTACGTAAAGTTTTTCCGGAATCGGACGGTATCATTGAATCACCATTAAAACAGATTACAAATTTCCAGAAAAATTTGATGCCTGATTTGGAAGGGAAACTCTATTTAAAGTGTGATAATGACCTTCCGATTGTCGGGTCCATTAAGGCAAGAGGCGGACTGTATGAAATCCTGCATTATGCAGAACGACTTGCAATTGATGCTGGGATGGTTTCAACGGATGATAATTATGAGATCTTTGCATCGGATCAGTTTAAAACCTTTTTCAGTCAGTACGCAATCGGTGTCGGGTCAACCGGAAATCTCGGATTAAGCATCGGAACAATCAGCGCAAAATTGGGCTTTAATGTGTCCGTCTATATGTCTGCAGATGCAAAGCAATGGAAGAAAGATCTGCTTCGAAGCCGCGGGGCAGCTGTCCATGAATTTTCCGGTGATTTCAGTGAAGCTATTTTACAAGGACGCGAGCAGACAATCCGGGACCCGAAAGCATACTTTGTAGATGATGAGGATTCAAAGCATTTATTTTTAGGGTATAGTGTAGCAGCGTTTGAATTACAGAAGCAACTCGGGGAAAGAGATATTGAAGTGAATGCAGAACATCCGTTATTTGTGTACTTGCCATGCGGTGTTGGCGGTTCACCAGGTGGTATCACATTTGGGCTGAAACACGTATTTGGGGAACATGTGCATTGTTTCTTTGTCGAACCAACGCATTCCCCGTCTGTGCTTATCGGACTTTTGACCGGTGGGATGGAAAAGTTCAGTGTGCAGGATTTTGGCATCGATAATATTACTGAAGCGGATGGGCTTGCTGTTGGGAGGCCATCAGCATTTGCAACAGCAATCAGCGACAGCTTGATAAGCGGTATCTTTACAGTTGAGGATCCTGATTTGTATCGTTATTTAACAAAGCTGGCTGATACAGAAGGGATTTATCTTGAACCATCTGCAACTGCAGGGTTAATTGGCCCTGAGCGTGTAAAGGAATATGTGCATCGACTGCCTTCCGAAAACATTACGCATATTGCCTGGGCAACCGGCGGATCCCTGGTGCCTGGAGAAGATATGAAGGAATTTTATGCAAAGGGAAAAAGATTTTTGGAGAAAGGTTGATATAAAAATGAAGGTTGTACAGAACATGACAGAACTGATTGGGGAAACACCTGTCGTACGCCTAAATAAGGTGGTACCTGATGATGCAGCGGATATATATGTGAAACTGGAATCAAATAATCCCAGCAAAAGTGTTAAAGACAGGGCTGCTTTCAATATGATTAAACAGGCGGAGGATGCAAGAGCTATAAAACCAGGTGATACCATCATCGAACCTACAAGTGGAAACACCGGCATAGGTCTGGCAATGAACGGTGCCGCTAAAGGCTATCAGGTAATATTAGTTATGCCGGATAACAGCACTGAAGAGCGAAGAAATATTTTGAAGGCATTCGGGGCAAAAGTTGTGCTCACCCCAAGCGCTGAAAAAATGCCAGGTGCCATCAAAAAGGCGGAAGAACTGAAAGCAGAGATCCCCGGCAGTTTTATCCCACAGCAATTTGAAAATCAGGCCAATGCGGATATACACCGGACGACGACTGCACTAGAAATATATGAACAAATGGATGGCACTCTCGATGGATTTGTTTGCACTGCCGGCACCGGTGGGACTGTCACCGGAACAGGCGAAACCTTAAAAGAAAAAATCCCTGGGTTGCATATTGCCATTGCAGAACCAAAGGGATCGCCGGTTTTGTCCGGTGGAAAACCCGGTCCGCATAAGCTGGTCGGAACAAGCCCGGGATTTATACCTGATATCTTAAATACAGATGTTTATGATGAGATCATTCAGATTGATGACGATGATGCGGTTGAAATGTTTAAGAAGCTGCCCCGTGAGGAAGGGATTTTTGTTGGGCTTTCTGGTGCAGCGGCAGTATTTGCGGCAATTCAAGTGGCAAAACAGCTTGGCAAAGGAAAGAAAATATTATGCATTGCCCCTGATACAGGTGAAAGATACCTCAGTATGAATTTGTTTAATTAATTCGGATACGAAGAGCAGCGCAGCTAAGATGCGTTGCTCTTGTTTTTTTGGTAATTCAACAGTTCACTTTCATTTTCATGGTATATATTCCAAAAATAAACTTTTGGCAGCCCCCAATAGTTCCAATAGTCATGCACAAGTGACGTTCCTACAAAAGCCAGCATTTGCCAATCAATATTGTCCAATACCCCAACCCCCTTATTCTTACATTATTCGGGAATTATCTTGTCCTAGAACATATGATGACGATCTAAATTAAGCATATAAATACGTAAAAGTGATTGAGTATTCTTCCGTTATACGAAGGGTGAAGGTTCCGATTGCTTTTTGTTTTTAGAGCCAGCCTCGTGTATACTTTCAGGATTCTAATCTTACTTTCAAGAAAAATAACAATATAATGAAGGCAACTGTTGTAACTTTACAAATAGTATGGTACCTTTAAATGCTAATAATGAGGAGGTGGATGATTTGTCATTGGAACCGGACAATTCAAATCCAACATCTAAAAATGACGAATATCTTCAAAAGGTTACTGTTGGAAAACGTAAAGAGCATAACGCGCCGATCACTCTTCTAGACTATGATACTAAGTGGCCAACATTATTTGATCGGGAGGCCAAACGTATTCGTTCCGTACTGGACAACAAAGCCTTACAAGTGGAGCACGTTGGATCAACTTCAGTGCCAGGACTTTGTGCCAAGCCAATTATTGATATTCTACTAGTAGTGACGGACTCTTCCGATGAGGCTTCCTATGTTTCCCGATTGGAGGAAGTCGGCTATACTTTACATATTCGGGAACCCGAGTGGTTTGAACATCGTCTATTCAAAGGCCCCGATACAGACATCAATCTGCATATATTCAGTAAAGGGGCATCTGAGGTCGATCGAATGTTACGTTTTCGTGATTGGTTACTGTCCAACAATTCTGATCGGGACAAATACGCACGCATCAAGCAGAAGTTGGCTCAACGTAAATGGCGATACGTGCAAGATTATGCAGATGCCAAAAATTCGATAGTTCAGGAAATTATGGAGCGAGCCAACGCATTCGAGTAGAAAGTGTTGCTAAACAATCATAATTCTGTTGACCAATCTAGAAGAGTTTGAATCTATTGTTCAAATCGGGCGCCTTTTTTGGAGCGCTAACAATTCCATTGATATAATATCATATAAAGAAGTCATTCTTCAGGTTATGGGGAAAATAAATACAGAAAACACACCCGTTCTCTATAAGATTCCTTCCATAAGTTCAAGATTGCTAATAAAATTTTCAGGAGTGGTAAGTTGAATAAAGGCAAAAAATCAGTGAAATTGACTAATGAATCCGCCTTAAACCCAAAAAAGAAGGTTATTGTAATCAGCTTATTTATTGTTTTAAGCGTGGTGTCGGTATTGCAAGGTTGTGGTACTGACAATGATAATGCAAATAACATCAACAAAGCAGCCAAAAAGGTGAACGATTTGTTTGAGGTGGAAGACGAAGAAAAAGTCAAAGATGGGAAGTCTAGTAAGATAAAAGATTCAACAGACAAAGAAAAAATTGGCAAGGCACTGGAAGCAATCGATAAAATTGATACGAGTGACGGGGAACAGAGTGAGAGCTATGCGATTGCATTCGGTCTTCGATCTGCTGTCCTTAATGCTCAATTACAATTAAAGGAACGGGAAGGCACACCGGAATCGTCTGATTACAGCGCACAAGACGAACAAAAAACAGAGGAATTTCATCCAGATGAAGATGATGTCGTATTGAAAAATAATGAAATAAAAAATAAAGATATACTTGAAAAGTTTATGAAAATTGCTGGAGAAAATGGCAGAAACAATGAACGTGAAATTAGAGTGGTGAAGGATGAAGGAGCAAGAGGGGTGCTGATTTATGATTTAAAATCAAGATATGATAAAAGCGCCAATCAGGGTTGGATTGGGGTTATTCCAGATTTGAGTTACTATAGTTCTTCAGAAAATGAAATTCAAGACGTTTTCAATACTCGCCAGCAATGCGGATATATGTCAAAAGACATGCAGGAAGGGTATTATACATTGAATAAATGCCGAACTCATTGGGCGTATCGGTTTCTTCCGATTGTTAATGACAATGAAAAATAATAACTCTTTAAAGGCGCGGTAATCGAATAAGAGCTGCGCTTGTCTTGAACATAAGCGTGTGTAGTTGAAAAAATAAATATAAACCTGTCTACTAATAGGACTAAGTGTTATTTGAATTGTATGATTTAATAATACTGCGAAGCTGCTTCAATATATATTTCCCCACAGCGGAGAAGCTGTTTACCAAGTGACAGATGTCACAATAGCAGAAGATAACCAAAGATTAAAATGCCGGCTTAATGCCGAACTCACCTCTGTCTGAACTAAAAAGCAATGAATGGAACCAAATGGTTGATGTAAACTTAAAAGGTGTTTTAAATGGTATCGAAGCGGTACTTCCAGAATTTAAGAAACAAAAATCCGGTCATGTGATTACAACTGTTCATTTCATTGTTTAGTCTAACTTGAATAAAACTTAGTTGATTCTAGTAGTTGAAGTCCGTTGTATGATCAATACAAGGGGCTTTTAAAAATTTTAAAGGGATTTTTAGCAATCGAGAAGAAGTCTATAGCCATTATGTGTGTAAAACTAAAGAAAACAAAAGAAGGGAGAAAAAAATATGGAAAAAAAGCAACATTATCTGCAACTACCAAATGTTGTGTCACGTGATGAATGGCTTGTGGCTCGTAAAGAATTGCTCGTTAAAGAGAAGGAATTCACCAAGATGCGTGATGCGTTGAATGCTGAGCGCCGTCGACTTCCAATGGTAGAGATCAACAAGGACTACGTTTTCGAGGGTCCAAAAGGCAAGATAGGCTTGCTCGATTTGTTTGACGGGCGTCCCCAACTTATCGTGCATCACTTCATGTTCGATCCTGATTGGGATGCAGGTTGTCCTGCTTGCTCGCTTGCTGCAGACAACATCGGACATCTCGCCCATCTGCATGCACGCAATACGTCGCTTGCCCTGGTATCCCGAGCTCCGTTTCCCAAGCTCCAGCAGTACAAGGAACGTATGGGGTGGAACATTCCTTGGTACTCGTCCTGCGATAGCAGCTTCAATTATGACTTTCACGCTACGCTGGACGAGTCCGTCGCTCCAATCGAATATAACTACTTGACCAAGGATGAGCTTGTTCAGAAGGGCGTCCCTGTTGATTCCGGACAGTCGATGGAAGTGCCTGGCGTGAGCACATTTCTCCGCGATGGTGAAAGAATCTTTCACACATATACCACTTATGCCCGTGGGACTGACCAATTGCTTGGTATCTTTAACTACCTTGACTTGACAGCACTTGGCAGGCAGGAGGACTGGGAACAGCCATCCGGACGCAGCGACGGAAATGGCAAGACATGGCTTCGCCGACACGACGAATACGATCACTCATTTGCGGTGGATTCTTGTTGCAAACCAAAAGAGAGCGATTTTAATTAACGCCAAATTCAATGGTTGGTTTTTAAAAATCCATAAAAAACTGCTCCAGATCTGTATGTGGGCTAGTTTGTTAAACTACCAATTAGAAAAAGGAGCGTATAACCGCTCCATTTTCTAATTCGGGCTTATTTAGGTAAACCATTTTTGCCCAAGCCTTTTGTTTCCTATACTTTTAAATTTGGTTCTTCTTTTAAAACACCAGTTACTTTATCATCAGTGACGTGTACTTGACAGGTCCTGCCGTCTTTATTTATAAACTTAAAGACTCCATTATTAAAGTCTGTACCAATTTCTTTATAGAATATACCTTCATATAGGTTTTTTTTCGTTCTGGTAAAACTTAGATGATATTTCTCTTCCTCCTTCTGAAGGAAAGCACGTACTCCTTTTTCATAAGAGGCGGTGTCTTCATAGCCTTTAAGTGTCCTGTCGAAGGAGACTATATGAATGTCGACAAATGTTATAACACGCTGCAGTGAACTGGCAAAAGAACCTTTTGTGATTTCTTCCCATCTGTTCTGTGGCGTTTGGCCAATTACGACTTGGGTAATATTAAGGTTGTGGACAACTTCTGCAATTGCTTTAACAGAAGTGCGCTTTTCATTATCGCGAACAATGAATTCCTCTACATCCAGTTCATCACATAATACCTTCCAGCGTTCGATATAATCGGATTTTTCCGCATCGAATTCATCGTATGGCATTGGGTCAACGGTTAATACATATAAAGGGCAATCAAGTAAGTCCGCCAGTTTGTTGCCCCGTCTGATCAGTCTTTCGCCATTGGGGCCATAGTACACACAAACCAAAATACTTTCGTCCATACGACCTTTTATTCTCTTCATGACGGCAATCACCTCTTACATTTCAGTGTACATTGTTAATATAGTACTTTTTCTGAACTCACTTTTATCCTAAAGCATAAGAAAACAATCCTTCTATTTTTAGGTAGTATGTGAGCAGAAGGTATCTACATTCCCATATATCATAATGCATCCAGCAGAAAAGTTCCAGTCCCATTTTATTTTCCTACGTCAATCACAGATATAAGCTTCTTCTGTTACTGGCAGTGCAGCATTACCCAGGTTTGGCAAATCAGTTATTAAAAAGCCAAAGGGGTTGCAATCTTCTCTCTTAAATTTCCTTAACTAATAATAGCGGAAAGGTCGTTTAAAGTGAAGAGCCATTCGATTTCATGCTATAATATTTATGTCTATTATATGTTCGTTTTATTAAATTGTATCCTTGTTTGAGTATTTGAATAATTACAGACTTAATACATATATGATGTTTGAAAATAGGAAATAACTAACTGACAGAGGCCGTAATATAGTAGTATCGCCAATGGGGAGACAGGGGGGGCTTTTCTCATTGGATGCGGCCGCAGCAGGAAACGGAGGCTAAAATTTGTTAACAATGCATGCAGCAATTATTATCCCATTTATAGTTGCCGCCCTTATTCCTTTTTTAGCAAAACGTCTGAAAACATTACATATCGGCTGGTTTGTTTTGCTTGTCCCATTTGGACTTTTTCTTCTGCTTACGAGCTATATTCCGATGATAGCTAGAGGAGAAACAATTTCACAAACAATCCATTGGATCCCCAACTATGATATTAATTTTACAACATACCTGGATGGGCTCAGTATGATTCTGGCACTCTTAATCACAGGTATTGGGACACTTGTCGTTCTCTACTCCATTTATTATTTATCCCCGGAAGAATCGTTAAAACATTTTTTTGTTTTTTTGCTTTTATTTATGGGTGCAATGCTTGGGGTTGTGCTTTCTGATAATATCCTGGTTTTATATGTTTTTTGGGAATTGACAAGCATTTCCTCATTTCTGTTAATTGCGTTTTGGTACCATCGGAAAAAATCCAGAGAAGGTGCACAAAAGTCTTTGCTTATCACGGTTAGCGGTGGTTTTGCCATGCTTGTCGGTTTTATTATGCTATACGTGATGACAGGTACTTTCAGTGTGCAGGAGATTATCCATGAGATTCCAAAGTATACGAATCATATCCTTTTTCTCCCTGCATTGGTGTTAATTCTTATCGGAGCATTTACGAAATCGGCGCAATTCCCATTTCATATCTGGCTGCCGGATGCTATGGAAGCCCCAACGCCAGTCAGTGCTTATTTGCATTCCGCTACGATGGTAAAGGCAGGGATTTATCTGGTTGCACGTTTCACACCGGTTTTCGGAGGAGAAGCATTGTGGTTCTGGCTCGTTGGAGGGATTGGTCTTTTAACCCTTTTCTGGGGTTCATTTAATGCGGTGAAACAGACCGATCTCAAGGCTCTGCTTGCTTATTCCACGGTTAGTCAGCTAGGGATGATTATGACAATGTTTGGTATTGGGTCAGCTGCACTGTATTTCGGTTATTCAACAGAATCCGTTATTTACACACAGGCAACGTTTGCGGCGCTCTTCCATTTAGTGAATCATTCAACTTTTAAGGGGGCACTTTTCATGGTTGTCGGGATAGTCGACCATGAGGTGGGAACCCGTGACATTCGTAGACTAGGCGGTTTGGTTACATTAATGCCGATTACCTTTACCATCTCCTTAATTGGAAGCTTCTCAATGGCGGGACTTCCGCCATTTAATGGTTTTATAAGTAAGGAAATGTTCTTTACTTCTGTCTTACATATTGGTGAATTGAACATTTTCTCGATGGACACATGGGGAATACTGTTCCCGGTTATTGCTTGGATCGCGAGTGTGTTTACGTTTATTTATTCGATGATTATTGTTTTCAAGACATTTTTCGGGCCATATCAGTTAGGAAAGCTGGAACGCCCGGCGCATGAACCCCCTTTGGGCATGTTGATTGCACCCTCTGTTTTGGGCTTAATGGTAGTAGGTTTGTTTTTCTTCCCGAATGTACTCGGGAATAATTTGCTTAAACCGGCGATGGCCGGGATTTTCCCAACATTCCCTGCAGATAGGCTTGATGTAGAAATTAAAGCATGGCATGGATTTAATATGGAATTATTTATGACGTTCGGCGTTGCGGCTGTTGGAACACTTATGTACGTTGCATTACGCTATTGGAAAGGGATCTACAGGCTTGCCCCGGAAAAATGGACATTTAATGAGCTGTACAGTTTTGCACTGGATCAGTTGGAAATCAGATCCAGAGTTGTTACCGATTCTTACATGACCGGTTTTCTGCGTGACTATTTTATCTATATCTTCTTGTTCTTTAGCGTACTCATCGGTGGAACACTAATTTATACTGGAGCCATTGATTTTGGAATATCCAGCAATGCACCGATTTCAGTCTATGAATGGATTCTTGCTGTCGTGATGGTTGTTGCAGGAATTTCCATTCTATTCGCCAAATCACGACTGACGGCCATTTTACTTAACGGGGTGCTTGGTTATTCCATTGCAGTATTTTTTGTGTTATTCCGGGATCCGGATCTGGCACTTACCCAGGTCGGGATTGAAACAGTGACGACGGTACTTTTCCTTGTCAGTTATTATTTCTTGCCGGAATGGCAAAAGGAGAATACACCAAAGCGCAAGAAAGGCCTTAACATTCTTATATCCGTATCGGTTGGTGTTGTTTTCATCCTTTTAGCGCTTGCTGTCCGGAGCGGAAAATTGTTTGAATCCATATCCGGTTATTATGAAAACGCCTATAAACTTGCCGGCGGAAAAAATATTGTCAATACAATATTAGGAGATTTCCGTGCTTTTGATACAATGCTTGAAGTGGTAGTCCTCCTCATTGCCGGGATTGGTGTCTATTCCTTTGTCAAATCGAAATCCAAGAAAGGGGGACACAACATTGAAGATCAATGATGTTATTTTGCATGCAGTAACAAAAATTGTCGTCTTTATCCTATTGACAATGGCTGTTTATTTATTTCTGTCCGGGCATCATAACCCCGGGGGCGGTTTTATTGGAGGAATAATATTGGCGGCTGCCTTTGTGCTTCTTTTTCTTGCATTTGATATGGAAACAGTAAAATCCGGACTTCCATTTGATTTTAAAATTGTTGCGGCAATTGGTGCTTTCATTTCAGTTTGCACCGGTTTCGGTTCCCTTGTTTTCGGCGAGCCTTTTCTAAGTATGACACATGGTTATTTTGAGCTTCCTTATTTCGGGAATACAGAACTGACTACGATAACGATTTTTGAAATTGGTGTGGCACTTACCGTTGTCGGGGTTGTTGTGACAATAATTCTTACGATTGGGGATGATGTATAAAATGGAAACATTAATAATCGTCCTTGCAGGTGTACTGGTTTCAGTGGCTACCTATTTGCTACTTTCCAAGAGTGTGATTAGGGTTATTTTGGGAACTGCAATTCTTTCACATGCTGCACACCTTTTAATTATCACGATGGGCGGATTGAAAACAGGAGGAGTGCCTCTTTTGGGT
Source organism: Virgibacillus siamensis (assembly GCF_900162695.1). Classification (NCBI taxonomy): domain Bacteria; kingdom Bacillati; phylum Bacillota; class Bacilli; order Caryophanales; family Bacillaceae; genus Virgibacillus; species Virgibacillus siamensis. The sequence continues at coordinate 1,288,402 of NZ_FUIH01000007.1, forward strand.
GAAAAAGACTCCTCTTATACCGATGCCCTTCCGCAGGCACTGATCTTAACATCAATTGTCATCAGCTTTGCAGTCACTGCCATCATGCTTGTTCTTGGATACAGGGCCTATCAGAAGCTTGGAACGGATAATCTTCTGGAGATGCGAGGTTTTGATGATGAATAACATTCTTGTGCTGCCAATGGCCATTCCTGTTCTGACAGGCATCGTACTTATTTTTCTCCGTTCTTATATTGGTGTTCAGCGATGGATAAGCTTCAGTGTAATGGCGACGAATGCATTCCTGAGCCTATTTATTCTAAATCTAATTCAATCAGAGGGAATACTTCGGCTTGATTTTGGCGGGTGGGAACCGCCGTTTGGTATTCTGTTTGTTGCGGATTCATTTTCTATGCTGCTTGTACTTACAACAAGTATTGTCACGGCAGTTTGTCTCATATATGCCTTTTCCTCTATCGGTAAAAAGAGGGAAAAGATGTTTTTTTATCCGTTTGTAAATTTCCTTGTAGCAGGTGTGAACGGTTCTTTTTTAACCGGGGATATATTCAATCTGTACGTTAATTTTGAGATTATGCTGCTCGCTTCTTATATACTTATTGCGCTCGGAGATAGGAAGCTGCAATTTCGGGAATCAATCAAATATGTGGCCATGAATGTCGTTTCATCATTCTTTTTCCTGATTGGAATTGCTTACCTTTATGGAATGGTTGGAACATTGAATATGGCACATATATCACAGCGGGTAGCGGAATCTGGCCAGACTCCATTATTAACGGTTATTGGCGTTGTGTTTCTGGTAGTATTCAGTTTGAAGGCCGGACTTTTTCTATATTATTGGCTACCCGGATCTTACAGTGCACCTCCAACAGCAGTTGCTGCATTGTTTGGGGCACTTATGACAAAAGTCGGGATCTATGCGATGTTCCGTATGTTCACACTTGTTTTTTACCATGAACCTCAAATCACGCATAATATGATAGGGATTTTAGCTGCACTAACTCTAATTGGCGGGAGCATTGGAGCTATCGCGTATAGGGATATCCGCCTCATTGTTTCTTATAATGTCTTGATTGCTGTTGGGTTTATTATGGCGGGACTTGCCGTTGGGTCACCCGAAGCAATTGAGGGATCCATCTATTATTTGGTGCATGATATGGTTGTGAAAGCATTGCTGTTTCTTGTGGCCGGTACCATGACAGTACTAGCTGGTACAACCAGAATTGATTATATGAGCGGGATGATCCGAAATTACCCGCTGCTTGGCTGGATATTTTTCATAGTTATGTTGTCGCTGGCGGGTATACCTCCGTTTAGCGGGTTTATCGGAAAAGTTCTGGTAGGTCAGGGTGCAGTGGAGACAGGGGCATTTATCCTTTTAGCACTTGCTTTCTTGTCCAGTATCTTTGTATTGTATTCACTGCTAAGGGTCTTCCTGAACTGTTTTTGGGGAGAGACAATTATTGGTGTGGAAGATGAAATTCCAATGAAAAAAGGCTGGATTATGCCATGTGTGCTGCTAACAATCTGTACGGTTGGTTTAGGACTGGGGGCAGAACCGCTCGCTGTCTATGTTGAAGATGCGGCAAATACACTATTAAATCCAGAAGTTTATATTGATGCAGTGATGAATAAATAATCGCAAGGTGCTATGACGAAAGGGGTGAATGCAGATGCCTGCCCAGTTTTTACTGAATTTAAGTATTGCATTTCTATGGATGATGTTTAAAGATGAAGCGGATTTAAAATTTACAACCTTTGTTACCGGCTACCTTATTGGGATTGCCATTATGTTTGTTATGCATCGGTTTTTCGGGGAAAGGTTTTATTTACAGCGATTCTTTGCGGTTGTGAAACTTGTTTTTATATTTACATCGGAGCTCCTGCAGTCCAGTATACACACCTTAAAACATATCCTGCGCCCGAAAATTAAGATTAAACCAGGTATTTTCAAATATGAAACAGAGCTTAGGGGTGAATGGGAGGTACCTGTTCTGGGTCTGCTTTTGACACTGACCCCTGGTTCTGTTGTGATGGAAGTGACACCAGAAGGAGATGCTTTTTATATTCATGCAATGGATGTGGAAGAATCAAAGGAAATGCTGTTGAAGTCTCTTTCCAAATTTGAAAAAGCCATTATGGAGGTGACCCGGTAATGACAGAAATCATGCTTATTACAGCATTGGTTTTATTTGGAGTGGCAGGTGCGCTTACACTTGTTCGTATTGTCATCGGTCCGAGTCTCCCTGATCGGATCATTGCCTTGGACATGATCGGAGTTATCCTCGTATCTGTGGTTGCTGTAATTTCTGTTTTACTGAATACAAAAGCCTTTCTTGAAGTTATCTTAATTCTGGCCATATTGGCTTTCATCAGTACTATCGCTTTCTCAAGGTACATGGAAAGGGGTGTTGTCATTGAACGTAATCGACATAAGTGAATTTATCGCGGCGCTTCTAATCTTGATTGGCAGTATCATGGCAGTCATAAGCGCCATTGGGATTATCCGTTTTCCGGATGTCTATACCCGCTCCCATGCAGCTACAAAAAGCTCGACACTGTCTATTTTGTTAACATTATTAGGTGCGTTTCTGTTTTTCTGGTGGGGACAATCCTTTTTTAGTGTTCGAATTCTCCTGGGAATTTTATTTGTATTTTTAACTGCCCCTGTCTCAGGCCATCTTATTTCAAGGGCCGCATATCGCCGAAAAGTTAAAATGGCTGACACAACCGTGGAAGATGAATTATACGATGTATTGCAAAAAAATGAGGCGAATGAGAGTGATCAGCGGTCGGAGTAGGGTGACTAAACTGATAATTGGCGCTTCACCGCTTTTGAAATATAATGAAATGTTTTAGTTCCAGATTTTTTTGACGTCTTTTTGAGTGCAAGTTCCAATTTGGTGAATCAATTTGTTATAATTGAGTAGCAATATAATAGGTTTTCTCAAGGGTGGTCGGCACACTCCCGATGAAAGGGGTATGGCCATATGACAGTATTTGAAACATTAATTGATGCTATATCCTGTAGCACGTTTCACGTTAGTTGTAGTGATCCTGTCATTTCAAGAGTATTGCAATGGCAGGTTCCCTGTAAGGGGATCAGCAAAAGAATGGGAATAATCCACCTGATCCACTAACTCAAGGGTGGATTATTTTTTATACCATTCTTCCCGCTTATCCTGGATGCGTTCTTTTTCTTCTTGTATTAATTGTGCCGGTAATTTTAATGGTATAATGTCAGCCATAAAATTTTCTCTTCTTATTACCCCATACGTTTTGATGGTTATTATCATGTAGAATCAAAAAGGTACATGGACTATTGTAGTATTTGTAAAATCAATATGTAAGATTATTTGCCTCTGGGTAGTCTACTGTACAAAACATTTCTAATACAATTTTACAATATGATAAGACAATATAAAACTCACTTTATAATTTTTTCCGGAATCGAGAATAACGATAAGCAGGCTTTTGAAAATGGAATAAAGACATATAGATAACTACCTGTGGTGTCTAGTTAAAGCATCTCAGTTTCGAGTATTCAATAATACTATCCAATAGCAGAAAGGATTATTCCGTTATACGAACGACCGCGAGAATCGAATAAGATCAGTATCATTTAGAGCCCAACAGTTCAACAAATTAAATGATTGAGACGTGCTCGTGCTGACGGGGACCATCGCGTGCAATTGAAGAAGGATTGCCAACCCATGTGCAGAGTTTACAACAGTTGGTTTACTGCCGGCTTTGGGTAGTATATAATGAAGTGTCAAAGAAGAAGAAGAGATGTGAAAGTGCCTATGACTAAAAGAAAGAACAGCGAATATAGAAAAACAGGAAAAAAACGTCATCGTCCTGGGAATAAGCACGGTAAACAGCACCAGGCGCGGGCGAATCGAGCGGACGGCAAATCCAAAGGCAAGCTTAAGGCAAACGATGGGCGCCATCGTACCCAGAAAACCGTAACCACAGAGGTGACCTGCTCTGGCCTTACCGATGGAGGTAAAGGCATTGTCCGGTGGGAAGGAAAGCAGCTTGAAGTAGCTAATCTGTTGCCTGGTGAAACAGCTGAAGTGAATATTTCTAAGAAAGGACGCTTTTTCGAAATAGAGCTAAAGCGGGTTATTAATCCTTCAGAAGACCGTGTCAATTTACCGCGCTCATCTTATTACGAGGGCGTGGGGTGCCACATTCAGCACATGAATGGGTATGCCCAAAAGCGTTTCAAACAGAAAATCATAGATGAACTAATGAAGCCTTTTGGAACACCAGAGCCAATCATAACCATGGAGTTTCCGTTTTACTACCGTAATAAAAATGTTATGACATTTGGTTTGAATAAAAAAAGGCAGATTATAAGTGGGCTATACGCTGAAAATACTCATAAGATCATACCAATGGAGAGGTCCATCATCCATGACCAAAAAGCGGATGAGATTATTCAAACCATCAAGGGGATGATGAAATCCTTTAAAATGCAGCCTTACAACGAAGACACTGGTCAGGGCTTTTTGCGACACGTATTGGTAAGGGTCGGAAAAGTCAGTGGTGAAATTATGGTGGTACTGGTAGTAGCATCACCTATGTTCAAAGGGAAGAATAATTTTGTAAAAGCACTAAGAAAGGCCCATCCAGAAATTACGACCCTCCTGATGAACGTGAATAAGAGGAATGACAGCATGGTTCTAGGCAATCAGGAAAAAGTACTGTTCGGTAAGGGGACCATAACAGATACTCTTTGCGGGCTTAAGTTCGACATCTCGGCGAAATCCTTCTATCAGATTAATCCGGTACAGACGGAAAAATTGTATGCAAAGGCCATTGAAATGGCAGAGCTGACTGGAAAGGAAACCGTGGTGGATGCCTACTGCGGGATTGGTACGATTGGTTTAATTGCCAGCCAGAGGGCCGGAAAGGTCATTGGCGTGGAGTTGAATAAAGATGCGGTTCGCGATGCTATCCATAATTCAAAGCGCAACGGCGTGAAAAATGCCCGATTCTATCAGGAAGACGCTGGGGAGTTCATGGTAAAGATGGCAGCGCGTGGTGAGAAAGCAGATGTGGTGATTATGGATCCGCCACGAAGCGGGAGTGACGAAGCGTTCTTATCCAGCGTGGTGAAGTTGCAGCCGAAGCGGGTAGTGTATGTGTCCTGTAACCCGGTGACCCAGGCACGGGATTTGAAGTACCTGGTGAAGAACGGCTATGCGGTTGAAGGTATTCAGCCGGTGGATATGTTTCCGCAGACGGTGCATGTGGAAGCAATCACAAAATTAGTATTACAAAATGTCTAACTAAAAATACTCTTGCTAGTTAAAATAGACATTTGACCGTATTATTAAGGTAGTAGAGGAATATCGCCAATGACTATGAAATTATGGTCTAGAAAGATAAGATTCTATACTGCTGCGCCCTTAATAGGTGTGATGCAAAATTAATACTTTGGATATATTTATGCTGGAATGTGTTCTTAAAGATACATTCCAGCATCTTTATACTATAAAGTAATATTGAAGGTGCACTAAAGGCACTTCAACCTCATGTCTATTATGCTAGTTCTGAATCAAATATACAAAACACCATTGGAAAAAGGGCAAACATGGATTTTAGATGCACCAATCAGTCAAAAGGTTATTTGGAATACATAATAAATTCAGGAGAACTGGAAGAACAAAATAAGATGGTATACTCTCGTGCGCATCGGATTGTTCATTCCATGTTAAGTTGTCAAAAAGAAATTAAGCAGCTTTGGAAAGAAGGAAAGTTTGTCATTAATGAGTCAGATGATTGGGGATTTTGAGATGAAGACACAAAAGTATTAGTGCTAATAATTCCAAAATGTGATTTGCTGCTATAAAGCAACTACAGCCAAGATATGAAAACAGACATGATTTTAATGTGATTTATGAAAACCGCCATAAAAAAGGGACAGTTACGATAAATTATCATAACTGTCCCTTTCCTTGGTTTAATTATACCATGATTAATTTAAAATTTTTAGTCTTTTTTTTATCTTTTTAACCTGCTAGTATTAATCAAACTGTGCAGCTGCTTTGATGAGTCATTTAACACGATAAGATAAGCTTTTTTTGTTAAATGATTTATCACAATAAATAGGAGGGGAAGAAATGAAAAAATATGTGCTGGATTTTCAAGAGATTGATAAAACGAGACAAATGGTGGTTGGGGGAAAAGGGCTGAATTTAGGGGAACTATCGAAGGTCCATGGCATACAGGTGCCGGAAGGATTTTGTGTTACGACAGAAGCTTATCAAAAAGTCCTTGAACAAAACGAAGCGTTCCACGCATTGTTGGATCAACTCACACTGCTAAATGTAGAGGATCAAAATCAAACAAGTAAAATCAGCAGGAAGATTCGACAAATCATTACGGAAGTGGAGATTCCCCCCGATGTTGCGAAAGCCGTTGCTCACAATCTCTCCCGGTTTGGCGATGAATATGCTTATGCAGTGCGCTCCAGTGCAACAGCTGAAGATTTACCACATGCCTCTTTTGCCGGTCAGCAAGACACCTATTTAAATATCATCGGAACAGAAGCCGTTTTGTGGCACATCCGCAAATGCTGGGCTTCCCTATTCACGGACCGTGCTGTGATTTACCGTGTGAAAAATGGATTTAACCACAACCAAGTGTATTTATCCGTTATCGTTCAAAGGATGGTTTTCCCACAGGCTTCAGGTATTTTATTTACCGCTGACCCCATTACTTCTAACCGAAAGCTGCTATCCATCGATGCCAGTTTTGGACTGGGTGAGGCACTTGTCTCCGGTTTAGTGTCTGCGGACAATTATAAAGTTCGGGAAGAGGAAATCACCGATAAGATGGTAGCAACTAAAAAACTGGCTATTTATGGACGAGAAGAAGGCGGAACAGAGACACAGCCGATCGATCCGGATCAGCAAATGACTCAAACACTTACTAATCAACAAATTTTACAACTGGCACGCATTGGAAGGAAAATCGAAGCGTATTTCGGCCAGCCGCAAGATATCGAATGGTGTTTGGTTGATAATACATTTTATATTGTCCAGAGCCGTCCAATCACGACTTTATACCCCGTCCCTGAAGCGAATGATCAAGAAAATCACGTCTATATATCCGTTGGCCACCAACAAATGATGACCGATCCCATCAAACCGCTCGGATTGTCTTTTTACCTTTTGATGACTCCTGCACCCATGCGTAAAGCTGGTGGAAGGCTGTTTGTTGATGTCACACATCAATTGGCTTCGCCTAACAGCAGGGAAATGTTTTTAAATGGCATGGGACAACACGATCCACTTATAAAAGATGCACTCATGACCATAATAGAGCGAGAAGATTTTATAAAATCGGTCCAAGATGATACAAAAGCAGCGAGTCCCATTAATAGCAATCCAGATCAGCTGGCACAATTCCATAACAATCCGACAATCGTTTCGGATTTGATCAAGCGCAGTCAAGCGTTGATCGAACAGTTGAAACAAAACATTCAAACGAAGTCGGGATCGGCGTTATTCGATTTTATTCGGGAAGATACCCAGCAATTAATGAAGTTCTTGGCTGATGCGCAAGGGTTGGGTGCCATTACGGCCGTTATAAATGCTTCAAGATGGATTAATGAAAATATGTACGAGTGGTTAGGTGCAAAAAATGCGGCGGATACGCTTTCCCAATCTGTGCCGAATAATGTTACGTCAGAAATGGGCCTGGAGCTGATGGAGGTCGCAGATGTGATTCGTCCCTATCCGGAGGTCATTGATTATTTGCAATACGTAAAAGATGATCATTTTTTGGATGAACTGGATAAGTTTAATGGTGGACAGGAAGCCCGGGATGCTATCTGTTCTTATCTTAACAAATACGGAATGCGATGTGTCGGAGAAATTGATATTACGAAAACTCGCTGGAGCGAAAAACCAACGACACTTATCCCGATGATTCTGAGTAACATTAAAAACTTTGAGCCCCATGCCGCCAGCTTGAAATTCAAACATGGACGACAGGAAGCTATGGACAAAGAGCAAGAGCTTTTGGAACGGTTGAAACAGCTCCCGGACGGTGAGACAAAAGCCAAAGAAACCAAACGAATGATTGAGATCATTCTGAATTTCAGCGGTTACCGGGAATATCCCAAATATGTTTGGATGAATCACTACTTCGTTTATAAGCAGGCTTTGCTTAAAGAAGCAGAACGACTTGTACAAGCGAGCGTGATCCATGAAAAAGAAGATATGTACTATCTCACTTTTGAAGAACTTCACGAAACCGTACGAACCCATAAACTAAATTACCAGATTATCAGCAAGCGAATAGATGAATACAAATTATATGAAAAACTAAGTCCCCCACGTGTGATCACATCTGATGGTGAAATCATTGCAGGTAAATACAAACGTGAAAACCTCCCAGCTGAAGCAATTTTAGGTCTACCGGTTTCTTCCGGAGTTATAGAGGGCAGGGCGCGCGTCATCTTAAACATGAAAGATGTAAATCTGGATGATGGAGATATCCTGGTTACAGCCTTCACTGATCCTAGCTGGACACCATTGTTTGTATCCATAAAGGGGCTCGTTACCGAAGTTGGCGGACTGATGACCCATGGAGCAGTTATTGCACGTGAATATGGCTTACCTGCAGTTGTCGGAGCGGAAAATGCCACCAAACTGATTAAGGATGGGCAACGAATCAGGGTGAATGGAACAGAAGGGTATATCGAAATATTATAATTACTAGATACCTTAATAAAGGCAGCATTCAAATTGCCATTGTAGATCCATTATGCTGAATAAAGTATGTTAAAATTAAATTTGGAAAAGGGCAGCTGTTTATAATGCTGCCTTTTATTGTTCCGGCGCGGATCCCAAGTGAATTGTGATTACTAACTGAGTAATCAATATTTACGACGATACAAAAATAAATAAATGAATTGAATGATGAAAATTCCTGCTATGATGATAACTATAGCGTTTTTAAATTGAGTATAGGTCAAGGGGTGAAAATTATCGACTAAGTAAACAGCCAGCCATCCAATCAAAACATACGTAAAGGCTCTTGAGCGGGCTTTATAGAAAATCATCTTTCCTCTTTCATCATGACCTTCATTTAACATAAAGCGTTTTTCATATTGATACAAAATCCATACCAATGTAACAACGATTAAGAATTTAATCATTTAAATACTCCTCTTCTGAATGATATTGGAAAACGTCATTAATATCCTTGTCAAACAAATGAGCAATTTGAAAGGCAAGCATTAAAGATGGACTGTATTTATTAGCTTCAATTGAAACAACCGTTTGTCGACTGATTCCCAGCAGTGATGCAACTTTCTTTTGGGACCAACGCTTTTCAGCTCGAAGTACATTTAATCGATTTGTTAGGTTTCCTTTACGGTTCATTCTTATCACTCCAAAATAGTGTAATATAAATTGGACTAAATGTAAAAAAAACATTACATAAAAATGCTCTGACTAAGGTCGAATCTCGAATGAAATAATGAAATTATGTAAAATTCTAGTTTGGAACTTCTTGAAGAAGGCGTGAAATTAAGGAGTTCAAGATGAAAGAAAATTAAAGGGGGGAGGGTAATGTGACACTGATTGGCAGAATTCAAGAAAGATTTAACGAAAGAAACAAGGTATTTTTAGGTTTGGATATACTTTTTACTCTTTTGACGATTGGTTTTGCTATTTGGATGTTTTTTCTTGCAGTACCCGTGTTGAAACTAGTGATACTTCCAACCTGGAGGAACTTATGCCTTCAGATTATTACGTGACCTTTTTCATGCAGGGTCAAGAAAAGCCAACCTTTTTTTATCGCAATGATGCTGTAGATGGCATGCGACAGTCAGTTTCCTGCCAAAGTAAGAAAAGAAAGCGATTTGATAATCGAGTTATTCTTTTGAAAGATACTCAAAATGCTGTTGTGTTTTATGAGCAAAATTATCGAAAGAGAGGGTGTACAATTGAAGGTTGGCAAAAAAGGGGCGGGCAATGGGAGCTTTCCCGGGAAATTCAGGAGCATGTTTAGGTAAAAGAATGAAGCTATTGATGTATGATATTTTCATTATCAGGCGTAGAATCAAATAAATAATATTTTAGGGAGAGAATAGCAAATGGGTATAGAACAAGAAGTATCGTATGAAGTATATCGCTTAATGGAGCTGCATCAAGAATTTGAAAGTGGTAAGTTTGAAGAAATGAATGAGTTATATTCGGATGAATTTCAAGGGTGGCTTTATATGCCAGGGGCAGGACAAGTGGATACCTTTAATGTTGAAGATATTAAAGAAGGTAATAAGGAAGCCGCAAATCATTTTAAGGATAAAAAAATACAATTTGTTTTTTCGGGATTGGCAATTGTCCCTCAACATGAAAATCAAGCAGCAGTTTCTTATGAGATTACATATCGGGATGATGAAAGAATGGTTAGAGCATTAAATCTTGAAGTTTGGAAAAAAGGGACAGATGGTAAGTGGAGAATTATCCGCTGGTATCAAGAGAAAGGTCTTAGTGAATGAAGTAACCTACGCGATTCAGGTATTGAAAATTAACGAGGCTAGGCTTAAAAAATGTATCATCTAAACCACAAGAACATTTGTTGTTAATTCTAAAATAATGGAGTGATTATAATGAAATCAAAAGAAATATTGCCTGAAATCCGGAAAAAAGTAGTGCTTAACGCTTCTATAGGGAAGGTATGGAAGGCGGTATCAACCTCAGAGGGGATTGCTGCATGGTGGATGCCAAATGATTTTAAACCTTTTTTGAATCAAGAATTTACACTTTATACAGGGGAATATGGTAATTCACCTTGTAAGGTCACAGAAATCAATCAACCGAATCGCCTTGGTTTTGACTGGGATAAGGACTGGCATCTGACTTTTGAGTTGTACGAATTAGAAGACGGCAAAACAGAATTTACGCTCATTCATTCTGGATGGGATGCGAAAAAAGATACAGAGTTTGGGCAACCGCATTCAATGATTCGTGAAATTATGGACGGCGGTTGGGAAAACATGGTCAAAGAAAAGTTGCCCGAATATATTGAGGTCTAATTTTGGGATCGATGAAGTACGATGTTTTTCAAGCCATTGCAAACCAAACTTGCAGAAGTCTGTTAAAATTGCTTGCATACAATGAAGTTTCCATTACCACCAACAATCGGGAAAAATCGCTATAAACAAACGCAAACATGATGAAAAGTCTTTCTCAAGGTGCTTTAGCAAGTATGTTAAAATAAAGAAGATTGTGATAAAGAACATAAAGAGTATGGAGTGGGGAAAAAAGTGCTAAAACATATAATCGATGAAGAAGTTTCTTTGAGAATGTTTACCGAGGACGATCTCGAAGAATTTTATAATTTAATATTTAATTCAAAGATTCATCTCAAAAAATGGGTTACCTGGGTTGATTCTGTTGAAAAACAAGAAGATGCTGAAGAAAGTTTAAAATTAAGAATCGAAGCGTTGTTGGAAAGCGGCGGATACCCAATGTGGTTTGCTGTTATATATAAAGGGGAAATTGCAGGCACTATTGGATTCAATGATATTGATAAAACGAATAGGGTAGGGGAGGAGCTAGGCTATTGGCTGGGTGAAAAATTCCAACGAAAAGGCATAATGTTAAGGGCATTTAAAGCGGTTATAAATTATGGATTTAAGGACCTCGGACTTAATAAAATTGAAGCATATATTGCAGCTGGTAATGGACGGAGTAAAGCTCTACCAGAGAGATTTGGATTTTTAGAAGAAGGAAGAATAAGACAGGCAGAATGGTTATATGATCATTACGAAGATGAAATAATTTATGGGCTTTTAGCTGAAGAGTATCTTTCCTAGGTGCATTGCCTTACTTCCGATTCGATTGAAAGGACGTTTTGAACAAAAAGAAGGGATATCTCGCAGGAAAGTCGAAACTATATATTAAACGTATATTAATAGCAAAGGATGGTTTTAAATATGACAATGACCCAAGCGAGAACCCTGAGTATATCCATTGAACGGAATTCAAAAGAAGTGTATGAATACGTTTTTGATCCTGAAAACCTTCCCCAATGGGCGCCAGCATTTAGTCAATCTTTAAAAGAATATAATGGTGCATGGGTTGTCGAAACATCTGATGGTCCAATGACAATCAGGTTTGTTGAAAGAAACGAACTAGGGGTGCTGGATCACTATGTTACCCCATCCACGGGACAAAAAGTTTTAAACCCAATGCGGGTTATTCCTAATGGATTTGGAAGTGAAGTAATGTTTACATTGTTTCAATTACCTGAGATGTCAGATGAAAAATTTGCTGAGGATGCTAAATTGGTTGAGAGCGATTTAAAAAGACTAAAAAGTCAGTTGGAGGCTCAATGCCTCTAAGTAGTCTGAAAAAACAATTTGTATTTGTCATCTAAGTATTATTAAGTCATGCAGAAGACCTTCATGATGGGGCGACATTCTAAAATAAGGAACTGGTGCCCGTATCTATGCAAATCCTGATTGCTTCGTGAGGACCTTATTCCATTAGGAAAGACGGTAAAAATAAAGGTGGATAACATGTGAACTTAGATACTCCAAGGGCTCCGATTATTGCGGGTGCAAGATTATTTGAAAATGTGTCATCGGAAAAAACAGACCGTCTTATGGAAATAATTAATCATTACTATCCTTTGTAATAAACTTTTTAAAAAGAGGGGGTTATCGATGCAACAAAAGTTAACAAAATCATCGACAGATAAGGCATTATATGGGGTGTGCGGAGGAATAGCAGAGTTTTTTGGCATATCTTCTTTTGCCGTAAGGTTAATATTCTTCTTCACAGGTTCTTTTTGGCTTTATATTATTCTTATTTGGGCGTTAAAAGAAAAGCTAGTATTATAAAGTCTTATGTAAGCGATGACATTGACGTCAACACCTACACTGTGTAAGAATAGCTTTATAGACACAAATTAATAAGGAAAGTGATGGATAAAATGCTTTATATATGGAATATTGAGCGGATAATTAAAGCAACACTAGAAGAACTTCATTTAAACATTAATTATGAGTCTAATACTGAATTAGCTGCACCAATGAGTTATAACGTATCATCAAAAACGATAAAATTTAATTATCTTCAGGTAAATGGCTATATTGGAAAATTATTTAAACTTAAAGAATCAGATGAAAACATAATTAAACTGATTCTTTATCATGAACTTGGTTATTATTTGGATTTTAAGAAGAACAAACGTGATTTAAAGATATTAATCTACGGGGAAGACGATGAAAAGGAAGAACTGCAATCGGAAATAGAAGCGAATGCATGGGAATTCGGAAAGACATTGGTGCCTGAGCATTTGGTTGAGTCCTATGATAAAATGTATGAATTTGAAAAGATGCGTATACAAAGTGAGGTAAATTAAAAGGAGAAAGTAAGCATTTGTGCGGGCTTACTTTCTCCTTTTTCTAACAAGCCATTTTCTTTATTTGCCACAATTTTCAGAAATGTTTTAATGGCTAGACCTAAAATTTAAGATTATTTGATATGATAAATAGATTGTGTTTGGAGGGGCAGGTTTTGAACAGCGGGATAAAAAGGGAAGAAAAACAAATGATCATTGAGATGGAAAACGTTTACTTAATCCGACATGAAAAAACAATTATTAGCAATATCAATTGGAAAGTGGAGAAAGGGGAACATACTACGATTCTTGGAATGAACGGAGCGGGGAAAACAACACTGTTAAATTTGGTATGCGGATACCTTTATCCAACAAAAGGTACCATTAAAGTATTTGATAAGCAATTCGGTACATATCCGCTTGGTGAATTAAGAAAAGATATCGGTTGGGTCAGTTCATCCCTAATTGAAAAAATGAAACATCAACCCCGGAGCACAGCATTACAGGTTGTATTAAGCGGTAAATTTGCTTCTATTGGTCTGTACGAGAAACCGTGTCATTCGGATGTGGAAAAGGCCACGAATATTTTGGAACAGTTGGGAATTGCCCACTTGAGAAATCAGTCATTTGAAATGATGTCACAAGGCGAAAAACAGCGGGTATTAATCGGCAGAGCATTGATGGCTTCACCAAAATTGCTTATTTTAGATGAACCTTGTGCCGGTTTAGATTTTCTCTCTAAGGAAAAGTTGTTAAATATAATAAATCAATTGGCCACATATCATCAAACTACAATAATTTATGTTACACATCAAATTGATGAAATACTGCCAATCTGTACCAATACATTGTTGGTTAAGGATGGATTTATCTTTTCCAAGGGTAAAACAAAGGATTTGCTTACATCCGAAACAATGTCGAATTTTTGTAATACCCCCGTTATTGTCAGTCACCAGCATAACCGTTTCCATCTGGAGGTATCCATTAGCAGATAGATTGGATTTAAAACTGTGCTGCATTAATTATTTCGATCAAAATCAGAATTCTTATATGTTTTGTGTAAAACAAAATAAGAACAAACGTTTGTAAAATATAGGGCGGGGAGGGGAGGTGTGGGAAAATTAACAAAAAGACTGTTTGCGATAGCGAAAAAGTAAAAATTTCAAACCTGTTAATGTAACAGCACAATATATATGACCGGGCTGTATATAATGTTGAAATGATACCATGTGGCGGTTGGAAACGGACGAAAATATTGACTACAAATATCTAACGCTAAATAGAAAAATTAAGTGATACGATAAAATTGCAGCATTTAATCTAAAAAAAATGATAAATTCTTTAAATTATTTATGAGTGAGACATTATTTTCATTATCAAAGGGATAAAAGGGTAAGAGATCTGTATTTTTATTTTATTTATTTTCTAGTTTACATAATACTTATTATAGGAAGTTGTATTGAATAATCACTATTTGTCTCATTATCAAAGTTTACTTATGATAGTGAGACAAAATAATAAATTTAAAATTTAGATGTAAAGATGTAAATATGATTTATGATTTTTGATTCTTGCATGAATTAATTTACCGGTTTTCTTTAAGGTCTTTACCGGTCAACGTATTTATAACTTACTATCTTTAGGTTGCCTGAACCTGATAATGACTTTACTTCAAATTTAGTTATTATTGTGTTCCATCAAGTTCCAGAATATTACAATCCCTATCATTCACACTGTAACATAAACAATGGCAATTATTGACCGCCTTCTTTCAGCACTGGCACGCTGAAGTGGCGCGGTTTCCATTGCTCAATTAATATATCAGTCATTTTTTTAGCCTCTTCCCCGTAATTGTCTTTCATCAGTATGGGAATTTCGGGTTTTAAATAGCTGGTAGACGGATAAAACATATAATACAGAGGTGATTTTAATGTTGGCACACGTAATCGTATCCGGTCGTGTACAAGGAGTTGGCTTCAGGTACTCGGCAATGAACAGAGCCATCCAACTTGGTTTAACTGGATGGGTGCAAAATAAAATTGATGGATCTGTGGAGATGGACGTGGAAGGATCCGAAGAACTGGTGGAGGAATTTTTGACAGATGTAAAGGCTGGCTTAAATCAAGTTATGAAAGTGGAAAATATGACAATTAATAAATCCGAGGCGGAAAAAGGCTATATGAAATTCACCATAAAATAAAGCCGCTGTCTGCCTGAGACAACGACTTTAATTCAAATTTAATTTTCTTCATAAAACTTACGATTTAATGCGATGTATTCATTTTCTTCTTCCGGTACTTCGTCTTCCATGTATATGGCTTCAACCGGACAAACAGCTTCACATGCTCCACAGTCAATGCAGATGTCCGGGTCAATGTAAAACATATCTTTCCCTTCTTCTATGCAATCTACAGGACAAACCTCTACACATTCGCCTGATTTTTCATCTTTACATGGTGATGTAATGACAAATGCCAAGTAAATCTCCTCCTTCATCTAACGAGCATTATCAACTACTACAATTATACTATCGAAAAATAAGGCTTGTTTCAACCCAAATATACACATGGACACTTGTCCGTACATAATATTTACTATTAAGGCAAAAGAGGAGCGAATGTAAATGGAAGTAATGGTCCGCCAAAATGATACATTTTCGTATTATAGTCAATTGTTTGATATACCACTCATTTTAATTGAGCAATCCAACCCACAAATCCCACCCGATCATTTAGCAGTGGGACAGCAAGTTAAGATACCAGGATATGTTTCGACAGATTGTAAGATTACACCTAATGACTCCCTATGGAAATTAGCGATCGCACATAGTATTCCTGTTGATTTATTGCAGTTGCTGAATCCGTCCATCAGTCCCAATAACTTGCAGATTGGCGAAACTATCTTAATTCCTGAACGTGTCAATAACATACTGATAACGGATTTGGACCGATATACATTTGAAAAAATGGAACTCGATATTGCCAAGCTGCTGGAAGTTTATCCATTTGTCAAAAGAGGGGCTGTCGGTAATTCCGTAATGGGAAAAGATCTGATTGAACTGCAGATCGGAAATGGCGGCAAGCAAGTTCATATGAATGGTTCCTTCCATGCTAATGAATGGATTACAACGTCTGCCATTATGCGGTTTGTGAACGAATATGTTCTTTCCCTGACCAATAAACGTCCAATCCGCGGCTTGAGTATGCTTCCATTATTTAATGAAACATTATTATCAGTTGTTCCAATGGTAAATCCGGATGGTGTAAATCTTGTCCTTGAAGGTGCGTCCTCAGCAGGAGATTATGAGAAAGAAGTATTGGCAATTAATCACCAAAACAATGATTTTACCAATTGGAAAGCAAATATTAGAGGGATTGATCTAAACAATCAGTTCCCTGCACTATGGCAAGTGGAGGTTGATCGCAAGCCGGATACACCACAACATAGAGACTATCCGGGGCCACATCCATTATCTGAACCGGAATCGATTGCGATGGCTGACTTGGTAAAGGAAAGGAATTTTATGCGCTTGAATGCATTTCATACTCAAGGTGAAGAGATTTATTGGGGGTATGAAGGTCTGGAACCGCCTGTTACAGAATCAATTGTCAATGAATATTCCCAAGTAAGTGGTTATGAACCTGTCCAATATATCGACAGCTATGCAGGTTACAGGGATTGGTTTATACAGGATTTCAGGCAGCCGGGCTTCACAATAGAACTTGGTACAGGCGTCAACCCGCTGCCGTTTGCGCAGTTTGAAGAAATATATCGGGAATGCCTTGGAATTATGCTGGCAAACCTCTATATATAATTTACTTGGTCCACAGGCTTTTGATGGAATGCTCATTTTCTTCCAGGTTAATAAGAAATACATCGGGATTTTGAAGGTTTTTCCATCCTTCAAATCCGAAATCCGGATTGTACATGCCCAATAGAAGGGCTATTAAATTCCCGTGGCTGACAATTAAAACATTCGATATATCCTCTTCATTATTCACTGCATCAATGACCATACTTGCTCGTTTTATTACATCATTACCGGATTCACCACCTGGGAGTTGAAAATCATGATCAGAGAATGATTTCTCCAGTACTTCCATCCAGTCATCGATTGGTTCATCACTCAGTATTCTTTCTTTCAACCGGTCATCCACATTAATCTTTAACTTGTTCTTTTCGGCGAATGGCCGAATGCTTTCGATGGCTCGAAGATAAGGACTTGAGATGATTTTATCGATTTTAATATCCTTCTCCGATAAGTATACGGACAGCAAATGTGCCTGTCGCATGCCAACATCGGTCAGTGGTGAATCTATGTGCTGACCATCTGCCAGACAATGTCGGATAATATACAAATTTTTCAAGAAAAACCAGCCCCTCTTCAGCAGTTTAGATGGAACCTATTAAAAATTTTGAAAAATGTAATATAAGTATAGCATTAATAGACAGGATATAAAATAATTTCGGGAAAAAAATGTACAAAAATAGCAGGTCGGGAACCTGCTATTTTACTTCCTTAAAATAATTTTTGAAAAATCCGCCAATGCGATTGCTGTTATCGATGACAAAATAAAATTCATCTGTTTCATTTTTTACATCATATTGCTTGCCTGGGGTGAGTTTATTGTGCACAATAAATTTTTCGGCATCAGCATGTACGCACTCCACTTTTTTTATGGTTTTTTCGTTTTCCCAATTTAAATGAATCATCCGTATCCTCCTGAGTTTGTTAGGTATTGGTTAATCCCGATGCTGTTGTATCTTGCCGCTGAAGACAACTAATTTATTCGAAAAGCTTCAGGTATTCACCATACCCCTCTTTTTCCATTTTGTCTTTTGGTATGAAACGCATTGCAGCAGAGTTCATGCAGTAACGGAGTCCACCTTTATCTTTTGGCCCATCATCAAATACATGTCCGAGATGAGAATTCGCATTGCTGCTTCGTACCTCAGTCCGGATCATACCATGTGTTGTATCTGTTTTTTCTGTTACCTGATATGGATCAATTGGTTTGGTAAAGCTTGGCCATCCACAACCTGCATCAAATTTATCCTCGGAAGAAAATAATACATCTCCTGAGACAATATCCACGTAAATCCCATCAGATTCTTCATTCCAGTATTCATTATCAAATGGCCGTTCCGTACCATTTTCCTGGGTAACAGCATACTGAATCGGGTTAAGTTTTTCTTTGAGTTTGGCCTTATCCGGATATGTTTTCCAGTTTTTCGAAATGAAGTCCTCCCTTCCGGACCCTTTTTTATACAACTTATAATGAAAAGGCTGTTTCTTGTAGTAGTCCTGATGATTTTCTTCAGCTATATAAAAAGGTTTTGCCGGAAGAATCGGGGTAACAATCGGTTTGGAAAATTTCCCGCTCTTTTCCAGCCTCTGCTTCGATGCTTCCGCAATTTCTTTTTGAACTTCATTATGATAAAAAATAGCTGTTTGATAAGATGAACCCCTGTCGTGAAATTGACCGCCGGAATCGGTTGGATCTATTTGCTGCCAGAATGTCTCAACTAAACGCTCATACGGCATTACTTCCGGATCAAATTCAATCTGAACGGCTTCCACATGTCCTGTTGTATCAGAACACACCTGTTCATAAGTAGGATTTTCTACATTGCCGCCAGTATAGCCGGATGTAATACTGGCCACACCCGGACGCTGGTCAAAAGGCTCAACCATACACCAAAAACATCCTCCTGCGAACGTTGCATATTCGATTTGCGAAACCATTGAAATGACCTCCATTTTCTGATTGTAACCTTATTTTTTCGTGTTTTCGTTAAAAAATCAAGTAGTGTGCCTGCTCTATATTATATGAACAATTTTGGGGAGGAATTTCCGCTCAATTTATGCTCCGCTTCTATAAAATCATCATTATCCGGATCCTCATCCACATAATCATCATCCAGTGAATCTGTACCTTCAATACCATCCGTTTCTTTTAATGCCTTCATGATTTGAAACATCATGGGGAGGTTACGGACCATTGGGGCGTATTGCTGTACTATTGGTGCAGCATTTTCCACTGCCTTTAACACGTGCTGCACCTTTGTGAGCGTATTAGTTATTGTGCCTACCCGCTCTGGTGTTAAAAGGTTCTGAACCTGCTGCACAGGTAAGATCCGATTCATCCTGTGAGGTGGAGCAGAATTCGGAATATCTCTAATATAAGTAGTCCTATCGGGCGTGTGTATTGGCCATACCATCTCAATCCCTCTTTTCTCTATTTATCGTCTAGGTTATTGTACGTAACAAAAAGGAATTAGTGTAGGCTACTACCATGATAAAAAACAGAAACACACATCATTTATAATAACCTTATATTGCGTAATAATTCCGTTAACTATTTCCCGGGCAACCGCAAAAATCAACAGTCTCTTCATAAATACAAGAATTTTATGGTGAAAAATGCCGTAAACTGTCTATTGCAAACTGGCGATGTCGGCCAATTAAACAAACGTTTAATGAATTTTTTATATCACACCGTTACTACTGGTTTAAGAACATATGTTTGTGTATACTATAATTGAGGTGATGTTACATGACGAATGATCGCGGCACTATTAAATGGACTTCTTTAATGCTTCCTGAACATGTTGAACTGCTAAAAGATATGTGGCAGGAAGATCAGCAAGTAACACGACCGGAACTGGATATGCAGGAGCTGGAACTGCTAAATGAGGCATTAATACTGGCGAATAAGCGGCAAGACAAGGTTGTTCTGACAATTTTTCGGGACAGGAACATTCATAAAAAATCCGGTGTGATTCGTAAATTGGATAAACTACATCGCCGTATCCGATTATATTCTGATGCCGGCAGTTATGAAACTGTTCCTTTCCACGAAATACTTGATATTGAAATAATGTAAGCACTGATCATTCCAGTGCTTACATGCCTAGTCCTCTGTGAGTTTGTATTGCTCCCATAATTCATCAAAAGTGCTCAGCGCATTGGTAAATGGACTATTCCATTCCAGATATCTGCTGATTTCATCATAATCAGCTGAATGTTTTGGAAAATCGTGGTCAAAAAATACCCAATCCGCTAATCGGCTTTTGTCATCTGCTTTCTTCTTTCCCCTGTGTGTCATCATATAATGATAAAATGAACGCATGGTATGCACCTCATTCGTTTTCCATAAATTGTTCATATTTTTTCAGTTTTCTGCGATAGACAATTTTTGAAAGGTAAATGCTGATTTCATAAAGAATAATCAGCGGGATTGCCACCACAATCTGCAGTACGAAGTCGGGCGGTGTGATGACGGCACCGATAATAACGAGAATCAGATATGCATATTTTCTGGTTTTGTGCATAAATGCCGGTGTCAATATTCCTAAACTGGTTAAAAACATCGTAATAACCGGGATTTCAAATAATACTGCAAATGGAACAATAACGCGAAACAATAATTTGAAGTACCTGTCATATGTAAATATTTCATTGAACATTCCCTCATTCAGTGACAGTAAAAACGGTACAATCAGATTAATGAATACAACGTATCCGAACGTTAATCCCCCGATAAACAAAAGAAATACGGCAGGGATATAGGGTAACGATGCCTTTTGCTCCGTTTTGGTCAAACCGGGCCTGATAAATAGCCAAATTTGCAGGCATAGTATTGGTAATGTACCAATAATGGCAACCAGACCGGCCATTGTTATATAAACGGAGACGGTATCTGTCAGACCGGTGATACTGAGCGTGAAGCCAAGGTCTTTTGCGAAAAAGTAGTAAATGTCTTTCACATAGATAAACCCAACAAAAAACAAAGCTACAAATATTACCGCGGTAACAATCAGTCTGTTCCGTAATTCAGATAAATGTCCAACTAAATTCATTTCCTTTTCATTCTCATACTGCTTTTCTTCCGACAATTTTCACACTCCCTTTGTTCGGGCATAAAAGAAGATGTAAGGTACCCCCTACACCATCTGAAGTTACTTATTTGTTTGATGTACTGCTTTTTTCATCGTCTTCATCATCTGAAACAATATCTTTTGTTGCCTTTTTAAATTCTTTCAGTGATCCACCAAACGCTTTACCGATTTCCGGTAACTTTGACGGTCCGAAAACAATCAATGCAATTACCAGAATCAATATTAATCCAGGAATGCCAATATTGCTTAACATGCAGAATCACTCCATTAAAAATTATTTATTTTCTTCGCCTCTGATAATATCACGTGCTTCTTTGATTTCATCGGTTGCATCACCGGTCAGGTCACGTGCTGATTTCTTAAATTCACGTAATGTATTCCCTGCAGCTTTGCCAATCTCCGGCAGCTTTTTTG
Source organism: Virgibacillus siamensis (assembly GCF_900162695.1). Taxonomy (NCBI): domain Bacteria; kingdom Bacillati; phylum Bacillota; class Bacilli; order Caryophanales; family Bacillaceae; genus Virgibacillus; species Virgibacillus siamensis. The sequence goes on from NZ_FUIH01000007.1 coordinate 1,310,092, forward strand.
GGCCAAAGACAACCAGTGCTATTACCAATATCAGGATAAGACCCGGAAATCCAATATTTGCCAGCATTGAAACACCTTCTTTTATGTAATATTGTAACCAAAGCCACAAATTTATATATCATTGCCAAAAATTTCAACAGCTTGTTGAAACGTCTTTAGTTTAACATGAACATCCCCAGCTTAACAACTTAAAAATGTTTTGCTTCTTCATATTCTTCGGGATGATTCATATTGAAAAAATGTTTATGCAATAAATGATCTGGTATTGACCCAAATTCATGCAAAAAATGAACGTTTCCAAATGAAAATATGTCTTTTACTTTTAAAGCGTCGTTTTCTAACTGTTGTTGTATAAAAGGCTGCATTTTCTTAGTATAAATTCCCGAAAGAGGGTGCATTCGGTCCTTATATACAGGAATAACCGCATCATAATGATTTAGTTTTCGGAGCAGAAAATGGTAAACATCTCTCTGAATGAATGGCATATCACAGGCGGCGCAAATATACACAGATGCATCAATGTGATAAAGTGCCGTCTCCAGTCCTGCCAATGGTCCCTTTCCAGGATATCGGTCTGCAATTTTTTGGTATGTCAGAAAATCATACTTCTCCGGTTGATTGGTAATAATTGCAAGCTGTGATACAACTGTATTCATTTCATCTGTAATCTGTTCAATCACCGTTTTGGTTCCAAGTGACAGCAGTGATTTATCCGTTCCCATCCTGGATGATTTGCCACCTGATAAAATGATACCGCAACAGTTCATGTCCTATTCATCCCTATCATTTTCGGTCATATTGTAAAAAATAATAATCATATGGGTTTTTTTCATTTTTTTCCCCTTTGACCTTTGATGTCAGCTCCCAGTCCGCTTCATTGAATTCCGGGAAAAATGTATCACCCTTAAAATCTTCATCAATCCATGTAATATACATCCGATCTGCATGAGGTAACACCTGACGAAAAATATTTCCACCGCCAATCACAAACAATTCCTCTCCCGGATTTTCGGAATTCCAATTATAAATCGTATCGAGGTCGTGAATCACTTCAACTTCATTTGGAAAATCAGATTGGCTACGTGTTACTACAACGTTTTTCCGATTGGGAAGCGGTTTTCCCATGGATTCAAAGGTTTTACGTCCCATTATAATCGTATTACCGGTTGATTTTTCTTTAAAAAACTTCAAATCATTTGGCAGACGCCAAGGCAAATCATTATTCAGGCCTATTGTTTTATGTTTATCCATTGCGACGAGTAGTGAAATCAATGCTTTTGCCTCCTCTTCGTATTTCAAACTGCAATTGGTGCCTTAATGGATGGATGCGGGTGATAGTTCTCCAATTCCAAATCTGTCATTTCAATATTAAAAATAGATTGTTTTTCCTTATTGATAATAAGGTCAGGTAAAGACCTTGTCTCGCGGCCAAGCTGTGTTTCCACCTGTTCCACATGGTTTGTATAAATATGCGCATCACCAAGTGTATGGATGAATTCACCTGGTTTAAGATTGCATTCATGTGCGATTAGATATGTCAGCAGTGCATAACTCGCAATATTAAATGGAACTCCCAGAAAAATGTCAGCGCTGCGCTGATATAACTGACATGAAAGTTTACCATCCGCCACGTAAAATTGAAACAATGTATGGCACGGCGGTAATGCCATATGTGGAACATCTTCCGGATTCCAGGCAGAAACTATATGTCTTCTGGAGTCAGGCTTATTCTGAATGGAATGGATAACATCCTTCAACTGATCAATGGTCTTATCATTGGATGTTTTCCAATCACGCCACTGTTTTCCGTATACATTGCCTAAATCACCGTATGTTTGTGCAAAGCCATCATCCTGGAGAATACGATCTTTAAAAATGGCCATTTGCTCCTGATACTTTTCTTTGAATACAGGATCGTTCTGACTGCGGTTTCCGAAATCGGCCATATCCGGTCCTGTATAATCAGCACTTTCAACCCATTTTTTAAATGCCCATTCATTCCAAATATTATTATTGTTTTGCAGCAGGTAACGAATGTTGGTATCCCCTTTGATAAACCAGAGCAATTCACTGGCAACAAGTCGAAATGGGACTTTTTTTGTCGTCAGAAGCGGAAAACCGTCCTGAAGGTCAAACCGCATTTGGTGTCCAAATACGGAATACGTTCCCGTGTTTGTCCTATCATCCTTCTTCGTCCCATTTTCCAATACACGCCTGCATAAATCCAAATAAGCTTGTTCATCTTTTGCCATCGTTACACCCTCCGAACCTCTCTCGTAACATATTAATTCATTAAAATTATTGTAACATAAACGCCAAAACCAGCGAGGTATATTTTAAGTTTAATCGACATAAATCTGTTAGGAGATTATATTGCTAGAACTTGAACATATGGAAACAAACATCGTCAAGGTTTGCCATTTGATGTTGTGAAGACACCCTATTTGATTTTTAAGGGAAATAAATTCCCTTTTAAAAGCATATCTATATTCTAAAAGGGTTGAAAGGGGGCCATTATGCTAAAAAGAAATAAAGGCCCCATTATTTCTGGTGCTATCTTTTTATTGGTCATAACAGCGTTAAATGTTTTAGCACTAACAACCTTATTAAATCAATATGGGGAAGAAATATTGGGGGTCCAGACAGCCCATTGGCAATTATTCTTTCGGATTCTGGGGATAGGAATACCTGGGTTTTGGATTGTGTTTAAATCTAAAATGGCAACGAATATCTCAACTGAATCCCTAATGCAGCGTGATGTACTTTTAAAAAAGTTAAAAACATTATGGGTGAAATCGATTGATAAGGAATACGATATATCCCTTGAAGAACTTAATATTCGTTTCTGGGTTGAATTAAAAAACCCATTTAAAAAAATAAGGTTAAAAAAATTTAATCGAAAGGTCTTTATATGCCAAAGAAATGAACAACTGGCTGATAACGTCGCGGATAATCTTTATTTTGAGGTATACCCAAACGAAGAAGGCGGCATTGGCATATGTTATAACCAAGGGAAAGGGGAAGTTATTGCTTCCCATAATCAACATGATGATCCCGAAATGGCATTGGATAAAAACATGAATGAATTTCAAAAACAGCAAACAAGAAACATGAAATTTTTATTGTGTATTCCGCTGTATAATAGCAAAGGACAAATTAAAAAGATTGTATCTTTTGACAGTCCTTACGCCATACCTAAACAACATATTGATTCAGTCGTCAGTGAATTAAGGGTCCTTTGCGATTTTCTGCAGAATAATATGCCAGACAATCTGGGTAAAAGGAGGGAAGTCAGTGCCTAAATATTCTCCAAGGATACCCCCTTTGACAAATGATCAGAAAGAAAAGCTCTATAATCGTATTGCCGAGAATGCAGTAAGAGATGGTATTAATAAGTATGTAACAGCCGCTCAAACAACCACTAACAAACGCCCTGCCTTGGGTAACAGCTGATATGAAGGCCTTTTTGTTATCTGTCACACTCAGGGGCAGATTTTTTTTGCAATTAATTCCCATTAAATTTGAAGTGAATTACCAATAATCATTCCAATTTTTTTACTTCTTTTAGTGCCTGATCATAATGGTTTAACAATACATCCAAGCTCTTTGAAATGGATAAAACTTGTGGATTATTCGGGTTATTTTCATACGTTTTATACATTTCAGTTCTTGTTTCTTCTATTTTCTTTTTTAGTTCAGCGAGACTATACAAACTTTATACTTCCTTTCCAATCGTATTGAATCTAATTTATTTATCTGATTATAGTGCTATCCATCCTTATGAAAACCGGTTAAGGATCATTTTATTATTTCTGTATTTCATAACTCATACGCTTTAAATCGAACCTATGTTCCTATATTATCATAAGTAATCTTTTAAATCCAGGAAATATATACAATACAAAAGGCTTTAGAGGAAATCCTCCAAAGCCTTATCTATGTTTAACCATAATTTTGTAATATGTTCCTTTATCCTTATGCAGGTTTTTAAGAAGAGCAAAGTCCTCTCTACCTCCCCCATTCCCTGAAAAATTGCTCCAGGTATACTTCCATAAATTGATGTCTTTCAATGGC